>NZ_HG315671.1:841350-1473050 GCF_000723205.1 Formosa agariphila KMM 3901 | reverse complement strand
AAACACGAAGTTTATCGGTACGTCTAGCACGTTCTGTTGGTATTAATTTTCCTGAATTACGTTCTATAACTCCAAAACCTTTTAAACCAACAGTATTTAAAACAGCAGCACTTTCCATGACTTCTGCTAATGCAGTATTTTGAACAAGTAATGAGTCTGTAAATACATTGCGTTCTTCCAATCGAGTTCGCGTGCTGTCTAAAGAAGTCGCTAGCATATTGTTTTCAGATTTTAACTTATCGTTTTCTGCTAACAAGGCATTCATCTCCTTTTGCATATTTAAATATTGTTGCTTGTATTTCCATAAGCTTTTTACGTTAGTTTCAGAAATTTCAAGAGAATCCATTAATCCTTGAATACGACCTCTAGCCTCAATTAAATTATTATTAGCTATGTCGTTCTCGCTTATAGCTTGGTCGTATTGCTTAGCCATATTACTTAAATCTGTCATCACCAATTGCTTCTCTTCTTTAAGTTGTGCCTCTGTTTCATTCTTCTTCTTCATTAAATCGAAGGTATAAAACGCAGTTCCTAAAAATAAAACTAAAGCGATCCCTAAAGCTACTTTTAATCCGTTATTAGATGTATTTTGTTCCATAGTTTGTTTATAATTTCTTAATTTCTAACTGCTTATTCAGTTCTTGGTTTTAATTATTTTTAATAATATTAAATTTAAGTTCTTAAAACAAAAAAAACTTTATTTTTAAGTTTTAATTAACCGTATTTATAATGGATAAACTTGTTTTTTTTAACAATTCTGATCTTTCAAGACTTTTAAACATTCGTGCTTTCGAATCTAAATTTGGAGAGCATGTTCACTTATGTCCTCCAGCCTGCAATATATACGAGCATTTGGAAACTTTAGATGTTAAATACGTTTTAATTGGATTACCAGAAACCATTGGTGATTTCGCTAACCTTGGTACTAGAAAAACATCGTCTATTTGGGAAGACACCTTAAAATCTCTCTTAAATATTCAAAAAAACGAATTTACTAATCCAGAGCATGTATTAATTCTAGGACATTTATGTTTCGAAAAAGAACTTACTAAAATTAATGAGTTAGATTGCTCCATAGATAAACAACTCTCTAAAGCTAGAAAAATTGTATCTAAAATAGATAAACATGTAACCCATTTAATTTATACCATAAAAAAAGCAGGTAAAACACCTATTGTTATTGGTGGCGGTCCTAATAATGCTTATGGTAATATTAAAGGTAGTGCACTTGCGGCAAACACACAAATAAGTGCTATAAATTTAGACACACATAGTAATTTTAAACCAGAAGAAGGCAGACACAGCAGAAACGGCTTTACTTACGCATTTTCTGAAGGATTTCTAGACACCTACTTTATGTTTGGTTTACAAGAAATTCACCTCTCCAATACCATTTTAAAAACTATAACGAAATTGAATCATATTCATTTTAGTTCTTATGATGCTATGGAAATAAGACAAACCACATCTTTCAAAAAAGAAATGAAACGGGCATTATCTTATGTGGAAGACAAACCAATTGGAATTGAAATAGATTGTAACACCATAGAAGAAGTAACAAATAAACCAACATGCATTGGAGGATTTAGTTTAAAAAAAGTACGGCAATTTGTACATTACTTTGGAAAGCAAGAACATGTTCAATATTTGCACATCTATAAAACTCAAGTAACAGATCTAAACACCGAACACATTGGTAGTTTAAACACCTATTTAATTACAGATTTTATTCAAGCACATTCCAAATAAGTCGCACAGTATTCATCTATTATTTAAATCTTAAAATCATGAAACACAAATATCTATTTAGCTTATTTATTGTTGCAGCAACATTAATCAGCTTTAAGCCTGCAACTCAATTCACAGAGCCTGAAACAATGCTTGAACAAGAGCATAATACTAAAATCACTCCCATTTCTCACGCTACTTATATTTTGCAAATAGACGATAAAACCATCTACGTAGATCCTGTTGGAGGTGTAGATGCTTTTAAAGGACAAAACGAACCCGATTTAATTTTGATTACAGATATTCATGGAGATCATTTAAATTTAGAAACTGTAGAAGGAATTGTCAAGCAACATACCAAAATTTTTGCTCCTCAAGCTGTAGCCGATAAATTCACCGATAACTTAAGACAGCAAACTATAGTTATTAGTAATGGTGAAACCAAACAGTATGCTCACTTAAAAATTGAAGCTATCCCAATGTACAATTTGCGACCAGAAGCGCTTAAATTTCATGCTAAAGGTCGTGGAAATGGATACATTTTAAACAATTACGACGAACGTATTTATATTTCGGGTGATACAGAAGATATTCCAGAAATGCGTAGCTTAAAAAATATTGATATCGCTTTTGTTTGTATGAATTTACCGTATACCATGCCTGTAGAAAGTGCAGCAAGTGCGGTATTAGATTTTAAACCAAAAGAAGTTATTCCTTACCATTATCGTGGTACTAATGGTTTAAGCGATGTTAATCAATTTAAAACATTAATAGATGCTAAGAATAAATCTATAAAAGTTACATTACTTAACTGGTATCCAGAAAATTAAGTCTTTATAATTTTTATGTTTTAGATATTTTATTTTATATTTACCTCGCTATTAGTCTAATATAAAATAACCTATCATGTTTCAAACCGAACTATTAACCAAAATCGGGCTTTTAACTGTAGAAAAGACTATTATAATTGGGTTAGCCCTATCTGTAATAATCTTTTTAGTATTATTAATTTTAGGAATACGAAATACCTATAAATTAAAAGCCGAAAACGAACGTCTTTCAAATTTTAACGTTTTAGACACAGACGATAAAAATTTTAAACATTCCAATTTTACTTCAGGACATTTATATAGTTCTAACTAATACGGAAATTGTAAAAACCAAAAACAGCCAACCGATTCATATCAGTTGGCTGTTTTTATTCTAACTTTATTGAGATACTATTATCTCACTAATTTTTTATACTTAATACGTTTTGGCATTAAATCACCACCCAAACGTTTTTTCTTATTTTCTTCGTATTCACTAAAACTACCTTCAAAGAAATATACTTGACTATCGCCTTCGAATGCTAAAATGTGTGTACAAATTCTATCTAAGAACCATCTGTCGTGACTAATTACTACCGCACAACCAGCAAAATTCTCTAAACCTTCTTCTAACGCACGTAATGTATTTACATCTAAATCGTTGGTAGGCTCATCTAAAAGTAACACGTTACCTTCTTCTTTAAGTGTCATTGCTAAATGTAAGCGGTTACGTTCTCCTCCAGATAGTAACTTCACCTTCTTATTTTGCTCGCCACCAGAGAAATTAAATCGACTTAAATAGGCTCTAGAATTAACTTCTTTTCCGCCCATTAAAACAAGCTCTTGCTCATCGCTAAAGTTTTGCCAAATGGTTTTCTCAGGATCAATATTTGTATGACTTTGATCCACGTATGCAATTTTAGCAGTCTCTCCTACTTCAAAAGAACCTTTATCAGGTTCCTGTTCTCCCATAATCATTCTGAAAATAGTTGTTTTACCAGCACCATTCGGACCAATAATTCCAACAATTCCAGCTTGAGGTAAATTGAAGTTTAAATCTTCATATAACAATTTATCATCAAATCCTTTGCTGATGCCTTTAGCCTCAATAACGTTGGTACCTAAACGTGGCCCATTAGGAATATAGATTTCTAATTTTTCGTCAAGTTGTTTCTGATCCTGACTCATCATTTTATCGTAATTCTTTAAACGTGCCTTTTGTTTCGTCTGGCGACCTTTAGCTCCCTGACGTACCCAATCTAATTCACGTTCTAAAGTTTTCTGACGTTTAGAAGCTGTTTTGTTTTCTTGAGCCATACGTTTAGATTTTTGGTCTAACCAAGATGAATAATTTCCTTTCCAAGGAATTCCTTCACCTCTATCCAGTTCTAAAATCCAACCAGCAACATTATCTAAGAAATATCTATCGTGCGTTACAGCAATTACAGTTCCTTTATATTGCGCTAAATGATGCTCTAACCAATGCACAGATTCTGCATCTAAGTGGTTGGTAGGCTCATCTAAAAGTAATACATCTGGTTCTTGTAATAGTAAACGACAAAGCGCTACACGTCTACGTTCCCCTCCAGAAAGCACACTAATTTTTTTATCACCGTCTGGAGTACGTAAGGCATCCATGGCAATTTCTAATTTGGTATCTAATTCCCAAGCATCCGAGGCATCAATCTGATCTTGAAGCTCTGCTTGGCGTGCCATTAATTTATCCATTTTGTCTGCATCAGAATAAACTTCTTCTAACCCAAACATGTCGTTTATTTTATTGTATTCGTCAAGAATAGCAACTGTTTCTGCTGCACCTTCACGAACAATTTCTATTACCGTTTTATCTTCGTCAAGTTGTGGTTCTTGCTCTAAATATCCAACAGAATAATCCTGAAGGAAAGTAACATCACCTTGGAAATTTTTATCAACTCCAGCTATAATTTTTAATAACGTAGATTTACCAGAACCATTAAGACCTAAAATCCCAATTTTTGCTCCGTAGAAAAAACTTAAATAAATATTCTTTAAAACCGGTGTATTAGCTCCCGGAAATGTCTTGGTTAAACCAGACATTGAAAAAATGACTTTCTTATCGTCGCTCATAATTATACTCTACCTTTTAATGCGTTAAATACCCAAGCAATAGCAAAAAATCCCACGCCAACCGCGGCAAATCCCCAACCTGCGACATCGTTATACCTAAAAGCCCCAAGTGCTATTAAACCTAATCCTACTATAATCATAATAGTTGTTGCCCAAGCTAAAACTGTATTTTTATTCATTGCCATAATATGTAAATCTTATTTCTTTTAGGGCGCATCTTTTTTAGTAATAACCACTAAAAAAGTCAGGCTATCCGTTATATCTTTTTTTAATTAAAAAGCATTAAAAAAGGATGCCACTTCTATCCTTTGCGCAAATTCAAATACAAATATCGTATTTTTAAGACTAAAATTAGATTATTTGTATTAACATTATCATATTAAATTAACATCTCTACATATTATTTAATATTAAATTATTCGTTCTTAGTTTCTTTACACTTTCATTACCACTATGCTATCCATTATTTAATTGTCTATTTATTTTATTAGAAACCTATAGCTGAAAAACAAAATCGCTAAAACAGACAATTCCAGAACTAGAATAAATGCAAATCAATAAAACATTATTTAATAATTCAATACCATATTAGGATTTAAATTCACAGTTTACGAATTAACATATATTTTATGTTTATCGGGTATCAATTCTGTATTAGTCAACTTACATTTGAACATTATATAAATGTTTATTTTCAGATTAATATTAAATGAATAAAGCTCTACTTTCTTTGGCTATAGGAGGATTCGGAATTGGTTTAACCGAGTTTGTAATTATGGGAATTTTGCCCGAAATAGCTATCGCATTCGACATAAGCATCCCTAAAGCGGGCCATTTTATTTCAGCTTATGCTTTAGGTGTTGTTGTTGGTGCCCCCATTTTAACGAGTATCGCCAGTAAATGGCCTGCACATAAGGTTCTAATGGCACTTATGGTTTGGTTTACTGTTTTCAATACATTATCGGCATTTGCCACAGGTTACAACTCCTTTATAATTTTACGCTTTTTATCGGGATTACCTCATGGTGCTTTCTTTGGAATTGGAGCCGTTGTTGCCGGAAAATTATCTAAAGAAGGAAAATCTGCTCAAGGTATTGCTATTATGTTTAGTGGATTAACTTTTGCAAATCTTTTAGGAGTGCCTTTAGGTACATATTTAGGAAAACACTTTAGTTGGAATCTCTCCTTCTTGTTGGTTGGTTTTGTAGGTGTATTAGTCGTTTTAAGCATAAAACTCTGGATGCCTGTATTGAAACAATCATCTGAGACGCATTTTTTAGAGGATTTAAAAATTTTCAAACGCCTTGAGTTATGGTTAATTATAATCTTAACCACTATTGGTACCGGAGGCTTTTTTGCTTGGTATAGTTATATATCTCCATTAATTACAGATGTTGCAGGACACTCCGCAGAAATGGTTTCTGTCGCTATGATTTTAGCCGGATTAGGTATGGTTATCGGTAATTTTATAGGAGCAAAACTGGCTGAAAAATTTTCACCAATATATGCTATTATTATTACATTAGTTTGCATGGTAATTTGTCTGTCTTTAAATACCATATTAGCATCAGATAAGGTTATGGTTCTTGTCATGACATTTATTATAGGCGCAGTAACTTTTTGCCTATCTACTCCTATTCAGGTTGCCATTATAAACGCATCTAAGGGTTCAGAAACTTTAGGGTCGTCTTTAAACCAAAGTGCCTTTAATATAGGTAATGCTTCTGGAGCATATTTTGCAGGAATTCCTATAGCCATGGGATATGGATTTACCTCTGCCGATTGGGTTGGAGCTGCAATGGCTGCATCTGGTGTTTTAATTGCATTTTGTATTATTCTCTTGCGAAAACACCGTTCTAAAAATCAGATAGTAACTTCATAATAAAGAAAAACCCCTAAAAATTACAAGTAATCCTTAGGGGTTCTTTATATTATATAATGTAATTAAAACTTAACAATATTTATTTCGGAACGTCGATTTGCTTTATGCATTTCTTCCGAGCATTTTGTACCGTCGTTACACGAATTGATTAATTGATCTTCTCCAAAAGCTTTACCTTCTATTCTATCCTCATCAATACTATTATCAAATAAATAATCGAGTGTACTTTTTAACCGCGATTCTGAAAGTGTTTGGTTATATGCTCTGGAACCTCTAGAATCTGTATGAGACGTAATTTCTAAAGTTATTTCAGGGTATGTATTTAATATACCAATTAATTTATTTAATTCTGTTTTAGATGTGTTTGTTAATTGATATGAGTCAAAAGCAAAGTATAAATTTTCTAGACTATCAATTTCACCCTGTACCATATTTTTAGCTTCTAGTTTATCTTGCTCAAGTTGCACCAGTCTAGCTTGTTCTGCTTCATCTTCTTTTTGTTTAGCTGCTTGCTGAGCTAACAATAAAGCTTCTTCTTGCTGTTGATTAACAAGAGCAATAGAATCTTCTATTTTTATCTGCTCCAGTGCCAATTCTTCTTGAAGAGCTAATAATTTTTGATTCTTTCTACTTAATTCTTTTTCATCAATAAATCTATAAACTAAACCTATAGCGTGTTGCTTATGATTTTTATAATTTTGATTCATACCCCATTTACCAGTGGAGTTAACATCCATTCCAAAATTTTCAGTAAACCATATTCTAAAACCAACTACAGCGTTGATAGTTCCTCGCGATTTCTTATTTGCACTTGTAAAACCAACTCCTGCTCCAACATAAGGGTCAAACCAACCGGTTTCTCCTATAATTTTATTTAAATCGTAACTCAGTCTCGTGTCTAAACCAAAATAGTTGGCATCTTCTTCAAGAGGAAAATTATCGACTAACTTTCCAGCCTTGTATCTATTATATGTAAAGATACCTTCTAGTCCTAATCCACTTTTATAATAGCGACCAAAACTTAATCTAGACGGATATGGAACAGCGTTCCAACCTTCATTGACATCAAACACATCATCAAATACAGTTCCTGTATCATCGACAGCATTAAATCCAATTCCAATAATCCAGGAACTTACCCTAGTAGAATCCATTTCTGTAATGTCTGGGATTTCAGTAATTTTTGAATTTTGCGAATATGTTGCATACGTGAGCGCAACAAAAAAAACGAATAACATTTTTCTTTTTAGTTTCATAGGTTTGGGGATATTTATGGAATAAAATTAAATAAATACACAATCCTCTAACAATAAAAACTTTGAAATGTATAAAAATTCGATGTTAAGATTAACGTCCATTTTTTGAGGTCATATAACCCTAAAAAACAGCTGTTACGACTAAAATTGCATAGGAATTTCTATAAATAAAAGACTAGATGTCTCTTCTGCATTGACTTTAAACTCAGTTAATTCACTTATTCCAATAGCATCACGTGTATTTAATTCAGTATCTAAAACATTTACACGACCATTTATAAGCATTACATAGACACCATGATTATTACTTTTCAATTGATAAGTTATCTCATGATTTTCATCTAAGTCTACTCTAGAAATTAAAGCATCTTGATAGATTTTTAAAGGTCCTTCCAAATCATCACCTATAGACGATACTAATACTTGTAATGAATTTCGACGTTCTGAAGCCTCAAAAGCTTTTTGATCGTAACGTGGATCTACATTTTCTTTATTCGGAATTACCCAAATTTGAAATAAACTTAAATGAGAATCCGTCGAGCCATTAATTTCAGAATGCTCTACACCAGTTCCCGCACTCATAATTTGAACTTCGCCAGGCAAAACAGATTCCCACTTATTCCCCATAGAGTCCCTATGCTTCAATTCGCCCTCTAATGGAATGGTAATTATTTCCATGTTTTTATGCGGATGTGTTCCAAACCCCATTTTAGGAGCAATAACATCGTCATTCAAGACACGTAATGCGCCAAAATGAACGCGATCTTCATTATACCAATTTGCAAAACTAAACGAATGATTTGCTTGTAACCAACCATGATTTGAGAATCCTCTTGTATCTGATTTATGAACTATTGTTTTCATCTTATTTGTCTTTTAAATTAAAAACGTATTTGTGTTTACCTAATTTTATCTAACAACATACTCAGTTGTTCTGCTTCATCTTCGGATAAATTTTTCAAAATATCTGTTCTTTGAGTTTTCGATATATGCTCTAGCAACACTAAACCTTCCTCGGTAATTTTTACATGAACCACTCTGCGGTCTGTAGGACAGGGTATGCGGTCTATTAATTGTTTCGCATACAATTTATCCATTAAACGTGTGGTATTTGGAGACCTTTCAATCATGCGTTCTTTTATTGTTTGTACCTTTAAAGGTTCTCCTGCTCCTTTTAAAATTCTTAAAATATTGTATTGTTGAGATGATATTTTAAAAGGTTTAAAAAATGAATTTTGGTAACTACTAATCCAATTTGCGGTAAACATTATGTTTAACATCGCTTTTACCTTATTATTTGGAAAAGTAGAATTGATGTCTTTAGAAAAATCTCCCATAATTACAGGTATTTATATAGTTACAAAGCAGCTTCAAGCTGTTTTACTTCATTTAATAATTGGGTGTTTAACGCGGTATTAATCAGTTTTCCTTCAGAAAAATTCTCATAAAATGACGGTAGAGAAAACTCCGCTACTATATTAGCATCATGACGTGGAAACCTATCTTTAGCTATTTCTAAAACAGAAGCCCCACCTCGTGCTCCAGGAGAAGTTGCCATTAACAACATTGGTTTGTTATGAAATGTTTTGGGTTCTGCTCTAGACATCCAATCAAATAAATTTTTAAATACAGTAGTGTATGCACCATTATGTTCTGCTAACGATATAATAAGTCCGTCGGCGCTTTTAATAGCATCTATCATACGATTGACTGATTCTGGAATACCTGACTCAACTTCAAGGTCTACACCATACAATGGTAATTTAAAATCGTTTAAATCTAAAACGGTTACTTCCGCCTCTTGTAATAGACTGGAAGCATAACTAACTAATTGCTTATTTATAGATTGTTTACTGTTACTTCCTGCAAATGCGATGATCTGTTTCATATTAAATCTGAGTTTTTTTTATTAAATATATAAGATACTATTAATAAGATTAAAGCTAATAATGCCGTGAATTGTCCTCCATCACCAATCATAACGTGTGCAAAAAATGCTAAGATAAAAGCAAAGAAAAATCCAGAATAGGACCACTCCTTTATGGTTTTAAAATTCGGATTCCATATTGCAAATAATCCTAATAGTTTGGCTACTGCATAAGGGTAAATAATATACGATGGATACCCAAAATTGGTAAACATTAAAGCAACATCATCATGTTTAAAAAAATACATGCTTACCGAAAATAACACGATTACAGATAATAATCCTGTAGCTACATAAAAAATAATTTTGTCTCTTTTCATTTTAATTGAATTTATATAAAAGCAAATATACAACAAATTTATTTTAATTACCTAGGTAAATATATCCATGTAATATAAAATATCATGTAACGGATTTAATAGCAAATATTTTTAAACTTTCGTACTTTAGCGACAAATTGATTTTACATGGATATCAACTTCAATAAAAACGAAGATTACAATAAACTTTTACTATCCGATTTAAAACGAAGATTTGCTAAAGTAAGCCTTGGTGGAGGATTAAAACGTATAGAAAAATTACACAGCAAAGGAAAGCTTACTGCCCGAGAACGTATTGATTATTTACTAGACTCTAATTCTAAAAGTATAGAAATTGGTGCGTTTGCTGGCGAAGACATGTATGAAGAACACGGCGGATGCCCTTCTGGTGGAGTTGTTGTAAAAATAGGATATATAAAAGGAAAACAATGTATTGTGGTTGCTAATGATGCCACTGTAAAAGCGGGTGCTTGGTTCCCTATTACAGGGAAGAAAAACTTACGTGCTCAAGAAATTTCTATTGAAAACAAATTGCCAATTATTTACTTGGTAGACAGTGCAGGTGTTTATTTACCGCTACAGGACGAAATATTTCCTGACAAAGAACACTTCGGTCGTATTTTTAGAAACAATGCAATAATGAGTAGTATGGGGATTACCCAAATTTCTGCTGTTATGGGGAGTTGTGTTGCTGGTGGTGCGTATTTACCAATTATGAGCGACGAAGCTCTAATCGTAGATAAAACTGCGAGTATTTTTTTAGCTGGTAGTTATTTAGTAAAAGCAGCCATAGGCGAATCTATAGATAATGAAACATTAGGCGGAGCAACTACACATTGTGAAATAAGTGGTGTAACCGACTATAAAGCTAAAGATGATAAAGATGCACTTGATAAAATAAAATTTATAATTGATAAAATTGGTGATTACGATACTGCCGGATTTAATCGTGCAGAAGCTTTAGATCCAAAAGAAAATCCTGAAGAAATTTATGGTTTACTTCCAAAAGGAAGATCTGACCAATATGACATGAAGGCAATTATTTCTCGTTTGGTAGACAATTCCGAATTTGAAGAATATAAAGAAGGTTACGGAAAAACAATTATCACAGCTTATGCTAGAATTGATGGTTGGGCTGTTGGTATAGTGGCAAATCAGAGGCAGTTAGTAAAAACTAAACAAGGCGAAATGCAGTTTGGTGGTGTTATTTATAACGACAGCGCCGATAAAGCGACACGTTTTATTGCCAATTGTAATCAGAAAAAAATTCCTTTAGTGTTTTTACAAGATGTTACGGGTTTTATGGTGGGCTCTAAATCTGAACACGGTGGTATTATTAAAGATGGTGCTAAAATGGTAAATGCTGTTAGTAATTCGGTTGTACCAAAATTCACCATTATTATAGGTAACAGCTATGGCGCGGGAAACTATGCCATGTGTGGAAAAGCATACGACCCAAGATTAATTGTAGCTTGGCCAAGTGCAGAACTAGCGGTTATGAGTGGAAATTCGGCAGCAAAAGTTTTGTTACAAATAGAGACGGCTTCTTTAAAAGCAAAAGGTGAAACGATTACACCCGAAAAAGAAGCAGAACTTTTTAATGAAATAAAATCAAGATACGACAAACAAGTATCGCCGTATTATGCGGCATCAAGATTATGGACCGATGGCATTATAGACCCATTAGATACACGTACTTGGATTTCTGTGGGAATTGAGGCAGCAAACCACGCCCCTATCGAGAAAAAGTTTAATTTAGGCGTAATACAGGTTTAGTTGTTGGTTGTTGGTTGTTGGTTGTTGGTTGTTGGAAAATCTTTAATTTTAGGTTTAAAACATTTTAACTTTACAACTTCGCTAAGAAACCTAAAACAAAGACTTTAATGAATTCTAAAAAGATTGACTCATAAAAAAAGCCACTAATTCATACATTAGTGGCTTTCTATTTTTAGTCTAAAACAAATTTATTTCAGTAACTCTAACGTCTTTTTACGTTGAATTTTTCTATTTGGTGTCTCTACCAATTTATCGACAAAATACACCTGTTTTGGGATTTCATTCTTTTTAAGGTTTTTATAAATACTTGGATTTATATCTCGTTCTTCACCTTCAATAACTAAAATTACGCGCTCTCCTAATTTCTCATCAGCTTGTCCAGCAATAAAGAAACGTTCTGAAATACCATCTGTTAAATGTTTTTCTATTTGTTCTGCAAATAACTTTAATCCACCAGAATTAATAACATTATCTATTCTACCTACTAATTTAAATTCATTTTCAGAATGCATAATCGCAACATCATTTGTTACTAGCTCACCGTCAAATAAATAATCAGCTTCAAGTACTAAACAATCGTTTTCATTAGTAGATACCTTTACATTTGGCATGGCCTTATAAAAATCTGTTTTATTTGGTCCGTTAAGAGGTCTAAATGCAATATGGCTCACTGTTTCTGTCATTCCGTAGGTTGAATAACATTGTGTTTCTATACCTTGAATATCTTCTAATAATTTATGAGAGGCTGCTGCTCCTCCAATAATTAAAGATTTAAAATGATGAAGTTTAGGCAATAAGTTTTCAGCCTGAGGCGGAATCATTGCAGAGAAATCGTAAGTTTTAGTTTCATCAAAAACAGGCGTTATACGTGGTGGTACAACATCTAGTTCTAAACCTAAAATCATAGCACGTACTAACATCATTCTACCCGAAATAAAATTAAATGGTAGACAATGTAATAGGCTATCTCCCGGACGTAAATTAAATGCATTACCCGTGGCAATCGCAGAATTAACCATGGCTTGCTTTTTAATTTTGATTTTTTTAGGGACACCTATAGACCCCGAAGTTTGCACCTCTACATAATCATTATTGTCTAACCAGGCTTGTAAAAAGTCTCCTAAAGTTTTTTGATGAGGCTCGCCTTCTTTTATAAAACAATATGCAACTTCATTTAAATCTTCAGCATCATAATAGCGGCCGTTTAATTTAAATTTCAAATGAATTTTATCGTATGTTGGTACTTTGGTTTTTACTGCTGTTATCATGAAAAATAGTATTTAATGTGGTTTAATTAATAGTCTTTTCATCTTCATTAAGAAGGGTTTCAGGAATTGGCTGAACAACACGACCTGTTAATTTCTCCTTCCAATCTGTCCAATTATATTTCTTTGAAAAGATAAAAAGTAATATTGGAAAAATGACAAACACAGGAAGAAAAATTTCAAGAAAACCGGCTTCTCCTGGATTAGAAATATCTTTAAATACAGAATACGTTTGCAATGCACTCCAATCTGATGTTACCAATAGGGCCGTAAAAAAATTATTCGCGGCATGAAAACCTAACGACAATTCCATCCCTTCATCCATTAATGTCATCACTCCCAAAAACAGTCCTGTTCCTATATAATATACCATTATAGTATATCCTAATTGCTCGACTTCTGGGTTCGCAATATGCAAACCACCAAAAATCACAGAAGTTAAAATTAAAGGTAACCATTTCGTTTTTGAAACAACCCCAATTCCTTGCATTAAATACCCTCGAAACATATATTCTTCGAAACTGGTCTGAAACGGTATTAAAACCAAGGCAATAACAAGTAAAATTAAAAATTTATTCAATTGAAAATTATACAAATAATTTTCTGGATACATGGTGTAATCAATTATTATAAATAGTGATGATATTGCTCCCCACAAACCAAATGAAAAGAATACCCGTTTCCAATCTATAGTTGCTCGAGTAGTGGTTAACTTTAAAATGGATAACTTATGAATATACTTAACGGCAATAAATAAGAAAATTAACCCTCCTAAAAAGGGTAACATCACAAAAATTAAATTCAAATTAGACTCAAACAAACCAAGTATGTAGTTGGTGTCGTCCATTCTAGATAAATCCACGTCACCTTGCAATGTTTTCATGCTAATGGCAATAAGATGTGGTGCTGAAAATATGGAAATTCCAATAAATGCCAAAATAACACCTACAATGTATCGCCACCAATCTGTTAATCCTTTATATGCTTGAGTTATATACATCGTTTATTTTTATAAATTATAGTTCCAATTTTTATCTTTAACATACTGTAGTTTGCCCGCTTTTACTTCTAAAGGCGAATCAAAATTATTAGTAAATAATCCTCCCGTACCAAGACCTTGTGGTAAATTACTTTGTAAAGTGTACGTATATTGTGCAATAGCATTTAAACCTATGTTACTTTCTAAAGCACTAGTAATCCACCAACCAATAGCCTTTTTTTCTGCAAGAGAAATCCAAGAATCACTACCTTGAAATCCGCCAACCAAACTAGGTTTAAGAATAATATATTGCGGATTGATTAGATTTAAAAGTTTTACTTTACGTTCTTGATTAAACACACCAATCAATTCCTCGTCTAAAGCAATTGGCAGTGGTGTATGCTCACATAAACTTGACATAGCCTCTATTTGCCCTGCTTTTATAGGTTGCTCAATAGAATGTAAGTTGAAATCGGATAAGATTTTTAATTTTTCTAATGCTTCAGTAGGCTGAAAAGCACCATTTGCATCGACACGTAATTCTATTTCTGAAGCAGAGAATTCTTTCCGAATCGATTTTAGTAAATCGACTTCCGTCTGAAAATCTATAGCCCCAATTTTCATTTTAATACAATTAAAATCAGCTTCAAGTTTATCTTTAATCTGTGCTTTCATAAAATCTGCACTTCCCATCCAAATTAAACCATTTATAGGTATTGCATCTTCACCTGAAGTAAATTTAGAAGGAAACAATGTAAAAGCAGTTTCTCCTACTAAAGATTTAAACGCCATTTCAAGTCCGAATTGTATACTCGGAAATTCAATTAACGCTATTAATAAGGCTTCTAAACCCAAATGTATATTGTTACAGGTCCACTTTAATTTCTCCTCGAAATCGGGTCTGTCGTCTGCAGACAATCCTCTAAAAACACCGCACTCGCCCACTCCTTTTCGCCCTTGATTTTCTATATGAATAAACCAAGTTTCTTTAGTGGTAAGCACACCTCTAGAAGTACCGCTAGGGTTTTTAAAGTTTAAAATGTATTTGTGATATGTTGCTGAAATCATGTTATCAAAAATAGTTAAATATTTTCGTAATTTAGGCAATAACTAAACTGTAATCTTCATGCCAGAATTCCCAGATATTATTCTATTTGCGATTCCTTTATTTGTGCTTTCAATGTTGTTAGAATTATATGTTACCACAAAAAAGAGTATCCACACATACAAAACCAAGGATGCATTTGCGTCTATAGCGATGGGACTTGGTAATGTTTTTCTAGGGTTTTTCAGTAAGATAGTCGTGCTTTTTGCACTGCTTTTGGTATACAATAATTTTAGGCTATTTACCATTCCAGTAACTTGGTGGAGTTTTATACTATTGTTTTTTGCCGACGATTTTTCATATTATTGGTTTCACCGGACCTCGCATGAGTGCCGTTTGTTTTGGGCATCGCATGTTGTGCATCACTCATCCGAACATTACAATTTAAGCACAGCTTTACGTCAGACATGGTCTGGCGGATTCTATTCTTTTATATTTTGGTTATGGATGCCTATAGTAGGGTTTCATCCTGCAATGATTGTGTTTATGCAAGCTGTAAGTTTATTATATCAGTTTTGGATTCACACCGAAACAATTAAGAAAATGCCTAAATGGTTTGAAGCAGTAATGAATACACCTTCTCACCATCGTGTACATCATGGTAGTAACCCTATTTATTTAGATAGAAATCATGCTGGAATTCTTATTATTTGGGACAAACTTTTCGGGACCTTTCAAGCGGAATTAGATAATGAAAAAGTAGTTTACGGATTAACTTCTAAAATAAAAAGTTATAACCCGATTTTTATTGCTTATCATGAGTGGATTGCACTATTTAAAGACGCATGGTCTGGACATAAAAGCCTAAAACACCGATTAATGTACTTTTTTAAATCTCCTGGTTGGAAACATGATGGTACAGGAGTTTCTAGTGAAACGATGCGTAAAGATTGGCTTAAAAACCAAGAAAAAATAAATGTAGACTGATTTATCATATCAAATCTTTCTAAATAAAAAAGTTTCAATTGAATGATTGTTTATTCAATTGAAACTTTTATAGTTTTTATGCGTTTTTTATAATTCTATGCTTTCTCCTATGTCAAGTAGCATTAAATCTTTGCCTTTATCGAAAAATTTACGTTTAGCTTCTTCGTAATCTATTTCAATATAACCAAACGTATCGAAATGATATCCTAGAACTTTATCGCATTCAATAAAATCACTAGCCAAAATAGCATCGTCTACTCCCATGGTAAAATTATCACCAATTGGTAAAATCGCTAAATCTAATTTAGTTTTAAGTGGAATCAATTTCATATCGAAAGTTAACGCCGTATCTCCAGCGATGTAAATATTTTTTCGTTCACCTTCAATAACAAAACCACCAGGTTGACCACCATAAGTACCGTCGGCAAAACCTGAAGAATGAATAGCATTTACGTATTTAACCATTCCAAATTCAAAATCCCAAGTACCACCATGATTCATAGGGTGACCTTCAAATCCTTTATTACTATAATAGGTAACAATTTCTGCATTAGAAACAATAACAGCATTTGTGCGTTTAGCAATGGCCTCAACATCTGCAACATGATCTTCATGCGCATGCGTTAATAAAATATAATCTGCTTTAAGTGTTTCAATGTCAATGTGAGAAGCTTTTTCGTTTGGACTAATAAAAGGGTCGACTAAAATCGATACATCGTTCACTTCTATTCCAAGACTAGCATGTCCGTAAAATGTGATTTTCATATTTCAATAATTTGAAATCAAAATACAAAAAAAACTCAGACATATTAAAATAATTTGTCTGAGTTTCTCAATCCCCAAAATTGAAGCTAAATTTAAGCTTATAATTGATATCTACTGAATATCAATTATTTAAATATATAATATTTCATATTCTTAAATAACATCTGTTAAATTAATATTTTAACAATTTTAAGAAGAAAAACATCACAATAACTGTCCTATTCCCAATAACAGCGATAAGAAAAATGTACTTAATGCCAACTTCTTTAATTCTGAATCTAAATCTTTAGGAATATTATTTTTATAAACAATAATGAGATGTTTTATTAGCGGAATAAAAACCACTAGAAATATTAAATTCCACGGTGATGTATAATATATTAGACCGAATAATAGCATCAATACCATAGCACCTCCTACTAAAAAATAATGATAATATTTAGCTTTTTTAGACCCCATTTTCACCACTAACGTATTCTTATTTGATTTGGCATCAGACAAAATATCGCGCATATTGTTCAGATTTAAAACCCCTGCACTTAACATACCAATAGCTATTGCTGGTAAAAACGTAATATCATCTACTTGCCTAACGAACAATACGTAACAACCTATAACACTTACTAATCCGAAGAATATAAACACAAATAAATCACCTAAACCATGATAACCATAGGCCGAACTCCCAACGGTATATTTAATAGCGGCAACAACACTTGCACCCCCTAAAACAAAAAAGAAAACAGACAATAAAAAGTTTTCTGAACCAAAAGACACCCATATTAATAATAATGCCAATACTAATATAACGGCCACATTTAACTTGATTGCAGTTAGCATTTGCTTAGGTGTAACTTCTCCACTTTGAAGCGCACGCATAGGCCCGATTCTATCGTCGTTATCAGTTCCTTTTACACCATCTCCATAATCATTTGCAAGGTTTGATAATATTTGCAAACCCAAAGTTGTAAGAATCGCTAAAGTAAAAATTAACGGATTAAAAAACCCATTTCGTGCAGCCAGACAACCACCCACAATAATACCTGAAACAGATAACGGCAAGGTGCGTAAACGCATGGCCGAAATCCATTTTGAAAAATTACTCATACGTATCTATTATGGAATCCATTTTTTCTCGAAGTTCGGTTTACGTTTTTCAAGAAAAGCATTTCTACCTTCTTTAGCTTCATCTGTCATGTAAGCCAAACGCGTCACTTCACCAGCGAATACTTGTTGCCCAACCATGCCATCATCAGTCATATTCATAGCGAATTTCAACATTTTAATAGACGTTGGCGATTTCGCTAATATTTCTTGAGCCCACTCATAAGCAGTGTCTTCTAATTCGGCATGAGGTATTACGGCATTTACCATTCCCATCTCGAATGCTTCTTGAGCATTATAATTACGTCCTAAGAAGAAAATTTCACGTGCTTTTTTCTGACCGACCATTTTAGCCAAATATGCAGAACCATAACCCGCATCGAAACTGGTAACATCGGCATCGGTTTGTTTAAAAATAGCGTGTTCTTTACTTGCTAATGTTAAATCGCAAACCACATGTAACGAATGTCCGCCACCAACAGCCCAACCTGGAACTACTGCTATTACAGCCTTTGGCATAAATCGGATTAAACGTTGTACTTCTAATATATTTAAGCGGTGATACCCATCTTCGCCAACATACCCTTGTTTTCCTCTTGCATTTTGGTCTCCTCCACTACAAAAAGAATACACACCATCTTTAGATGATGGTCCTTCGGCAGATAATAAAACAACACCAATATTTACATCTTCATTGGCATCATAAAAAGCATCGTATAATTCACTTGTTGTTTTTGGTCTAAACGCATTTCTAATATCTGGTCTGTTAAATGCAATCCTAGCAACGCCATTGCATTTTTTATAAGTAATGTCGTCGTATTCTTTGACAGTTACCCAATTTGCTTGCTCCATTTTTCTTATTTTAGCCAAAAATAAATCATTTTAAACAAACCCCTACTTCATAATGAAAAAATATAGTATTTTCTTATTACTACTTGCTATTACAACAACAGCATTCTCACAAGCTTACAAATTTGAAACTAAAATAGATTTAGGCGCATTAGACGTTATTAATCAAGGAAATACAGGAACATGCTGGAGCTTCTCTACATCTTCATTTCTTGAAAGCGAAATATTGAGAACCACAGGTAAGCATATCGATTTATCGGAAATGTATAATGTAAGACAGACCTATCCTATAAAGTCTTGGAATTATGTTATGCGCCAAGGTAAAGCTCAATTTAGCGAAGGCGGATTAGCTCACGATGTAATTAATAGCATGGATGCTTATGGTTTAGTTCCGAACGAAGTATATACAGGTTTGTTAAAAAAAGAGACAAAATATGATCATTCTAAACTAGTTGGAGAACTAAAAACAATTCTAGATGATTACATTAAAAACAAGAAAACATATGATGGCGATTGGAAATCTGACGTGTCTAAAGTATTAGATAAAAACTTAGGCGAAAACGTAAAGACATTTACTTACGAAGGCGTTTCCTATACACCACAGTCTTTTCTTATTATGACGGGATTAAAAGCTGACAATTACGTTAGTATTACGTCCTTTACGCATCACCCTTATAACTCTTCTTTTATTTTAGATATTCCAGATAACTTTTCTAACGGAAGCTTTTATAATGTAGAATTAGACGAATTGGTAGATATTACCAACGATGCTTTAAAAAACGGATTTACAATTGAATTAGATTGCGATGTAAGTGAAAAAACATTTTCTTCTAAACACGGGATTGCTGTAATGCCTAAAGATGAAAAAGATTACAACTCTGCTTTAAAAACCATTGAAAAGGAATTAAAAGTTTCAGCAGAATACCGTCAACAGGAATTTGAAAATTTTGATACTACTGATGACCACTTGATGCATATTGTTGGTTTAGTTGAAGACCAAAAAGGAAACACTTACTATAAAGTAAAAAACTCTTGGGGAGGAAATTCAGATCGCGTTTCTAACGATGGTTATATTTATATGAGTGAAGCTTATTTTAAACTAAAAACCATTTCAATTATGGTTCATAAAGATGCGTTACCACGAGCAATTAAGAAAGACTTAAACTTGTAAAAACATACAGTTTAAAACACAGAAAAGCCTCAAAAAACAATTGTTTGAGGCTTTTTTAATTTATAAAACATCAGCAATTATTCAATTAAATAAATACCATCGTCTTTAATTTCTATTAAACGCTTTTTGTAAAGTGTTCCAACAGCTTTTTTAAAGTTCTTCTTACTCATTTGTAAGGTTTCTTTAATAGCTTCTGGAGCAGATTTATCGGTTAAATTTAGGTAACCGCTATTATCTTGAAGTTCCTTCATAATTAAATCGGCATTAGGCTCGATACTTCTGTAACCAATTTTACCTAACATAATATCCAACTTATTATCAGGACGTACTTTCTTAACTATCCCTTTTAATCTATCACCAACACTTAAATCTTGAAAAATGTCATCTTTAAAAATTAAACCGGTATGCTTTTTATTCACAATTACATTCATTCCAATATCTGATGGATGCGAAACAATTAAGTCCACCTCATCGAAAGCCTGAACAGTCAGTTCTTTATTGCTTAAAAAATGATTGGTTTTACTAGATGCCACCAAACGATTACTTACCTCATCTTCGAAACAATAAACCAAATACCAACCTCCTTTTTTCATTTTATAGGCTTGTTCTTTAAACGGGCAAAATAATTCCTTTACTAATCCCCAATCTAAAAATGCTCCAAAGTCGTTCGCTTGATTACATCTCAATAAAGCAAAGTCTCCTTTTTTAATATAAGGTTTATCGGTAGTCGCAATAATACGCTCTTCATTATCTAAGTACACAAAAACCTCGATATCGTCTCCAATCTCAAAAGATTCTGGGACATAACGGTTTGGTAATAAGACATCGTTATTCTCGTCGTCTC
This sequence comes from Formosa agariphila KMM 3901, assembly GCF_000723205.1. Classification (NCBI taxonomy): domain Bacteria; kingdom Pseudomonadati; phylum Bacteroidota; class Flavobacteriia; order Flavobacteriales; family Flavobacteriaceae; genus Formosa; species Formosa agariphila. The sequence goes on along the minus strand of NZ_HG315671.1, from coordinate 1,452,237 downwards.
CTAAAAACAATCCCGGTTCGGTATCGCGTAAAATGGTTAATGTGTTGTATTCTCCTAAATGTATCATGGCGCAAAGGTAATAATATTAGTGTTTGTATGTGTAATAAAACTGAGTCGACAATATGCAACTATTTTAAAGCTTTAAAATAATCGATTAAAATGCTATCGTTTATGGTTGAGGGTGTAAAAATTTCTAAAAGTTTAGGCGATTTTGATTCTGAATAAAATGTATTTAATTCCGATACCAATTCATATTCATTTGACGCTGATTGATACTCAAATTTATACATCTCTGCCAAGTGTTTAGCCGTTAAATGATGTTTGGTTTCAAAGAAACAATCGAAATTTTCGGTGTTTTTATGTCCTGGAAGAATTCTGAAAATTCCACCACCTTCATTATTAATGACTATTATTCTAAAATTTGAAGGAATATAATTATTCCATAACGCATTGCTATCGTATAAAAAACTAAGGTCACCAGAAATTAAGGTCGTTGGCTTTGGGGTAACAACTGCACAACCTATGGCTGTAGATGTACTACCATCTATACCGCTTGTACCACGATTACAAAAGACCTCAACATCTGCCGGCAAATTAAATAGCTGCGCATATCTAATGGTAGAACTATTTCCTAGTTGTAACACCGATTTTGGTCTTAATGTTTTTATCAGCACATCAAAAACTTTAAAATCGCTATACAACATATCGGCTAAATAGGCATCATGCTTTAATTCTCTATATTCTTTAACCCGATTCCAATATGTTTTATAATCGCTTTCTACTACAGTTATTCGGATAGTTAGCTGACTTAAAAACTGGTTGGGTGTGGTTTTAATATGTTTATTTAAGCTAAAAAATGTATCGTTCGCTTTAGTTTGACCAACATGCCAATGCTGTTTTGGTTTATACGTTCTAAGGAAGGCTTTTACACGTTTAGAAACAATTAAACCTCCAATGGTAAGTAAAATATCTGGTTGAAGTGCTTTAAATTCACCTTCCGTTAAAGGCGTTATTAATTTATCGATACTCGGAAAAAAAGCTTCATGATGCACATTCGATGTGGTTTCTGTAAGCACAATAACACTATCATCTTCAGCTAAAACATCCAAATATTTCTGTTCAATTTCATTCGGACCATTAACACCAACAAGTACTAATTTACGTTCAGCCGCATTCCAATCGTCGGCACAAAATTCTATGGTTTCGAAATCTAATTCTAACGATTCTTCTTCAATAGCAATCACCTCTGGATTTACCGATAAGGTTTCTACGCGATTATAAAGCGGTTCATCAAAAGGAATATTAATATGAACAGGACCTTGTTGTGCCTTCGCAATATTTAATGCTGAATTTATCTCCGTTTCATTGCTATTTTGAGCATGATTTTGAAGATTCAACACATGCTCTAATTTATGCTCCAGTGTTTTAAAAACAGGAAATGGTTCTGAAGAAAAGCGATTATGCTCCTCTTTCACGTCTAATTTTAAATTGGCTGAATATAAAATATGATTCTTAAACACATTTGGCTGATTGATGGTTTGTCCGTCACCAATACCAATCATATGCTTAGGGCGGTCTGCAGATAATACAACCAACGGAATATTACTATAGAACGCTTCGGAAATCGCAGGATAATAATTTAACAATGCACTTCCTGAAGTACAAGCAACGGCTACAGGTTTTTTTAATTGTTGTGCAATTCCTAATGCAAAAAATGCTGCACAACGCTCGTCTACGATACTATAACATGTAAAAAATGGGTCGTGTGTAAATCCAATAGTTAAAGGCGCATTTCTGCTTCCTGGAGATATTACAATATGTTTTATTTGTTTTGCTTTACACAGTTGAATTACTGTTTGTGCGAGCGGAATCGCTGAATATATCATGGAACATTAATTATAATCTATCAGCTGTAAAATTAAGCATTCTTAAATTTAAACACGACGAACTTCTATCTTTTTAAGTCAGAATATTTACATGTATTAAGTGCAATTAAAAAAGCACTTTTTTCATGGTTGACGTTTTACTAACGGTTTCCTCCCATTCTGCTTCCGGATTAGAATCTTTAGTAATGCCACCTCCAACATACAAAGCAATCTTACTTGGCAGTACCTGCATACAACGCAAATTGACATATAAATTGCTTACTGTTTTTACAGTTGCATACACATTATTTTCTACATTTCTACGATTGGTATTCCGTGTTTGTCGCTTTTTAAAATGTAACTCGCCCATAAATCCGCTGTAATACTCACGATTATAACCTTCATGTTCAAGTATAAAAGCCTTAGCCTCTGCTTTAGGTAAACCACAAACGGCAGGCGTCGGATGCAATGCGCGTACTATGTGTAATAATCCAGAATAGTCTTTCCCTAATCGTGCCGAAATTTGAGTCTGCAAATGCAATAACCCTCCTGCTCTAACAGTTCTTCGTTCTGAAGTTGAAACGTGTTCGACCTCAGCGTCTAAATTAGATACGATATAATCGGTTACAAATTGTTGTTCTTGTGCTTCTTTAGTTCCCCAACTTACCTCTGTAGTTCCTTTATAGACCTGAGTTCCCGCCAATGCCATAGTCGACATGCGTTGGCCTTCAATTTTCAATAAAGTCTCTGGAGTTGCCCCTAGCCAAAGTCCGATTTTTGGATGATACCAACAATACACAAATGCCGTTTTATAAGTCGCTAGTAAACGTTTAAAAACTTCAAAAACCTCTAAATTGTCTTTAGTCACATAATCAGGTCTAGATAGAACCACTTTCTTTAAATCGGTTTGCGCTATAGCTGAAATTGCTTTCTTTATAGTTTCAATATACGCTATCTTCTGATTTGAGGTTGATACTAATTCAGAATTAACTTGTTCTGATGCTGTACCTTCAAAGGCATCACAACATTCTAAATCTGATGCTGCTAAAGGCATTAATACCATTTTTGAAGCATCATCGAAGGGTGCAAATACAAATCCAGATTCCGACAAATCTTTGGTTTCATATAACGTATCATCGTGTTGAAATACGGCATTCACCTGATTTTCATTCGGTGTTCTATAAGCTACAAATGGTAAGGCGTCTTGAAACTGGGCGTTAAGACTTTCGAAAAAATCATCGTGATGCATTTACTGCTTTTTAGGTAAAGTAATGGTTGATAATTTACATAAGGAGATTAAATTATTGTCCTCGTCTGTTACACGAATATCTATAAGTTGCGTTGTTCTTCCTTTATGAATAAAAGTTGCCGTAGCATAAATATAACCCGACTTTACACTTTTTAAATGATTGGCAGTAATTTCTAAACCACGGACAAAAAATTCGTTTGTGTCTAAAAAAATATGAGATGCGAAACTTCCAACGCTTTCGGCTAAAGCAGCCGTTGCACCGCCATGCAACACACCATCTGGCTGATGTACTTTTGAAGTCACAGGCATTCTAGCTACTAAAGAATCTTCAGTATAATCTACAATTTCAATTTCTAATGTTTCCATTAGTGTATTTTTACATGCAGCATTAGCTAATTTAAGCACATGGTCTTTAGTTGGTTTCATATAAAACATATATTTTTAGATATACAAAAGTACAAAACGAGTTTCAGATAAATTCATACGCTTTATGAACATTCAACAATTAGAAGATAGTCGTGTAAAACTCACGCTTTTAGGCTTAAGTAATTATAAGTACGTAACATCTATTGCGTCTCAGGACGATTTGGTACAATATTCTCCATCGCATATTTCAACACCTGAAGCCTTAAGAGATTATGTAAAAACGGCTGTAGATGGTTACTACCATAAAACTTGTATCCCGTTTTTGGTATTCGACAAATCGAAAAATGCATATGCGGGTTGCACACGGTTTATGAATATAAATGCGAAACAAAAAGTTTTAGACATTGGCTCGACCTGGATTGGGTATGAATTTCATGGCACCGGTCTTAATGCCCATATGAAATTTTTAATGTTACAATATGCTTTTGAACACCTGGAATACGAAAGAGTAGAATTTAAGGTCGACGAGCGCAACATCCGTTCTAGAAAGGCTATAGAAAGTATAGGAGGAACTTTAGAAGGAATTTTAAGACAAAATCTATATTTACTTGATGGCTACAAACGAAACACTTGTATTTATGGAATATTGAAAGCCGAATGGGACGTTTTAAAAACCACGGTATTTAAAGATTTTAAAGCAGCTGATTAGTTTACTAATTTAGAGACAATGTCTTTTACAGGTAAAATAGACTTCGTATACTCTATGCTTGGTCCCGCCACCCAAACGGTTTTATAAGTCACTTCTTTTGCAGCTTTTTCTGTCGCTTTCATACCAATAGCAAAGCGCATCATCTTCACCCACTTTTTAAGGCTTTTGTTTTTATTCAGAAGCTTTTCGTACCAAGGTTGTGTGGTTCCTGTTTTCTGAACATAAGGTGTGTTTATAACTGTACATGGCGTTCCAGAAATACGTTCTGTCATCACAATGTCTTTGGCTCCGTAATCTACACAGGCTTGTTTATATTCTTCTGTAACTCCGGCTTCTACTGAAGCAATAAACGGACTTCCCACAGACACACCATCTGCACCAAATGTAATCATGCTATCTACATCTTCTTTTTTCCCAACGCCTCCCGCAGATATTACTGGAATATTACAGTTTAATGTCAGTTCTTGAATTAATGCTCGCGGCGATAATTCGCCACGGTGTCCTCCTGCCTGATTGTTAACCGCAATAATGGCATCTGCCCCGAGTGCTTCTACTTTTTTAGCAAACTTTAAATCGGTGACATCGCAGAATACTTTAATACCCACTTCATGGGCTTTTTTAATAGTTTCTTCTGGACTTCCTAAAGATGTAATAATAAAATCACATCCTTCTTTACACAATACTTCTAACTGGTCTTTATACTTAATATTAGATTTATTCACGATTAAATTAAATCCGAATGCACCACCCTTTACTTTTGCTGCTTTTAATTCGTGTATAGCCGATTTTAACTCAGCTAATGTTCTATAATTTAAAGCTGGAATACATCCTGCAATTCCACTCTCCATACCTGCTTTTACCATAGCCACATTAGAGACTAAAAACATGGGAGCTTGAATAATAGGATGCGTAATTTCTAGTAGTTCAGTAAGTTTTGTTTGCATAATTTATGTCTATCGGTTCTAACAAATATAAATCATTTTTATTATGCATGCATAATTTTTAATATAGAATTAGTAACTCATAATCACTTGTGTATGGATATTGGTTATAAATTATCTATCGCTTTAAAAAGAAACCTTAATCCCAAGTCATACGCTGTAATCGTACAGCGTTTAATATGGCTAACAACGCTACACCAACATCGGCAAATACCGCTTCCCACATGGTTGCTAATCCGCCGGCACCTAAAATCATTACGATTAATTTCACACCAAAAGCTAAGACAATATTTTGCCAGACAATAGCACGGGTAGACCGACTTATTTTAATAGCTGTAACAATTTTAGAAGGTTCGTCTGTTTGTATAATAACATCTGCTGTTTCTATAGCCACATCACTTCCTAATCCTCCCATGGCAATACCTATATCACTAGCTGCTAAAACAGGTGCATCATTAATACCATCGCCAACAAAAGCAATGTTTACACCAATAGTTTTCTTAAGTGCTTCTACATCGTTTAATTTATCTTCAGGCAATAAACCTCCTCTTGCTTCTGTAATGTCTAATTCTGAAGCGACTTGTTGTGTAATACTATCTTTGTCTCCAGATAACATTCTAATTTTTGAAATCCCCACAGCACGTAATCTCGTAATTGTGGCTTTGGCATCTGCTTTCAATTCGTCGGCAATTATAATATAGCCAGCAAACACATTATCGATAGCCACTAAAACAATAGACTCTACAACAGCTTCGGTTTCCTTAGGAATGTTAACATGGTGTGCTTCCATTAACCTTGCATTTCCTACCAATACCGTTTTGTCGTTTACTGTTGCTTGTAAACCTTGTCCAGCAAGTTCTGAAACGGCTTCAGCACTATAATTCCCTTTAGATTCATAGTTTAGAATCGCTTGTGCTATAGGATGCGTCGACTTCGCTTCAACCGCTTTTACATAATCCATCAACTCCGATTCTTCCCATTGTGTAGTAGTGATAGATTTTATTTTAAAAACACCTTTAGTAAACGTTCCTGTTTTATCTACTACCAAGGTGTTAATCTTATTCATAGCATCTAGAAGTGAAGCGCCTTTAAATAAAATTCCATGTTTAGAGGCTGCTCCCAATCCGCCGAAATACCCTAACGGAATAGAAATCACCAACGCACACGGACACGAAATCACTAAGAAAATTAACGCACGATACAACCAATCTCTAAATACATAATCCGAGACAACGAAGTACGGCAACACCGTTATTCCGATAGCTAAAAACACTACGATTGGCGTATAAATCCTAGCGAATTTTCGAATAAACAATTCCGTTTTCGATTTTCTCGCCGTGGCATTCTGAACCAAATCTAAAATTCTAGAAATAGAACTATCGTTAAAATCTTTGGTGACCTCAACCTCAATTACACCTTCTAAATTGATGCTTCCCGCATACACCTCTTTTCCTTTTTCAAGTGTGCTAGGTTTACTTTCGCCCGTTAAAGCGGCAGTATTTAAGGATGCTTTTTGAGATAATAACTTTCCGTCTAGCGGAATTTTCTCACCAACTCTAACTTCTATCTTTTCACCTATTTTTACAGTCTCCGGATTAACCGTTATTATTGAACCATTTCTAAACACATTTGCCTCTTTAGCCCGCATATCTAATAAAGCTTTAATGTTACCTTTTGCCTTATTTACAGCTGCCGATTGAAACAGTTCTCCTACGGCATAAAATAACATCACGGCTACACCTTCTGGATACTCTCCTAAAATAAAAGCGCCTAATGTTGCAATGGACATTAATAAAAATTCAGTAAAAAAATCACCTTGTTTAATACTTCCCCAACCTGCTTTCATCACAGGAAACCCTACAGGAATATAAGCGATGATATACCAAATAAGTCGGATTGGATTCTTGAAAAATGAAACCTCAAAATAATCAAGAGCGATACCAGACATTAGTAAACTAAAACTAATTATAGCTGGAACATACGCTTTAATTTTTGAGGATTCATTCTGATTTTCTTCATGGCAATGCCCTTGACTACAGCAATTTCCTGTATCTGGATTAGTCTCTTTATTTATATTACTCATCTTTAAATCGTTTTATATGTGTACTTACTAATACTTCAAAGGTGACAAATAAATCCATGCAATGGAAGTGCATTAATTAGCGCTACACTTATCGCAAATGCCTTTTACAACCAAATTAACATGTTCTGCAACATAGCCCTTTGGCACTTTAATTTTCGGAATTTTATGGTCTGTTAAACATACGGTAGCGCTACATTGGGTACAATGAAAGTGCAGATGTAAATCGGTTTCCAAATCGCAATGGCAATTGGGTTCGCACAACGCGTATTTAGTCACTCCGGTGCCATCGTCTATTTGATGTACTATAGCTTTATCTTCAAACGTTTTTATGGTACGGTATAATGTTGTTCTATCGGCTTTATCAAAAGCATTCTCAATATCACTTAAGGTGACAGCTTCTTGTTTTTCTGATAAGAATTTAAAAATAAGTATTCGCATCGCGGTGACACGAATACTTTTAGATTCTAAAAATTGTTCTACAGTTTGCATAATTTAATGACTGTGTTCTGATTCTCCTTTTTTCATTTCGGCACTTAAGTAATACGCGTTGTTTAAAGCAAATTTCGTTGACTCAGCTTGCGTTTCTAAAAAAGTAACCGCTTGCCAACCCTCGTCTTTTGCGCCTGGAATGACTTCCAAAGGTTCGAACTTCCATTCTTCAGCTTCTTGCTCTGCTTTAAATACAAAAAAGCGATTCCCTTCCTTAAAAATAGCGTGTTCCGGGATGGCTAATGATGCAATTTCGTTAATCTGTATTTTCCCTTTTATATACATCCCCGGGATTAAATGGCCTTTGTCGTTTTTAATTTCGGCATGCACATGAACGGCTTTCGGATTCTCTTCAAAAGTTTTACTCACTGAATAAATTTCGGCCATTAATTGGTCATCAAGAAATGATTGTACCGTAAATCTAACCTTCTGACCTTTTTTAACATGTTGTACGTCTTTCTCAAACACCATTAAATCGGCGTGCACATGATGTGTATTTACAATTTCGAACACTTCTGTTTCAGGTGCGACATACTGGCCCGTTTTCACATTTACTTTCTGCACAAAACCCTCTATAGGCGTGCGTAATCCTACACGCTGATAAATGGTGCCATTCTGAATACTTTCCGGATTCAATTGTAATAACTGCAATTGCGCCCCCAATCCGTTTGCCAATGCTTTCGATGCCTCATACTCTGCTTCTGCTTTCTGAAAATTAGCGCCAGACCCAACCCCGGAATCATATAACTTTTTCTGACGTTCGAAATTCTTTTTTAAATACATACTATTGCTATAAGCGTTCAAATAATCGGTTTGCATCTTAATAATATTCGGATGCGTTAAATAGGCCACGACCTGACCTTTTGCAACTTTATCGCCTTCTATCACTTCTATAGAAGCAATATTCGCACCAATAATAGTGGTAACCGAAGCTTCGTTCTGGGGTGGCACTTCTAAAGTTCCATTAGCTTCTACATAACCACTCATTAAACGGTTAGACAGAGTATCTACTTTCATTTGTAAGGCTTGAAATTGAGACGCCTTTAAATGCACTCCTTCTGCCTCTTCATGCTCGCCATGGTCTTCATGTTTTGCTTCAGAAGTTTCAACGTCATTAACCGTTTCGTTTGATTTTGTGTCTTTAGACCCACAACTTAAAACACTTGTAAGAAGTGTAAACACGCTGATATATATTAATTTTTTCATCTTAATTCTGATTAAAATATTGTAATTCGAATAAACTGTTCAAGTAATTTAAAAGCGCTTCTTGTGCATCCAATTCCGATTGAATCGCTTCTTTTATAAGTTGTGAAAATCCGCTATAATCTACAGCGCCTTCTTTATAGGCCAATAACGCCCCTTGGCGCTGTTCTTTAGCTAATGGCAATACTTTAGTATTGTAAAACATCCAGGATTCGGACCATTGCCTATATTGTGCCTGAGCTTGAAAATATTCAGATTTTACCTGTTCTTGTCTTAAGCGCACATTAGATTCTGCAATCTGTTTATCTATTTTGGCTGTCTTAATATCGGCGCGTTTACTACCGGACAAAAACGGAATCGATATCCCGCCTTGAAAACTGTAAAATCCGGACTGCCCATCGACATTTTGTAAACCACCTTGCACATTAAATTTTGGCAGACTATTTGCTTTGGCCGCTTTTAATTGAGCTTCTGAAGCTTTTACTTGCAATTCGGCCACTTGATACGCCGGATGCTTTTCAATATCTAATGCTGATATTAAAGCATCATGACCATCAAAAGTATCTGGAACGGTATAAAATGTATCCGACGCTAACCACAAATTCAACTGTTGTAAGGCAATACTATATGCGGTAAAAGCTTTCGTTTTTGTATTCTGAATTTGATAATACTGATGTTTTGCCGCCGCATATTCTAATCTCGAAATGGCTTCAACTTCATAATTCAGAGCAACTGCTTGTTCAAACTTGGTATAAACAGAATCTAATTCTGAATATAAATTATACTGCATTTTAGTCTGATACGCTTTGGCCCATGCTTTTTTGACCTCTAATGCCAATTGAAGCTCCGATAATTGATACGCCCGTTCGGCTAGTAAAATACGCTGATCCTGCAACTGCTTTTTAGCACCAATTCCGAATACATCAATATTATTTTGAGCGACCTGAACAGTAGTGTATATCCCTTCACCGCCTCTAAGTTCTTCACCGCCTGTAGACAAATTAGTTATCCCTAAATCGAAAGCCGTACTTTTAATTGCTTCTTCTTTATCTATAGCCAACGCTTTTTGTTTTAATAACGGATATTGCGTTTTAGATAATTGCACTGCATCTTCTAAAGAAATCTCCTGACTTTGATTGGGTACTTGTTGTGCAAATGTTAGTTGTGGAAGTCCTAAAAATAACACCATTACAGCAATTGCTGGTCCCATTGAACGTTTTATGGTAATTTTATCTTGACGTTCCTCAACCCAATGATATAAAATAGGAAGTACGAATAAGGTTAATAACGTGGACGTTAATAAACCACCAATAACCACAGTGGCTAACGGTCGTTGTACTTCGGCTCCTGCTGATGCCGAAATTGCCATAGGCAGAAATCCTAACACATCTGTAAATGCGGTAAGCATGATTGGTCGAATTCGGCGTTTAGTCCCTTCAAAAATGCGGTCTTTTAAATTGACGACGCCTTCATCCTTAAGTTCATTTAAACCGCTAATCATGACCAGTCCGTTTAATACGGCGACTCCAAAGAGGACAATAAATCCGACACCAGCAGAAATACTAAAAGGCATATCTCGCAACCAAAGCGCAAAGACCCCACCAATAGTCGCCATGGGAATCGCTATGTAAATCATGAGCGTTTGCGGAAATGATTTTAAGGCAAAATATATGAGTACAAAAATCAATAATAATGCAATTGGAACTACAGTTTGTAATCGGGAACTGGCGCGTTCTAGATTTTCGAATGCCCCACCATAACGGATAAAATATCCTGGAGGTAATTCTAATTCGGCATCTAATTTCGTCTGAATTTCTGTCACTAAAGATTTCACATCACGACCACGTACATTTACCCCGACATACGTTCTGCGATTGGTATTATCTCGACTTATTTGCATAGGCCCAGCTTTATACGAAATATCTGCTATTTCCTTTAACGGAATTTGAGAACCGCCTGGTAATTTGATAAACAAATTCTGAACATCCGTAATATCGGTCCTGTTTTTTTCTTGTAAACGCACGACTACATCAAAACGTTTTTCACCTTCAAAAATCACTCCTGCTTTTCCTCCTGCGAAAGCAGATTCCACAATCTGATTTAAATCATTTATTTGCAATCCGTATTGCGCCAATTTTTGTCGGTTATACGTAATGGTCATTTGTGGTAATCCTGTGGTGGCTTCAGCTTTCATATCGCCAATCCCTTCTATTCCTGCTATAAGTTTGGTTACTTCTTCAGCTTTTTCCGACAGCACATATATATCTTCACCATATAATTTAATAGCAATATCTTCACGAACACCTTCTAACAATTCATTAAAACGCATTTCCATGGGTTGTGTAAATTCGTAATTTACACCCGGAATTACTTGCACCGCCGCCTTCATTTTATCTATCAATTCGTCTTTAGAACTGGCAGACACCCATTCGCTTTTAGGTTTTAGAATTACAATAACATCGGCCAAATCCATGGGCATAGGGTCTGTAGGTATTTCGGCCACACCAATACGACTCACAACTTTATCGACTTCAGGAAAGTTAGCTTTTACAACTTGTTCAATTTTTGTTGTCGTTTCAATGGTTTCTGTAAGCGAACTTCCTGGTTTTAAAATGGCATGAAATGCAATATCGCCTTCGTCTAACTGCGGAATAAACTCGCCTCCCATTCTAGAAAACATAAACACCGTGACTGCGAATAACAAAACCCCAAGTCCGATAATCCATTTTCCTTTATTTAAAGCGCCATCTAATAACGGTTGATATTTACGCTCTACCCAGTGTACAAACTTGTCGCCGTAAGATAATTTATCTGTTTTAGGCGCACGAAGTATTAAAGCCGACATCATTGGGACGTAGGTTAAACACAAAATCATGGCACCAATCATCGCGAAAATAAAAGTTAACGCCATAGGTTTAAACATTTTTCCTTCAATCCCTTCTAGAGCAAGAATTGGAAGAAACACTATAAGAATAATAAGCTGACCAAAGAACGCGGCATTCATCATTTTCTTTGAGGCCTTTGAAGCAATTTTATCTCGGTTTTCGGATGTGAGTTTCCCTTTTTTAAGGACTTGAGAGGCGAAAATAAATACGGTAGCTTCTACGATAATAACGGCGCCATCGACAATAATTCCGAAATCTATCGCACCTAAACTCATTAGATTTGCCCAAACATCGAACACATACATTAATATAAATGCAAACAGTAAGGATAACGGAATGGTCGATGCGACTATAAGTCCACCACGCCAATTTCCTAATAGGAAAATCAGGACAAAGATGACGATTAGGGCACCTTCAACTAAGTTGAACCCAACGGTAGAGGTTGTTTTTGCAATTAGAACACTTCGGTCTAAAAGCGGTTGAATTTCGACACCTTCCGGAAGTGATTTCTGAATGAGTTGCATACGTTCCTTAACGGCTTGTATCACGTCGTTAGAATTCGCACCTTTTAACATCATGACTAATCCGCCAACAACCTCGCCTTCGCCATCTTGGGTTAGAGCACCATAACGAATGGCCGAACCAAATTTAACTTCGGCAATAGACCCAATAGTAATGGGCACGCCTTGGGCATGAGACACTACAATTTGTTTAATATCGTCTAAACTGCGAATTAAACCTTCGCCACGAATAAAATGGGCTTGATGGTTTTTCTCGATATACGCACCACCAGTATTCTGATTATTAACTTCTAAAGCTTCAAAAATATCGGTAATGGATAAACCAATCGCATTTAATTCTGAAGGGTCTACAGCAACTTCGTATTGCTTAATTTTTCCACCAATAGCATTCACTTCAACAACACCCGGCACCATAGCCATTTGACGTTGCACAATCCAATCTTGCATGGTTCGCAAATCTGAAATCGAATATGTGTCTTTATATTCAGGCTTTACTTTAAGTGTGTATTGGTAGATTTCTCCTAATCCTGTAGTAATCGGTCCCATGGTTGGCGTACCAAAACCTTCGGGAATATCTTCTTTAACTTCGGTCAGTTTTTCGGATACTAATTGTCTTGGTAAATAAGTTCCCATGTCGTCGTCGAAAACGATGGTGACTACCGATAAACCAAAACGTGATACCGAACGAATTTCTTTAACATCTGGTAAGTTACTCATCGCAACTTCTACAGGATAGGTTACAAATTGTTCTATGTCTTCGGTGCCTAAATTAGGTGCTTGTGTAATGACTTGAACTTGATTATTTGTAATGTCTGGAACGGCATCTATGGGCACTTTTGTCATGCTCCAAATCCCCGCTCCTATTATGGTAAGCGTAAGCAAACCAATAATAAATTTATTATGGATTGAAAAATCAATGATTTTATTAATCATACAAAATGGGTTATAATGTGATTATAAATTAAAACGTATTCTTAAATGGTCTTTAAGAATTATGTACTTATACCATTTCTCATTGAAATAACCATAATAAAACACCCTTTTTTACTTTCTATTTCAGAATAAAAAGAAACCGTAACTAAGGCTATGCTTTATTTTTCTTCTTCATTTAAAGAAAAAAATCATTATTTTATTTTATAGTAATTTCAAACAAGAATTGGTATTAAACCCTGTAAAAACAGGACACATTATACCCGAGGCGGTTGTAATAAAGTCTGATTAAAATCTTGACCTAGACTATCGAAATGAAGAAATATTTTTGTTGAAATGTCTGGCACTGTAAAGGAAACTTGTAGAGGCGTAAATTCTGTAGCGTGAATATGGCAACAATGGCATTGGCAAAATGGAGAACATTCGTCTGTAGCATTGTGCTCGTGGTTCGCATCCGATTGTTGCGTAATTTCGGTAGTTGTATCATCGCCAATAGGAGCAATATCTTCGCAAGGCGCAAAGTTTAATGCTAAAATATAAATGGATAATATGACTGTTAAAAATTTCATGAATTCAAATATACAAATTATTTAATGCAATAGGATTGCAAAACTAGCATACTCAAAACTAAAATAATTTATTATTTACAAAAAACTCAGTTAATCGATTTTATATTCTTTTAATAGAATTTTTAAAATCAACTAAAAATTATTTATATAATTTATTACTCCCTAAGAATTTGATTGATAATCATAGTATATAAATCAACTAATCAATCTATTTATGAAAAGTAATTTTAATGAGATATTAGAATTTTGGAGAACCGAATATTCATCAAAAGTAAAAATTTATGAAAATTACAAATCCAAAAATCAGTTACAATTATTTGCTAATATATTCTCTCCCGGTAATACTTATTTTTATGTTATAAATGCCCACAATTTAGAAATAGAATTTGTTTCTGAAGGTGTACAAGATGTTTTAGGCATTTCTGCTGAAGACATTGATATAGAAAAAATTCTTAGCACGGCTCTACCTGAAGAAATTGAAAGTTTAAAAAAAAAGGAATTAATAATAAAAGATTTCTTTTTTAATTTTGTTGATAAAGATAAAATTACTGATTACAAGGCGGTGTATACCTATAAAATGACGAATTTTAAAAACGAGTGTTGTACCATGTTACACCAATTAACCGTAACTTCTGTGACAGAAAATCATATTCCTATGCATGTTTTAAGTGTGCATTCCAAAATTGAACACATTCAAAAACAATCACTGCCTTATGTATCATTTATCAGTCTAACAGGGGGGCCTTCCTACTATAATGTGTCAATAGAACATGAAGTTTTTAATCCGAAACGAATAAAAGATACCCCTACAAACCTGTTAAGCATTCTTACAAAACGTGAAATCGAAATTGTTAAGCAAATATCGAATGGCCTAAATGCTAACGAAATAGGTAATATGTTATCTATTTCACCGCACACCGTTAGAACACATAAGAAAAATATTCTATGCAAAACAGGAGTAAAAAACACTGCGGAACTTATGGCGAAAGGATATATCGAAGGACTTTTAACATAAAAACTAATTATTTACAACACCAATAAACCATGTGCCTTTAATGTGTTTATAGGTTTTGAAAACCAGAATAATTCGAAATTCTCAAAATGAGATTCAAAATCTTTCTTCAACATATTAAAAGACGTTTGCGTGGCACTACTTGGCTTAAGTTGTTCTAGCATATCTAATAACCACTCACCTTCATCTAAAGGTGTTGAAATTTGAAAGGCATTTGTTTTATCGTAGAACGTCATTTTCAAACTCGTATAGGTCGTTCCTTTTTTAGTTTTCGAGACCTCTTCTACAAACGGTGTTTTACCTAACCATACAATTTTAGCTGTTGGTTTTACACTGAAACTCGGTTCGGTTTGTAAAGCATTAAAAATACAATCTGAATCTACTGTCGTATCAGGGACATTAAAATCGAACCAATCCTGAAGCGGTAAATCAAACCCTATCCCGTGCATATAATTAAATAATGAGGTTTTTAGTCCGTTACTAAATTTTGAATGGTCGATACCTGTCACATCGGAAAACGCGACATCGTTATTTGCAAAGGTGATGTCGTTGTAATGTGGCGTAACGCCGAACTCGGCTGGATTTAGGCCTATTGGACTATGTGCTGTTAATGCAAACTGATGCCAAAAGCCAGATTGCAAAACGCCAACTTCAAACAACTGACGTACCATTTCTAAACTATCTATGGTTTCTTGCTCCGTTTGTGTAGGATACCCGTACATTAAATACGAATGTACCATGATATTACTTTCGGTTAAATTACGAGTCACTTGCGCGACTTGTTCCACAGTCACACCTTTATCAATTAGTTTTAATAAACGGTCTGATGCCACTTCCAAGCCTCCAGAAACCGCGATACATCCAGAGGCTTTTAAAAGAATACATAAATCTTGAGTAAAATTTTTCTCGAACCTGATATTTGCCCACCACGTTAACGTTAAATCACGTTTTAATATTTCTAAAGCTAATGCTTTCATTAATGACGGTGGCGCGGCTTCATCGACAAAATGAAATCCGGTATCTCCCGTTTGCGCTATTAACTCCTCCATGCGGTCGACTAATGTCTTAGCCGCGATAGGTTCGTAAATTTTTATATAATCTAAGGAAATATCACAAAATGTGCATTTTCCCCAATAGCATCCATGTGCCATGGTGAGTTTGTTCCAACGTCCGTCACTCCATAAACTGTGCATTGGATTCGCAATTTCTATAACCGAAATATACTCATCCAACAACAAATCTGAATAATCGGGTGTCCCAACTGCACTTTGCTTATAATCCGGAAGCGGACTATCATTTTTATACACCACAGCATTGTTTTCTAATAACAGAGTACGTTTAAACTTGAAGGTGTTTTTATCTTTAGTATTGACTACTAAATCGTGTAATAATTCGACAGGTAATTCCCCATCGTCTAATGTAATAAAATCGAAAAACTCAAACACACGAACATCTTTTAAAGAACGCAACTCTGTGTTTGGGAATCCGCCTCCCATTTCGACAGTAATATTTGGATAATTAGATTTTATAAACTGTGCACAACGAAACGCACTGTATAAATTCCCCGGAAACGGCACCGATAAACAAACAATTTTAGGTTGCACTTCTTCTAATTTACCTTCTAGGATTTGTAGCGTGATATCGTCAATAAAGGTAATATCTTGTTGTAAACTATCGTACAACTCATCAAACGAATTGGCACTCATCCCTAAACGTTCGGCATAACGACTAAATCCAAAATTATCGTCTATACATTCAATAATAAAATCGGATAAATCTTCAAGAAACAAGGTCGCCAAGTGCTTAGCTTTATCTTGCATTCCCATATTACCGAAGGCCCAATTTAAATCTTCTAGATTATCGAATCGTGATGCCCGTGGTAAAAAATTATCGGTACAAATTTGCCTTGCTAAAGTTACATTCTTGCCTTGCAGGAATTCTATTATAGGCTCTAACACCTTTAAATAATCGTCTTTTAAGGTATATATACGTTGCGCATTTTCACTCTGAATGGTATCATTCTCGTAAGCAGAATCGAACAACATCGTAAATGCATTTTTCGAAAACAACTCTATAATCACTTCAATTCCCAAATCCATTTGAGTTGCAGAAATATCCTTAGTATTTAAAAATCCTTTTAAATACGCCGTTGCTGGATACGGTGTATTTAACTGGGTAAATGGAGGTGTAATTAGTAAGATGTCTTTCAAAATATATGCAAAATTTTGAGCAAAGATAATGTATTTGTTTTCCGAAGTTTAATCGTGTGATTTAAATCTGAAAGTTCATGCTCAATCCTCTTAATTTAATGTACTTATCACTCCTTTTAAAAATTATATGTAATTTGTTCTTTCAACTTGTATTTAATTCAACTAACCATGAATCCTGAACACGATTATAAAGCCATAAACAAAGCCACTTGGAATATTAAAACGGAAACACATTTAGCATCAGATTTTTACGATGTTGAAGGTTTTATTAACGGAAACTCCTCTTTAAATACTATTGAATTGGAATTACTTGGCGATGTACAAGGCAAAAAGATATTACACTTACAATGTCATTTTGGTCAAGATTCGCTGTCTTTAGCCCGTTTAGGAGCACAAGTTACAGGTGTTGATTTATCTGATGTGGCCATTAAAAATGCTAACAGTTTAACTAAACAACTTGAATTAGATGCGTCCTTTATTTGTTGTGACCTATACGATTTACCGAATTATTTAGATGATACTTTCGATATCGTATATACCAGTTATGGCACCATTGGATGGTTACCCGATTTAGACCAATGGGCACAATCAATTTCGAAATACTTAAAACCAAAAGGAGCTTTTGTGTTTGTAGAATTTCATCCTGCAGTTTGGATGTTCGATGACGATTTTGATAAGATTATCTACAGCTACTTTAAAAAAGAAGCTATTGTTGAAATAGAGTCTGGGACGTATGCCGATAGAACAGCAAATATTACGCAACAATCTATAACTTGGAATCATAGTCTGGGAGAAGTCCTTGGGAGTTTACTTCAGAATAATTTACAATTACAAACGTTTAAGGAGTTTGATTATTCGCCTTACGATTGTTTTAGAAACACTGTTGAGGTCAATCCGAGACAATATAGAATTAAACACCTAGACTCTAAGATACCTATGGTTTATGCTTTAAAAGCGATTAAAGACTGATTTTATACATATAATAGAAGTTATTTAACTCCTAAGCCCTGTTCAGGTCGTTGTTTTAGCAAGTTTACAGCCTCTTTCTTTAGTTTTTGTTTTTTAAGATATTTACCGTAAAACAGGGCTATTACAATAGCTAAAACACCTTGAATAAGCACTGTGGCTTGTACCCCTATAAAATGTGAAATACTACCAATTGCAAGACTACCTATAGGCAATAAACCGGTTAACGTCATCACGTAAATACTAATCACTCGACCTCTAAAATGATTTGGTACATTCACTTGGATAATGGTATTTGTAATGGTTCTTACGGACATCATCCCGAAGGCTGCTATACCCACAAAAAACAAGGCTAAATAATAATTTGAGGTTTCAGAAAACAAAATTAGTCCAACTCCAAAAATTAACGAATTAATCGCTAAGACCTTAACAAGGTTTGCACCTGGTTTTAAAGATGCTAAGAATATGGCGCCTATAAAAGCACCAAAACCAATGATACCATCGATTACACCTAAAGTAGACGCCGAACCGTTAAACACATCTTTGGCAAAAGCTGGTGTTAAAGTGGTAAACGACAATACAAATAAACTCATGAGCCCTACAAATATTAACACCGAATGAATTTCAGGCGTACTAATGATATAGTTAAAAGCGTCTTTAAATTCATTTTTAATATTTCTATCGGCCTTCGGTTTCAATTCCTGTTTTGGTAAGCGCATTAATAGCAACGAAATAATTACAGGAATAAAACTCATGGCATTCATTCCGAAACACACTTCGTCTCCAAAAGATTCTAAAATAAAACCAGCAAGCGCAGGACCTATTAATTTAGACAGATTAACCATAGACGAGTTTAAGGCTAAAGCATTAGGTAAATCGTCTTTATTATCTACCATTTCACGCACCAAGGACTGCCTTGCAGGGACATCGAAACCATTTATAATACCTAAAACTGCACTAAGCACAATTATTGTCCAAACGGCATGGTCTTTAAAAAACACAATAGAAATGGTTAGTAAAATAGCCTGAAGTAACGAGACAATTTGAGTAATTAATAATACGCTGTGTCTATTATGTCTATCTGCAATAACACCGCCATAAAGCGACATAATTGCGGTAGGAAATAGTGTTGCAAACACCGTAACACCAAGCATAAATTTAGATTGCGTTAAACTGTAAATTACCCAACTCACCGCTGTTTTCTGCATCCATGTTCCTAAAAGCGATACAGATTGTCCCATAAAGAATAATCTAAAATTTCTACTTTTAAAGGAATTGAAGGTGGTAAAATTCATGTTTAACGTTTGTATTTTAGGCAACAAAATTAAACTATAAAACTTGAAAATTTCTGCAAATACAATACCCATCATCTATAAGGCATCAATAATTATGATATTATAGATTTAGATTAATAAAAATCATCAATCATCTTTTTTATTCACTCAAATATTTAAATAGAAGTGATTATTGTTTTAACTTAGTATAACATTTTTCAAACTAAATTCTATCCCACCTTGGAAACTTTTACCCTTGCCCGAGTTATACATGTATTAGCCGTTGTGTTATGGATTGGTGGCGTTTCTATGGTCACTACTGTTATTATTCCTGCAGTAAAAAAAATGAAAACTAAGGAAGATAAATTGCAGACATTCGAGCAAATTGAAGGTAAGTTCGCCACCCAAGCTAAAATCACGACCTTACTTACAGGAATTACAGGTTTTTACATGATGTACGAAATGGATGCTTGGAGCAGGTATTTAGATATTCGATTTTGGTGGATTCATGCCATGACAATTATGTGGATTATCTTCACACTAGTATTATATGTTTTAGAACCGCTTTTACTTCATAAATTATTTAGAAAAGAAGTTGAAAAAAATCCCGATAAAGCGTTTAGAATTATTCATCGCGCACATTGGATTTTGCTTATTCTTAGTTTATGTACCATTTTTGGAGCGGTAGCAGGAAGCCACGGCTGGTATTTTATTGGATAGGTTATCATAATTTTTTGATAAATTACCTTAAACCTATTCTTTATTATTTAGAAACATTTAAATTTGCGACGTGAAAAAAGTTGTTAAATTTTCGGGAGGTTTACTATTAAGCCTGTTATATTGTTTTGCACTGTACAGTGTAACACAGCCTCTGCCTGAAACTTTCACGTATTACCCAAACAATCCAGAGCAACAGCAAAAGGTTTCAAAGGTCTCTAAATCAATTTTCAGTTTAACTGCAGAGCCTGAAAATGTAGTGATATCATTTCCTTCGCCGGCGGGTCACTTTTTAAAGATTCCGTTATTTAACTCTGTTTGGTTTCCTAAAATTAGTGAGCAATTAATAGCTTCACAATTCTTACAATACAAAATTAACCAAACCAATACTTTGGTTAATTATCGTAAAAACGATTCCATATTCCCGTTTCATTATTTCTGGTAAACACCATTCCTTTTTAGTGTGATTACGCACTACCCGTTTACTACAACAAGGTTATATTTAATTATATAATCTGCACTTTTTATGAAATAATTTTAAAACACATTACAATGAATACTGGAACAATGATCCTTAGCGCATTCTTTATAGCAATTTGCGCTTTACCTTTTATATTATCAAGTCGCGGAAGCAGAAAAAGAAAAAACACTTTACTAAAATCGTTACAAACTTTAGCAAATAAACATGATGCCCAGATAAGTAATTACGATGTAGGAGCCGATTTTATTATTGGGATGGACAACATTAAAAATCTGGTTTTCTTCTTCAAAAAAACAGCAGATAACTCGGTTGAAAATTGTGTAGATTTATCGGATTATAAAGATTGTAAAATATTAAAATTTGGTAAGGACTTACACGCGAAAAGCAGTTCTTATGCGATTGAAAGGTTAAAACTAGACTTTATTCCTAAAGATAAATCGGTGCCAGAACAACAATTTGAATTTTACAATGAAGCGGTAAATACGCAATTAAGTGGTGAGATTCAGATTATTAATACCTGGCATGAATTAATTGAGAAGAAATTAGCGCTAAACTAAGAGTAATAAAAGCCCCATAATATGTTATGGGGCTTTTGTTTTTATTTAAATTTATTGTTCTGTTTTACCGAACAAATATCCATAAGGGAGACCTACAAATAGAGCGCCTCCAACAATATTTCCTAAAGTTGCAGGAATTAAATTCTTAAATATAAACGTGCTCCATGTAATTCCTGAACCTTCGAATATAGATAACGGAATAAAATACATGTTTGCAATACTATGTTCGAAACCTAGAGTAACAAAAGCCATGACAGGTAGCCAAATGGCTATAATTTTACCACTCGTGTTTTCGGCTGCAATACCTTGCCAAAGTGCTAGACACACCAACCAATTCGCTCCGATACCTTTTATAAAAGTGACTAAAAACGAATGACTTGTTTTACCTCGTGCTATACTATGAACCAAATCTAAATACGGCGCTTTACTTACAAGATGTGTTAAATGTGTTATAACATAAGCGATAAAAAGCGCACCAATAAAATTCCCTAGATAGACCAAACCCCAGTTTTTAAACATGGCATAAGCCCGTTGTCTTTTGGTTAAAATATTAGGAATAAAATATGCATTGTTTCCTGTAAACAACTCTGCTCCTACTAGTACCACAAGTATTAGTCCTAAAGGAAAAGCTGCTCCAAACATAAACTTTGCAAGTCCTGGATTCTGTGCTACAATACCAGGTGAACCTCCAGAAATAGTTAACGCTAATAATCCGCCAAATGCCACATAAGCTCCTGCTAAGAAAGCTAGAATTAATGTTTTACTAATAGTATAACCTTCCTTATTTAGCGCAATTTCATTAATAATTTTTATACCTTCTTTAGGTGAATACATACTGATTGGGTTAAGTAGATTTATAAATGAATTTTAATTCACTTTTACGTCTTTAAAATAGGTGTTCAAAATTTTTACGGCCTCGTTAATTTCGTCTTGTGTATTTTCTCTAGCATCTTTTAATTCGTATTCCCAACCTAATGCTTCCCATTTATGAATCCCTAATTTATGATAAGGTTGCAATTCAATTTTTTCTATTGTTTGGTAATCCTTAAAATAGGTCCCTAATTGATGTAGTAATTCTGGTGTATTGGTTATTTCTGGAATTAACACATAGCGTAGCCACATTTTTTTTCCTGAAGCTTCTCTGTGTTTTGCGAAATTGAAAGTGGTTTCTTTGTTTTTAGCACCTGCTATGTATTGAAACCCTTCTTCTGTCATATGCTTAATATCCAGCATCACTAAATCGGCATAATCATCTAATAACTCCTTTGTGGGATGATTTAATAATCGTCCGTTAGTGTCAATATTAGTATGTATACCTTCTTCTTTTAGACGCTTAAAAAAGTGAATCAAGTTTTTAGCTTGTAGTAAAGGTTCTCCACCAGATACTGTAACGCCTCCTTTGTCTCCAAAATAAGATTTCATTCTTACGGCGCGCTTAACAAGCTCTTCTATCTCATATTCCGTTCCACCCTGGGTATCAATAGTATCAGGATTATGGCAATACAAACATTTTAATTTACAACCTTGTAAAAACACAACCATCCGTATGCCTGGACCATCATGCGTTCCAAAAGACTCTATAGAATGTACACTTAAAGTATTATCTGAAGTTTTAATAATAGTAAGATTTAAATTAAAAAATAAAGAGGCATTCAAAAATATAATTTACACTAAACAGTAAGGGAGATTACTTTTTGCTATTTAAGTAAAATTAGTGTTTAAAATTTTTGAATACCTCTTAAAGTAATATAAACAGAGTTCGTTTTACATTGATTCGTGGAATGAACGAGAGATAACTTCCATTTGTTGTTCTCTTGTTAATCTAATAAAGTTAACAGCATAACCCGACACACGAATTGTTAATTGTGGGTGATTTTCTGGATGTTCCATCGCATCTAACAAGGTATTTTTATCCAGAACATTTACATTTAAATGTTGAGCGCCATTACTAAAGTAACCCGTTAAAGTTGAAACTAAATTATCGATACGTTCTTCTTCTGTTGCACCTAATGATTTTGGTACGATAGAGAATGTATTTGATACACCATCTTGAGAATCTTTATAATCTATTTTAGCAACAGAATTTAAAGATGCTATTGCTCCGTTAGTATCACGACCATGCATTGGGTTTGCTCCTGGTGCAAAAGGCACACCTTTAGCTCGACCATCCGGAGTAGCTCCAGTCTTTTTACCATACACGACATTAGACGTAATAGTTAACACAGACATTGTTGGTTCTGCATTCTTGTAGACTGCTAGCTTTTTAAGTTCGTTATTAAAGTCTTCTACCGCATCATGAGCAAAGATATCTACGCGATCATCGTCGTTTCCATATTTAGGGAATTCACCTTCAATTTCGAAACTAACAGTTAATCCTTCTTCATTTCGGATTGGTTTAACTTTAGCATATTTAATAGCCGATAATGAATCTGCTACGATAGATAAACCTGCAATACCGTAAGCGATATTAATATCTGGATTAGTATCGATTAAAGCCATCTGACCTTTTTCGTAGTAGTATTTATCGTGCATATAGTGAATAATATTCATAGAATCGTTATACACTCGAGCCACTTCTTTCATTGCAATTTTGTAATTCGCTAATACTTTATCAAAGTCTAAGTATTCGTCATTATCTACTTCAATGCCTTTAACCATTTGTTTTCCAGTAATCTCACAACGACCTGCATTAATAGCCAAAAGCAATGTTTTTGCTAAGTTAGTACGCGCACCAAAGAATTGAATTTGTTTCCCGATTTCTTGGTAAGACACACAACATGCAATTCCATAATCGTCTGACCCTCTTAATTCGCGCATTAAATCATCGTTTTCAAATTGAATAGATGACGTATCGATAGCCACTTTAGCACAATATTTTCTAAAGTTTTCTGGTAAAGAAGGCGACCATAATACTGTAATATTTGGTTCTGGTGATGGTCCTAGGTTGTATAATGTATGTAAAAAACGGAAAGCCGTTTTTGTTACTTTAGTACGTCCGTCTTTAAACATACCTCCAATAGCTTCTGTTACCCAAGTTGGATCTCCAGCAAAAATTTCGTCGTATGCAGACATTCTTAAGTGACGCACCATACGTAATTTCATAACGAATTGGTCGATATATTCTTGAGCTTCTATTTCTCCAATCACTTCATTATCTAAATCTCTTTGAATATAAATATCTAAAAATGTAGACACATTACCTAAAGACATTGCAGCACCATCTTGTTCTTTTACAGCTGCTAAGTAAGCCATATATGTCCATTGTACAGCCTCTTGCGCATTTTCTGCAGGACGACTTAAATCAAGGTCATAAGCATTACCCATAGTAATCATTTCTTTTAATGCTTTTATTTGCTCAGAAACTTCTTCTCTCAAGCGAATAACGGCATCCGTCATAGGACCTTTTATGTTCGCTAAATCTTTCTTTTTAGCAGCAATAAGTGTATCTATTCCGTATAAAGCAATTCTTCTATAATCTCCTATAATTCTACCACGAGCATAATTATCTGGTAATCCTGTTAAAAATCCTAATGATCTAAATTTTCTAATTTCTGCATTATAAGCATCAAACACACCATCGTTATGTGTTTTTACATATTTAGAGAATAATTGATCTACCTGATTTGCTGGTTGTAATCCAATTTCTTCTAATGCTTTTTGGACCACCTTGTATCCTCCAAAAGGTTTCATAGCTCTTTTTAATAAGCCATCGGTTTGTAGGCCTACAATGGTTTCATTTTCTTTATCTATATATCCAGCTTCAAAATTTGCAATACCAGAAATAATGTCTGTATCTACAGAGTGCACGCCATTGTTTTCTCGTTCAATTTTAGTGGCACTTTTACATACGTCCCAAAGTTTTTGAGTACGTTCGCTTGGACCAATTAAAAAACTCTGAGTACCATGATAAGGTGTTATATTTTTGTACACAAAATCACGTACATTAATAGACGTATTCCAATCGCCTGTATTAAATCCATCTTTTTTAAAGCCTGTATTTTCTAACTCTGCTACTTTCATATTAATTGTATTAAATTCTCGATCTGTTTATATACCTCAAATTTCGACAGAAAGAGCATGTTAAAATATGACAAATGACAGTTTAAATTAGAATTAACAACACATTATTGATTATTACGCATTTATTACACAAACCACATTAAATCAACCGTTTTCGTAAATTTTCGTTAATAAAAAGCCTTGTGTCTTAACAATTTTTTAACGCTAATTTGAATGGATTTTTGCCTCTTAAATCACTCAAACGATTGAAATATTTTTCAGATATATTTTTTCTATTTTTATAACATAATGTTGGGTTAAAAAAGTAGTTACTTAAATAGAATTCAACTCAAAATTCAACTCAAATGACAGCCAAAAAAATCTATAATATTGCAATTATTGGAAGTGGATCTATTGCTAAAACGCATGCAAAATGTATTAACGACCTATCAAACACCAAATTAATTGCAGTTTGTACGTCTTCTGAATCTAGAATACAGCAAGCGGAAGCCAATTTTAACGTTCCTGTATATACAGATTACAACACCCTTTTTAATGAAAACCTAATTGATATTGTTAGTATTTGTACACAAAGTGGGAGTCATTTAGAGTCAACACGGGCTGCCGCACAAGCGGGCATTCACGTTTTATGCGAGAAACCTTTAGAAATTTCTGTAAAGCGTGCAACTGCTATGATTGAAGCTTGTAAGACTCATAATGTTAAACTGAGCTGTGTTTTTCAGAACAGATATGCTACAGATTATAAAACCGTATTAGAAGCGATACATAAAGGCTGGTTAGGAAAATTATTGATGGGTAATGCGAGTATAAATTGGAATCGATCTCCAGAATATTATAGCGAAAGTGTATGGCGTGGTACGTTGCTTGGAGACGGCGGTGCAGCACTTATAAACCAAGGGATTCATACCATAGATCTTCTCATTAATGCCATGGGCGCTGTACACAGTGTATTTGGTAAAACTTATACTAAAATGCATAATATAGAAGGTGAAGATTTAGCTCATGCTCTAGTGAATTTTAAAAACGGAGCAATTGGTACCATTACCGCGGGAACAGCGCTTTATCCAGGAAACCCTGAGCGTTTAGAAATTTATGGAGAACATGGTACGATAATATTAGAAGGTGGAAAAATTATAAAATGGGATATTAAAAATCATGACCGAAACCCAAAACAAACAGACCTAGACGCTTCTAGTGGAGCCTCGGATCCGTTAGCCATTGGACATGCTTTACATAAAACACAAATCTCAGAATTTATTAAAGCCATTTCTAACAACACCCAACCCGAAATAGATGGCGAAGAAGGTTTAAAATCTTTAGCTTTAATTGAAGGTATTTATAAATCGTCTACAACGCATTCTGAAGTTATTTTTTCATAAATTTAAAATTTTAATTCAATCTGTATATAACGTATGTCTTTTCACAAAAGCTTTTCCATCCTTACTTTCTTATTATTATTTACTTTAAACCATTGGGGGCAAAATGTAAGCTCGGCGCAAATAGACTCTTTAGTTTCAAAAACAATGGCTTTAAATAATTCTGTAGGAATGGCAATTGCTATTGTTAAAGATGGAAAAGTTGTACATTCTAAAGGGTATGGCTTAAAATCTATTGAAACGAAAGACAAAGTAGACGACAACACCTTATTTTCTATTGCCTCTAATTCAAAAGCATTTACAGGTGCAGCACTTGCTATATTAGTGGATGAAGGTAAATTATCTTGGGATGATCATGTTGTAGATTATATACCTGAATTTAAAATGTATGATGATTATGTTACTACAAATTTCACCATCACCGATTTACTAACGCACAGAAGTGGTTTAGGTTTAGGCGCTGGAGATTTAATGATTTTTCCAGACACTGGAGATTTTACTATAGACGATATTATTAAAAGTTTTCAATACCAAACACCAACATCTGCTTTTCGAACCCAATACGATTACGACAACTTATTATATTTAGTAGCAGGAGAAGTTATATACAGAGTAAGCGGCACTTCTTGGGCAGACTTTATACAAACGCGTATTTTCGACCCGCTAGATATGAAAACAGCTAAACCACTTATTAACCGTATTCCTAAAAATGCAAATGTGGCCATGCCACACAATTCTTACAATAACGAAATTAAAGAACTCTCACCTTACGATGGCGGTGATTTAGTTGGTGCTGCTGGCGGAATTAATGCAGGAGTTAACGATTTAACCAAATGGATGCTTGTACAACTTAATAAAGGAAAATACGGAGATAATTTATCTAAAACGCTATTTTCTGAAGCTGTACAGAAACAAATGTGGTCACCAATTACCATGACAGGATACAATATATATGGAGACGGACGCCGAGATAATCATTTCTCAGCCTATGGATTAGGTTGGAAAATATCTGATGTTAAAGGAAAAATTATGGTAAGTCATACTGGTGGGCTAACAGGCATGTTATCGCGTACCATGCTAATCCCTGAACTTAATTTAGGTATCGTGGTCTTAACTAACACAGATCCTGGAGGCTATGCGTTTTATGCTGTTCCTGAAACTATTTTAGATATGTATTTAGGACTTGACAAAAAAGATTGGGTTACCGAACTTTCAGAATATAGTAAAAGTAAAGAAAAAGATGGAGACGCCGTTACAAAGGCCGTTTGGGAAACTGTAGAAGCCAATAAAAAAATAAAAATTGATAAGAATAAGTATTTAGGAACCTACAACGACCCTTGGTTTGGTGATATCACAATTACAGAAAAAAACGATTCACTTTGGTTTACGTCTAAGCGCTCACCTAAATTAAACGGCCCCATGTTTTTTTATAAAGCGACTACTTTTGCCGTGAAATGGGAATTTACAGGAATGCCTTGCGATGCTTTTGCAACTTTTAATTTGAATGAAGAAGGCAAAGCCATGCAAATTAAAATGAAAGGAATCTCGCCTAACATCGATTTTAGTTTCGATTTTCACGATTTAAATCTGGAGCGTATAGACTAAATATCGTATTAGTCTATATATACGACAAAACATGTTTATTAGGAAAGCCACCATAACTGATGCTGATGCCATAGCCCAACTCTTACTCACGGCTATGGAAACTATTGTTTATGAATTTTTAGGAGTTAAAAATCACAACCAAGCACTTGCATTTTTACAGCACTTTACAGCACAATCAAACAACCAATATTCTTATCAAAATTGTTATGTTGTAGAAAATAAAAATCGTGTTATTGCTGCAATTAATTGTTATGATGGTGCACTTTTAGAATCATTAAGACACCCCATTCATCAATATATAACCACACATTATAATATGTACTTTAATCCTGAAGACGAAACTGAAGCTGGCGAAATATATATTGACTCTTTCGCTGTACTAAAAAGTGAACAAGGAAAGGGCGTTGGAGCAATGCTCTTAAAGTTTATAATCCAAAATTACGTTTATAAACAACATAAAACCTTGGGATTACTTGTAGAAGAACACAATCTGAAAGCCGAACACTTATATTTAAATCTCGGATTTAAAATGGTAGGCACAAGAAATTTAGTTGGTAAAACACTAAAACATCTTCAGTATACAGCTTAATACCCTATTTTGTTTTAATCATCTTAAAATATTTCACTCAATATTTCATAAGATTTTTTACGTGCTTCATGATCATAAATATGAGATACTACAATTAACTCCTGTATTTGTGTTTTAGCAACAAATTCAGAAATCTCTTTTTCAATTGTAGCTTTAGACCCAATAAATGTGTAATGCAACATATTCATAATCATGGCTTGTTGTTGGTCATTCCAAATACCATCCATAGATGCTACAGGTGGTTGCAGTGGTCGGCGCACATTCGTTATTATTCCCATAGCCAATTGAAATAAACTCGTTGCTAAAACTTGTGCTTCAGCATCTGTCTCTGCAGCGATAACATTTACACACGCCATACTATAAGGTTTTTCGTGTGTAGAACTTGGAGTAAAAGAATTATTATAAATATGTAAGGCATCGAATAACTGAGCTGGTGCAAAATGACTTGCAAACGCATAAGGCAACCCTTTTTTAGCTGCTAAATCGGCACTAAATGTACTTGACCCTAATAAATAAATAGGCAAGTCTAAACCTTCTCCAGGAATCGCTCTAACTGGATTCCCTAAATCTTCATTTGTAAAATAATCTTGTAATTCTTGAATATTATTCGGAAAATCCTGAACGCTCTCTTGCCTATCGCGACGTAATGCCATTGCGGTACGCTGATCTGTTCCTGGTGCTCTTCCTAAACCTAAATCTATACGTCCTGGGTATAAGGTTTCTAATGTTCCAAATTGTTCTGCAACCACTAAAGGCGCATGATTAGGTAACATAATTCCACCAGAGCCTACTTTAATAGTTGAAGTTCCTTGAGCAATAAATCCTAATAAAACCACGGTAGCAGAACTTACTAAACTATCCATATTATGGTGTTCAGAAATCCAATAGCGGGAAAAGCCCAATGCCTCGGTATGCTGTGCTAAATTCAAAGCATTATGCATAGCTTGTTGTTGGGTATTTCCTTTTGTAATAGGAACTAAATCTAACACTGAAAACTTTATATTACTCAAACTACCTCGACTCATATTACCTTAACTATTTATTCTATACTTAATTTAAACCATCTTTTCGCAACCTATAAATCTTGAAAAAGATTCATCAAATTTATGAAGATTAAAACGAAGATTGTTATGATAAAACTTAATCTATTCTTAAAGTTTAAGTTATCCATAACGCCTTTGTAAATGCTATTTTTATATATTAAAATCGGCATGTTATTTCACATAAATGCATCGCTGTTAGACCAAATAATTCGTGAAATCAAAACAATTTCCAAAACAGTTTAAATGGGGCGTCACCATATCGTCTTATCAAAATGAAGGCGCTTATAACAGTCATGGCAAAGGCCCATCTATTTGGGATACCTTTACCCATAAAACATCATTTAAAAAAGGAAATGGAAATACGGCAACCGATTTTTATTCCAATTACAAAGCGGACATTGCTCATGTTAAAGCCCTTAATTTAGATTGTTTTAGGTTTTCATTATCATGGTCTAGAATTTTCCCTTTAGGTGTTGGCGACGTAAATGCTGAAGGCGTGAAGTTTTATCATGATGTTATCGATTATGCTTTAGAATTAGGCATTGAACCTTGGGTTACACTCTACCATTGGGATTTACCTCAAGCTTTACAAGACCAAGGCGGATGGACCAATCGAAATATATTGCATTGGTTTGAAACTTATGTCGAATTTTGTACAAAAGAATATGGCCTGAAAGTTAAAACGTGGATTATACTAAACGAACCAATGAGTTTTGTGGGTTTAGGCTATTATATGGGCATGCATGCGCCTGGAAAAAAAGGCGTATCAAACTTTCTACCCGCTGCGCATCACGCTGCTCTTTGTCAGTCGCTAGGAGGCCGAATTGTGAGAAAAAATGTTGAAAAAGCTAGTATTGGCACCACCTTTTCCTGCTCTTATGTGCGTCCATTTAACAGACGGGTAATTCATAAACATGCAGCCGTTCGTGTTGATGCTTTATTAAATCGATTCTTTTTAGAACCAGCGTTAGGCATGGGCTATCCAACAGATGCTTTTGCCGGATTAAATTTTATGTCTAAATATATGAAACCTGGAGATGAGGAATTATTGCCATTCGATTTCGACTTTATTGGTGTACAATACTATTTTAAAGTCGTAGCTAAATTTAGTTTACTCCCTCCTATTCTATTTGCAACCGAAGTTCCTGCAGAAAAAAGAGATGTTAAGATAAATGCCATGAATTTGGAAATATATCCGAAAGGATTATATAAAATGTTAGAAAAATTCAATGCCTATCCCCAAATAAAATCTATTTATATTACAGAGTCTGGCGTGTGTTTTGAAGATGAATTAATCGATGGAAAAGTCAACGACAAAAACCGAATTAACTACTTCAAGAAAACTTTTAAATATACCCTTAAAGCTATTGAAAATAATATGCCCATAAAAGGCTATTTTATATGGACGTTAGTCGATAATTTTGAATGGGCAGAAGGTATAAAACCTCGATTTGGTATAATTCACAACGATTTTAGCACACAGAAACGCACCATTAAAAAATCGGGTTTATGGTTAAAACGGTTCTTAAGTAAACGAAACAACAAGATTTGATTTTCAGAATAATTATATTATCTTAAGTCATATTTTTAAGTTGGTATATCTTTTGTTATATTCTACTAAAATCTTTACATCATGAAAAAACATATCATTTTATTAGTCGTATTAGTTTTCGGGATGCAACTTACTTTTTCACAAACTAAAGCTGAAAAAAAAGCCGCTAAGAAAGAAAAAGCGGAACAAAATTATACAGCCATAAAAAAACTTATCGATACAAAACAATATACGTTCGAGGGCAGTTGGGCTACATCTCAAGGTGGTAGACGTATTAATTTAATTGGAAATACTAATTTTTTAAATGTTGATAAAGATTCAACTGATGCTTATTTACCTTATTTTGGAGTGGCACATATTGCTTCCTACGGTGGTGATGGCGGTATAAAATTTGACGGTCCGTATGAAGATTATAAGCTAAGTTTTAATGACAAAAAACAAGTGGTTACCGTTAGTTATTCAACATCTCATAAATCTGAAAAAATAGATGTAACGCTTCGTGTTTTTAGTCCGGAAACAGCATCTTTAGTTATTTATAGTAGCAATAGAAATAGTATTTCTTACGATGGAAGTATTAAAGCTTTAAAGAAAGATGAAGAAAACGAAGCTTCTAATTAAAGTCTTATAAAACCACTACGCCTTAAATTCAATTCATGACTTTATACATTCGAATTATTTGTTTTTCATTACTTATAATGGTTAGCCAAACGGTACTAGCTCAAAAAACTACTGGAAAAGCATCTTATTACAGTAATGAATTTCAAGGTAAAGAAACAGCTAGTGGTGAACTTTATAATGCTTCTGAATTAACTGCTGCACACCGTACATTACCATTTAATACAAAAATTAAAGTCACCAATTTAAGGAATAACAAATCTGTAATAGTTAGAATTAACGATCGTGGACCTCATAAAAAAAGTCGTATTATAGATTTGTCATTTACTGCCGCTAAAACAATAGACCTCATTCATGAAGGCATTGCAAACGTAAAACTTGAAATTCTAGAAGAATAATCTTATATGAGTTTCGTTTTAAATACAAATTGATATGATTAGAAAAACAATTTTAATACTTTGTATAGTTTTAACCATCCCTAAACTAGCACATGCACAAGAAAATTTACAATGGTTAGATTTAGAATTATCGAATTACAATTATCCATACGCTGTTAAATCCATTGACTTACACATCCAGAATCAAGATTTGCAAATGGCCTATATGGACATTAAACCAGCGAATTACAATGGAAAAAATATCATGTTATTACATGGTAAAAACTTTAATGGCGCATATTGGAAAACTACTATAGAGCAATTATCTAAAGCTGGTTTTCGTGTTATAGTTCCTGATCAGATTGGTTTTGGAAAATCGTCTAAGCCAGAACATTTTCATTATACTTTTCAGCAACTGGCACAAAATACAAAAGCAGTTCTAGATACATTACACATTTCAAAAACGGCTGTTTTAGGGCATTCTATGGGCGGTATGCTTGCTACACGATTTGCTCTAATGTATCCTGAAATTACCGAAAAATTAATATTAGAAAACCCAATCGGGTTAGAAGACTGGAAACTAAAAGTTCCTTATAAATCGGTAGAAGAGAATTATAACAGTGAATTAAAAAAAGATTATGAATCTATTAAAAAATATCAACTCGTTAGTTATTACGATAACACATGGAAACCCGAATATGACCAATGGGTAAATCTATTGGCGGGTTGGACATTAAATTCTGATTATAAAAAAATCGCATGGAATTCAGCATTAACGTCCGATATGATTTTTACACAACCCGTGGTTTACGAATTTGGTAAAATTAGTTCACCTACTTTATTAATTATCGGCACAAGAGATAGAACCGCTTTAGGCAAACCTTTGGTAACAGATGCCGTTAGAAAAACCATGGGACTTTATAATGAATTAGGAAAGAAAACTCAGAAAGCTATTCCAGATGCGCAACTTATAGAATTAGACAATATTGGCCATTTACCACATATAGAAAGTTTTGATCGATTTATTACACCGTTAATTAACTTCTTAAAATCGTAAATAAACTAGAAACTAATTTACTTACTCGTGTAAGCTATTCTATATGTTTTAAATCTATTAGCATAGTAGCTTAGAAGTCTGCACAATTTGGTAAAAAACAGATTCTTTAACTTATATTTGGGTGTCATTAATATGAAATCTTTACTTAGATTTTGTACAATTTAACGACCTCAACCAAATATGAATTAAATGTTTAGACATCAGGGTAAAAGCAGAACTTTAAAACATAATCTGCGAATTGCTACGATTTTGTCTTTTGTTGCTGGAATCGTGAATGTTTCTGGATTTTTAGCTTTTCATCAACTTACAACTAACGTCACTGGGCACTTTGCACTCTTTATTAGTGATGTAGCAAACTTTGACTTCTGGATTGGAACTATTTATTTTCTTTATATATTTTCTTTTCTTCTCGGTTCTTTTGTATCCAGTTTCCTAATTGAAAAATTCAAGGCGAATAAAAAACTTAACGTATTTGTTTTACCAACTTTAATTGAATGTTTTATTCTAATATCAATCGCAATTATAAGTAATACAACACAAATAAAATATCCCGATTTTATAGTCTGTCTATTACTTTTCGCAATGGGACTTCAAAACTCATTTGTTACAAAAATTTCTAATGCAGTTGTAAGAACAACGCATCTCACAGGATTATTTACAGATTTAGGCATTGAATTCTCTCAACTTTTATTTCCTGAATCTCATCCAAATAGAGAAAAAATTAAAGCAACAATTAAACTGAGAATTTTTATAATCTGCTTCTTCTTTTTAGGCGGATTAATAGGTGGATTTCTTTACTCACGCCTTAACTTAAAATTGAACAGCTTAATTTTTGGAGCACTAATTTTGCTTGTCAGTTTATCTTTTGATGATTTGAGATATAAATTAATCCGAACAAAAAGAAAATACAAACAAAGACAAATTACGTTACATAAAAACGTATAATTTAATCAGGACACATGATATTATTCGAAACCGAAAGATTAATTATTAAACGCTTAGAAGTTGTAGATAAAACATACTTTTCTGAACTTTTTACAGACCAAAATGTTCTAAGGTTAATTCCACAACAACCATTATCGGAACTTCAAATAACCGATATATTCAATAAAAACTTGAATTTAGAATTATCGCATTTAAACACACGCAAATGTATATGTGGAATTTACATTAAAGAAAACCCTGAATTAATTGGACTTTCATTATTTCTAATCAATGAAAATGATGACAAAGAATTAGGATATAGATTTAGAGAAGCATATTGGGGTAAAGGATTTGGAACTGAAACCACTAAAGGAATGTTGAAATATTATTTCGAAAATCTAAAAGTTAAAAAAGTGACCGCAGATGTAAACATAGACAATATTGCATCTGTAAAGGTTTTAGAAAAATTCATGAAACCAGTACACGAATTTTTTAATGAAAAAGACGATTGCACCGATAGAAGATATGAAGTAAAAATAAATGGCCTACAGATATCTTAATAAACCTGAATTACACTTTTTACGATCAACAGATATAATTAAAAAAACATAAAGTCGATATTGTCTCTTTACTACAATCTAATTAAAGGTTACATTTAATTATTAATACAGTTAATTGCCCAGGTATAGGAAATAAAAACATGCAAAACGAAAAATTGAATCTAGAAAAAACAAATTGGACAACATGTTTAGAATGCCAAGGTCAAGGAAAGAAAAATAGACGTATAAGAAAGCAAGAGCGATTACGCTATCAAAACGCATTGGCTGTCTTTAAAAAGGCTAACAGCCAAGGTAAACCGCCCTCACCTCCTAAATCTAGCCAATATTCTTGTACAACATGCAATGGTTCTGGATTAATTGCTACGGCCAACTCTCCTATTCCTGATACTGAAAACTATCCGCATGTTGCCATTATTGGCGCTGGTATTGGGGGTGTAGCTTTAGCCATTGCTTGCTTACATAGAAACATTCCGTTTACACTTTTTGAACGAGATGTTAGTTTCGATGCCCGTTCTCAAGGCTACGGACTCACTTTACAACAAGCTAGTAAAGCCATGTCTGGATTTGGTATAAAAACCTTAAAAGATGGTATTGTTTCTACACGCCATATTGTACATAACACAAACGGATCAGTAATTGGTGAATGGGGTTTTAGAAAATGGATGCATCCAGAAGCAAAACCTACAAAAAAACATACTAACATACATATAGCAAGACAGTCACTACGATTGGCTCTATTAGAACAATTAAACGGACATCAGCAGATACTGTGGAATCATCAATTCATTGATTATAAAAGAGATTATGATAAAAAATTGATTCTAAATTTTCTAGTTAACGGAGAATTAAAAACAAAAAAAGCAGACCTAATTGTTGGTGCAGATGGTATTAGAAGTGCTGTACGAAATCACATCTCAAATGCTTTACATAGTCCGCTACGTTACCTTAATTGTATTGTTATTTTAGGTATTTGTCCGTTAAAAAATCTTGAACACCTTGAAAACCCGCTACTCGACTCTGCGACGGTATTCCAAACTGCTAATGGAAATGAACGTATTTACATGATGCCCTTTTCTGCTAATGCGGTCATGTGGCAACTTAGTTTTCCAATGGCAGAAGATGAAGCAAAAGCTCTAAGTGCTCAAGGTCCTGAAGCACTTAAAACAGAAGCTTGTAAAAGAACACCGTGGCACACTCCTATTCCGCAGATTTTAAAAGCTACTGAATCACAGTTCATTTCTGGATATCCTGTTTATGATCGTGCTTTACTTCATCCCGAAGATTTAAAAGAACAAGCACAAATTACGTTATTAGGCGACGCTGCTCATCCTATGAGTCCGTTTAAAGGGCAAGGCGCCAATCAGGCATTGTTAGATGCATTATCATTGGCTCGTGAAATTTCAAAAGGTTGTAGACCTGGTTCTGAATGGAGAAAAACAGGAATACAAGAATGTGTATTGAATGCTTTTGAAACAGAAATGTTAGTGCGGAGTGCCAAAAAAGTAAAAGATTCTGCTGCAGCAGCAGAATTTTTACACTCAGACATTGTATTGCATGAAAGCAACAAACCTAGAGGTAGCATCAATAAAGAACAAAATAACTAAATGGCCATGTTCTAAAGCTGGCTATCTTGCATTCCCCAAGCATCTAAACCTCTTAAAACAGACTCTAACGACTTTCCACGTTCTGTTAATGTATATTCTACTTTAGGCGGCACTACAGGAAACACTTTTCTCTTAACCAATCCGTCTTTTTCGAGTTCACGAATAGTTTGTGTAAACATTTTATTCGAAATGCCAATAATTTGCTTTTGTAATACGCCAGAACGTAAACTCCCCTCTAATAAATGAAATAGTATTAAAGGTTTCCATTTTGTTCCTATTAAATTCATAGTATAGTTAAGCGGACAATTAATTTCTTTATTCAAAACTTAAATTTATTTTACTTAAAATCAGCAATTTACTCGTTTTGGTAACTATACCACATTATAGTAAGTACTTGTTTAATATGCAAATATAGAGTAATTTTACAATCTAAAACAAAAACTATGTCAGTAAATCAAGATTACCCAAAGTCATTTTCACATATTGGAATCACTGTTCCAGACATTAAAAAAGCTGTAAAATTCTATACAGAAGTTATGGGTTGGTATACGATTATGGAACCATCAACCATTAAAAAAGAAAAAGATACAGCTATTGGTATTATGTGTATAGATGTGTTTGGTGAAGATTGGGAAGAATTTGAAATTGCTCATTTATCAACTTCAGATGGTGTAGGTGTTGAGATTTTCTGTTTTCCTCATGGCGTTAAAGAAGCTCCAGAATTTAGTCCATTTAACACTGGATTATTTCATTTTAGCATTCAAGACCCAAATATTGAAGATTTAATAGATAAAATCGTGGCTTACGGTGGTAAACAACGTATGCCAATTCGAGAATATTATCCAGGTGAAAAACCGTTTAAAATGTGTTATGTTGAAGATCCTTTCGGAATTGTTTTTGAAATCTACACACACAGTTACGAGTTAACATATTCTTCTGGTGCCTATACCAAATAGAACTTTTAAAATTCATCTCATAGATAGAAAACGCAAGTCGTATTGGGCTTGCGTTTTTTTTATGCGTTTAAACGTGTAGAATGCTAATATTTGGATATAACCAAACAGCAAAAAAGTGAAACTTAACAGTCATAAATACTTAGATTTTACAAAGATTTACAACCTAAAAAAAGCTTCTTTTTAATTACGTTATCACCTCGAATTTCTTTAAATTTAGTTGGGCATAAAACGCCCTAATATCCGCTCTAAAAATCGACTTTTTATAATACGATTCTATCTGATAAAAATGTAACACTTAGTAGTTTTAAAGACCAATAGTATGAGTAACAAAACAGAAACGTTAGAATACCCTTTTGAATCTTTATCGTATAACATTCTACCTGGAGCATCAGACTATACTTGCCTAAAGCACAACATAAGCTTAACCAACACGTCACAATTTAGAACAGAAGTGGGTACGATACACGATAATGTTCATATTAAAGACATTTCTGTAGACGAAAATAGATTCTTTAATTATACCATTATAAAGCCAAAGAACAAAACTGTAGCTGAAAATGTTATATTTCTATTACATGGTTTTAACGAAAAAGATTGGACAAAATATTTGTCTTGGGCTCAAGCCATTTGCGAAGGTACCGGAAGTCATATTGTGTTATTTCCGCTAGCGTTTCATATGCAACGCGCTCCTAAATATTGGAGCAATAAACGACATATGTATAAATTGAGTGAAAACAGAAAAGAGAGATACCCAAACATTATAGATTCTACGTTGTCTAATGTTGCCATAAGTATGAGATTACACGCCATGCCTCAGCGTTTTATTTATTCTGGACTACAATCTTACTACGATATAATTCAGCTTATTGAAGAATTTAAGACAGGTAAAAACCCACATATTAGTAAAGATTTCTCTTTTAATATTTTTGCATATTCTATTGGCGGTTTTCTTGCACAAATTCTAAAATTAACGAACTACAACAATTACTTTTCAGATAGTAAAATGTGTTTGTTTTGTAGCGGAACCACTTTTAACAGATTCTCTTCGGTGTCTAAATTTATTTTAGATAGTGAAGCCAATGTAGCCTTGTATTCATTTTTAATTGAACATTTCGATAAATTTCTAAAGACAGATAACATCTTAAACCATTATATTTTAAACGATCATTTAGAAGGCGAAGTCTTTAATTGCATGCTAGATTATCAGAAAAAAAGAGTGTTTAGAGAAGACTTATTAAGAAAACACGAAGATCAAATTTACGCCATAACCTTAACTAAGGATAAAGTTATTCCCTCTTTTGAAATTATCAATACCTTAAAAGGCGCTTATAGAGATATTAATATTAAGGTGGATGAATTAGATTTTGACAGACCCTATACACATGTAAATCCATTTCCGGCTAATTTAAGCTCTGACCAGCAAGTTACAGACGATTTTAATCTGGTATTTAATAAAGTATGCGATTTTTTTAATGCTTAATTGTTTTAAGGTATAGATGAATAACTTTGCTTTACAGCGGAATTAAAACTCCTTATTATTTATATATTAAGAATCCGAATCCAGACACGACTAATACACCAAAAGCCATAACCCAAGTGTTGCTATACGATTTGCTTTCCTCCTGTTTAACTAATTCAAACTTTGAATCTGCTGTTCTTAATTTAACGGTGTGATTATTATCGTTATTTAAGATGAATTGTTCTCTATTAAAACCTTCTTTTAAAATATAAACGACGCCTTTATTTCTAGAGATATTACTAAAACTACCATTATACACACTTAATAATTGAATATCTTTTGGCATTTCTGAAAGTTGAAATGTTACACTCGTTTCATGACCTAACTTAATCATACCCTGAGTTAACACGGCAAGTTGATTGTCGTTAAGTGTAATAGCCACATGTGCTCTTACATAATCGACAACTAATTTCTGAAATTCTTTTGGAGTGCTATATGACGATTTTCCGTAATATTCTTCTATCTGATACTCGAATGCCGTTAACGACGCACTAACTTGTAACACCCATTTTTGATTTTCCTGTTCTACCAAAACAGTAGACGACAAATTGGTTTGATGTGCTTGTGCGCCCCAAGACATAAACAACAGACTGAAAATAAAAAAAGCTTTCGTTTTCATATTTTTATTATTTAGATTTTGGAGGTCTTTGCCCGCGTTCTGGTTTAGGTGCATGCTCTAATTCTGTTTTAGAAATAAAACCATCTTTATCGGTATCAAGTTTATAAAAATCAGTTTCTAAAGGGCCTTTCACTTCACTTTTAGAAAGTTTCCCGTCGCCATTACTATCCATTTCGGCTAATAATTTTTCGAAACTTGGCGGGCCTCCACCTTCTGGTTTTCGTCCTTCTCCACCTTGTGGCTTTCTTGAAAACGCACTGGTTTTGGTGGTCATTATCTCGTCTTGCTTTTTCTCTTTTTTTTGTTCGCATGCCATTATGCTGCAAACCAAAGCAACTAATACTATAATTTTTTTCATCTTTTAAATTTCATTTAAGCTTTTTCTAACCTTAATTAAATCTACATTACAGATTTGTAAACTGTAATGTTCAACCTTCGACCAAATACATTATTTATTTTAAAATGAGATTGCCTTCAAAATTCAGCTTAATTAATAAGCAACATAGGCCCCGCGTAATCCATTAATAAAGTTATTGTTACCAGCTTCATCTACATGATAATGATACCCACGTGTATTATCTACATGTCCGCGTAATTCATCTAAATCTGTTGGAACATTCCCCTCGACATCTTCTAATTCGTAAATACCATAACCATCCAGCGCATAACCAATTAAAGCCGCGTGTCCATCTTCTTGCTCTACTTTAGTACCGAAACCTGTAGCGGCATGATAATGATAACCTTGATGCACGTTTATATGTCCTCCGGCATCATCAAAAGGCGCCAATGTGTATGCACTTAATATATTACTAGTTGGTGCTG
The DNA here is from genome assembly GCF_000723205.1 of Formosa agariphila KMM 3901. Classification (NCBI taxonomy): domain Bacteria; kingdom Pseudomonadati; phylum Bacteroidota; class Flavobacteriia; order Flavobacteriales; family Flavobacteriaceae; genus Formosa; species Formosa agariphila. The sequence continues at coordinate 1,411,972 of NZ_HG315671.1, read as the reverse complement.
GTGCAGAAAATTCAATTCCGTTTAATGCTAATCCACGTGTAGAAGGGATATCTACCCCTGCTCCACCTGGTCCTGTAGCGAAAAGTGTTCCCGAGTTTTGATATTCTGGGGTAATCGGGATTAACCACGTTTGTGTAATATCAGAAATATAAGACGGAATACATTCTACGCAGAAATTTTTATATTCAGCACTTACATTCGGGTTTGCTGCATTAATACAGTCTTCTTTACTATCGGTAATAAAAACATCACCATTAGCATCGTACATAAGCCAATTAGAGTCGTTATAAAATGTAGCCATATTTTCTATAAACGCACCATCTACATCGTACACTTCGCCGTCTTCTAACCAAATTCCTCCTGCTTCGGCTCCATCGCTAATATTATGCGGACACCATGGTCCCATAGCATGGTCGGCAGGCATACTGTTGGTTACAATTTTATAACAATCTACACGTGATCCATTAGAAAGTATACACGGTTCTGTAGTTATAGTAACTCCGCCAGCTTCTGTATAAAAATAAGATGATTCTACATCTACCACAACACCATCGTAATCCGTTCCCGAATCATCGGTATTCGAACTGTTATCACTACTACAAGAATTACAGCTTAACAATGCTAAAGACATTACTGTTATACCTAAAATTGATACTTTAAAAAGGTTGAATTTCATTTTTAAAATCGATTTAATTATTGACTAATATTTTATTTTAACAACGAAGTAGTATACAAATTAATTCATTGATTAAAACAAAAGCTTCATACTGCCATATGAAGCTTTTACAACAACAAATTAACCGACTATAATAATCGTACTATTTTCTTTTACCTTTTGGTTTTGGAGCATTTTTAAACTCGTCCTCACTGATATATCCGTCTTCATCTGAATCTATCTTAGAAAAGTTGTTTTTTAAAGGTCCTTTCATTTCAGATTCTTCTAATTTTCCATCTTCGTTAGCATCTAAATCTTCTAATAATTTGGCATACGTTGGCGGCTCTTTCTGTTCGTTATTTCGTTCTTGTGCACTAACTGCAGTTACACTAGTTAAACAAAATAATAGCATTAATAATCCGATATTTGACTGTAATGATTTCATAATTTCTATATTTAAATGTCTAATTTTCATACAAAGTTGTATAAAATTCACATAGTAAAAATGAGTATTCAGCGAATAGTATAAACCTTTAAGTGAATACCGACTTTACTTCTATAAGCCCATTTCAATTTCAGTATTATTATTCATTGACAAGGATTTAGCCTTGATAATTGATTTACTTTTTTAAAAACAAATGTTAAAATTATTTTAAAAAACGGATTGAGTCAAAGCCTCTATACGGATTGCATTATTTTCAATGTTCAAAAAAAAATCGCTATGAAAAGAAATTACACAGTATTACTATGTATCCTATTAATATCTGTTGTAGGATGTAAAACAAAAGAAGAAAAAGAAATGAAAGTATCTGATGAGCAAAAAGAAATTATAGCTCAAAAACCAGCAGATACGGTACAAACAGCAATTGGTCCTCTTATTTTACCAAAACCTTATGCAACAGAATCTGTTAGAAAACAGAATAAACTAGTCGACTGGCCAGAAGGGCAAATGCCAACTGCTCCAGAAGGTTTTACAGTAACGAAATTGGCAGACGGATTTCAGAATCCACGATGGACTTATTTTGGACCTAACGGCGATATGTTTGTTTGCGAAGCCAATACTAAAAACAGTGCGGGAAAAATCACCTTATTACGAGATAAAAATAATGACGGAACGATTGAGTTAAGAGAAACTTTTCTTTCTGAACTTAAGCAACCTCTAGGAATGCTAATTATTGGAAATTATTTTTATGTTGCCAATACAGATGGTCTTTACAAATACCCATATAGTGCAGGACAAACTAAACTAAATCCTACTGAAGGTAAAAAAATAGTAAACCTTCCGGCTGGTGGTTACAATAATCACTGGACACGAAATATTATTACAAATAATACCGAAGACAAAATTTACATTTCTGTAGGTTCTGCTAGTAACGTTGGAGAATATGGAATGGATGAAGAAGTACGCCGAGCTAATATATTAGTGGTTGATTTAAATGGTGAAAATGAAAAAATTTATGCTAGCGGACTTAGAAATCCTGTAGGTATGGACTGGAATCCTGTTAACGGAGAGCTGTGGACTGCAGTAAACGAACGTGATAAAATTGGAGACAACTTGGTGCCAGATTATGTAACTAGCGTTAAAGAAGGTGGATTTTACGGTTGGCCTTACGCCTACTTTGGTTCTATTCCAGACCCACGACTTAAAGGTGAAGCTCCAGATTTAGTTGCAAAAACAATTGTACCAGATGTATCTGTAGGTCCACATACTGCATCGTTAGGTTTAACTTTTTACGATGGAGATAGTTTCCCGGAAAAATATAAAAACGGTGTATTTGTAGGTCAACACGGTTCATGGAATCGTTCGGTGCTTTCTGGATATCGTGTGGTTTTTATTCCTTTTGAAAATGGAAAACCTACAGCAGAACCAGAAGATTTCCTTACTGGATTTATAGCAGAAGACAGCGATACCGAAGTTTACGGTAGACCAGTTTGTGTTGCCGTTACTCCAACCGGGGATTTACTGGTAAACGACGATTCTGGTAACTGCATATGGAAAGTAAGCTACACTAAATAGGATATTAAGACCAAGTCTAAAACTACATGAAATTAACACCATTTATACTACTGGTGATTACGTTTGTAATCACCAGTACAAATCCGTTATATGCTCAAAATATTAGTGGTCAAATCCACGATAATGAAAATACACCAATTTCTAATGTAAGTGTTCTTCTAAACAATGAAGTAATTGCTAGTACAGATGTTACAGGTGTTTTTATAATACCTGATTCGTATCAGTTTCCTCTGAAATTAAAATTTAAACATGATGGCTATTACATTAAAACGGCTAAATTTTCTAAAACCAATAGCGTTTTTAAACTCATGCCGTTAGAAAAAACAGAACGTTTAGATGAAGTTATAATATCTTCAACTTATCAGAAAGAAAGTAAAGTTATAATTCCCACTACCAAAATAACTGCACAAAAATTTGATGAATATAGTCCTATCGATTTAACCTCTGCAATAAATGAAACTCCTGGTGTTTATATACAGAGTGGTGCATTAAATACTAACAGAATCGTAATTCGTGGGGTGGGTTCTAGAACACTATATGGTACAAATAAAATACGAGCCTATTTTAATGGTATTCCAATTACCAACGGAACGGGAACTACAGATATTGATGCTTATAATCCTGAAGACATAGAAAATCTAGAAATAGTTAAAGGTCCAAAAGCGACTCAATACGGTACAAATTTAGGAGGTACATTACTACTTAACTCAAAGCAAGCATTAGCTGGTGAAACTTATTTTAAAAGCAACCTGACAGTAGGAAGTTACGGATTATTAAAAAATAGTACTTCTGTGGCCACAGCAAATGATAAATTCACTTTGAATCTTAATTACGACCATTTAGAATCGGATGGTTATCGAGACAACAGCAATTATAACCGAAATACAGTCTTATTAACTTCTGGCTATAAGTTTAATGATAAAAATGAAATAGGTGTCTTAATAAATGTCACCGATTATTACGCTCAAATCCCGAGTTCTATAGGTAAAACGGCATTCGAAGAGGATTCCTCACAAGCTGCTTATACCTGGGGATCCGCTAAGGGATATGAAGATAATAAACAAGTATTAGCAGGTATACATTACACACATCGTTTTTCTGAAAAGTTCAGTAATACAACTGCCTTATTTTACAATTATTTGGACCATTATGAGCCTCGACCATTTAATATTCTCGATGAATATACCAATGGATATGGAGCAAGAACTCTTTTTGCGAAAGATTTTAATTTTATAAAAAATGAAGCTAACTTAAGTTTTGGAGCAGAACTTTATAAAGACCAATACAATTGGAAAACGATAGAGAATCTTTATGAAAGTAATAATGGAAATGGAAGCTTAGAAGGAGCTGTATTGAGTGATAATTTAGAAAAAAGAAACAATCTAAATGTGTTTGCAACGGTTACTTTACCAATTACAGCGAAACTAAAAGCTCAATTGGGAATAAACATCAATAAAACCAATTACGACTTTAACGACAATTTCAATTCGGGTGAATCTGATAAAAGTGCTGATCGCGATTTTGACCCAATATTTGCTCCCAATCTAAATCTAAACTATCAATTTAACCCAAATAGTAGTGCCTTTGTAAATGTTAGTCGTGGTTTTAATTATCCTTCTATTGAAGAAACACTAACACCAGAAGGTATTGTTAACCCAGAATTAGGTCCAGAAACAGGTTTTAATTATGAAATTGGTGGTGCGTTTTATTTGTTTAACAGTGCGTTACATATGCAAGTTTCTGCTTATCTATTAGATATAGAAAATTTACTTGTTGCAGACCGTGTTGGAGACGACCAATACATTGGACGAAATGCAGGAAAAACAGAGCACAAAGGGCTAGAATTAGCGTTGCAATACAGACATAACTTTACAACTTACATGTATATTTCTCCATATTTAAATGCTGAAATTTCAGCAAATAAATTTGTGAATTTTGTCGACGACACTAATGATTATTCAGGAAATGAACTTACTGGAGTCCCAGATAATAAGATAAATGCTGGTATTCATTTTGGATATAACAATTTTAAAATTAATGCTAATCTTCTCCATGTTGGTGATATGCCTATAAATGATGCTAACACATTATATTCTGAAGCTTACACCTTGTTAAATGCAAAAATATCATATAGTAAAAACATTACAAATCGTCTTTATATTGAAGCTAACGCTGGTATAAATAATATTACAGACAAAGACTATGCGTCTTCCATTCTTATAAATGCTGTTGGGTTTGGTAATTCGGAGCCGCGATATTATTATCCTGGTTTGCCTAGAAATTGGTATGGTGGAATAAAAGTTGGATATTCAATTTAAATCAAAAAATGAAATTAAGCATAATTTATTATTAGTTAAAGTATTTTTAAATCGCTCACTGAGTCTTATTTTTCTGAGTTAACTCTAAATGCTTTTAAGTTGATCTAAACGGAAGTATAGGTGTACCTTAATCGAATACATTCTAATTAGAAAAATAAGCTGTACTGTTATGAATATAATTAAAAAATGTAATGTAAAGGCATCAAGTATTTTGAACACCTTTCTAAAACAGTTACATAAACTAAGATTCTAAAATGTAATAAACTGAACTAAATTGTGCGTACCAATTAAATCTAATAACTAAAAAACATAATGCTATGAAACCTTCAATTTTAATAGGAGCTGCTTCCATTATAATGAAAAACAAAAAACTACGAATTGCATTTATTGCACTTCAATTAGGTTATTTAGCACACACTTACTTAGAACGAAAGTCTAAGAAAAAAGAACTGTTAACACATTAAAGAATAAGATTAATAGCAATATTAGAGGTCGTTTATAACATTAGTTTTAAACGACCTTATTATATATTAATAGTAATACTTAGTTACTTATTCACCTTTCTTATATATTTCAGACACTTTATAAAAATTTCAAAAATCATAAAAAAGACATGAGGTTTTACGATGTTTTTTCTGAATTAATAAAATGACAAGAGTTCGTTTTACTTAAAAAATTGTACTTTTATTTATAGAATATTTAAAAGACCTCTGTATTTGTAAAGGTGTTTATATCTAAACTTAAAAATTGACAAACTGTTAATTAATAACGACTTTACAAATTCTAATAACACTAAAAAAAATAAAATTTTAAAAAATATGTCAAAAAAACTGGTAACATTTGGAGAAGTCATGATGCGTTTATCTCCACCCGGATATCTAAAATTTTCGCAAGCAAACTCTTTCGAACTTGTATACGGAGGTGGCGAAGCAAACGTAGCCATATCGTGTGCCTATTTAGGAATGAAAGCAGCACATATGACACGATTTCCAGATAATGCCATAGGAAAAGCTGCCACTCAATTTTTAAGAAAAAACTGGTTAAGTACCGATCAAATTATATATGGCGACAATAAATTAGGAATGTACTTTCTTGAAAAAGGAGCTGTACACAGACCAAGTGTAGTTGTTTACGAAAGAGAAGGTTCTGCTTTTTCTTTAATACAACCAGGCATGATTGATTGGGAAGACGTATTAAAAGGTGCAGATTGGTTTCACTGGACTGGAATTACACCTGCAATTTCCGAAGGTGCTGCCATGTCTTGTTTAGAAGCCATAAGAACGGCTAACAAAATGGGAATTATGGTATCTGGAGATATAAATTCGAGAAAAAACATGTGGAAATATGGTAAAACCATGCAAGAAGTTATGCCAGAATTGGTAGAACATACCGATATAGTAATTACAAGTCCACGAGGAATTAATGAAATGTTTGGTCTTGGCGAATCAAAAGGAAAATTTAAAGATTCTGCAAAAGCACTAATGGATGCCTTCCCTAGAATAAAACGTGTTGTAGGTAAAAAAAGAAAATCTATAAGCGCTTCCGAACAGGAAATACAAGGACGAATTTGGACAGGAAAAGAATATATTAAAACTGAGATGTTCGAAATCTCTCACGTTATTGACCGTGTTGGGACTGGTGATGCTTTTGCTGCTGGATTAATTTATGGGTTATTACATTACGATGATGATTTAGATGCTCTAAATTTTGCTTCTGCAGCCTGCGCTTTAAAACATACTATTTTAGGAGATGTAAATATGGCGAGCTTAGATAATGTAACAAGTTTAATGGGCGGAGATACGTCTGGAGCCTTAAAAAGATAGTGATCTATAAATCCTCTCTTTAGAGAATTACACACATAAGAAAGTCTATTTCTTAGAAAAACGGTAAATATTTGAATCACTATAATTCAAATATTTACCGTTTTAACTTTTAATATCTAATTATAATAAAGCACCTATTTTTTAACACGAATATGCTTATTTTCAATTGCTAAAGCATCCGATTCTGTCAATCCAAACTTTATCATTTTTCTATTCAAAATTTTTCGTTCAGAAGGGTCTATTTTACCATCATCTTCTAACATAAATAACACTTCTTCTTCGTATCTCTCCAAATTTAATTGATGTTGATTATCATCTGTTATTGAAGATTCAAGAGAAGTTTGTTTTTTTACAGCATCTTGTAATTTATTTGTGTCTTCAAATTCCACTGTAATTAAATATTCAAGATTCTCAACAGCATTTTTAAGTCCACTTTTACCTTTATAATTCTCTCCTGTTTTTGGTAATAGGACTTTTAATTCGGTTTTAATCATTTTTAATTCTTCTTCAGAAATACTTTCACTTTGAGTGCTTGATAGAGTTTCTTTATAAGAATTAACACTCTCTTGCATCCGTTTATCTGCTAACTTTTGCCAGTTTAATTCTGAATGAAACCAAGCTAATCCATTAGGTATAAATGGTGTTTTAGTAGGCTTAAAATCTTGTTCTCGTATAAGCTTTTCACTAAAATCTGTTTCAATTTCTGTTTTAGCCGATTTATTCTTTTTTGGTAATTCAGTATTTAAATTTGTGACTTCCAAATGTGTAGCTCCCAAGCACTGTTGTAGATAAATAAACTCGTGAATACGCTCTAACAATAATGTTTCGTTATAAGCTTCTAGCGGAAGATAATAATCCTGTCGGATGGGATGACATACATAAACGCTATTAAGTTGCGGATGCTCTTCTGGAAATTTAATTTGATTAGGCAAACTAGTGTTTTTGAGTATCACAACTTCATCTGATACCGTTGCGTAAATATCTTGAGCTATAAATATAATTCGTCGCTCTAAATAAGGCACCTTTAAAAACTTCTTCTTTAGCTTGTAATACACCTCTTCCTTCTTAGAACGTGCACCTTTTTCATACCCTAGATTGTCGTAATTTTCTTCACTTATTGCAAAACAATTTATAGCCTGTACATATTTCCTTTGCTCAAATAAAAGTTCACCTTTAAGTTCGTAAGTATAAGATTCTATCTCGCCTTTTGCTTTAAATAAATTTATATAATCATCTAACGTCTGTATGGCTTCGTCAAAGCGTTTCATTCGTCTTAATCCAAACGTTTTATTAAAATAATAAAATGAAGAATCATCTAAAGTAATATCTGTGGTATTGTATTTTTCGGCAAAATCGTTTAATGCATCTATCCCTTCATTATAGTTTTCCTCATTAAATAATTTTTCAATATTAGATTGTAATTCGGCGTGTTCGCGTATAAATTTGTCCTTATAATCGACAATCTGACCTAATACCTTTAATAGGCTTTTAGCAGCCTTTACATCTTCTATTCCAAATCTATTTATATTTAAATCGTGAAAAAAGCCATTGTTTTTTTCATAAAACCGAAACACCTCTAATTGCTGATTGGTTGTATTTTCAACTAAATCGATATGGTCTATATTTTCCCAAATAATCTGAAAAAAATCCGTTGTATTAGAAACAGCACTTACTGCATATGGGTGACGCAAAGCTATTATTCCAGAATCTAAAATTAATGTCGTTATACGATGTGCTGGTAAGTCTGAAGCATGTTCTTCTTTTTCATTTGTAGAAAGCACCACTAAAATATCCTCAGAATGTAATAACGTTTTTCCTAAAGATTTGAGCTTTGTATTAAATAGTACTTGAAGTTTTTCAAAATCACTTTTATCTAGTTTTAACCCCTTTTTTTTTCGAAAGCAAACTTTACAATTTGGATTTTCTTTAATATATTTTTTTAAATCTTTTTGTTTATTTATGATTTGTAATACTTCACTCATGACTACTTTCTAAAATTCAATTAAAAGTAACTAAATTCAACCTTCATTTTATAAAATTTAGAAAGTAATTCGCAGATTTAACATCACATTTAATCCTATATACTAAACGTATTTATAAAATTAACTTGTAACTTATTGATTTTATAGACATATCCAGATTTTAGAACTTGTCTTACTTGTTTTTACATCAACACGTCTTTCTTAGCATTTATAGCTAGAGGAAGATCTGTTTCTCCTAACATCTCTCTAAGATCAATTTCAATAGTTCTACAAATAGACATCATTGGAATATCTGTTGCAATACTCTGAAATGGATTTTCTGAATAATCTCCAACCAATTCCATCATTCTATAAACCCAACCAATTAAAGCTGATAATGGAATGGATAGCCATATAGACCAATCTGCAGCTTTCATCAATTCGGGAGTCATACTAAAGGGAATTAGAAAAATAAATATAAACACAAAAACCCTACTCATATTTGCATATTGTCTAGGTAGAGGAAACTTCTTAATTCTTTCATTTTTGCCTTGTAACGTATAGAAATTCTGAAGAATTTTTGTCAGTTCCATATGCCTGAAATCTTCAATAATACTTGCTTCTCTTAATAGCGTTAAATCTTTAGACTGCTGATTGATAATCTGAGTAGCTGTATTGACAGTATTCACCAACTGAGAATATTCGTTCTCTGGTAAAAAATGATGCAACTCTGTTTTTGTTATTTCATCGTCTAACAATCCTATTCCAAACTTTTTTTGAAGGTATTTAGCTCTTTTTTTAAAAAAGCCTCGTTGATTACTTCCTTCCCACGGGGTACTTATTAATAATTGACTTCTATGTGCATATAGCCAAGCAATGTGCCTATATATTAATCGTTTCTTTATAGATTTTAATTCGTCTGCTGTCGCATCAGTAGTTGTAAACTGATTGGTTACAAAACCATCAACCATCATTCCCCAAGAGCGACTATCGTTTATTATGCCTCCCCACGTTTTGCGGGCTTCCCATAGTCTATCGTAAGCTTGATTATTTTTAAAACCAACATAAAAAGCAACTGCTGTACCAATAACTGAAATTGGTAACCAAGGTATTGTTACACTTATTATTTTATAATGATAGAGCAAAGTGATAGCCCCCATAAAAATGGAAATTAAAATATAGTGCGGCAGACTCCATACCATAAAATTCTTAAATTTTATCCCTTTGTTTATTAGCATAGTTTTGAGTTATTTATCTACTCATTTAAATAAAAAGGCGAACCCTAGCTGATGCTAGAATACGCCTAGTAAATTTTATAATGTTAATATAATTCTTCGAATTCTCCCGGTTGCCATGTTTTGTTAAACCATGGGTCCAACGGACCGTATAATCTAAATATTACAAAGAATCCTTTACCTGGAACTGATTGTAACCAATTTGCCTCTTTTCCTTTAGGCGCATTATTTGTTGCTCCAAAATATAGAGTTACAGAGCCATCTTCGTTCTCTACCAGCGGTGTTCTTTGACTACTTACACTTGGCAGTGCCTGACTTGTTTGTAATTCCGACCGCGTTTGGGGATCATACATAACTAGAGACCAAAATTCTTTTGCAGGAGCATCGGCAGGTATATTAAGTGAATAATTTTTATTCCCATCTAGGTAGTCGCCTTCAGAATCTAACATACAAATTGCATATTGCGATCCTTTACCAACCATTTTTAATACCATAGCAGGCGTGTTTACAGTAGCAAAATAAAAGAAGCGTGTTCTTGCATCTAAGTAACGACCTCCACGACCTTCATCCTTTAACCATTTATAGTCGCCACCAATAAACCCTGACTCCCAATGTCCTGTTTTAAATACAGATGCTAGACTATCTCTAGTTTTAAAAGCAATGGCTCGAGCTGTTGCATTACCAACTTTTACAGCATCTTCTAAAATGTTTTTCATCCGTGCATCTGGATTAAATGGCAATCCTTTTTGGATACCTATACTAGAAAACAAACCTCGTAATTCAGGGTCTAAAAAAGATACAGGTTCTCGCTCTATAACTTCTCCTAATTCTTTATAAAAATCATAATTATTAGCATGTATCGTATTAAATATTTTTTTAGATGCATTTATAAACTCCATTGCAGGCTGATTATCTTTATCCTTAAGCGGATAAATTCTTAATCCATCACGATACATTTTAGATGACACATCTGTTTTTCCATTGACTAAAAAACCTCTTAAAATTAACCAATTAACATAACTAGTTGATTTTGAAACAAAGTATCCTTCCGGAATTTCTCCGTCGTAATCGGGTGGTAAAATTAGATATTTACCGCCTTTACCTCTATCTGGTCCTGGCGCTCCCATATCTACTACAAATCTGAAATAGGCATCATTTACAGTACCTGGTCCACAGCCAGCAGGAACCTCAACCACCGTGGGCCCATTTTCTTTTAAATTTAGAAATGTAGTGGCATAAACTGTGCTCGTATTACCAGTTAAGAATAACGGATTAGAATCCATAAGGTCATCAAAAATTACGACTTTATTAGATTCATTAGCACCCAATTCCTCCAATCCTAAACGAATTCCTTCTATAGAAGTTGCTGGAATTCCATTTAAAAAGGTTTCGACTCCCCTCATAAAATCTAAATTATCGAACATTTTCTTGGTGGTTTCCTCTGATGGTAATCCATCAAAGAAATTTAAAGTTCCTAGTCTTGTATCGACAACATCTGGTGTTAGTATTTTTTCTGGAACATCTGTATTAAACTTTGCTTTTATAGACTGTATAGAACTTGTAACGTCCTCTTTAATTTCTATTTTCTTGCCCTCCTTAGACTTTTCGCAACCGCTAATTAATAGCGAGATAAAGCAAAGCGCAATTGGTAATTTAAATTTTAAATTCATGGTTGTGTAGTTTTATGTTTTTAGTTCTTATTTAAAAAAATATTTGCTTTAGAAATTAGTACCCCTTAAAATCTTGACCTACCTTAATATTAGGAAATTCTTTTAGACTGTGTTCGTATGCACCAATAATCTTAACATTTGGAGCAAAAATCCAACCAACAGTCAAATCTGAAGTCATAAGGTTATTGTCTTCATGTGGATCACTACTCAAATCATAAATCATAGGAAATGAAGGTTTTATATAAGATTTCTCTGCAGATACAGGTCCTTCAGTATATCTAAATATTGTTTTATAAACCTTCCATTTCACGGATAGTAATCCACCGTCTGTACCAAAGAACATATAATTATCACGACCAGTTATATTACTTTTACCTAACATCATTGCAGAGGCATCAATACCGTCAATAGGTCTATCTGTGGGTATATGTTTCTGCTCCCCTATCATTCCTGCTATCGTAGGCAACCAGTCTACAGCGGCAAAAATCTCTTGTGTAACAATACCTGCAGGTACTTTTCCTGGCCAACTTATTATTGCAGGAACTCGCATGCTTCCTTCAAAAGGAACGTTTGCAAAATCACCTCTAAATGGTCCATTAGATCCCGGACCATCCTGTGGTACAAATCCCCCATTCGCATTATCACTGCAGAATATGAAAATGGTGTTATTCTCAATACCAGTGTCTTTCACTGCATCAATAATTTCTCCAACATGAAAATCCATCTCAGCAATCATATCTGCCCATTTTCCTCCTCGTTTGGTAGATTTTCCTGAAAAATCTTCGTTAATTATTATCGGAGGATGTGCTTCAGAATACCCTACATAAACGAAGAACGGTGTCTTCTTTTTTGCATTATTCTTAATGTAATTCACAGTTTTAGGTATGATATAATCTCTATCTACGATTGGTCTAATTTTTAGATTTAAAGGCATGACTGCTTTAGATTTCTGCCCTTTCTTACCTTCCCATATCATAGGCGTTTCCATACCACTTTCTTTAAATAGTGGCCAAGTAGTATAACCAGCTTCATCCCAACTATTTTTTATTCCCCACCATTCATCAAAACCTTGATTGTTTGGTAATCTACCTTCCTGATCTCCTAAATGCCATTTACCAAACAGCGCCGTAGCATAACCAACATCAGAAAGTAGTTCTGGTAAAGTATATTCCCAAGGAGACATTCCGCCTAGTCCCGTTCCCGGTAAGGGCACTGAGGTTGTACCTGAACGAACAGGATGCCTTCCTGTCATAATAGCTGATCTAGTTGGTGTACATTGTGCCTCAACATTATAGTTATTAAACTGTATACCACTTTTGGCTAACTTATCAATATTAGGCGTATCCACCGTACCTCCGTAAGTTCCAAAATTGCCATAGCCAACGTTATCTACTAAAATATATACAATGTTCGGTTTATCTTGCGCAGATACAAATGATGAAATTAGTACTAATAGCACTGAAGTAATCAAACTTGAGTTATCTTTAAAATATTTACAGATTAGTGTTTTCATAATAATTATTATCAGAATGTTAGGTAACGAGGGTCATTTAATTGCTATTGCTTAAAGCTCCCGTGATAAATACTAGATTTATTTGTACTGAATTTTGCTGATAACGTTCTATAGCTCCGTAACTAAATCCCCATTTTCCAACAGCTTGAAGTCTATTAGGTAATAGCCAATAGGCTAACTGTATACCTACAATACCTAATCTATCTTTTACAGTATTATCCCAATAAACCTGACTTCCCTTGTCTTTTGAGACTTGCCAATTGTTACCTCCATAAATCCCTACCGAAAATTTTTCATTTAAATATTGTTCAATACCATAATCTAAAGAGAAACGATCACCAATATTTACGTCTGAATCTTTAATTTTTCCAGTTAATTCATAGCTTGCCCCCAACATAACAGCTAAAGCTTTAGAAGGTTTATCTTCTATTTTTTGAGGATACCAATATCCAAATGTTTGAAAAATATTACTCCAGTATCCAAGCCCCGTATTATCATCACCACCTAACTCAAATTTACCAGTTGGTGCATAAAACATATAGCCTGCTGTAATATTATAAGAAGATTTAGACCAACTCAAGTAAAGAGGTAAAACATTTAAATCTGAAAAACCAGAAACTTTACCACTTACATTTCCATTTTTTTCGTCTCCTGTTATAGTTCCAATTCGAGAATATGCCAAATTAGTATTGACCGTAACGTATGGTACTGAAACACCTCCAAAATAAGTTGCACCTAATATTTTCTTTTTAGAAGCATACAAAAGAAAAGGGTTATTAATATAACCTTTCAGATTAGAGTCTAATTTCACATTACCAATCTGATTTAATTGATCTCCGGTTGAGTTATAAAATTTATCTCCATATTGATATATATTATAATCTAATACAATTATCCCACTAGCTGGGGCTGGATCAGCGAAATCTCTAATACTTAAAAAACCTGGTGTATAATGTCCAGTTTGAAGTGGAGACACGAATTTCTTAGAGTTTTGACTATGAACAATATTATTGAAAGTCATGATAAAGACTAATAAACATAATTGTTTAAAAAAACTTAAACCATTTTGCTTTTTATATTTTGTAAATTTATATTTTGAATAGGTCATATCTTTAAGTCTTAAAATTATTTATAAAAACGTGTCAAGAGTTTTCTAATTCATTAACCATTTGTATGGTTAATGAATTTATTCAGGTTTTGGTCAAAGTAAAAAACAAGAGGCGATTTAAAATATCTAATATTCATAAAGCTATTATCTTAAATAATTGAAACTAAAACCGCACTCAATATTCAACTGAATTTAAACGATTTATTAAAAAATAATTCTAAGAGTTTTAAACTAATCTGCCTTTGAAATAATTTGAAAAATTTCTCGTTCTAAATCGTTTTGTATATCTTGATATTCTTGAATATGAATACTATGATGACTGTTATCCTTCTTTAGTTCTAATATCTTGTTTATGCATAGCAAGTAATCCTCACACAAATCATGAAAGTTTTCATTGTGGTGAAACATGAATTCAATTTTCTCCTTAAAATTTGGAAAGGCTTGAAAGATGTATTTTAAATGATTAGGCATTAATATCTAGTTTCTATACCTGTAAATTTAAGATACACTTTGCTTCAGTATAAGTGTTACACGGTTACTTAACGGTTAAATGGAAAAGTAAAATTGCAAATAGAAGCCACAAGATTAAATATTACATGTAACAGATACAAGACATATTTTACTATAGAATACACCTTTATTACATTATATATTCATGGAAACTGTGGTGACTTTGATGGGACAATACAGTGAAGGTCTACATAATAAACAACAACACAATGAATGCCGTTTACATTTTGATTAATCCCTGATTTTGGTTATAAATCGTAAATAATTGATAACGGATAATAATACTATATAAGTTTATTTTGAGACTATTTCTAATCCTGCCTTTCTAACTCCTGTTAAAATTTTATCGACTAGATTATGATCTAACACAATAAATTCTAAGTGCATTCTAAGATTTTCAAGAATTGGCTGAAATTTTTGTTGTAATAGGTTCACTTCTGTTTGCGCTTCTAAGACCAGTCCCATTTGCCCTTTAGCAGCAGCAGTTAATAACGGATTTAGAAATACATCTTCGGAAGCATTCATATTATTAGCAGATTGTAATGCTTCTTCATAGTTTTCATTATTAAAATGTATAAAGAAAAATCCCATAAAATACCACCACGGGCAATATGGATTAAGTTCCAGTGCCTGTAAAAGTAAACTATAAGATTGTTTATACTCTCCGGCACAAATTAATGAAAACCCGATATCGCCGCGTGTCGATGCTGATAAAGGGCCTAATTTCAAACTGTATTTTAAAGACTGTATAGCTTTCTCTTTTTCACCTAAACAAATATTTACCCAACCAAACGCCAAATGAGCGCGCTGAGAACGTGGAGCAAACTTAATAGCCTTTTTAATAAGGCGGTAGGCTTCATTTACAGGATCATCAATATTAGGATAGCCAAGTAAATGTAAATTAAGATATAAATCGGCAAGCATTACCATACACATAACGTTATTGATATCGTTAGCTAATGCATCTTCAAGCGCTTTTCTACTCGTTTTACAAGCTTCAATACTATGCGACATTTGTGCGTGGTAATTCCAAAACACGGCATCAAAACTGTTTAAATTTTGATCCATCTTATCATGTTTATCTGCTATTGAATCTCTAATTATGAAACCATAATGACCACTTAAAATCGAAAAAACTTCATTATTAATTTGATCTTGAATATCGAAAATTTTCTCTTTTTCAAGTACATGAGAGTAATCTTTAGACCAAATTAGCATGCCGTTTAAGGTTTCAACGAGCCCTACACTTACGCGAATTTCTGTATTAGAACGTTTTACAGAACCATTTATTAAATAATGAGCACCTAAGTCTGCGCCAATTATACGAATATCTTCTTCTATAGATGCATATTTACGGGCAGAATGATGTGCTACAACAGCAATATTAGATTCTGAGCTAAAGATACGCGTTAGCTCTTCTCCAAATCCTTCTACAAAAAATTGATACTCTTTATCTGGACATAAATTCCGGAAAGGGAGTACGGCAAGGGTAAGTTTTGATCGCGAAAACTCAATAGGTTTACTCTTTTTTTGTAAAACCTCATCAGGCTTATTAATAACATTAGACCTAAAAACGGGAATATACGTACCTTTAATTACTTCTATTTTAATTCGATCATTTTTACCTGACCCAACATAATATTCGTTTAAAGAACGTCTTAACCTTCCCGCATGAATTCTAATAATCGCATCTATTTGTGGATTAAAATCTAAAGACTTTCCCAATCCATTTACGGCTATAGTATACTCTTTTAAACCATTGGTACGTCCAGCTAGAGTTTCTTCAACTATAAATTTTAAAAATTTTGAAAGTACTGAAGAACGAGCAAACAAATCACTAGATAAAATAAGATTCAATTCATCTAAAATCTCGGGTTCCGAGTCTACTAAAGTTGTATTTAAAATTGGTAACATTAAGGGAGCTTTATGGACAAAAAAACATTTAATTTCTGTCCTTATTCCAAATATAACAAAAACTTCACTTATTAATTCATAGATATGCCTACTTTTTAAATGATATTTTTCCCTCGTCGTTTAACCGTTAAGTAACGGTATTACACTTATATATTATAGTGTTCTTGACTAAGTTTGGTATATTCTATACTAATTACAAACTTTTAAACTCAATGAAAACTAAGCAAACCATTCTAAAATGTCTAAGCTGTTTTATTTTGATTGGAACTGTTGGTTTTGTTCAGGCGCAAGATGTATTGCCCTTTCCTCCAACACCATCGGCAAGTGAAGCAGGTCTTACCATGCAAACCTCTACTTATAAAAAACGAGTAGACAAACAGCGTCTTGACAAAGACGCACCTAACATATTAATAATATTAATTGATGACGCTGGACCAGCTACACCATCTACTTATGGAGGAGAAATAAACACTTCAAATTTAAGTAGAGTTGCAAATCAAGGGATATCTTATAACCGATTTCACTCAACCGCTATGTGTTCTCCAACTCGTGCGTCACTACTTACTGGAAGAAATCATACCATGATTGGAAACGGCCAAATTGCTGAAATAGCCAACGATTGGGATGGATTTAGTGGGACCATTCCTAAAAATGCAGCCACCGTTGCCGAAGTCTTAAAAAATTACGGTTATAATACAAGTGCATTCGGAAAATGGCATAATACACCTGCAGAACTTACAACCTCTAAAGGTCCTTTTGATTATTGGCCTACAGGCTATGGTTTCGAATATTTTTACGGATTTTTAGCTGGTGAAGCCTCACAGTACGAGCCGCATATGGTGCGTAACACTACAGTTGTAGAACATCCAAAAACAACTCAAGGCCATGATTATTATCATCTTACCGAAGATATTACAGAAGATGCTATTCGTTGGTTAAGAGAACAACAAGCATTTGCTCCAGACAAGCCATTTTTAATGTATTGGGCACCAGGTGCAGTGCATGGTCCACACCATGTGGCTAAAGAATGGGCCGATAAATACAAAGGTAAATTTGATGACGGTTGGGATGAATATCGCAAACGTGCCTTTAAGAAACAAAAAGAATTGGGATGGATTCCTCAAGACGCGAAATTGACAGAAAGAAATGAAACAATGGCAGGTTGGAACGACATACCTAAAGATGAAAGAGCGTTTCAAAGTAGGTTAATGGAAGTTTTTGCTGGTTTTGCAGAACATACCGATTACAATGTTGGTTTGCTTATTGATGAAATTGAAAGACAAGGGAAACTAGATAATACACTTATATTTTATATCTGGGGAGATAATGGATCTTCGGCAGAAGGACAGAATGGAACAATTAGCGAATTACTAGCACAAAACAGCATCCCGAGTACCATTAAACAACATATTGATGCTTTAGAAGAGCTTGGAGGTTTAGATGTTTTGGGCTCGCCTAAAACGGATAACATGTATAACGCAGGTTGGGCATGGGCTGGTTCTACGCCATACAAATCTACAAAACTAGTTGCTGCCCACTTTGGTGGTACACGTCAGCCGTTGGCTGTCTCATGGCCTAAAAACATTAAGCACGATAAGACTCCTAGACCACAATTTCATCATGTTATCGATATTGTGCCAACAATTTATGAAGCTGTAAATATTGAAGCTCCGCTTGTTGTGAATGGTTTTCCTCAAGACCCAATTAACGGTGTGAGCATGGACTACACGTTTGCTAATGCTAAAGCAGAAGGCACACGTAAAATTCAATTCTTTGATATTATGGGAAGTCGTGGACTTTACTACGACGGATGGTTTGCTTCGGCCTTTGGTCTAAGAAATCCGTGGGTACCAGGTTTACCTGCAGGAGCTGCGACTTGGAATCCAGAAGAAGATACTTGGGAACTTTACAATATAAATGAAGACTGGAGTCAAGCTAACGATTTAGCCAAAAAAAATCCCGAGAAGCTAGCCGAAATGAAAAACATGTTCTTAGTTGAATCTGCAAAGAATAAAAACTTACCTATTGGAGGCGGCTTATGGTCTATTATTTATCATCCCGAAGATGCTCCGGCAACACCATATACAGACTGGACGTTTAGTGGAAGAATTGAACGTATGCCAGAATTTACAGCGCCTAAACTAGGAAAATTTAATAACAATGTAAGTATGGAGATTACTGTTCCAGACAATGCTAATGGGGTTTTATATGCACTTGGAGGTTTTTCTGGTGGACTATCTTGCTATATAAAAGATGGTTATTTATGTTATGAATACAATATGTTCGAAATAAAAAGAACGCATATTAAGTCTAAAACAAAATTACCTACTGGCGATGTTAAAATAGAGGTTGTATCAAGATTAACAGCAGAGAAATCAGGTTCTCCAATGAATATTAGTCTTATGGTAAATGGTAAAGAGGTTGCAAAGGGACAAATACCTATTACTGTGCCTTTTGCTTTTACAGCAAATGATTGTCTTGATTTTGGTAGTGATTTAGGTTCGCCTGTTTCAATAGATTATTACGATGAAGCGCCATTCGATTTTAATGGAACGATGGGGACTTCAAAAATTTGGTATCCTAATAAATAAATTTTAGTCATTATCTTTAATACGCATTTTTAAAATAGTCTATGTTTTCTGTTTAGGGAACATAGACTATTCTTTTTTAGCATTTGTATGAAGTTAAAATAACCGTTATCGTATAGTAGATCTAAGTGAGATAAAACACATTAAAACCATCCTAAATATCAGACTGTTTTTTGATATGACAAAACATGTGTCTTTATAATAAACATGTTACAATATTAAGTATAGGCAGCAGTTCGAAAAAAATTAGTCCCATTTTTAAGTCAGATTTTAGATTTTATCCGACTCAAAGTTTCTTGTGAAATATTGATATAAGAAGCAACTATTTTGTTAGGAAGACGTTTAACAATGTTTGGGTTAATTTTAAACAATTGCTTGTATCGCTCTGATGCATCTAACGTGGTATAAGAGTTTAGTCTTTTCGAATTATTAACATATGCCTTTTCTAAATAAATACTATAAAAATCTTTCCATTTGGGAATAATCGTCATGAGATGTCTAAAATCGTCGTGGGTAATATATAACAATTCACTATTTTCGATTACTTGTATGGATTCTAGTGCAGGATTATTCGTTATAAAACTAACAAGTTCTGTAGCAAACTGATTTTCAAATGCAATATAACGTGTTATATCTTTCCCATTTTCATCAATATAAAAAAGTCTTAAACACCCTTTTTTCACAAAATAACTAGCCTGACTATTTTTTCCATTAGAAAGTAAAATGTCATTTTTACTTTTTTTTATGGTTTTAAAATAAGGTAATACGATTTTTAAATCTGCATCATCAATATCGATATTCTTTTTTATAAAATTGGTGAGCTCTATATAGTTTGTCATGAGATATAATCTCTTACAAATTTACGATAATGAATAATATCTTGTATGGTGAGGATCATCAAATCGTGTTCATTTGCAAAATCTGTAATCGTTTCATTTTTCGCCATTGTGCCGTCGTCGTTCATCAATTCACACAATACTGCTTCGGGTTTTAGGCCAGCTAATTTCATTAAATCTACGCTACCCTCCGTATGTCCTTTTCTGTCAAGCACTCCATTATTTTTAGCACGTAACGGGAATATATGTCCTGGTTTTGCTAAATCTTTGCTTGTTGCATTCTCATGCGATGCCACTTGAATTGTTGTTAATCTATCTTTAGCCGAAACACCTGTAGTTACACCTTCTTTAGCTTCTATAGAAATGGTGAAAGGTGTTTGAAAACTACTTGTGTTTTCCGTTACCATATAAGGCAACTCAAGTAAGTCTGCTTTTTCATTCGTTAAACAAAGACATACAATACCACTGCATGCTCTAATCATTAGCGCCATTTCTGCGTTTGTCATACTGTGTGCAGAGAATACTAAATCGCCTTCATTTTCTCGGTCCTCATCATCCATTAAGATAATTCCATGTCCATTTTGAAGATGTATTAATGCCTGTTCTATTCGTTCCTGACTATCGTTTTCAACCGTATGTACTGTATCTAATTCTGTGAGTAGCATTTTAAAATATTATTTAATTAACTGCAAAACTAGTGTTGTCTCAGGTTAAACTATTTGATTTATGTCAATAAATAAAAAACAACTTTTGTTTTATACCCTAGTACTGAATTTAATTTGAATACCATAAAATCTCAATTTTTATTTTATTCATTGCATAGTACTGAAATCAATTTCTTGTAAAATCTAGAATTCCTCAATTATATCTATAAAGAAATTCCGAATAAAAAAATATCCAGGAAAAAGTAAACCTTGATATAGTGTTCAAGACTTTTGTACAGCACAAATTTTCTCTAAATGAAGTTTTTATCAGATTGTGAAGTGAGTAGCGGTTATTAGTACATTCGTTATTTAAACCAACATCAAAAAAGGTCGTATTCTGTAATATATAAAAAAAAGAAAGGCTTCACATTTCTGTGAAGCCTTATAAAATCTAGTAGCGAGAACGAGATTTGAACTCGTGACCTCTGGGTTATGAATCCAACGCTCTAACCAACTGAGCTACCTCGCCATATTTTGAGGGTGCAAATATAACAACTATTTCAAAGTACACAAACATTTTTACTAAAAATTATTTTTTATTTAATTTATCTAGAAAGTATGTAATTAATGTATATATTGAGCCAATAATTTTTTGATTGAACACATGGAAGATAAAATAAAATTCGAACTTGAATTTCCGATAAAAGCATCACCAGCCCTATTATACACTTATATTTCTACCCCTTCAGGATTATCTGAATGGTTTGCCGATAACGTAAACTCTAGAGGTGAGCTTTTCAAATTTATTTGGGATGGCGCAGAAGAGCAAGCTAAAGTATTAAGTAAAAAAAGTGGTGAACGCATAAAATTCAGATGGTTACACGACGAAGACGATCCTTATTTCTTCGAACTTCGTATTCAAGTCGATGAAATTACTAAAGATGTTTCTCTAATCGTTGTCGATTTTTCTGAAGAAGATGAAATAGATGAAACCAAAATGCTTTGGGAAAACCAAATTTCAGATTTAAAACAGGTCTTAGGCTCAGCATAATCGATTTTTACATATTTTAAAGTATATTTGCCCGAAATCTATTTCGGGCATTTTTTATGATTAATTTTAACGGTACAATTCAAGATAGTAAATCAATATTAAGTTCAAACAATAGAGGGTTCGCCTACGGTGATGCGCTTTTTGAAACCATAAAAACTTCTTATGGAAAAATCTTGTTTTGGGAAGACCATTACTTTAGACTAATGGCTTCTATGCGTATTTTACGTATGGAAATTCCAATGCATTTTAATATGGAATTTCTTGAAAGCGAAATTAAAAACACACTAGCAGCAAATGGGTTAACCGATGCTTCTGCTCGCGTTAAACTTACTGTATTTAGAAATGAAGGTGGATTATATTTACCTGACACAAATGACAATAGTTTTATAATTGATGTAAAACCTTTAAATAGCGATTTTTATTTAGTTTCTGAAGATCATTATGAAGTAGATTTATTTAAAGATTATTACATCTCTCCTAGCCTACTATCTACATTAAAGACCAATAATAAAGTATTAAACGTTGTTGGAAGCATCTATGCTAAAGAAAATAATTTACACAACTGTTTAACTCTTAATACAAATAAAAACGTTGTAGAGGCTTTAAATGGAAATGTATTTGTGGTTAAAGGCAATGTTATTAAAACTGCCCCACTAAGCGATGGATGCTTAAAAGGAATTATGCGCAAGCAACTTATTGAAATCATTACTGAGATTCCAGAATACGAATTGATTGAAGAATCGATTTCTGCATTTGAGCTTCAAAAGGCTGATGAAATCTTTATTAGTAACGCAATTGTGGGAATTCAACCCGTTTCGAAATACCGCAAGAAGACATTTACAAGTACGGTTTCAAAACTACTTATACAGAAATTAAATGTAAAAATAAGATTGAGTTAATTATAACTCGGATTTTCGGGTGCATTAGACCAAATACTATATTCGCCACCAAATTCTAGCATTTTTTCTTTCCAAAACGATTCATAATCCTTTTCGATTATATCTTTTTGGTATACATTTTCTGTAACGACCCAAGAATTAACATTTAATTCTTCGTCTAATTGGTTACTATCCCATCCAGAATAGCCTAAAAAGAATCTAATATCTTTTTCTTCTATTTCTTTATTTGCAATAAGATCTGCAACCACATTAAAATCGCCACCCCAGTAAATACCTAAGGAAATCTCAATGCTGTCTGGAATTAATTCTGGTACTTTATGAATAAAATACAGATTATCATGCTCTACTGGTCCGCCATTATACACTTTAAAATGGGCGTCTAGTTCTGGAATTAGGTCTTTAATTGTGTAATCTAAAGGCTTATTTAAAATAAAACCTATAGAGCCATCTGTTGTATAATCTGCCAACAAAACTATTGATCGATTAAAGGACACATCTCCTATAATAGATGGTTCTGCGATTAACAAATTACCCTTTTTTGGTTTAATTGTAATCATATTTCATAGGAATTTATAACTAAATCTAATATTATTTTTGTTAAAATCCAATATTTGATTAAAATATAATAAAAAAGCCTTCTATAAATAGAAGGCTTTAGATATGATGTATGGAGTAACTAATTAGTTTACAGCACCTGATAATTCAGAACCTGCTTTAAACTTTACAACATTTTTTGCTGCAATTTGAATTGTTTTTCCTGTTTGTGGGTTTCTTCCTTCTCTTGCTGCTCTTTCAGAAACTGAAAAAGAACCAAATCCTACTAAAGAAACTCTTTTACCGTCTTTTAAAGCGCTTCCTATTTCTGTAAGTGCTCCTTCTAATGCTTTTTTAGCTGCTGCTTTTGAAATGCCAGCTTGTTCTGCCATTGCATCGATTAAATCTGTTTTGTTCATAATTTTAATTTTAATTATTAATAAATCGTTGGTTAAACTTTTAAATCCTATTACAAATTTATACGGATTAGTCAACTACGCAAGTTATAGCAAGGGAAACACGCCTATTTGTTAATAACTTCGTCCATTTGTTGATAACGCATATGCATTTCATCGTTTTTTTGCTAAAACGAGCTATAATAAGGGTTTACAGCATTTTTGCCCCTGTTTTAAATTCATACCCATTTAAGAGGTCTTTTGCTGCCATGTTTCGTTTTCCAGGAAGTTTCATAAAACCAATATTTATAAATCCGTTTTCTACAGCAACCTTAATCTCTTTTTTAGTATTCTGAATAGAACCAATTTCAAAATCATGTGCTTCATCTTCCATAGTCGCTTCATAAATTTTAACATCTAAAGCTTCTTCTCCATTTTCTAATACACACCACGCCGCTGGATACGGACTCAAGCCTCGAATTTTATTATGAATATCTGTAATTGAAGCCGACCAATCTATTTTGCAATTGTCTCTGTTAAGTTTATATGCAGTTTTTAAATTTGAATTTTCTATTTGCGGCGTCGTTTTAACGGGACCTTTTTCTAACTCTTTTACGGTCTTTAAAACTAACTCGCTTCCTAAATGCATTAATTTATCATGTAATTGTCCTGCATTTTCGTTTGCTCCAATTTCTATTTCTTCTTGCTGAATCATTTCACCAGTGTCAATTTCTTCATCGATAAAGAATGTAGACACTCCAGTTTTTGTTTCACCATTAATAATCGCCCAATTAATTGGCGCGGCACCTCTATAGTTTGGAAGTAGTGACGCATGTAAATTAAAAGTACCTAATTCTGGCATATCCCAAACCACTTTCGGTAACATTCTAAACGCAACAACAACATTTAAATTCGCGTTTAGTGCTTTTAACTCATCTAAAAAAGCTTCATCTTTTAAATTTGTTGGCTGTAATATCTTTAAATCTTGAGATACGGCATATTGTTTTACAGCACTTTCGTTTAATTTTCGTCCGCGACCTGCTGGTTTATCTGGAGCTGTAATTACTCCTACTATATTACAGTTATTTTCTACTAATATTTTTAAAGTGGAAACCGCAAAATCTGGCGTTCCCATGAATACAATATTTAATGGTTTCATTTTTTATATATTTTGAAATGACATCGTCTTAAAACTATGTTTAAGTATGATATAATTTATACGTATTTGTTTTGGTGATGGAAATAATTTGATGCTCTAATAATAATTTTAACACACTTAATACATCGGCTTCTGTACAATTTACAGCAGAAGCTAATGCTCTCGATGTTAAATCACCGTGTTCTAAGTGCATAATAATTTGTTTTCTTAAAACTGTAAAATCTATGGGGTTCGGCTTTTTTAAAGTCTTTACTGCTCCAATACAAACCGAACATACACCACAAGGTTTTACATCTTTCTCTCCAAAATAATTTAATAATTGAATTGTTTTACAAACGCTATCATTATCTACATAATCTAAGACACTTTGTACTTGTTTGCGTTTTAAACTATTTTGCTGTTCAATAACATTTGCAATTCTATTTATTGTTTTATCGTCTTCTCTTGGCTCTATAAACGTTACTTGCGCATCGGTTTTTGTTTGTTGTAAGACAATAATTTCATCTTTCTCTAAAGTATTTAACGCTCGCATTAATACCTGTTCTTGAATGGATGCTTTTTCTGAAACTAAGGTTGTATTTATTTTGGTTGCATGTTCAAAAATTCCTCCATAAGTCCTTAATAACGACTTTACAATAAGTTGCAACTCGGTGTGCGTATCTAAATAATGAAACAACGCTGCGTTAGAAATAACAAATTGCACCAATGTCTTATTCTGAAATTGTTTTGTTAAAGTAATTATACTTGTTCGGTCTAAAATTTGAAGTGCATTATATGCCAAAACGCCATTAAATTTATAAGCTTTACAAAACTGATTAAAATTAAAATCGTGAGTTGTTAATGCACCTTCTCCGTAAGAAATCTGACAAAAATTTGAAAGTTTCCTATAAACTTGCTTAATAAAATCTATACTCGGTAAAACATCTAAAAACTGATTTTTAACGAGTTCGTCATCGCTTTTATTTTTCAATATTACAGCAAATGCTTTTTCCCCATTTCGGCCAGCACGACCTGCTTCTTGAAAATAACTTTCTAAACTTTCTGGTAAGTTAAGATGAATTACCGTTTTAACATCAGGCTTGTCAATACCCATTCCAAACGCGTTGGTAGCCACCATAACTTGCATTTTATTAGCTAGCCAATCGTTTAAACGTTCATCTTTTTCAGCATTACTTAATCCGCCATGAAAAGATGATGCTTTTATACCTTTTTTTTCTAAAAAATTAGCAATCTCTAAGGTTAGTTTTCGGCTTCTTACATATATAATAGACGAATTGGAATACTTTCTTAAAATGGTTTCAATCCGATAATATTTATCATCTTCATGAAATACCATATAGGCTAAATTTGGTCTAAAAAAAGATTGTTTAAAAATTTTAGGCTTAAGAAAATCGAGTTCTGTAACAATATCTTCGACCACCAAAGGTGTTGCCGATGCTGTTAATGCCATACAATTTACCATAGGGTGCAATTCGCGTAAAATGGTAATATTTTTATAAGCCGGTCTAAAATCATTTCCCCATTGCGAAATACAATGCGCTTCGTCTATAGCAATTAAATTTACATTCATTTGCCTAATGCGTTCTTGTACCAATTCCTGTTGTAAACGTTCTGGAGAAATGTACAAGAATTTATACTTCCCGTAAATGCAATTATCTAGCATAGTGTCTAGCTGACTGTATGAAAGCCCGCTAGTTAATGCCATTGCCTTGATGCCTTTATCCTGTAATACTTGCACTTGATTTTTCATAAGTGCAACAAGCGGAGATATTACAATACAAATCCCCTCTTTAGCTAATGCTGGAATTTGAAAACACATCGATTTTCCGCCTCCAGTAGGCATTAAAACAAAAACATCTTCCCCATCAAGAGCTGCTTGAATAGCATCTTCTTGAAACGGTCGAAATTCTGTAAAATTCCAATACTGCTCTAATATCTTTACAGGATGCTGCATTTACAGCGTTTTTATTTCATTTAAAATATAATCGGCTCTATTTTCAACGGTATCAAAAGGTACATCAATTAAAGTATAATTAAACCCTTCGTAAGTATTTACTAGACATTCATGAATTTGTAACGCTTGTTCAAAATTTTCGTAACGCACAGCATCACTTTTATAAATTTCTTTCCACGGTTTTAAAATAAAAATATGGTCGTATGCTAAAGAATCGCATACGTTTTTAAACGTTTCGGGATATTTATCACCAATAAAATCCATGTATGCCAAAACGTCGTGTACGCCTCTATCTAAAAAAACACAAGGTTGAATGCTAGTATTTGCTTCGTAAAACTGAGCTTTTCTTCCTTTTAAAAGGCGTTCGCTAAATAATAAGGGTTCGGTTAAAAACATCTGTTCTATCCCTTCTTCTCTGGCCTGCAGCGTGACTTGCCTAGATATTTCTTCTAAACATGAGTACCCTTTTTTCTGTAATTCATTAATAATAGATGACTTTCCTGTTCCGGGACCTCCTGTTATTACAATTTTCTTCGTCTTCAATTTGGCAAGGTTTTGGTTGTAAAATTCGTGATTTTAATCAGAAATAAAAAATGCTAGCGAAATACTATCTTAGCAACTTAAAAAATAAATATGAGCGAAACACAAAATCCAAACGAATTTTACGATAAATTAAAAACGCAATTATACGATACTACAGTATGGCCTGCTGAATATTTATACAAATTTATAGTAAAATCTGACCCTAAGAAAATAGCAGAAATTGAAGGGATATTTAATAATCTTGGGGCTGTAATTAAAACACAACCTTCTAAAAATGGTAAATACACAAGTATATCTATTAGCGTTAAATTGAAGGATCCTGAAACTGTTATCGAAAAATATAAAGAAGTTACAGAAAATGTAGAAGGTGTTATCAGTCTTTAATTATTTTTTGTATTTTGCGAAGGCATAAATTACTTCGTGCACATTTTAATACTACACTTACATTTTGATAGATAACATAGAATACAACACCGAGCGTGAACATTTGATTATTCCTGAATATGGAAGACATCTTCAAAAAATGGTAAATCATGCCAAAACTATAGAAAACAGAGACGACAGAAATAAAGAAGCGAATGCTATTATTGCCGTTATGGGTAATTTACAACCGCATCTTAGAGACGTCCCTGATTTTCAGCATAAACTTTGGGATCAACTTTTTATAATTGCTAATTTTGAATTAGATGTAGATTCTCCTTACGGAAATCCAGATAAGGAAATATTAGAACGCAAACCTGATTCTTTAGCTTATCCTCAAAATTTTCCTAAATATCGTTTTTACGGAAACAATATAAAAACCATGATAGATGTTGCAAATACCTGGGAAGAAGGCGAACTTAAAGAGGCCTTGATTTACACCATTGCAAACCACATGAAAAAATGTTTTTTAAATTGGAATAAAGATACTGTAGACGATAACGTGATTTTTAATCATTTATATGAATTGTCTGATGGTAAAATCAATTTAAAAAATACAGACGAAGACCTTTCTGACGCAACAAGTTTATTGCGAAATAAAAAGAAATATAGCACGTCTTCGAATACAAAAAAGACTTACAAAAAGAATACAAACACAAATTCTAACCGTAATAATAGAAAACGCTACTAATAGCTATGGCAACATTTAGTATAGAAGGACAACACCAATTAAAAGGCAGTATCCAACCACAAGGCGCAAAAAACGAAGCATTACAAATTTTATGCGCAGTGCTTTTAACTGCAGAAGAAATTACCATTAATAATATTCCAGATATTGTTGATGTTAATAAACTGATAGACCTTTTACGCAACCTAGGCGTAAAAGTGAACAAAATAAGTAAAGGCTCGTATACGTTTAAAGCAGACGACGTAAATTTAAAATACTTAGAATCTGAAGCTTTTAAAGAAGACGGAAAAGGTTTGCGTGGCTCTATCATGATTGTAGGTCCACTTTTGGCTCGTTTTGGAAAAGGATATATTCCTAAACCTGGAGGCGATAAAATTGGTCGTCGTAGATTAGATACGCATTTTGAAGGCTTTATTAATTTAGGAGCCGACTTTAGATACAATAAAGAAGATCACTTTTACGGGGTTGAAGCAAAAAAATTAAAAGGTACTTATATGCTTCTTGATGAAGCTTCGGTAACTGGAACAGCAAATATTGTAATGGCAGCCGTTTTAGCTGAAGGACGAACTACTATATATAATGCAGCTTGCGAACCTTATTTACAACAACTTTGTAAGATGTTAAACCGTATGGGCGCTAAAATTAGCGGCGTAGGTTCTAACATGTTAATTATAGATGGTGTAGATGAATTAGGCGGAACAGAACACCGTATGCTTCCTGATATGATTGAAATAGGAAGTTGGATTGGTTTAGCCGCTATGACAAAAAGTGAACTAACCATAAAAAATGTGAGTTGGAACGACTTAGGTCAAATACCAAATGTATTTAGAAAATTAGGAATTACTGTTGAGCAACAAGGTGACAATATTCATATTCCAGCACATACAGATGGTTACGAAATTCAGAGTTTTATTGATGGTTCTATTTTAACTATTTCAGATGCGCCATGGCCTGGATTTACTCCAGATTTATTAAGTATCGTTTTAGTTGTGGCAACACAAGCACGAGGAAGTGTACTTATACATCAGAAAATGTTTGAAAGCCGTTTATTCTTCGTCGATAAATTAATCGATATGGGTGCAAAAATTATTCTTTGCGATCCGCATCGTGCAACAGTTATTGGTCACGATTTTAAATCGAGCTTAAAAGCTACAACCATGACTTCGCCAGATATTAGAGCTGGTGTTTCGTTATTAATTGCAGCCTTATCTGCAAAAGGTACGTCTACCATACATAATATAGAACAAATAGATCGTGGTTACGAAAACATAGACGAAAGATTACGCGCTATAGGTGCAAAAATTACGCGTTTACCTTCTAACTAAACTTATAAAATTACACATAAAAAAGCGGATTAAAATTGAATTTTAATCCGCTTTTACTTTTTATAAAAGTCTAAAGAAATTAACCTAAAGTTTCTTTAAGTGTATTAAATACAGCTTTTTCTTTATCGCTAAATTGTACACCTCCAAATCCTAAGAAATCCCCTTCTGTTCCTGCATTGGCAACATTTTCTGCAATGTTTAATAACCAGGTTTTATATTCGGTAACAGTTTCTTCGCTTTCTTTTTCTTTTAAAAGATGCATTGTAGCACTACAATCTGCTAAGACTTTAACAGCCAACTCTTCTTTAGATTTTACACCATACCCTTTAATATGA
Source organism: Formosa agariphila KMM 3901 (assembly GCF_000723205.1). Taxonomy (NCBI): domain Bacteria; kingdom Pseudomonadati; phylum Bacteroidota; class Flavobacteriia; order Flavobacteriales; family Flavobacteriaceae; genus Formosa; species Formosa agariphila. The sequence continues at coordinate 1,381,877 of NZ_HG315671.1, read as the reverse complement.
TCTAAAATACGCTTACGTTGTCCTTTAACATCGTCTATAGCAGCTTTAGGATCTGTCGTATTAGGTACAATAGCTTGAATTAATGTATTGTTAGGAAATTGCTCACGACCGCCAATATAGCTTTTAGCAGTTTCGAACATTTCTTTAGTCGACCCTACTAATCCGCTACTATCTGCACCAGCAATTATTCCACCTACTAATTGTGGTAATGCTGATATTTTATTCCATTCTTCGTCAGTATACTGATCTAATTTACTCATTGGTCTTTTTTATTTGATTAATAACATTGAAGATACCTATTAAATATCTAACGGACATTATCAAGATATTAAATTTAAAAACTTTTTAAAACTAAGTAATTTATAAAGCATAATACCATTTGCCACTTACATTATGATTTATTACACCTCTACTTTTCACTTTCTAATTATAGCTATTCATGCATCGCTGTGCTGTTTCAAAATTTTAACATTTAAAAAGTTTAAACACTCATAAATGTTAAAAAAACTATTTGTTTTAAAAGATTTTCAGTTTTAACGGCAAACATGATTTATATCATGTTTTATTCAATCCTTTAATCCGAAATTCGCAGTATAATTAAAATAATTACTCCTAAGTAATTTATGAGTAATTGGATATTGAAGTTTTACAGGTTTTAATTAATCAAGAATTAACATCTTTTTATGTTAAAATTTTAAAACAAAATATCCTTAGAAATGTTAAAATTAATTTATAAAAACAAAACGAATTTCTATATGAAAACATAAAAAAATATCTACATATCGACTTAATTAATAATCAAATTTTTAAATTATGAAAACTGAAAATCATCCCTTAAAAATTTCTCAATCATTAATTATTCTAGTCACATTTTTAGGTTCGTTAACAGCGTTTGCACAAACGTATTCGCTAAATAACGATAGCTCTAAATTAAGTGTACTTGGAACATCAAGCATCCATGATTGGGAAGTTACAGCAGAACAACAAAGTGGCTCTATAGTCTTAGAGAACGCAAACGAAACTCTTTCTATAAGTGCATTAGACATTAAAGTTATTGCAGAAAGCTTAAAAAGTGGAAAGTCTGGAATGGACAAAAACACCTATAAAGCTTTAAATACTAAAAAGTTTAATAGCATCGATTTTAAATTAACTAAAGTAAATTCTATTACTCCAAATGGTAGTGGTGTTTACAAGGTAAAATCGACGGGAGACTTAAGCATTGCGGGAACCACAAACCCAATACAATTAGACTTCACATTAACACTTACCGATAATTCAGCAAAATTAACAGGGTCTTACACTTTTAAAATGACACAATTTAAAATTGATCCTCCAACGGCTATGTTTGGTACCATAACAACTGGTGACGAATTAAAAATTGAATTCAATACAGTATTACAATAGTTTCTAAATACATAAAAAGAAGAATTATGAAAAAATATATACACATTTTAGTAGTTGCCCTTATAGTATTCACTGCAAGTACAAGTATTTACGCGCAAAACAACAGGCAAATTGACAATTATAGACAACCAGATCAACGCGGAATTAATGTATTCGAAGATCCTAAGGATACCATTTCTTCATTTGAAAATCTTCGTGTAAAAATTGGAGGTGCATTCGCATTACAATTTCAAGGTTTAGATCATAGCAACTCAGGTGTTGTCCCTTTAGCTGGAATTACACCAAACTTTAATTTACCTACTGCAAACTTAGATTTAGATGTTGCATTAGCTCCTGGGGTAAGAATGCACTTAAGAACCTATTTATCTTCTCGTCACCACCACGAACCTTATGTAAAAGGAGGTTTCTTTCAAGTTGATGGTTTAGACTTTATTAAAGAAGGGTTTTTAGACGATGTAATGAAATACACGACTATTAGAATTGGACAAATGGAAAATAACTATGGTGACGCTCACTTTAGAAGAACAGATAACGCACAAGCTATTTACAACCCATTTGTAGGAAACTTAATCATGGATTCATTCACAACAGAAATTGGAGCGGAAGTATACTACCAACGTTCAGGGTTTATTGCAATGGTAGGATTCACTAACGGAAAATTAAACCAGTCTGTAGTAGAAAACGATAATGGAAAATCTGGTGGTGCATCTTTTTTAGCTAAATTAGGATACGACAAACAACTTAACGACGACCTTAGAGTACGTTTAACAGGATCTTTATACAATACAGGTTTTGTACCAAATTTATACTTATATAATGCAGATCGAGCAGGATCTCGTTACTACAATGTTTTAGAAGCTGAATCTGCAACATCAGACAACTTTAGATCTGGACGTTTTGCTCCAAGTTTTAAAAACAGTATAACTGCATTTATGTTTAATCCTTTTGTAAAATATAGAGGCTTAGAATTCTTTGGAACATTAGAATTCAATTCAGGTTCTACAAATTCTACAGAAACTAGTGTGGCTTTAGATGGTAAAACACAACAATATGCAGGAGAATTGATCTACAGATTTGGTCAGAATGAAAACTTCTATGTAGGTGGACGCTATAACGTAGTTAACGCTGAATACGACGGAACAGATGATACTTCTATCTCAAGATTTCAAGCTAGTGCAGGTTGGTTTATGACTAAAAACATCTTAGCTAAACTAGAATATGTAACGCAATCTTACGATGACTTTACAGGACTTTACGAAGATGCACAATTTGATGGTGTAATGTTTGAAGCTGTAATTAGTTTCTAAAATTAAAACTAAATAGTAAAGGCTATACAACGTTTTAAGGGTGTCATTTACAAGTTATTTACTTATAAATCTTAAAGCATACATACATAAACTTTACAAAAAAATAAACAAACTATTAAAATCCTTACCGACACCAGCGGTAAGGATTTTTTTTATTTATCAATAAATATGACTCACACAACAGTACATGTATAACACATTTATTAAATTTAGATATTCTGTGACTTACCAAAGCAAGCGCTAATATTGTTTTAAAACGCGTAATTTTAATAAAACGAATTTTCAATACCTTTTAAGACAACTCAAAATAAAAATGTAACACCATTAATTTATGATAATAAAAAAGCTAGCCCTCGTTATATTTATTCTTCTAGCGGTATCGTTTAAAGATCGCCCACCTAAAAGCCATACAGAAATTATTATAAAACCTAGTAGTAAACTTACCATTCATGGCGTAACAAATATTACAAATTTTGCATGCGAATTTAATACCGTAACATTAAAAGATAAAATTTCAATATCTTATAAAGGCACAAATAAGCATGCTGTTTTTGAAAATGCTATTTTAGTTCTAGATAATAAAGAGTTCGATTGCGGAAGAAAAATAATTAATAAAGATTTCAACGGACTTCTAAAAACAGAAGATTACCCTCAAATTGCTATTCACTTAAAAGAAATCACTCGATCTGAAACACAACCACAAAAAACAGTAGCCCATGTAGATTTTGTAATCGCTGGTGTTACAAAACCCTATCAAATCCCTATTAAAATTAGTCGGGATCATTCTCTTAAAATTAATGGACGTATTCGATTAAATATTAGAGATTTTGGATTAGAAAATCCGAAAAAAGTTCTTGGTTTAATAAAAATTGAAGATGTGGTAACTGTGAACTTTAATTTAGATCTAGATGTGTTATAAATACAATTCTAAAATAAATTGATATATTCCTTTTACAGGATGTTTTATATAATTCACTAAAGACAATAAAATTACTTTTTTAAAAGTAAAGAGGCCGCCCTCCCAAACGACCTCTTCTTAATTAAGTAGTTAATACTACTTCAACTAATAGCTAAAGCAAAGATACTGTGAGTAAATATTTATATTTTACTGAAACCCGTAATTGGGTAATATTTTTTATAAATAAAAGTTTAAAAGCTCACTATATATCATGAAATTAACTTAAACCCCTTATTATTACTACAACTCTTGCAAACTTAATCAATATCAATTTTATTATTTTAAATATTAAATTTCTGATATTCAAGTAAGTTTGTCTACAAAAAAAAGCTAATAGTTTCACAAACAGGCATTTCATTTTTGTAAAAAACCAATGATTCATTAAATTATATATTCAAGATTGAGAGTCTGTTTATGTGTATTTTTATACGATGTGTTTAGCTTCTTTATTATTCACATCAACTAAATTATTTAATTTTTTAAACGTGCTAAGAATTAAACAGTTCCTTAAAAAACCAATTAACCTATAACATTTTAAGTAAAATTTAACTATAAAAATACAATTCATCGATAATATTTGAAACTTATCGATAAAATTATTATTTTTACATAACTAACAGCTTTTAAATGTGCCAATTAAAAATATGACCATTTAAAATTGACCACTAACTCATAGAAATTTACATTTTATGATACTTATTTTACGTTCTTATATTTTTAAGCTTTATCTAAGTGTAAAGCTTAATACAAGTTTTTCTGTACATAAGTATTATAGACTTATAATAATAAGAAAAACACTAACCATTTTTGAAAATTATGGTGTATACCGTTTCATAATTAACACTTGTAGAAACAAACCAAACATACTTTCATAAAGACCTTAATTAAGTATATATGGTAAATCCATAACTTAAGTTACAACCACATTATAACCCTCTCAACCAACTAATTACACTACCACCTATGCATAACTCTACTTCAATATTTTCTATTTTAAATAAAGCTTTCTATATAAAATTAAATTACCAATCTTTTCATAAAACTTGTAAACAAGTCTTATTATTAGGAGTTTTAGTTCTATCTAGTATTCAATACCTCTATGCTCAAGAAGTTTACGATACCTTCGACACCACAGGATCTGAAGCATGGTCTGTACCAAACGGTGCTACAAGTGTTAAAGTAGAAATATGGGGAGCAGGAGGCGCAGGTGGAGGTTCAAGGAAAGATAACGTCTCTGGCGGAGGTGGTGGTGGTGGCGCATATATCTCTCAAACCTATAATAATGTTACCCCAGGACAAACATTTAGCTTTACAGTTGGTATTGGAGGTACTATCGCCAACAATACTGGTGATGGCAATAATGGTGGGGACACAACCCTTACGCCTCCAAATGGTACGACTTTAAGTGCCGGTGGTGGAAACGGAGGAAAAGCAGGAAGTGGTAACAGTAACGGACAAGCAGGAACTGGAGGAAGTGCTACTGGTAACAACAGTGAGAACGGACAGCAAGGACAAGGTGGTTCTGGACAAACTGGTGGTAATGGAGGTAATGCTGCAAGAGCTTCTAACACGGGTGGTGCTGGTAGTAGTAATGCAGATGGTCAGTCAGGTAGTAGTCCTGGAGGCGGCGGAGGCGGCGGCAATGGTACGGGCAACGGTAACAGTAACTTCAGAAATGGTGGTGCTGGTGCAAATGGCCGAGTAAAATTCACCTATACTCTAAACCTTACCCCTACAATTACTAATATAAGCCCTTTAACTGTATGCGTGGGCGAACAAGTTATAATAACAGGAACAAATTTAAACAATGCATCTCAAGTGCGCATTGGAAATGCAAACGCTAGTAGCTTCTCTATAAACTCTAATACTCAAATTACAGCCACTATAAGTAGTGGTTCTGTAGGAAACGGCAACATTCAAATAACTACGCCTGAGGGTACTACTACATCTAATAACAGTTTAGTTGTAAATGGATTAAATGTTGCACCTACTCAAATATCTGTAGCTCGTCCCAATTGTGCAAATGAAAATATTACCCTAACTGTAAGTGGTGGTACACTGGCTAGTAATGATACTCAGGATGTAAAATGGTCGAAAGGAAGTTGTGATGGACCAGTAATTCATAGCGGCCTAAATTTAGGTATAACTAAACTTGACGAAACCACTACTTATTTTGTAAAATATGTAGGAGCGTGCGCCCCAAGCGATTGTATATCTGTAACATTAGAATATGCAAATCCTGTAGGTAATTCAATAGGCGCTATCTCCGGACAGCAAGATGTTTGCAAAAATTCTAGCAATATAACTTACACCGTTCCAGCAGTTACTAATGCCGAAAATTATACATGGACACTTCCTTCTGGTGGTTCGCCCACAACAGGGTCGCTTATAACTACCACAAATAGTATCACGGTAGATTATGTAAATGCTAGCTCTGGAAATGTAACTGTGGTTGCTAATGGTGTTGGTGACTGTGGTGGTAACACGAACCAGTCTAGTCTTGCAATTACTGTTGAAGACGTACCAAGCGCTCCTAGTTTCGTTAATCCAGTTTCTAATATTTGTTATGGAGGTACTAAAACTTATACCGTAACAGCAATTCCTGGCGCTACGTCGTACAATTGGACGCTACCAACTGATGCTATAATAACCTCTGGAGATGGAACAAATACTATAACTGTAGATTTTAACACTGCTATTAACGGCGCTATAACTGTTGCTGCAGAAAATGGATGTGGTACTGGAGATACGACTACCCTACCACTGTCATTTAATACAGTTCCAGATAACCCAGAACCTATTACAGGACCAACACTGTTATGTCCTGGAGAGACTATGGTCGAATACACAATTCCTAGTTTACCAAATACAACATCTTATAACTGGACAATTTCTAATAGCTCTGCAAGTTTTAATGGAACAAGCAATACCAATGCTATTGCCCTAGACATAGCCAATGCAGCTCTTAACGATTTTACTATTTCTGTAGTTGGTGTAAACAATTGTGGAGAAAGTGTTTTGGCTTCAGAATTATTGGTTAACGTTAATGAAAAATCAACTGCTCCAACAACAATAACATCTTCTAACAGCAACACCATTTGCGAAGGTATTCCTACAACGCTTGGTATTACAGGAGGTTCGCAAGGCACAGGAGCTTCTTTAGAATGGTATACAGATACGGCTCTAACTAATTCTGCTGGTTCAGGTGAAACTATTACTGTTACGCCTTCCGCAACTACAACATATTATGTAAGATATGAAGGTACGTGTAATAATACATCGGTAATTTCTCAAATTATAACTGTAAATGAAGAATCTACCCAACCAACAACTATAACGTCTACAAGTGGTGATACTTTCTGCGAAGGAACACAAACAACACTTGGTATTACAGGAGGTTCGCAGGGTACTGGAGCTTCTTTAGAATGGTATACAGATGCAGCTCTAACTAATTCTGCTGGTTCAGGTGAAACTATTACAGTCACGCTTTCCGAAACTACAACATATTATGTAAGATATGAAGGTACATGTAATGATACATCGGTAATTTCTCAAATTATAACTGTAAATGAAGAATCGACCCAACCAACAACTATAACGTCTACAAGTGGTGATACTTTCTGCGAAGGAACACAAACAACACTTGGTATTACAGGAGGTTCGCAGGGTACTGGAGCTACTTTAGAATGGTATACAGATGCAGCTCTAACTAATTCTGCTGGTTCAGGTGAAACTATTACTGTCACGCCTTCTGAAACTACAACATATTATGTAAGATATGAAGGTACATGTAATGATACATCGGTAATTTCTCAAGTAATAACTGTAAATAAAGAATCTACACAACCAACAACAATTTCGTCTAGTAATGGTGATACTTTCTGCGAGGGGACAACATCTTCTACTCTTACAGTAACAGGAGGTTCTCTAGGTACTGAAGCATCTATAGAATGGTATACAGATACAAGCTTTAACACTAACGTGGGATCTGGTACAACTATTAATATTGCTCCTACAGAATCAACAACTTATTACGTGAGACATGAAGGGCTATGTAATACTACAGGAGCAATTTCTCAAACTATTACAGTAAATCCTCTCCCTATAATTTCTGTAAATCAACCAAGTCAGACGATTTGTAGCGATGGTTCTATTGCGCCTATAACTATTTTGAATGAAAATAGTGTAACTGGAATTTCATATGCTTGGACTCGTACTAACACATCAAATCTTACTGGAATAGCTACTAGTGGCAGTGGTTCTCCTATTTCTGGAACATTAAAAAATACGACTGGAACACCACAGATAACAACGTTCACCATTACTGCAACTGCTAATGGATGTACAAGTGAAACTACAGCTACGGTGACTGTTAATCCGAAACCAGAACTAAGTGCCACTTTTACTCCTGAAATATGTTCGGGAGAAACTACAGACATTACAATATCAGACGATCAAGGTGTAGACAAACCGCTTACATATGTATGGACTAGAAATAACACGTCTGATGTTACTGGACCTGCAACTGGAGACAGTAATACTATAAATGTAGCTTTAACAAACTCAACCAATTCTCCGCAAACAACAACATTTACCGTTCGAGCAAATTCAGAATATGGTTGTTTATCAGAGTCATTTACTGTGGATGTTATTGTTAACCCTGCGCCCACTGTTGCTGCAACCAATACCCTTCAAGAGATTTGTTTTGGAGAAGCCATCACGCCTATTGTTATTAGCAACCCGAATGGCATCGCTGGAGTGAGTTACAGTTGGACACGTAATAATACTACGGGCATAACAGGCTTAGAAAGCGGTACTAGTGCTCCAAATGCTATAGATCCTACAATCTCTGGAACTTTAGTGAATACAACTAATTCTCCACAAACTACTACTTTTACAATAATAGCTTCCGCTAACGGTTGCGACAGCGAACTAACTACAGCTACAATTACAGTAAACCCAGAATTAGTAATTTCAATAAACCCAGATCTTAGACCCAACCTAAATCAAACGGTTTGTAGTGGTACAAAAATGACTCCAATAGAAATTTTAAACGATAATAACCTAGAAAATGTTGAATATTATTGGGAGCGTACAGATAATTTTTCTACCGTTACAGGCTTAGAAAGCGGTAATGGAGCTTCTATTTCAGGACAATTTGAAAGTACAGATTTTAGAAATAGAGTGTTAACCTTTAAAGTTTGGGCTGTAGCAAACGGTTGCGAAAGTAATGTTATAGAAGATATACGCGTTAGAGTTACACCTACACCTATAGTAGAAGTATCACCAAGCACACAAGCCATTTGTGATGGGGGAACTTTCTCTATGGCTTTTAGTAACACCTATAATACCAATAACACAAACTATTCTTGGGAAATTACAAACCTGCCTGCTGGAGTAACATCAAGTAACTCTTCTGGTACAGGACCAACAGCTTCAGGAACATTAACAAACACCACTACTGAAACCCAAACTGTAACATTTACCATAACAGCTACACGACAAGGTTGTAGCACAACTACTACTGCAACAGTTGATGTTTATGCACCTTTGACTAATCCTGTAATTGGAAACAGTCAAGATGTATGTTACGGAGAAGATCCTACTCCGCTTTATTTAGAAACTGCAATTTCTGGTGGTTCAGGAAACTACAGTTACGAATGGCAAGTAAGTCAGAATCAGGATAGTGGTTTTACAACTGTAGGAACAGGAACAACATATGCTCCTCCTAGACAAGAAAGATATTATAGATTACGTGTATATGACAATGCTTGTAGTTCAACAATTAAAATTAGTAATATAATTATAATCAATTATTCAGGATTAGGAGGTGTATTTGATAGTCCTGAAGTTACTAATAAACCAAGTACTACAATTCCTTATTGCCCTGGAGATGAAATTAATCCTAAAGTTACTATTGGTCACACATGGCTTTCGGACGTTGATTACTCATGGTCTTCTAATGCATCTTATTTCACTCCTGCAACAGGAACTGACAATGGTAAAAGAGTAAATACAAGTCTTTTAGGAAGAGAGACATCTGCCACAATCAATGCAACTTTAAAAAATGACGGAAATAGCACTGTAAGTACTATATTCTATATAACACCAATATTTTCAAATTATACTACGTGTAACTCAGACCTCATTGAACTTCCTTTAATGATTTATCCAACCCCAAAAATAGAATCCGTAACTGCAGCAGAAACTGAAATTTGTAGTGGTTCTACCGCAGAAATAATTGTAGATGGAAATATCACCGACAATCCAATGGAATTTAGTTGGGAATGGGAAACCAAAAATAGTGCTGATAATGGTCTTATTGAAGGTATTGAGAGTAGTACTTCGGGTGAGATTTCAGAAAATGATGTATTTGAATTAATTAATGAATTAACGAACACATCAGATAGACCGATTACAGTCGTTTACACATTTACACCAATATCTACTACATGTGATAATCTTACAGGTTTAGAAAAACATATAGAAATTACTGTTTTACCATTTATAGAAGCAGAAGCTAATTTAATTACTACTATAGATGAAAACACCCCTTGTGACGTTACAACAGTTACATTAGAAGCCAACACAAACATTTCTGGAGAATGGACAGCCATACCTTTAGGTGGTGTATTCTCAGATATTACAGATCCTAATGCAACTTTCACAGGAGAAAGTGGTACAGATTACACCTTAACCTGGACAGTATCTAATGGTGAAGATTGTGGAGAAAGCAGTGCAGAAGTTGCTGTAAATATCCCGGCTTGTTCAGGAAATAATTTCGACTTTAATGGAACAAACACCAGTGTAAACTTTGGAAATACCTATAATTTAAATGGTCCATTTAGTATAGAAATTTGGGTAAAACCAAATAGTACAAATGGCTCACAAACGTTGTTCTCTAAACGTAGTATTACCAATTCAACATCAGGTTACGACCTAACAATAAATAACGGTACTAGTATAGCCTTCAATTGGGGGAATAACAATAATATCTCTGCAACGGGATTATCAACAAGCCGTTGGTATCATATTGCTGTAACCTACAATGGATCTGGTTATAAACTTTATATTGATGGTATTCTAAAAGCTTCTAAAACGGGAGATGGACCACAATCTAATACGAGTTTAGCCCTTTTAGGAGCTATTCAGGATTCTGTATTACCTTCTAATTATTTTAATGGTTGGTTAGATGAATTACGTATTTGGAATACGGCTTTATCAGCTGACCAAATTCGAGAAATGATGAACCAAGAAATTGAAAATAATGGAGGCACGGTTAGAGGTTCTGTTATTCCTTTAGATATTAATGGAGGTTTAAATTGGAACACTAACCTTGTTGGGTATTACCAAATGGGATCTAAGATTATAGATGGAATCCTTACCTCTACTAAAGGAACTGCAACGGGTGTTTTAAGAAACATGACTACAATGCAACAGGAAACAGCTCCGCTTCCTTATGTAAGTGGTGGAAACAGTGATTGGAATACAGCCGCTGCTTGGAACAATGCAGATGTTAACCTATTACCTAACTCTAATGATATAACATGGAATATTGTTAAAATTAAAAACAATGTTTCAATAGACAAATCGACTACCGTATTAGGTTTAATCGTAGAGGACAATACGCTAACCGTATCAGACAACATGCCTTTAAATGTTACTAAATATCTTAAATTGGATGGCACATTAAAATTGGAAAACGAAGCTCAATTATTACAACCAAAAGGAAGCATAGTAGATTATAATGGAACAGGTGGCTTGCTACGCGACCAAGAAGGAACCACTAATGTGTATAATTATAACTATTGGGCGTCGCCTGTAAGTACGGCTGGTACAGAAAATAACAGAACTTATAAACTTAGCGAAGTTCTTCACGTGGGTACTACTCCGGTAGGCTGGACCGCTAACCATAATGGTGCAGCAGGAAATCCACCTTCTATAAGTACACGTTGGTTATACTTATTTGAAAATTATAACACAGATACTTTTAACTGGCATCGTATAGATGAAGATTACATTATTAACGTTGGTTTAGGCTATATTATGAAAGGAGCTACTAAGGCCGATTACACCTTTATTGGCCAACCAAATAACGGTGACTACAAAGTAAATGTTTCTAGTGGAAATGATGCACTTGTAGGTAATCCTTATCCATCTGCTATAGATGCTAATACGTTTATAAACGATAACCGAAATATGCTTGATGATGGTGGAAACAACGGTGAAATACGTTTTTGGAGACAATCTACAACTAATAATTCTCATGTTACTAAAGAATATTTAGGAGGTTATGCATCACTAAACTTAACTGGAGGAACTGCAGCTGTTGCCCCAGCAGACATTAGCGGAACTGGAGATGCTACTAATTATATTCCAAAACGTTACATTCCTGTAGCACAAGGATTCTTTATTACTGCTGGACAAACTGGACAAATAGAATTTAATAATAGTCAGCGTATTTTTAAAACAGAAGCAAGTGGAGACTCTGCATTTTTAAGAGCTAATGGAACAATAGAAGAAAGCACGAACGATGTTCAACGTGTACGCTTAGCATTTAAAAATCCAGATAATGCAATTAGACAATTATTATTAGGATTTACACCTGATAATGCTGCGACAGACGATGTTGATTTTGGTTATGATGCCACTAACTTTGAAGAACTTTCTAGCGATATGTTATTCTTAATTAATGAGAAAACATATGTTATACAAGGTGTTGGTGAATTTGATGAAACCAAACAATATCCTTTAGCCATGTTTATTGGTAAAGATGGTAATGTTGAAATCAGTTTAAAAGGTTTAGAAAACTTCGACAATGCTATAGATGTATTTATCTATGATAGTTTCACCGATACTTACACAAAAATTAATGACAGTAAGTTCTCTGCTCAATTATCGAAAGGCGAGTATTTAGACCGTTATTTTGTAGCATTTAATGATGAAAACAAATTAGATATTATCGAAAAAGAATTAGATAGTATTGAGATTAGTTACTTGAACCAAACAGATGAGATCAGCATTAAGACACCTGCTTATACAACTATTAAACAAGTGTATTTAATAAATGTTTTAGGTCAGACTGTTAAGATGTGGAATACCACTAATGCACCACTATCTAACGATTGTAAAATACCTGTTAGAAACATTTCTGAAGGAAACTACATTATCAAAGTAGAAACACAAAATGGAAGTAAAATCAAAAAAGTCAGTATTAAATATTAACATATAAACATTTTTCAATAAAAAAGTCCCGAATTAATCGGGACTTTTTGTTTTAATATAATAAGGTTTTTTATCTGTCTAAGTTATTTTACTAGACTTATAAGTTCATCTAAATTTACTTTAGATTGTTCACCGCTAATCATGTTCTTTAAAGTATATACGCTAGAAGCCATTTCTGATTCACCTACTAAAACCACAAAAGGAATAGTGCGTTTATTGGCATGATTCATCTGTTTTTTCATTTTAGCTGCATCTGGGTATAATTCAGCATTAATACCAGAAGCTCTTAATTTCTGAATTGCTTGTAAACTATATAACGCTTCAGTATCTCCAAAGTTAATAAAAAGCACTTTTACACTCTTATTCACAGTTTCTGGAAACAATTGTAATTCTTCTAACACTAAATAGATACGATCTAAACCAAAACTGATACCTACACCACTTACATCTTTAAGACCAAATATTCCAGTTAAATCGTCGTATCGACCACCGCCACCTATTGATCCCATTTGCACAGATTCTGGTGCAGATACTTCAAAAATTGCTCCGGTATAGTAATTTAATCCACGAGCTAAAGTCACATCTAATTGTAAAGTTGCTGTTTTTAATCCGAGTGTATCAATTCCTGTATTTATGAATTCCAATTCTTCAACACCCTTTAATCCTTCTTCAGACGTACTTAAAATATCTTTTAAACTATTAATTTGCGCTTCAAAAGATCCAGACAATGTAAAAAGTGGCTGTAATTTATCAATACCCGTTTGCAGAATACCCTTCCCAAGCATTTCTTCTTTTACTTTCTCCTCTCCTATTTTGTCTAATTTATCTAGAGCCACCGTAAAATCGATAAGCTTATCTTGAGCTCCAATAACTTCTGCTATTCCGGCTAATATTTTACGATTATTAATCTTAATGGTTACACCGTCTAAATTTAATGCGGTAAACACCGCATCGTACAATTGCACAAACTCCACCTCTTGCCAAAGGGATTTAGAACCTACAACATCTGCATCGCACTGGTTAAACTCTCTAAAACGTCCCTTTTGCGGACGATCTGCTCTCCAAACGGGTTGCATTTGGTAACGCTTAAACGGAAATTCGATTTCGTTTTGGTGTTGTACTACATATCTCGCAAACGGCACAGTTAAATCGTAACGCAATGCTTTTTCAGAAATACTAGACGTTATTTTAGTAGAATTCTTTTCGGCATACAACGCATCATCAACTTTGTTAAGATAATCACCAGAATTCAAAATTTTAAAAATTAATCGATCACCTTCATCTCCGTATTTCCCCATTAATGTTTCCGAATTTTCAAAACTCGGCGTTTCTATAGGTTGAAAACCATACGTTTCAAATACATTTTGAATGGTTTTAAATATATATTGACGTTTTGCAACTTGTTCCGGATTAAAATCGCGTGTTCCTTTTGGAATGCTTGGTTTCTGTGCCATTGATATTTTTAATTTGAGCACAAATATCTAAATTTTTGATGTGACTTAATAAGATAATTCAATTTTATAGTAACTTTATTCCGATTTAATAGTCTTATATTAAAACACCCAACCTATAACACCATATTCATGTTTTCACTTGTTTTAGAAAATATCAGAATTGCATTCGATTCTATTAAAGGGCAGCTGCTGCGTACCATTTTAACTATACTAATTATTGCAATTGGAATTACAGCCTTAGTTGGAATTTTAAGCGCCGTTTCTGCTTTAGAAAACACCATTTCTAGCGACTTTTCTTCAATGGGTGCTAACACCTTTAATATTCAACGTTATGAGTTTACGGCGCGTAGACAAGCTGGCGAACGTCAAAAAATAAATCCAATTATAAGTTATCAAAATATTCGCGATTTCCAAGATCAATACAATTATCCGTTTACTAAAACCTCTGTTTCTTTTACGGGAACCTCTATGGCAGAAGTAAAATTTGAAAATGAAAAAACAGACCCTGAAGTTACTGTTATTGGTGCAAACGAAAATTTTATTCAAAACTCTGGACTAAAAGTTAGCGAAGGACGAGAATTTAATGCTTTAGAAGTCGATAACAATTCTAACGTATGTATAATAGGAAGTGATTTAGTAAAAGCTATTTTTAAAGACGAAAATCCAATTGATCAAACCATATCTGTTAGAGGCTTTAAATTTAAAGTTATTGGAGCGTTAGAATCTAAAGGATCCACTTTTGGAAATAATCAAGATTTAAGAGTAATTATGCCGCTTCAAAAAGCACGTTCCATTTTTACCAATGCCAATATAAACTATGCCCTGAGTGTTATGGTTGAAAAAAAGGAATTGTTAGAACAAGCTCAAGACGACGCTATAGTATCTTTTAGAAATATACGTGGATTAAATCCTGTTGAAGAAAACAATTTTGGTTTAGAACGTAGCGATGATCTTATTAATCGAATTGGAGCAATTACAGGAGTGTTATCTACGGCTGCGTGGATTATAAGCATTATTACCATTCTAGGCTCATCTATAGCTTTAATGAATATTATGTTGGTCTCTGTTAGCGAACGTACACGAGAAATTGGTGTACGTAAAGCACTTGGTGCCAAACAAGGAACCATAGCGTTTCAGTTTTTTATAGAAACTATTATTATCGGGCAGTTAGGTGGAATTCTTGGAATGATAATAGGTGTCTTACTTGGTGTAGGCGTTTCAGCGGCATTCGATTTTCAGTTTAGTATGCCATGGTCAGCCATGATATGGGCAAGCGTTATCACATTTTTAGTGGCCATTGTTTCAGGCTCTTACCCAGCATCAAAAGCTTCAAAATTAGACCCTATAGAATCTTTACGTTACGAGTAAACAACTACTAATCGTTATTAACCAAATTATTAAAGAACGTATATAACTCACCTTTTGTAATGTTCGCTCCTTGTTGAATTAATTTAAAGATATCTAAGTGTTTATCTTCAGAATAGGTTTTATTAGCCTGAAGAAACTCTACATTATCATGCATTAAATTATTACGTAACCACTCGAAACCTTCTTTAGTAGCTAAGTCTTTATCGTTAGTTAACTTAATAGCTACCAGATGCATATTGGTTTCACCAAGCGAAAACAAATGCATGTGTTGTCCGTTAATATGTTCTAGGTATTTTACTTTACTTAAAACACCTTCCCATACTAGGTCACTAAACACATCTAATTCTTGTTCGGCTACTTCTGGTTTAGTTTCTTTAATTGTTTTCCACTCGCTTGCATCAATAGATTGTGTAGCTAAAAAATTAATAAATTCTTTATGTAATTCCTCAAATTGCTCTTTTGTAAGACGTGTGTATTTCATTTTGAATATATTTTGAATTAAAAAAACCGTCTAGAACAAGTCTAAACGGTTTTAATATTATAATTACCTTTTAATTAGTTAGCTTCTGCTACTACTTCAAAAGGAAAATCTACTGTTACTTCACGGTGTAAACGAATAACGGCATCGTATTTACCTAAACGCTTAACACTACCACCAATTACAGTGATGTATTTTTTGTCGATAGACTGACCTGCTTTAGCGATAGCTTCTGCAAGATCAATATTATTTACAGATCCAAATAATTTATCTCCAGATCCTACTTTAGAAGTAATTTTAATGTCTAAAGCTTTTAATGCTTCAGCAACTACATTTGCTTCATCAACAATTTTTTGTTCTTTAAAAGCTCTTTGCTTTAAGTTTTCAGCTAACACTTTCTTAGAAGAAGGTGTTGCTAAAATAGCACTTCCTTGAGGAATTAAAAAGTTTCTACCATAACCGTTCTTAACTGTTACAACATCGTCTTTAAATCCTAAATTTTCAACGTCTTGTTTTAATATAAGTTCCATTGTTATCGGTATTTTATTTTAATAAATCAGCTACATAAGGCATTAAAGCTAAGTGACGTGCTCTTTTTACAGCTACAGACACTTTTCTTTGATACTTTAAAGAAGTTCCAGTTAAACGACGAGGTAAAATTTTACCTTGCTCGTTTACAAATCTTAATAACCAATCTGCATCTTTATAATCTACATATTTGATTCCAGATTTCTTGAAACGACAATATTTCTTTTGCTTATTAGTTTCAATATTTAAAGGCGTTAAGTATCTAATCTCTCCGTCTTTTTTTCCTTTTGCTTGTTGTTCTATAGATGACATAATTACGCTTTTTGTTTTAGTTTAGCTCTTCTTCTCTCAGCCCAAGCCACAGCGTGCTTGTCTAATTTTACAGTTAAGTAACGCATAAAACGTTCGTCACGTCTAAATTCTAATTCTAATGGAGTGATAACTTCTCCTGCTACTTGGAATTCAAATAAATGGTAAAAACCACTTTTTTTGTTTTGAATTGGGTAAGCTAATTTTTTTAGTCCCCAATCTTCTTTTGATATCATCTTAGCACCGTTAGAAACAAGAAAGTCTTCGTATTTCTGTACTGTCTCCTTTATCTGAGTCTCAGATAAAACGGGATTTAAGATGAAAACAGCTTCATAATGATTCATATTCAAATCTATTTTATTGTTAAAAATGGCTGCAAAAGTACATATAATTATTAGATATAACAAACACTATATTAATTAGTTTTACTTACTTACCTTGTTAATGATATGTTAACACATACCCAATATTACACTTTATCGGTATTTCTTTTGTTTTTAACCGATTAATTTGTACTATTGTCGATAACTTAACCGAAACATTTAATGTTATGACTTTAAACTGTGTAGTAGTAGACGATTCTGCAATTCAGCGCTTGTCCATAGTAAAGTTGATAGAAAACCACGCTGCTCTTAATTTAATTGCAGAGTACAGTAGTGCGCTTGAAACCAAAAATGGTTTAAACTCACACAAAGTTGATCTTATCTTTTTAGATATAGAAATGCCTGTACTTAACGGTTTTGAACTTCTTGACGTTTTAAACAACAAGCCCCAAATTATTTTTGTTACTGGTAAAACGGAATATGCTTTTAAAGCATTTAATTACGATGCTACCGATTACTTAAAGAAGCCAATTACCCGTGAACGTTTTATGACTGCTGTTGAAAAAGCAGTAGAACAACATAAACTAAAATTAGATTTCACAGAAGCTGAAGGCGAACACATTTTCGTTAAAAGTAATCTGAAGAAACGTAAGGTTTATATTAACGACATTAAATGGATTGAAGCACTTGGTGACTATGTAAAACTAGTTACTGCAGAAGGTAGTTTAGTGGTATTGTCTACTATGAAAGCTTTTGAAATGGAACTTCCTGAAGGAAAATTTTTAAGAATTCATAAGTCATATATCGTTAACCTAGACAAAATTGACAGATTTAATAGTAAAAATGTTGAAGTTGGATCGTTTGAAATTCCGTTAAGCCGAAATAAGAAATCTCAACTTATTGAAGCTTTAAACAGTATTTAATACGCATCGACATTCAAGATTAATCTTACAGATCTAAAATCCTTCACATTCATAAAGCTATTGTTTATTTTAACGATAGCTTTTTTTGTACCTCCTAACGATTGCTTTGATGGAATTTTAATTAAAATATTTTTGTGAAACTGATTTCTAATTCTTGCCACTGGCGGATCTACCGGACCCAGAACATAATCTCCAAACACTTGCCTTAAAGCAGTTCCTAACCAAACAGATGCCGTATTTACTCGG
This sequence comes from Formosa agariphila KMM 3901, assembly GCF_000723205.1. Taxonomy (NCBI): domain Bacteria; kingdom Pseudomonadati; phylum Bacteroidota; class Flavobacteriia; order Flavobacteriales; family Flavobacteriaceae; genus Formosa; species Formosa agariphila. The sequence continues at coordinate 1,363,354 of NZ_HG315671.1, read as the reverse complement.
TTAAAATCCTTATGCTTTAATGTAACACGAATTAAACGGTATACTGGCGGATACTTAAAATTATAACGTTCGTCCATTTGTTCTTTATACATGGCAACATAATTATTAGTTGAAACCTGCTGCAATATATTGTGAAACGGATTATACGTTTGAATTAAAACCTTCCCTTGTTTTTCTGTTCGTCCAGCTCGACCAGAAACTTGAGATAATAATTGATAGCTACGTTCGTGCGCTCTAAAATCTGGGAAATTCAATAAATTATCGGCATTCATAATACCAACTAAAGCAACGTTTCTAAAATCGAGACCTTTAGTTAGCATTTGGGTCCCCACCAAAATATCCATTTCCTGTTGCTCGAAAGCTGTTATTATTTTTTCATAACCATATTTACCGCGTGTCGTATCTAAATCCATACGGCCTGCTTTATGATTTGGAAACAATTGCTTAACCTCCTCCTCTATTTGTTCGGTACCAAAACCTTTAGTATCTAAAGCAGTATCTCCACAAGCCTGACATTTTAAAGGTTTAGCAATATTATAACCACAATAATGACAACGTAACTGATTGCGATAGCTGTGAAACGTTAAACTGACATCGCAATTCGGACATTGCGGCGAATGTCCGCAAGTGTTACATTCTACAATTGGCGAAAATCCACGACGGTTTTGGAATAAAATAATTTGATGTCCTTCTTCTAAGGTTTCAGCCATTACTTGAATCATTCTATCGCTAAAATGACCTTTCATTAATTTACGTTTATGCTTGTCTTTAATATCTATTAATTCTATATCCGGCATCAACACATTATTATAACGCTTAGTAATTTCTACCAAACCATATTTTCGTTGTTGCACATTAAAGTAGCTTTCTAAACTTGGTGTCGCAGAACCTAATAATGTTTTCGCACCGTGAAAATGAGCCAAAACCACTGCCGAATCTCTAGCATGATATCGTGGTGCAGGATCAAATTGCTTAAAAGATTGTTCATGCTCCTCGTCTACTATTATTAGTCCGAGCGATTTAAAAGGTAAAAATATAGAAGATCGCGCACCCAAAACCACTTGAGCTTTCGGAGCATTAGATAATACATTATTCCAAACCTCAACACGTTCGTGCGCAGAATATTTAGAATGAAATACAGCTACTTGTTCTCCAAAATAGATTTGTAATCTATTTACTAACTGTGTAGTTAGTGCAATTTCTGGCAATAAGTACAAAACCTGTTTCCCGGTTTTTAAAACGGCCTCAATTAACTTAACATACACTTCTGTTTTCCCAGAAGAAGTTACACCATGAAGCAATGTAACTTGATGCGTTTCAAAAGACGTTTTTATTTGATGTAAAGCTTCTGTTTGCTCTGTATTTAAAGCTTTCGAAGCTTCTGAAGCCTTACCGTCAAATTCGACGCGATCGGTTTGAATAAAATATTCTTCTAATACCGATTTATCAATTAACGATTTTATAATACTATTAGATGCTCCGCTGGCTTCAGTTAATTCAGAAACCTTTATTGCTTTTTTTGTTTTGGCAGATAACTGAAATAAACTCATTACAACATCTCGTTGTTTAGGTGCTCTACTTAAGTCTTCTAACAACTGTTGTAAACCAGATTGGGTAGTATGCTGATTTTGAAGCTTAACATATTTAACCAGTTTTGGTTTATATTTTTCAAACACTTCTTCTTCTACTACAATAGCTTCTTTTTCTAAAAGGCGTTTAATAATAGGAAAGACTTGTTTTCGATCTACAATATCTACTATATCTTGAATGCGTAACGAAGACTGATGCTGTAATGCTTCATAAATTAAAAATTCATCATCTTTTAAATCTGTGTCACATATAACCTTGTCTTTATTCTTACTTATTAACGTTTCACTTTCTAAAATAAAAGCATTTGGTAAAGCCGCTCGCATTACATCTCCAACAGCACATAAATAATAGTTTGCCATCCAATCCCATAACCTTAATTGAGTTTCGGTTACAATTGGTGTTTCATCTAATATTTGATGAATTTGTTTTGCTTCATATTTTAATGGCGCATTAGTATGAATTGTTTTTACAACTGCTGTATATACTTTCGTTTTTCCGAAAGGTACAGCTACTCGCATTCCTGCTTTTAAAAACCCAGCTTCTGCTTCTGTAATAACATAAGTAAACAGGTTTTCTACAGGAATAGGAAGTATAACATCTATATAATGAGACATATTAGTTGCTTTTATGTAGTTGACGTAAAGACACGTTTAATTCGTAACCCAACAAAATAATATTAGAATTCAACCACAAATAAAACATTAAAATTAGCAATGCCCCGATAGATCCATACAATTCATTATACTGAGAAAACTCTTCGATATACACTCCAAACAGATATGAAAAACATACAATTAACATGGTAGTAAATAAGGCGCCAGCCGAAAAAAACCGACTGTGCTTTCCTTCTCGCGTTCCGAAATAATACAGCGTTGCTGTTGACAAATACACCATAATTATTCCGAATACATACTTTGCTATATTTATAAAGATAATACTGCTATCTCCTACTTCCACACCTCGATGTTGTAAAGTATCGAATAAACTTCCAAGAACATAAATCTCTACAAACCCAAATACTGCCACAGAAATCACCACTAAAAAAGCAAGAATTAAGGCCACACCTAAAGCATATAAATATTGTCTTATTACACTTCGAGATGTTTCAAAATGATACGAGCTTTCAAATGCCGAAAACACGGCATTTACTCCATTAGCCATTAAAAATATTGATAATAGAAATACGGTTGATAGTAATCCGCCACGTTCTGAACTTTCAATGTTTTCAAATATATTTTTGAAAAAGAAATCGGATGTTGTTGGTGGTAAAAATGATTCTAAAAAATCTAAAAACTCTGCTTTAAACCCTTCAATAGGAATATGAGGAATAAGTATTAAGATGAATAATAGAAACGGAAAAATAGCCATAAAAAAATTAAAGGCTATCGCACTTGCTCTAGAGGTTAATGCTCCTTTTATAATACCAGTAATATATAACTCTAATAAATCGTAAACAGTAAGACCTTCTAGACCTGGCAGTTTAAGCGTTTTAAAGAATCTTACTAGAAAATTTACTATTGGAATTTCGGCTAGCTTATCCTCAATAGGCTTTGTCATAATTAAACCGCTTTGAGGCTTAAATCCATATTATAAACAGAATGCGTTAATGCTCCAGATGAAATACAGTTTACACCACATTCGGCATACTTACGAAGTGTATTTTCATTAATTCCTCCCGAAGATTCTGTTTGGCATGTATCACCAATTAACTTTACGGCAGTCTTGGTATCGGCGTAATTAAAATTATCTATTAAAATGCGGTATACCCCATCGTTTAGAAGAATCTCTTCAATTTCTTGAAGGTTTCTAGCTTCAACAATAATTTTTAAATCTTTATTATTCGATTTTAAATAAGCTTGAGTTTTTGTAATCGCAGCAGTAATTCCACCAGCAAAATCGATATGATTATCTTTTAACATAATCATGTCGTACAACGCAAATCTATGATTTTCTCCACCTCCTATTTTAACAGCCCATTTTTCTAGAGCACGAATACCAGGCGTAGTTTTTCTTGTATCTAAAATTTTAGTTCCGGTACCTTCTAACAAATCGACATACGATTTTGTTTTAGTTGCAATTGCACTCATACGTTGCATGGCATTTAAAACCAAACGCTCTGCTTTTAAAATAGATTGCGAAGCACCTTCTACGTAAAAAACAACATCACCATATTTTACTTTGGTCCCGTCTTCAATTAAAGTTTCAATTTTTAAATTACTATCAATATATTCAAAAACCTTTTTAGCAAATTCTACACCTGCAATAACACCTGCATCTTTTACCAGTAATTTGGCTTTTCCTTGTGCTGTTTCTGGAATACAGGCTAAAGAACTATGATCACCATCACCAACATCTTCACGTACAGCATTACTAATAATACCTTCTATTTCCTTATCGAATTGCTCCTTACTTATCATAAAAATTATTTGATGCTAAATTACTAATTGCGGATTTAAAATGTAATAAAATCGAATTAAAAAATTTCTAAACTTCCTTTCCCTTCCCTCACAATTACAGGTTCGTCTTCGGAAAAATCGATTACTGTAGACGCTTGATTACCCCCATAACCACCATCGATTACCAAATCAACTAGATTATCCCATTTTTCATAAATTAATTCTGGATCTGTAGTATATTCTAAAACCTCATCTTCATCTCTAATAGAAGTTGAAACAATAGGGTTTCCTAATGCTTTAACAATTTCTAAAGCTATTCTATTATTTGGAACACGAATACCAACTGTTTTCTTTTTCTTGAAAGCTGTTGGCAAAGTTTTGGCTCCAGGAAGAATAAATGTATATGGTCCTGGTAAAGCTCGTTTTAATATTTTAAAAGTAGACGTATCTATTTGTTTTACGTAATCGCTCAAATTACTCAAGTCGTAACAAATAAATGAGAAATTTGCTTTTTCCAATTTCACCCCTTTTATACGTGCTATACGCTCTAAAGCCTTACTATTTGTAATATCGCATCCTAAACCATATACCGTATCGGTTGGATAAATAATTAGTCCACCACGTTTTAAAACCTCCACTATTTTTTTTATTTCCTTAGGGTTCGGATTTTCTTCATAAATTTTTATTAACTCGGCCATAATAAGTATATTGTAGAATCGTTCTACAAAGTAATTAATAATTTATAATGAAACCAATAAAATCCATTATCATCCTACTATTAATTGCAGTTTCTAGTTATTCGTGCACATCAGACACCACATCTGATACAAATGAATTTACAGATTTAGAAGCCTTAATTAAAACAGATGTCTCATATGGTAATCACGAATCTCAGACCTATGATATTTATTTACCTGAACATCGTGATATAGACACCAAAACTTTAATTTTAGTGCATGGTGGCGGATGGACTTCTGGCGATAAAAACGATATGAATGGTTTTGTAGCTCTAATCCAAAAAGACTTACCAAATACTGCAATTGTAAATATGAATTACCGTTTGGTAGACGAAAGTACAGAAGCCTACCCAACACAAATAAACGATATCTCGGCAGTAATTAATCATTTAAACGCGAATCTTGATGCCTATCAAATTTCCGATGACTTCGGATTTATAGGCACTAGCGCAGGTGCACATTTAGCTTTACTATGGAGTTACGCCTTCAACGAAAACGAACTGATTAAAATGGTTTGTAGTATTGTTGGACCTACAAATTTTACAGACCCTGCATATTTAGAAAATTTAAATTTCAACACAGCTAGTTTACTAGAAAACCTTTATGGTATTGATTTAACTACCGAATTTTTAGAAACTGTAAGTCCGTATCATCAAGTTACTGCAGCAGCACCGCCAACAGTTTTATTTTATGGCGGAAAAGACCCTTTGGTGCCGACCTCTCAAGGAGATCAATTACAACATAAACTTCAAGAATTGGGAATTATGCACGAATACACATTATATCCTGAAGCGGGACATGGTTGGGCTGGTTTAGAACTACTAGATACTTGGTCTAAATTAAAAAGCTTTATTGAAGCACATTTAGATTAATTATTTACATATTCTACCTCGTTAAATCATGAGCACCTTTCACCTCTACCTCCTTTAAAACCAACATAATACCTGAATTATTTTAAATCAATCACAGCCCACATGAATAAAAGTTTTTATGAACAAAACAGACAAAAGCTATTGCAAATGGTTAAAGCTTTACATAAACTTGGGTATGGAAAAACACGGGTAATTCCCTCAATTGCTCCTATCGGCTTGGCGTTGCGTTTTTATTGATTAGACAAGAAATACAAAATTATAGCGTCGTCATGGATTTCTAATCACGAAAATGGAAGTTTTCAAAATGAGATTAAATTATCTTCAATAGAGTTGGCTGATATTTTTATAAAAGAAAACTCAGATTTTATTGAACAGTGTATGGGTAATAACGAAGCATGCTATTACCAAATGATTTCAAGTTTAGAAGAAGAAGAATTACCATATGCTTTCGATATAGGTGAGCGTTTTTTCCTACTGATTATTGGTTAACTAGTAAAAACAATAAAATAAAAAATTTACCCAACGAAGAAGATTTTTACTAGCACTACTTCACTCACTAAGTGAAACTTTATTATCTGTCATAAACTATATCACGAATAGACGGTCAATTAAAATAAAAAAGTCCAGAATAATGAATTCTGAACTTTTTTAATCTTAACCTTAATTATATTTCTGTTACCCTAAAACCTCTAATTTAGCAAAACGAAGCAATAGTTTCTTATTACCTCCATTTTCAAATTTTATTTCAGCTTTTGTATCTGCTCCTGCACCTTCAATTTTTAAAACTTCTCCTTTACCAAATCGTAAATGCTTTACAATGGTTCCTGTTGTTAATTTATTATCGAATAAATTAGCACCTTCTGCTGCTCCAGTACTACTTACTGGTTTTAAGTTTTTAGGTGTATTGATTTGAACTTTAGCTGGCCCTTGTAATTTTGAAGCTCCCTTTTTCTGAATTGGTAATTGCTTAGCTGGCTTAAATCGGATATTCCCTGGTCTTGGCGTATCTGCATCTCCAAAAATGTTAGCATCTAACATCGGATTCATTCTACGTTCTTCAATAGGCGTCAATATATCTAAATACTCCTCGTCTATTTCTTGAATAAATCGGCTTGGATCAGAATCTACTAATTTTCCCCAACGGTATCTTGACAACGCATAAGTTAAATACGCTTGTTTTTCTGCACGTGTTAAAGCCACATAAAACAAACGACGTTCTTCTTCTAATTCACTTCGCGTGTTCATACTCATAGCACTTGGAAATAAATCTTCTTCAAGTCCTACAATAAACACATACGGAAACTCTAGTCCTTTTGCTAAGTGAATAGTCATTAAAGCTACACGATCATCTTCTCCAGTATCATTATCTAAATCGGTTGCCAGTGCAACATCTTCTAAAAATTCGGTTAAAGATCCTGTTGTATCTGCAAGCTCTTTCTGTTCTTCAACGAAATCTTTAATACCGTTTAATAGCTCTTCAATATTTTCAACCTTAGCAACACCCTCAGGCGTGGTGTCTTTATTGAATTCTTTTATTAATCCTGTTGTTTTTGTGACATGGTCGGCAAGTTCGAAAGCATTTACATTCTCATTCATCACTTGAAAACTCTCTACCATGGTCACAAAATCCATCAACTTATTCTTAGTTCCTGAATTGAACTTTACATCGGTTTTATCGATGTTTTTCATCACTTCAAAAATAGAACGCTTATAACCATTTGCAGCGATTAGCAACTTATCTATAGTTGTTTGTCCAATACCTCGTGGCGGGAAGTTAATCACACGTTTTAACGCTTCTTCATCAGACGGATTGATAATAATTCGTAAATACGACAGGATATCTTTAATCTCCTTACGCTGATAGAATGACAATCCACCATAAATACGATATGGAATGTCACGTTTACGCAACGCGTCTTCCATAGAACGAGACTGCGCATTGGTACGATACAAAATAGCAAAATCTGAATGATTAAGTTGTTCGTTCATTTTCGTTTCAAAAATGGTACTCGCTACATAGCGCCCTTCTTCCCCATCGGTCATAGAACGATTTACTTTAATCTTATTCCCTTCATCATTAGCCGTCCAAACCACCTTATCTAATTTGGTTTCGTTTTTATCGATTATAGAATTCGCTGCATTTACAATTGTTTTAGTCGATCTGTAATTTTGTTCTAGTCGAAACATTTTTACATCGTCGTAATCCTTTTGGAAATTCAGAATGTTATTAATATTGGCACCACGGAACGCATAAATACTTTGCGCATCATCCCCAACCACACATATGTTTTGGAAACGATCGGACAGTGCTCTTACTATTAAATATTGTGAGTGGTTTGTATCTTGATACTCATCGACCAAAATATATCTAAATCGATCTTGATATTTTGCTAATACTTCTGGAAAACGTGTTAAAAGTTCGTTGGTTTTCAATAATAAATCATCGAAATCCATAGCTCCAGATTTAAAACAACGATCAACGTATTCTTTATAAATATCTCCTAAACGCGGACGTCTAGCCATTGTATCTGCTTCGATTAATTCAGGATTCTGAAAATAAGCACGAACGGTAATTAAACTGTTTTTATATGAAGAGATTCTAGAAAATACAGATTTGTATTTATACAATTCTTTATCTAATCCCATCTCCTTTATAATAGATGAAATTAAACGCTGAGAATCTTGCGCATCGTAAATGGTGAAGTTTGCTGGATATCCTAAACGGTCTGCCTCTATTCTAAGAATCTTAGCAAATACCGAGTGAAATGTTCCCATCCATAAATTCTTAGCCTCACTTTGACCAACAATAGTCGCAATACGCTCTTTCATTTCGCGTGCTGCTTTATTGGTAAATGTTAACGATAAAATATTAAAAGGGTCGATTCCCTTATGCATTAAATAGGCAATTCTGTAGGTAAGCACACGCGTTTTTCCTGAACCCGCACCTGCGATAACTATCATAGGGCCGTTCATCTGGATTGTTGGTGCTAACTGTGCTTCATTTAACTGACTTAAATACTTCTCCAATGTTCATACAATTTAGATTGTAAAATTAACCTTTGTTGGCCGTTTAACTAAATAGATTTATAAATAATTATAAACATTGCCCATTTTGTATGATTCTCTAACACTAAACGCACTTAAATAATCCCGTCGCCCACAAACACAAGTTTTAAGCCTTCCTTTACATTTAACCAGAAGAAGTTGAAAACAGACTTGGTTTTATCGCGTTCTACCTGACCTGATTTTGTAATAAATCCATCATCGTTTTTGTCGGAATCATTTCTAAGAAATAAGTTCGCTACCGAAGATAAAAATTTATTTTTCTGGTGTTTTTTATTTAAAATCTGAAGTTTCATATCTTCATACTTCACACTAAAATCTACATGAGACCGATTTACATTACCATTAATATTGGCATAAATTTCATCGAACTGTCCTTCTAGCTTAATATTTAAATTGTGTTCCGTGAATTTATTAAGCTGAGAAACGGGCAATAAACCGATTTCGGTTTTAAAATTGAATTCGTCTTTTTCGTTATTCACATCAAAAGTCCAAAGCGCGTGTAAAGGTGCGGTGTCAAAAAAATTGGTATTAATATCTAACTCTGTTTTGGTAGGCGATGTATACGTATTACTTACATTTTTTATTGTTGCATTAAAATCGTTAAAAGAGATACTTCCAGCATGAATTCCTTCCTTTACCTTTTCCTCATATTCTATATATCCGTCTTTTAAGATAAGAACAGGTAAGGTTAAATCGAATTTTAAATCTCGTAACATTTTACTGTATAATGGTTTTACTGAATAATCGTCGGCAACCATTTTATTTCTATAAATTTTCATTATTGGTTTCTGAATAGTAATCGTATCTGTATTAAAATAAATACGTTTATCTGCAGCACCAAATTGCGGACCTTTAATATATAAGGAGTCCATTTCTACATCAAAATGATCACGTTCCTTTGTTATAAACTTGGTCAACTCGCGTTTAGAATATTTCGTTTTTAGTTTTAAATCGCGAATCACCCAATAATTTTTAGTAAATTCAAGCTCGCTTAAACGTAATGTTTCAAATTTTCCGACATTAAATTTTAACGAATCGGTTAACACGCGATAATCGGAATACTTAAAAGGCACACCTTCTAATGCCGTAGCATCATCAAAATAGATATCGTTAAATCTAATACTTGCATTCTCCGATTTCACAAAAACAGAATCTTTAGACCCTTTGTACAAGGTGACTGTCGCATGATTTAAATCGAAATTATCAATCTTCACCACCTTATCGAATTTTTTTAAACCTTGAGATTTCGAATTAGAACTAACTTGTACAGAATCCTTAGTTTTTTCTTTAGATCTCACATAAAATATTTGGGCATTATTTAGCAACACCGAATCTAAATGAATTGTATTATTAACCACATACTCCCAATAGCTTACATTGGTGAGCTTAAAATCTTCGAGTATAATCTTTAAATCTACTCTTCTTTCTGCGCCTTCTATAAGTTCTAACTCTGGATTTTCGACAAACAACATGCCTTGAAACACATTAACATGTAATGCAGAGTAATTGAAACGCACAGACTCTGGTAAGGTTTTCAGGGTGTTTTCTAATTTCTTTTCAACGAAACTATTTGCGAAAAACACGCAAATAACACAAAACGCACCAAGGATTGAAAACCCTATAATTAACCTCTTTCTTATTGTATACGACATTTTATTGTATCTAGATAATTCTAAAATACTGAAAACAATCTAATCTTATTGTAAAATACTTATTTATGTTTTCCCTTTATTTTAAATATATTTACTTCCAAATCATAAAACATACACATAATGGGCTTAAGTGACATAAGTTGGTGGGTTTGGGTTATCCTATTCCTATTAATTGTAGCAATACGCGATATTTTTATCCAGAAGAAACATACAATTAGCCACAATTTTCCAATTATTGGTCATATTCGATATTTATTAGAAAGTATCGGCCCAGAAATGCGTCAGTATTTTGTAGCAAATAACCGCGAAGAATTACCTTTTAATCGCATAGAACGTGGTTGGATTTATGCTTCAGCAAAAAAAGAAAACAATTACGAAGGTTTTGGAACCGATAGAGATATTTATGCCATTCAGCACATCTTTATCAACAACGCCATGTTTCCTTTTAAACCCAAAGAAAATCATCCAAATTTAATTGACAAAACATTCTTGCCATGTGCTAAAGTTATGGGTACATATAACAAGAGAAAAAAACCTTTTAGACCGGCTTCTGTTATTAACATATCAGCAATGAGTTTTGGTTCACTTTCTGCTAAAGCTATGGAATCTTTAAACAAAGGTGTGAAAATCTCTGGTGCATATCATAATACCGGCGAAGGAGGCTTATCGCCCTACCATAGTTATGGTGGCGATGTTATTTTTCAAATTGGAACGGGGTATTTTGGAATTCGCGATGATCAAGGAAATTTCTCTAAAGAAAAATTAATTGCTTTAGTAGAGGCCAATCCATTTGTTAAAGCCATAGAAATAAAATTATCTCAAGGTGCTAAGCCTGGAAAAGGAGGCGTATTACCTGCAGCAAAAATTACACAAGAAATTTCAGATATTAGACACGTCCCAATAGGAAAAGACGTGCTTTCACCTCCTAGCCACTCTGCTTTTAGCGATATTCCAGAGCTTATGGCTTTTATAGAAGACATTGCTGATGTTACAGGTTTACCTGTTGGAATTAAAGCTGCTATTGGAAAATTAGACCAATGGGAACAACTTGCCGATATGATGTTAAGCACCGGTAAAGGTCCCGATTTTATATCTGTTGATGGTGGAGAAGGTGGTACTGGAGCAGCACCTCCGAGTTTTGCCGACCACGTGTCTTTACCATGGGTTTACGGATTTAGCGACTTATATAAAGTGTTCTTAAGACGTGGACTAACAGACCGTATTGTTTTTATAGGAAGTGGAAGATTAGGATTTCCAGCCAAAGCAGCTATGGCTTTTGCTATGGGTGCCGACTGCATTAATGTGGCCAGAGAAGCCATGATGAGTGTTGGATGTATTCAAGCACAAGTATGCCATACAAACCGCTGCCCTAGTGGTGTCGCTACACAGAATAAATGGCTACAAAACGGTATTGACCCAACCTTAAAATCGGAACGATTAGCACAATATTTTAAAACGTTTAGAAAAGAGTTTATTGAGATTACTCATGCCGCTGGTTACGAACACCCTTGTCAGTTTAAAATGACCGATATTGATGTGAATGTAGACGACAAAAATTTATCTACCGAATTAGACAAAACCTATAAATATAACAAAGCTTTAGTAGAGTTCACAAGTATGCAAGACCTAAAAGATTGTCCACATCTAGGAGGAAAAGCTATCTAACTCAAACTATAAATCATTAAAAATTGCAATACGTTTTTGTGTTTTGTAGACACAAAAAAAGCTAGTAAGTTTGCTTTTAAATATTACACAAATGAATACAGATTCAATAATTAATTTATTCTTATATACATTACCTGCAGTTGTTACAGGTTTAATTGCTTATTATTTCTTTAAAGAACATACCAAGAATGAAGACGGTCGTAGGCGGTTTCTGTTAAAAAAAGAAATGCAAGTAAATGCTATGCCTTTACGCTTACAGGCTTACGAGCGTATGACCCTTTTTCTTGAACGCATTACACCTTCTAAATTGTTAATTCGTGTTCAACCAACTTCAACTGATAAGGACGATTACGAATCGTTATTAATTAATAATATTGAACAAGAGTTTGAACACAATTTATCGCAACAAATATATATTTCAGATGAATGTTGGAGCATTATTACTGCTGCAAAAAACTCTACAATCCAATTGGTGCGTAAGGCTGCCATGTTAGAAAAAACAGACTCTGCAAATAAAATCCGTGAAGTTATTTTATCAGAAATGATGGAAAAACGAGCACCTAGCGACGCGGCTTTATCTTACATTAAAGAAGAAGTTAGTGATATGTGGTAATATAAAAACCATCATCACAAAACTTTAAAAGCTTTAAAAATTGAACTACCACAATAAATCATTCAGACCTGTAGAACATTCCGAAAACGCAGAAACTACTACTGAAACTAGTTTTGAATACAAACAACACGGAAATATTCTTACCTCGAACTACCAAGGTGGTCACATAGTAAGCGGACATTTAATCGGGTTGGTAGACGACTTTGGTAACATTGAAATGCGTTATCATCAGGTCAATACTAAAGGACAACTCATGACAGGAATCTGTACTTCTAAACCTAAAATCCTTCCCAACGGAAAAATCAGACTTTATGAAACCTGGCAGTGGACATCTGGAGATAAGTCTAAAGGCAAGTCTATTTTAGAGGAAATTTAAGTTAATAGTTCACAAAACACCGCTCTTTCCCTTAACCTCTAAATCAGAAGTCGACCCGTTAAAATGTTTTTCTTCGGCGTATTCGTAGCCTTGTTTCCACCATTTTTCCATTAAGGGTTTGCTAAAAATCAAAGAGTTCTCGGTGAGTTTGGTAGGCGTGTAATACAAGTTAAGCTTTACCGTTTTCTGAATCGCGGCGAGTTTTCCTATCACAATATCATGCTGTTCTACTTGGTCTAATAAATGACCGAATAAATTCATCATTAATGAAAACGGATTTTTTCCTAAGACCTTATTTTTTTTCATTTGTTCCGATTCCAAAATAACCGCATCAATTTCTGTGGCTCCACGTTTTATGGCTTCTTGAATAGGCACTACACACGAAAATCCGCCATCGGCATATTCGTAACCATTTACTGTCGCTAAAGACATAAACGGTATGTAATTACAGGAAATCCATATCCATTCGCAAAATTCTTCATAGGAATAATCATGAATAGACTTGTACTCGACTTTACTTTTAGACAAATTGGTAACCGTTACAACCACATCTTCCTTAGTGCGTTTAATGAGATTGTATTCTTCTAAAGTGAAATTCTTTTTAATGTTTCGCCTTAAAGATTTACTCTCTCCAAACGTCCGTTTCCGTTTAATAAACTGAAGTATGGAACTCAAATAATTAATAGTTACATACTCACGGCCTTCCTTTTTGCGTTGAATAAATGGACTCACGCTAAAAATATCATGTTGCGTGACATTGGTATACATTTTATGCAATTTTTTTAAATCGCCCGTAGCCAAATGCGGAATTAACATACTTCCTGTAGATGTCCCCAAAAACATATCGTATTCACGCTTGTTGCGTTCTATTAAATATTGGGCGACACCACCCGCGAAGGCACCTTTACTTCCGCCTCCCGAAATTACTAATGCTCTCATATGTTTTCTAATTGGCTAATTTCATCATTTTTATATTTGGCAAATTCAAATCCACTTTGCCACCACTTAATCATATTCTTTTTATTAAAAATTAAAGAGTTTGTGGTTAATATGGTTGGCGTGTAATACAAGTTAATAATCGCATCGTTATTTGTGGCAACATATTTCCCGATTTTTATATTCTGACTCTCGATACGGTCCAGCATAAACGCAAACATATTGGTAAGTAACGAAAAAGCATTTAAGGATGGCATGCGGTTAAATTGAGTGACTTCGGTTTGTAAAATAATAGCATCTACTACTTTGGCACCGCGTTTTATAGCTTCTTCTATAGGCACCATAGACCCTAAACCTCCATCGGCATATTCGAAACTATTCTTTTGCACCAAACTCATAAACGGAGTGTAATTGCACGAAATCCAAATCCACTCGCAAAACTCGTCGTATTCAAAATCTTTAAGCGATTTATATTCCGTTTGATTAATAGATAAGTTCGAAACCGTGACCACCACATCGGTCCCGCTTTGTTTTAGTTCTGAAAATTCGGCTGGGGTAAATACTTTTTTAATCAGTTTCTTTAGGTTTAAACTCTCTCCGAATGTTTTATTTCCGTTTAAAATATTGCGCAACACATTCACATGATTAATGCTAATGGTTTCGACACCTCTCTTTTTTTTGATTAAAAACGGACAGCTATTAAATATATCGTCTTGAGTAACACTTGTATAAATGCCTTTAATTTTCTCCACTTTCTTAAGCGCCAAATGAGAAGCCAACAAACTTCCCGTAGATGTCCCGATAATAAGGTCGTAATTATGTTTTTTATGTTCTATAAGATATTGAGCCACACCTCCTGCAAATGCACCTTTACTTCCTCCTCCCGAAATTACAAGCGCTCTCATGGTGTTGTAGATTGTGTTTCTAACTGACTTAAAATAGCTTTATACTTTGGCTGTGTTTCTAAGGCCGATAGCAATTGCTTGGCCATTTTGCTTAGTCGCCAATTGTGATGTGTTGTTGCTTGCTTGATATTTATAATTGAATCTTCATTATACAACTGAAGCGCATCGACATAACTAAAAGCCAACTCACGAACTTCAAAATCGTATTCCGGTCCTGTATAACTGATTAATTCATTGATGTAAGATGCATTCTTGTCGGCTTCAAACTCTGGAGTCGACAAGGCTAAAACCAACCACAATTGTCTGATATTTTTAGATTTAAAACCAACACGTCCTTTTGTTTCTTCTAAATATGTAGCGCGTTTATCCGGAAAGTTAGACCACAAATTGTATAAGGCCATTTCCTGAGTCTGATACGATTTATCGCTTAACAAGGTTTCGTAAGCCGATTGCAATTCTGAAGGAATCGTTCTCAAGGTTTGAGCAATGGTTTGACGCACTTCTACACCATTTTCAAGCAATACCGATTCCGTGATTAATTCAGGATATTTTTTTATGATTTCCTGTTTTTCATAATAAAACTTAGAAGCGTCCATTAAAAAATCGACGTCTTTATCGACCGAACATTCAATATGCTCCAAATGCTTGATGTAAAAACTCATATCGTCTTTAGCATTTTCAACAATAGACTCCTTTGGAAATTCTACGGTGTTTAACCACAAATCGAAAAACGCATCTAAATTTTCACCGCTAGTCGCTTCTACCGCCTTAATAAAATCGTCTGTCTCGACATTATTAAACTGATGTGCTTCCAAATATTGCCTAACAGCCATTTTAAAAGCCTTATCGCCCACTTTTACACGCAAAGCATGCAAGAGCCACGCTCCTTTTTTATAGAACGTTGTACTGCTCGATTTCGCATTTAACAAGGCTGTACTTTGTCCGCTAGCATCCTGAGCTTCTAATTCCTTTGCATATTCATACAAGCGCATTTTGTAATAATCGTTACCAAAAATATCGCGTTCGGCCAGTAACGCGTAATAGGTCGCGAATCCTTCTTGCAACCAATGGTGCGTCCCCGAAGTTTCGGTAACTAAATCACCAAACCATTGGTGTGCCAACTCATGAGCATTTACGTTGACGTAATTTCTATCTACAAAACCAATGTCATCTACCACAAAGGCATCAGAAAAAATGGTTGCCGTGGTATTTTCCATGCCTGCATACAGAAAATCTGCCACCGGAATTTGCTTATAATTGTCCCAGGGATACGGCACACCAATTTCTGTTTCCAAAAAATTAAATAGCTGTGCACTGTATCTGTATGTTGGTTCTACTTTAGAAACATCTTCTGGATAATAATACAATTCTAAAGGGATTCCGCTTTTAGATTCGAGTATTTTCTTATCGTATTTTCCAATGGCAATGGCAAACAAATAATTACTCATAGGCTTGGTCGATACATACCGCCAAGATGTTAAATCATCTTCCAATTTTACTTTTTCTATTAATTCACCATTTGCAATAACCTCATAGCCATCAAGAAAGTTCACAGTCAGGTCTAAGGTTGTTTTTTCATTCATATCGTCGAAACTCGGCAACCAATTACTCGTGTATTTCCCTTGGCCTTGCGTCCAAACTTGCTGTCGGCCGTCGTATTCCCATCCTACAAAATACATGGCCTTTTTAGGGGTTGCAGTATATTCTAACTTCAGCGTATTATTATCACTTCTTTCAAAATCAGACAGTATCCACAGTTTTTTACCATCGTTTGTAAAGGCTATGTCTTGTTTATTTAAGGTTACTTTTGAAATGTGCATCTGCTGAGCATCAATAAAAATAGAATCTGTAGCATGTAATACATCAAAAACATACGATACCTTACCTGAAATTTCTCTCTCCAAAGGCTGAATAGACACTTGTGCAGTAATCGACTTAAAATCAATCACATCAATTTGTTGACTCCACAACACACTACTGAATATCCCAATTAAAAGGTATAAAAAATGCTTCATATCTTAAATATAACAAAGGTTTTAGTAAAATTCGTAAAAATTAGGGTTTTATGTTTCAAGTATAAGATTTATCTTCGTTTTTATGAATTCCAAGCTTCAAACCCCAATTGACTACTTAAAAGGTGTCGGCCCAAATCGTGCCGATTTACTTAGAAAAGAACTTGGCATACATACCTATCAGGATTTAATTAATCTCTTTCCTAATCGTTATCTAGACCGAACTCAATATTACAAAATCGCTCAATTACAGCGTAACAATGCCGATGTACAAATTATTGGGCGCGTTACCGGACTTAAGGAAGTTTCGCAAGGCAAAGGAAAACGCTTAGTTGCTACATTTCGAGACGACTCTGGAGCGATGGAACTCGTTTGGTTTCGTGGCGCAAAATGGCTTAAAGAAAGTATTAAATTAAATACCGATTATGTGGTGTTTGGAAAAGCTAATGCTTTTGGTACCAACTTTAGCATGCCACATCCGGAAATGGAACTATTAGAAGACCATGAGAAAAACCTGCGTTCGGCCATGCAACCTGTTTACCCATCGACCGAAAAATTATCGAACAAAGGAATTACCAATCGAGTGATGAGTAAAATCATGCAACAGTTATTTTTAGAAACTCATGGTAAATTTGAAGAAACGTTGTCTCGTGATTTATTAACCGAACTAAAATTGGTTTCAAAATCTGAAGCACTTTTTAATGTCCATTTTCCGAAAAACCAAGAGCTCTTAGCACGCTCACAATTCCGATTAAAATTTGAAGAATTATTCTACATTCAGTTGCAATTAATTCTGAAAAATCTAATTCATAAATCGAAAATAAAAGGCTTTCCTTTCGACCAAGTTGGCGAATATTTTAACACCTTCTTTAAACACCATTTACCATTCAATTTAACCAACGCACAGAAACGTGTGATTAAAGAAATTCGTGCCGATTTAGGTAGTAATGCGCAAATGAATCGGCTTTTACAAGGCGATGTGGGTTCGGGGAAGACCATAGTCGCCCTCATGTCAATGTTAATCGCACTTGACAACGGTTTTCAAGCTTGCTTGATGGCGCCTACTGAAATTTTGTCAGTCCAACACTACAACGGATTACATGACCTGTGTAAAGAACTAAATATCAGCATAAAACTACTCACGGGTTCAACTAAAACTTCAGATAGACGAATCATTCATGAAGCCCTCGAAAATGGCGAATTAGACATCTTAATTGGTACGCATGCGCTACTAGAAGATAAGGTGAAATTTAAGAATTTAGGACTTGCTATTATAGACGAACAACACCGTTTTGGAGTTGCACAAAGAAGTAAATTGTGGCATAAAAACCATGTGCCCCCTCACATTTTAGTGATGACGGCAACGCCAATTCCGAGGACTTTAGCCATGTCTGTTTATGGTGATTTAGACATCTCTATAATCGATGAGTTACCACCAGGAAGACAACCCATAAAAACGGTGCATCGTTTCGATTCTAACCGATTAAAAGTATTACGATTTATAAGAGACGAAATAGATAAAGGGCGCCAAGTTTATATAGTTTATCCGCTGATTCAAGAAAGCGAAAACATGGATTATAAAGATTTGATGGATGGCTACGAAAGCATAGCTCGCGATTTCCCTAGTCCGAAATACCAAATCTCAATAGTACACGGAAAAATGAAACCCGCCGATAAAGAGTTTGAAATGCAACGGTTTATAAAAGGAGAAACTCAGATTATGGTTGCCACAACGGTTATTGAAGTGGGGGTAAACGTCCCGAATGCGTCGGTTATGATTATTGAAAGTGCCGAGCGTTTTGGATTATCGCAACTACACCAGTTGCGCGGTCGTGTAGGTCGTGGTGCAGAACAGAGTTTCTGTATTTTAATGACGAGTCATAAACTAAGTAACGATAGCAAGACCCGTTTAGAGACCATGGTAAGAACCAGTGACGGTTTCGAAATTGCCGAAGTCGACTTGCGTTTACGTGGTCCTGGAGACATTATGGGCACGCAACAAAGCGGTATTTTAAACCTTAAAATTGCAGATATCATTAAAGATAACGACATTTTAAAACTCGCTCGTTTTCACGCAAAAAACATTTTAAAAGACGACCCTAGACTTATTAAAGACCAGCATCGTCCTATACTTTTCACCTATCAGCAATTAGCGAAATATAAAAATATTTGGAATTACATTAGTTAAACTATTCGTTTAGTAATTTATCTATAAACGATTTAAAGTCAGACTTATAATCATCATATAAATCTCCTGTAGCAGGTCCATTAAACCCAGTATGTATTTTTCTAACCTTTCCTTTTTTATCGATATAAATCGCCGTTGGATAAGACAACACATGATTCAACATAGGGAGTTTTTCTTGAGCCGATTTTTTATTTGTAGACCCATATTGTGCCAATAAAATAGGATATGTAATACCTAATCTCGATTTTAAACGTTGGATGTTTTCAAAGGCTTTTTCTTTCGTTTTGGCATATTCAAATGCAAGTCCTATAAACGCAATATCATCAGAGTTATTAGCTTTTAAATACTCTACAAAATATTTACTTTCGTCTAAACAATTTGGACACCACGTCCCCATTAACTGCACCACAACCACTTTATTTTTAAATTGCGCATCAGACAAAGACACCATATTTCCAGAAGCATCAGAGAAAGTAAATGCTAAAGCATCGTATCCTGGCTTTAAAAAGGTTAAAGAATCGGCGTCGGCTAATTCAAACATACCATTACGTTTAGCCTTAAACGACTCTTTAAAATGATTCCCCGAATAAAACGTTCCAGTCATTGTACTATCGTTCACATCTGCCGTAAACAAGAACGCATGAGCACCGTCGAAAGCAGATAGCTTCATGGTATTGCCTTCAACACTACCTTCTAAAAAACGATAATCTCCGGTAGTCGTTCTAAATGTTCCCGTAACTCTATCGCCATCCTGCTTAAATATACCTTTGGCTTTATATTTATCATCAGGGCTGTCTGGAGAAAAGGTTGTTTCCCAAATACCGTCGACGTTTACCTCGGCTTTTTTGCTGGTTTCAAATCTATGAGATACGCCATATTCAGCTTTAAATGGCACAGCACGCTTTAATTCATCTATAATAAAGAATCCGTTTAACGATTTTCCCGCTGTGAGTTTCGCTTTTAAATACCCTTCAAACACTGGTAGTTTTATAATTACACTATCGTTTTTAAAAGAAATCTCGTCTACTTTAATTTCTTCTTCGGCATTAAACACGGTAAGCGTACTATCGTTAACCACCTCAAAATTAAAAGGTAAAACCTCAGAATCTTGAGCTTCAATTGTCGCCCTCCACATGCCTTCTTCAAGTTTTTCAGATTCAGGTTGTTTACAATTAAATAGACATATTGCAACACTTAGCAATAAAAAATAACGCATAGAATATAGTTTTAATTAGTATTCGAAGAAACATCAAATTCCTTACAATAAAAAAACATTTTACAATTTTATAGACGTTGAAGTATTACTATCTTTGCGCTTTTAAGAAAACACGCTTTACATGAAGATTTCATACAATTGGTTAAAACAATTTATTAAAACTGACTGGTCTGCAGAGCAAACCGGAGAACTTTTAACCGACCTTGGCCTAGAGGTTGAAGGCATAGACTCGTTTCAATCTGTAAAAGGAGGCCTAGAAGGCATTGTTGTAGGTGAAGTATTAACTTGCATACAGCACCCGAATGCTGATAGATTAAAAATTACAACCGTAAATATTGGCGCAGAAGCTCCTGTACAAATTGTATGTGGTGCACCAAATGTAGATGCTGGACAAAAAGTTCCTGTTGCTACTATTGGCACGACTTTATATACTGAAACCGGTGAAGCTTGGACCATTAAAAAAGGTAAAATTAGAGGCGAAGAAAGTTTTGGAATGATTTGCGCCGAAGATGAACTTGGTCTTGGGAAGTCTCATGATGGTATTATGGTTTTAGATGCCGATTTAAAAGTAGGAACAGCTGTAGCAGATATATTTGATGTTGAAAATGATTTGGTTTTCGAAATTGGATTAACACCAAACCGTGCCGATGCCATGAGTCATTATGGTACAGCACGTGATTTAAGAGCCGGTTTGTTACAAAAAGAAATTCACGCCGAGCTTATTACACCTTCTGTTAGCGCGTTTCATGTGAATAACAGAACATTTCGTGTAGATGTCGATGTACAAAATAAAGAATTAGCGCCACGTTACTGTGGCGTTAGTATTTCTGGAATTAAAGTTGAAGAATCTCCAGAATGGTTAAAAAACCGACTTAAAGCGATTGGTTTAACGCCTAAAAATAATGTTGTAGATGCTACAAACTATGTGCTTCACGATTTAGGACAACCGCTTCACGCTTTCGATTTTAATAAAATTTCTGGTCAGAAAGTGATTGTAAAAACGGTTGAAGCTGGAACGAAATTTACTACTTTAGACGGTATAGAGCGTACCCTACACGAAGATGATTTAATGATTTGTGACGCCGAAAAACCAATGTGCATTGCTGGAGTTTTTGGTGGCGAGCAATCTGGAGTTACAGAAAACACTACTAATATTTTCTTAGAAAGTGCTTACTTTAATCCGGTTAGTGTTAGAAAAACCGCTAAACGTTATGGTTTAAATACAGATGCTTCTTTTAGATTTGAGAGAGGAATAGACCCTAATTTATGCGAGTACGCTTTAAAACGTGCAGCATTACTTATAATTGAAGTTGCAGGTGGTGAAATTTCAAGTGATATTGAAGATTCATACAGCAATAAAATAGAAGATTTCCAAGTTCGTTTAAGTTTTGACAATGCAAAACGTCTTATTGGTGAAGAAATCCCTAAAGATGTTATTAAACGCATTTTAATGTCTTTAGATATCAAGATTAACAATGTTACAGAAACTGGCTTAGGACTTACTATTCCGGCTTACAGAAATGACGTACAACGTGAAGCTGATGTTATTGAAGAAATATTACGTGTTTACGGTTACAACAATGTAAAAACGACTGAAAAATTAAATGCATCTATTTCTAATTCGTCTCGTTTTGAAGATCATAAAGTTCAGAACACCATAGGAAACCAATTGGCTGCACAAGGTTTTTACGAGATCATGGCCAACTCTTTAACATCGCCAGATTATGTTAACTTGAGCGAGCAGTTAAAAGCTGAGCATAACATAAGCATGTTAAACCCTTTAAGTAACGATTTATCTGCATTAAGACAGTCGTTATTGTTTTCAGGTCTAGAAGCTGTATCTCATAACATAAACAGAAGACGTCCGAATTTAAAATTCTTTGAATTTGGAAAAACATATCACCAGTATAGCGAAAACCGTGAAGAATATAAACATTTATCATTGTTTGTAACAGGAAATAAATCTTCTGAAACCTGGAATTCAGCGCCTCAAAAAGGAGATTTCTTCTTTATGAAAGGTATCATCAACACCGTTTTAGAACGTTTAGGTTTAACCAGATATAGAACATCTCCTATTTCTAATGATATTTTTGCTGAAGGCTTACAATTAGGTCTGGGTAAAACAAAATTAGTGGAGTTTGGTTTAGTTAAATCTAGTATTTTAAAACATTTTGATATCTCTCAAGAAGTTTTATTCGCCGATTTTAATTGGGATGCTATTATTGATTTAGTAAAACACAATAAAACGAAATACTCCGAGATTGCTAAGCACCCAGAAGTACGTCGTGATTTTGCTTTACTTC
Source organism: Formosa agariphila KMM 3901 (assembly GCF_000723205.1). Lineage (NCBI taxonomy): Bacteria > Pseudomonadati > Bacteroidota > Flavobacteriia > Flavobacteriales > Flavobacteriaceae > Formosa > Formosa agariphila. The sequence goes on along the minus strand of NZ_HG315671.1, from coordinate 1,340,827 downwards.
TAGACGATCAAGTAACTTTTGAAGAGATTTATACGATTGCAAAACAAACGGAAAAGCAACTTTTAAAAGAGGTAAACTTGTTTGATGTATACCAAGGTAAAAACTTACCTAACGGCAAAAAGAGCTACGCAGTGAGCTTTATTTTACAAGACGAACAAAAGACTCTTACCGATAAACAAATCGATAAGATCATGTCTAAACTACAATCTAGTTTCGAAAACAAATTAGGTGCTGAGTTAAGATAAACTCTAAATATTCATAAAAAAGCCTGCAATTGCAGGCTTTTTTATGCTCTTAATTTACTTCACATAAATCACCATGAGCAAAAAAAAATCTCAGACTAAAATATAGTCTGAGATTTAAAATAGTTTTATTGTAAATAAAAGGAATCAAATCAATTTCCTTTTTAGCGACCTGAAATGAGTCTTCTATTTATTGATAATAGTTAACTCATCTACAATATGTTTTGCATTAGAGTATTTATCAATTAACCATAACACATATCTAATGTCAACATTTATGGTGCGTTGTAAATCTGAATCGAATATAACATCACCTGCCATAGCTTCAATATTTCCATCGAACGCTAAACCAATTAATTCACCATTTCCATTAACTACTGGCGAACCTGAATTTCCTCCAGTGATATCGTTATCAGTTAAAAAGTTTACAGGAAGCTGTCCGTATTCGTTAGCATAACGTCCAAAATCTTTCTTTTCGTAACTATCAAGCATACTTTGGTCTAAATCGAATTCAGGGTCGTTTGGTTTATATTTATTAATCATACCTTTAAACGTAGTATAATTATTTTCATTAGCATCGTTTCTTGGATCTGCAGGTAAAGCTCTCACCTTTACGTAAGACAAACGTAACGTAGAGTTTGCATCTGGATATTGTATTTCGCTTAAACCAGATTCACGTAAACCTTCTACTAATAATCTAAAAGATGCTTCAAAATCATTTTCTGGCTGTACTAAATTTTCTGGCTGCTCTCTGTATTTACTTAATAATTCACCAGATAAAATATAAAGTGGATCATTCTTTAACTGCGCTTCATCTGGTTGTTTTAAGAATGCTTCTACTTTTTCTTTTGAAGAAAACATACTCTCATCGAAACTAGAATTAATATAAGCTGTAAAATCATTATTAGTCTTAGCTCCTACTGCTGAAACCGTTTTAGGAAGTGGATAATTTGATTTTGTAGCATACAACCCTAATTGTTTAGCAAAGACTTCTTTTTCTAACGGCAAATAGAAATCCTTATAAGAATTATCGATTGAAGCTTGAAGTTTAGGCAATAACTCTTGACGCTTAGCTTCATTTTGAGAAGCATAATACTCTAAGTTCTTCCCTAAACTATATGGTAAAGCCGCAAATTTACTCGTACGCAGTAGCCCAACCAAATAATTTCCTTGCTTTGCTTTTTTATTTGTTAAATCGTAATACGTATTAATGTTTTCTATAACATCTCCGTACTTAGATTTATTTTTCTTCTTATTAGCCCATTTATCAAATTTCTTCTCTGTTTTACGTTTTGTTTCTACAGTTTTATGAGCCGTTAAAGCATCAATCATACCTTGACGGTTTTTCCAATAATTGGCAACACCAGCGTATTTAGAGGCATACATTAAATTTACCTCTTCACTTTGGTCCATATATTTTTTAAACACATCCATACCCAATTTAGAGCTTTCTACCCATGCAGGATATGCATACTTTACGTTTTGTTCTACACCAGATGCAGGCATCCAACGGTTTGTTCGACCTGGATAACCAAGAATCATGGCAAAGTCGTTTTCTTTAACACCGTTTATATTTACAGGTAAGTGGTATTTAGCTTTTAAAGGCACATTTGTTTTAGAATACTCTGCAGGCTCTCCATTATCGTTAGCATACACTCTAAATAATGAAAAATCACCAGTATGTCTTGGCCATTCCCAATTGTCTGTATCTCCACCAAATTTACCTACACTTTCTGGAGGTGTTCCTACAAGTCGAACATCGTTATAGTCTTCGTAAACAAAGTAATAATACTCATTACCTTGATAAAAAGAACGTACCGAAACGGTATATTTTCCGCCTTCATTATTTTCTGCTTCAATTTTAGCTATTTCTTTATTTATTATAGCTTCTCGTTCCTTTTCAGTCATCTCATCATTAACTAATGAAAGAATACGTTTAGACACATCGTCCATACGTACAAAGAAACGCACATATAAACTTTCAGGTTTCATCTCCTCCTCTAAAGAAGCTGCCCAATATCCGTTTTTTAAATGATTTTGTTCTGCTGTAGATAATTCTGCAATGGCACTATATCCACAATGATGATTTGTTAAAACCAAACCACTATCAGAAACAATACTCGCTGTACACCCGCCATTAAACTGTACGATAGCATCTTTTAAACTCTGATTGTTTATACTGTAAATTTCTTCAGGAGTTAATTGCAACCCCATTTTTTGCATATCGCGATAATTTAAGCGCTCTATATGTATTAAAAACCACATCCCTTCATTCGCCATTACCGATGGTAAAGCGATAACGAATGCAATAATTAAAAGTCCAAGTTTCTTCATGTTGTTTTGTTTTGAATAAGGCTATAAAAATAATGAAATTTAAGTTCAGATTATAATAGACAACACTTTTAAAACCGTGATTGGCATTGAATACAAGACTTCTTTTAGAACATAAATACTAAACCAAAACAACAGTTACATAACGTTATACTAAAACAAAAAACAACCTTTAATAACCAAGCGTTGTTAAGCCTGATTTTAAACAAAAAAATCGTCTAAAAACACGTTTTAGACGACCTCTTTTGTCAAAAATTAAAGAATAAAATTAAATTACTTTTACATTTATTGCGTTTAATCCTTTTTTTCCTTCTTTTAATTCAAATTCAACTGAATCTCCTTCTTCGATGCTGTCAATTAAGCCAGATACATGTACAAAGTATTCATTGCTTGAACCCTCTTCTGTAATAAATCCAAATCCTTTAGATTCATTGAAGAATTTTACTGTTCCGTTTTTCACTGTTTTAAAAAAATAATATTAATAATAGTAACAAATTTAAGATTATTAACTACTTAGCAAAATAAATACGCAATTATATTTTTAACTCAAATACAACATAAAACATTGAAAATCTAACTTATAAACATAAAAAAACCCTATCAATAAATTGATAGGGTTTCAAGATCTTAAAAAGTATATATACTACTGAAAGTATTAGATTACTTTTACATTTACTGCGTTTAATCCTTTTTTACCTTCTTGTAAATCGAATTCTACTGCATCTCCTTCGCGAATTTCGTCAATTAATCCAGAGATGTGTACGAAATGTTCTTTGTTTGTGTCGTCTTCAATAATGAATCCAAATCCTTTTGAGTCGTTAAAGAATTTTACTGTTCCTTTGTTCATTGTAATAAATTAAATAATTATAATTACTACAAATGTAGTGTTATAAATTAGATAACCTGCTATAATTTTATTTTATTTTTAATAAATATTCAATTCTTCACTTTACACCCTATTTTTAAAAGATTTGAAAAGATTATTGAAAAGTTCGTATCTTTAAGTATAACTAAATTTTTAAAACTATGGAAGATTCAAATTATATAAGAGTATTTACAGGAAGTTTTATTATCTCCCAGAGAATTGTTCAAGATCTTGAAGCCGCAGGCATTAATGCTATTGTTAAAGACGAGAGTGAATCTGGAAGATTAGCTGGTTTTGGAAGCTCCATTCAGGGTCAACAAGATTTATACGTTAATAAAGACGAGCAACAAGCAGCTGCTAAAATTATTGAAGCAACAGCCTCGGAATTAGACGCATAAAAAAACCCTGACGAATCAGGGTTTTTAAAGTCATATTTTAAATTATAACTTAGACAGCGTACATTTTGTTACGCTGTTCTTTTGTTTTTGGATCAGACATATATTCATCGAACGTTGTATAACGATCAATAATTCCGCTAGGTGTTAATTCAATTACACGGTTTGCAACAGTTTGCGCAAATTCGTGATCATGAGTAGAGAACAATACTGTTCCTTTAAAATTCTTTAACGAGTTGTTAAACGCTGTAATACTTTCTAGGTCTAAATGGTTAGTTGGTTCGTCTAACATTAATACGTTAGCTCTAACCATCATCATTCGGCTTAACATACAACGTACTTTTTCTCCTCCAGATAGTACATTAGATGTTTTTAAAGCTTCTTCCCCACTAAAAATCATCTTTCCTAAGAATCCACGAACAAATACTTCTTCGCGCTCCTCCTCTGTTGTTGCCCATTGGCGTAACCAATCGACTAAGGTTAAATTATTGTCGAAAAACGCACTGTTATCTAAAGGTAAATATGATTGTGATGTAGTAACACCCCAATCGAAAGACCCTGAATCTGCTTGTTCTTTATTATTTAGTATTTGATAAAATGCAGTTGTTGCTCTAGAATCTTTAGAATACACCACCACTTTATCGCCTTTATTAAGGTTTAAGTTGATGTTTTTAAATAAGATATCTCCATCTAGTGAAGCCGATAGATTTTCAACATTCAAAATCTGATCACCTGCTTCTCTATCGCGTTCAAAAATAATAGCAGGATAACGTCTACTTGTACGTCTAATGTCCTCTATATTCAATTTATCAATCATTTTCTTTCTACTAGTTGCTTGTTTACTTTTTGCAACGTTAGCAGAGAAACGACGGATAAACTCTTCTAATTCTTTTTTCTTCTCTTCAGCTTTTTTGTTTTGCTGTGCATGTTGTCTTGCTGCTAATTGAGACGACTCGTACCAGAATGTATAGTTTCCTGAGTAGTGATTAATTTTAGCGAAATCGATATCAGAGATATGTGTACACACGGCATCTAAAAAGTGTCTATCGTGAGATACCACTATTACACAGTTATCGAAGTTTGCAATAAAATGCTCTAACCAACTAATAGTTTCGTAATCCAGGTCGTTGGTAGGCTCATCCATAATTAAGACATCTGGATTTCCAAAAAGTGCTTGTGCCAATAACACACGTACCTTTTGCTTTCCATCTAAATCTTTCATTAAGGTGTAATGATGCTCTTCATTAATCCCTAAGTTAGACAATAATGCCGCAGCATCACTATCGGCATTCCAACCATTCATTTCTTCGAACTGCACTTGAAGCTCACCAATTTTTTCAGCATTTTCATCTGTATAATCGGCATATAAAGCATCTATTTCTGTTTTAATTTTAAACAGTGGCTTGTTCCCGATAATAACGGTTTCTAAAACGGTATGCTCGTCGTATAAGTTGTGGTTTTGCTCTAAAACCGACATGCGTTTTCCAGGCTCTAAATGAACGTGACCCGAAGTTGGTTCTTGCTTACCCGCAATTATATTAAGAAAGGTAGATTTTCCAGCGCCATTAGCACCAATAATTCCGTAGCAATTTCCCTGATTAAAAACTGTACTTACTTCATCGAAAAGCACACGCTTTCCAAACTGAACGGAAAGATTTGAAACTGATAACATATATGTAATTTTAATTTGCTGCAAAAGTAGAAAATTACATCGATTACACGAAAGAAATAATATCTTAATAATATTTAACACCCTATTAACAGCGCAAGTAGGTTACAAGGCATATTTTTGTTTGTCTTAATCTTATTTTCTTATAACTAAGAGCGCCATTTTCTATGAAGCACCTTTACTTAATCATTTTACTTTCAGTATGTTTTACAGCCTGTAAAAAGGATGCTAAACACGGCAACGAATCTTGTGCGTTTCTTGGTGGGGAAATTATAAACCCCAGTAATCGATTTGTTGTAATTACTCAAGACAACAATGTTATTGACACTGTAAACCTAGATCAAGAAAACAGGTTTTTATTTAAAATTAATCCTGTAAACTCAGGTTTATACACCTTTTCACATGGTGGAGAAATACAGATGATTTTTCTTGAACCTAACGACAGCATTATATTCCGATTAAATAATTTAGACTTCGATGAATCGCTTGTTTTTACAGGCCGTGGTGCCAAAGAAAACAACTATTTAATGAAGATGTTTTTACAAAACGAGGAAATTAATCCTGTGATTTTAAGATACAGTCAAGCCTCTCCGAAGGTTTTTAAGCATAAAGTAGATTCTATTAAAGCTGTTTTTCAAGAGGATTTAGACGACTTTACAGCTAAATACAAAACTTCTGAACGTTTTAACCATATTGCACAAGCGAATATAGATTATAATTTTTACGCTCAAAAAGAGCTTTACCCTTTTACATATTACGGTAATAACGAATTAAAAAACTTGCAATCGTTACCAAAGGACTTTTACAATTACCGTGCTAATATTGATTATAACGATGAAGATTTAAAAGATTATTTTCCATACTTCACGTTTTTAAAATATCATTTTAACAACATCGCCCTACAGAAACACTTTAGTCATTCTAACGATAGTATATTCAACAATAAGTCTTTAGATTATAACTTAGATAAAATCCAGTTAATTGACAGTTTAGTTTCAAATGACTCTATAAAAAACTCATTGTTAAACTTTGCTGCTTTAAGATATATAAACTCTTCTAATCGCATTGAAGATTATACGCCATATCTAGAATCTTATTTAGAAAAAAGCACATCTGTAAAGTACAATAACCAAATAGAAAGCTTAATTAAATCTATAAAAAAACTGAGTCCTGGCAACAAGTTACCCAACACTTTAGTACTTAATAATAAGAATGAAGAGCTGTACTTAAGCGATTTTATTAAACGCCCAACAGCGATTTACTTTTGGTCGTTTAGTTTTAAGAAACACTTTTTAGATAGTCACCAAAAGGCTCATGAATTAATGAAGAAATACCCTGAAGTTGATTTTATAGCCATGAATATTGACAAAGGAGAAAACGAATGGATTAATTACTTAAACCAATACCAGTACCCGCTTAAAAACGAGTATCACTTTAAGAATCCAGAACTTTCAAGACAAATGCTTGCTTTAAATTCTATTAACCGTGTTATGCTTTTAAATAAAGATTTAACCATTGTAAATAGTAATACCAATATGTTTTCTAAAGATTTTGAAGAACAGCTTTTAGGTATGATTAATCAATAAAAGACACAGTACAGACATTACATCATCGCATAAAAAAATCCTCAACACAGTGTTGAGGATTTTTTATATCAATATTTATTAGGAATTAATTTCCTTTTTGGTAATCTTCTAAAAATTTAGCTAAACCACTATCTGTAAGTGGGTGTTTTAATAACCCTTCGATAGAACTTAATGGTCCAGTCATAACATCTGCTCCTAATTTAGCACAGTCAATAACATGCATCGTATGACGTACAGATGCTGCTAAGATTTGAGTATCGAAAGCATAATTATCGTATATGTGGCGAATTTCAGCAATAAGGTTTAAACCATCTGTAGAAATATCATCTAAACGACCAATAAAAGGAGATACATATGTTGCTCCAGCTTTCGCAGCTAATAGTGCTTGTCCCGGCGAGAATACTAAAGTTACATTCGTTCTAATTCCTTTTTCAGAAAAATATTTACACGCTTTAATACCATCTTTTATCATTGGTAATTTAACAACAATTTGCTCGTGTAATTCAGCTAAGGCCTCACCTTCTCTTACCATACCTTCGAAATCTGTTGAAATAACTTCTGCACTTACATCACCTTCAACAATATTACAAATGTCTACATAATGCTTTAAAATATTATCGTGCCCAGTAATACCTTCTTTTGCCATTAAGGATGGGTTTGTAGTTACGCCATCAAGAACACCTAACTCTTGTGCTTCTTTAATTTGAGCTAAATTTGCTGTATCAATAAAAAATTTCATTATTCTGTGTTTTATATAATTGTATAATAAGGTGGCTAATTTACAACAATATGTACGCTATTTATGTAATTTTAGCAAAATAACCTTAGTTTTTTACTTAAACGTTTACTCACTAGAGTTTGTAGTGATTTAACAACAATTTTTCGTACATCTTATCTGGTAAAATACGTTTTAGTGCTACTGAAAACTTCTGCATAAACTCCCCTACTTTATAATGTACATTCGGGTTCTTAGTAGAAATAATCTTAAAAATAGCTTCAGCCATAATCTTAGGATCTTTACCAGAATCGACATGAGAATCCATTAATTTCAATGTATTTCCATATGCTGTTTTATAAGGAGAATTCTCGTTAACTGGAGCATGAAAACGTCCAGAAGCAATATTGGTTGCAAAATCTCCAGGAGCCACATTAGTCATTTGTATATTAAAGCTTTTAAGCTCCATTCTATATGCTTCAGTTACCAATTCTAGCGCTCCTTTACTGGCACTATAAATACCTCGATATGGTAAGCCCATGTAACCAGCAATAGATGTTACGTTTATAATTAAACCACTATGTTGCTTGCGCATTTGTGGCAAAACAGCTTTAATAACTTCTAGAGGTCCAAAGAAATTAGTATCGAAATGACTTTTCATCTCTTCTAAAGGAATTTCTTCTAAAGGTCCAGTAATACCTACGCCTGCGTTATTAATTAAAACATCGATACGGTCTTCCTGTTCTAAAAGTGATTGCACACAATCTGAAATGGTAGACACTACTTTTACATCTAATTTTAAAATGGGAAATTTACTTGAAGTGTAACGTTCTGGAGACCTGCTGGTGCCATAAACTTTAAATCCTTTTTCGGTTAAGAACTCTCCAATAGATTTTCCTATTCCTGAGGAACCACCTGTAATTAATACAACTTTAGACATAAAATATTACTCTGTTTAAGTTGACAAAAATACGATTTTAAATGAGGAAAAATGAAGAGAAATTTAGGAAACTATAAGGCATAAAAAAAGGCAAGCTACCTACATCACACCGCTACGACCATTTACCTTTGCTGCGTTCCCGCCCTGGAGGATTCAACAGGAGCTGGTTGTGTAGGACTTGCCGGTGCAAATATACATTCTTTTTATTTTTACGCAATGATTTTTTTAACTGATTTTAAATAAATAAATTGCTTAAAATTAAAATTTACAAATGAAAGCTAGCAACATACTCACTGTCATATTTTTAACAGCTACATTATTTTCTTGCGGAAGTAGTTCTAACGACAAAAAAAGTGATTTTTCTCTGCAAACTAATGCTCCTGGTAACGGAATATCGCTTCATAAGGACTTAAAATTATCTATAAAAAACCCTAAAAACCTTCAAATCGATTCGGTGGCTTATTTTATTAACGACGTTAAGATTTCAGAAAACACCGATTTAAGCACGCATAAACTAGGAAAACAAATTATAACAGCTAAGGTGTATACCAATGGTGAGTCTCAAACCACCACAACTCCCCTACTTATTTTAAACGACGAGAATCCTAAAGTTTATACTTACGAATTACTAAACACTTACCCTCACGACATAACGTCTTATACACAAGGTTTAGAATTTCATAATAATATAATGTATGAAAGTACTGGGCAGTATAAAGAATCGAAACTTAGAAAAATCGATTATGAAACTGGTGAAGTTTTACAAAACGTAAAGTTAGCCGACGAATATTTTGGAGAAGGCTTAACCATTTTAAACGATAAGCTCTATCAGCTTACATGGCAAAAAGGAACTGGTTTTGTGTACGATGTTAATACCTTAGAAAAAAAATCTAGTTTTAAATACAACAATAGTAAAGAAGGTTGGGGAATTTGTAACGATGGCAAAGTATTATATAAGAGTGATGGAACCGAGAAAATTTGGATTCTTGACCCTGAGACTTTAGAAGAAAAAAGTTACATACAAGTGTATACCAATAAAGGAAAAATTGGACGTGTAAACGAATTAGAGTGGATAGATGGTAAAATTTACGCCAATATTTATCAGAAAGATGGTGTGGCAATTATTAATCCTAAAAACGGAGCTGTAGAAGGCGTTATCGATTTTACACCACTTAAAAAGAAAGTAACACAACACCAAGGTCTAGATGTTTTAAACGGTATGGCTTTTAATCACACTACAAAAACCTTATTTGTTACAGGAAAACGTTGGGATAAATTATTTGAAGTAAACGTAAAACTTAAGAAATAATTCATGAAAGAATTTGAACTTAAGGTAACTGTTACACAAGACGACTTAGACGACTTAAACCATGTAAATAATGTGCGTTATGTACAATGGATTCAGGATGTAGCTAAAGGACATTGGCAACAAGCTGCAACTCCAGACATGCAAGAACAATACATTTGGGTCGTGATAGAACACCACATTTATTATAAAGGTGAAGCACTTTTAGGCGACGAATTACGATTAAAAACGTACATTAAAAAATCTGCTGGTGTAAAATCTATTCGTGTGGTTGAATTATATCACGACATAACCGACAAACTTTTGCTTAACGCAGAAACCCATTGGTGTTTAATACATACTAAAACAAAACGTCCAACTCGCATTCCTCAAGATGTGAAAGATATTTTTATATAGTTTACACTACAATTTAACATCAGCTATTTAAAATTTATTTATCGCTTAAAAGTTATATTTTTACCTAAAATCCGCTAGGGAACCAGTTTATTATTATGAAACGTATTTTCTATTTTATTTCATGTTTTTTGTTTTTAATGCTTTGGAGTTCTTGCCGAAAAGATTTCGATTTTTCTACGAGTAATGGTACCCTAACTTTTTCTAAAGACACGGTTTATTTAGATACTGTATTTTCTAATATTGGTTCAAGCACCTATAATCTTAAAGTGTATAATAATAGTAATGAAGATATTTTAATTCCATCTCTTACTTTAGCGCAAGGTGAAGCTTCTAATTACCGCTTAAATGTAGATGGCATGTCGGGTAAAGTGTTCGAAAATGTAGAAATATTAGCTAAAGACAGCATGTATATTTTTATTGAAACCACAATAGATTATAACGATTTTAAAAACCCTGATGCGACTTATTTATATACCGATGAAATTGAATTTACCTCAGGTTCTCATTCACAAAAAGTAGATTTAGTAACCTTAGTAAAAGACGCGGTTTTTATTTACCCAAGTAAAGATGATGATGGTATCGTTGAAACCTTAACGTTAGACATTGATGGGCAAACGGTATCTACCGAAATTCAAGGGCGCTACTTAACTACAGAAGAGTTGAATTTTACAAACGAGAAACCTTATGTAATTTACGGTTATGCCGCTGTACCAAATAATGAAACGCTAACTATAGATGCTGGTTCTCGACTTCACTTTCATGCTAATTCAGGATTATTTGTTGGCGAAGGCGCATCGCTTCAAGTAAACGGAAGTTATAGCACCGACCAAGAAACTTTAGAAAACGAAGTTGTTTTTGAAGGCGACAGATTAGAATCTGATTTTTCGGATGTTCCTGGACAATGGGGAACTATTTGGTTATACGAAAACAGCAAAAATCATACGATTAATTATGCTACAATTAAAAACGCAACGGTAGCCATTTTAAGTGAAGGAAACCCTAACGAGAATAAATTAGTCTTAAATAATACACAAATATACAACAGTAGTAATTTTGGAATTTTAGGAAGAAATACCTCGATTACTGCAGAAAATCTAATTATTAACAACAGTGGACAATCGTCTTTCGCTGCTACCTTTGGTGGTCGTTATAATGTAACACATGCTACAATTGCTAATTATTGGAATAACAGTTACAGACAGTATCCTGCGTTGTTAATTAACAATTATCTGCTTGATGAAGAAGGCACAGCTTTTATAACCGATTTAGCCGAAGCTAACTTTAATAACTGTATTATATACGGAAACGACAATCCGGAGTTTGTTTTAGATGAATTAGAAGATGAGCAAGTTGATTTCAATTTTAAATTCACGAATTGTTTGGTACGATTCCAAAACACTTCAAGCTCAAATTACACTGGAGTAAATTACGATTTCGATGACGTGTCGCATTACGAGAATATGATTTTTAATGAAGACCCAGAGTTTAAAGACGCTAATAATAATCTATTAATTATTGGCGAAAACTCAAAAGCAATTAACCAAGGAAATTCAGATTTTGCAAACCAAGTGCCTGTAGATCTTTTAAACAACAACAGAACAGCATCACCCGATTTAGGTGCCTATCAACATACTATTTTCGAAGAAGAGTAAACAATTATAGTTAAAAATCAGCTATCAAAAACTCATTTCAAAAAATTGCATATTTTCTCATTTAATTTATCCTTATTTTAAAAACTAGACTTGTTAATCAACAAGTAAAATTACAATATAGAATGCTCTCCAATATTTTATATATAATAATTTGGTGGGTATTTTGAAATATCTTTTGTTAATTCACTTTTCAATTCAACCGAGTCAATATTAAAGAACATAAGATTTTCATTTCTCATTAGTCTTTGTATTTCATATTTACCTCTAATATTTAACAGGTTGATTAATAACTTTGATTTAGACGCTTTATCATGATATATAATTATTATTTTTTTTACTTCAGTTTCTAATTTATTCATAAAATCAAAAACTTCATTAATGTAATCTTCGTCAGAATTATCTAAAGAGTGACCAAAAAAGAAAAATTGAAAATTAGAATCTTTTTCTCTTTCAAGATTGGATATAAATTTAAAATCTGTATTACTATTTAATTTTTGATAATATTTTGTAAAGGGTAAAAAATATCTCTTATCTAAATCGGCTTTAGGTATCTCATTAATTCCTAGCACAATTTCATTAGCTTTTGAATTAATTTTCCCATGTAAAAACTCTGTCTTAATGGTACTATCATACACTCTATCAAAAGTAGGTGTATAATTAAATGTATAGTGATTTGTAATTGTAGAAAAAAAAGTTTTATCAACTTTCGTTATTCTGTTTTCATAAAGTGGATAAACAAAAACCTCAAAATATATGTTGAATATTTTTTTAAAACCTTTTAATTCCTTAATTAAGCTTTTAGTTATTTTATTAAGGTCTACATCTATAAAAAAATCATATTTCTTTATAAGATAATTCACATTTAATTTAACATTATAACTTTCATTTTTAGTAATAATGTTAAATTTATTTAAAACTTGTATTATTTCAACATTATTATTAAACAATACAGCTGTGTAAGTAATTCTATCTTCTGGAAGTGATCCTTTAGAGAATATATTCTCCTGCAAATTTTTCACAGATATAAACAAATTTTTTAATACATATTCAATTTTATTTTCAAAGTCAATCCACGTATCTATTTCAAATTCATTTTTAAAAAACTGAAACCACAAATTATTTTGAATTTCAGATTTCAATTCCTTAATTTTCATGCGATTAAAATCAAATTTCCTATAATTATCTCTGATTATTTTATAATTAGAGCTATTACTATAAACAGAATCAAAATCAACAATTTCATTTTCCTCAAGTGAATTTAATATCTTTATAAAATCACAGTAAAATGTGGGTAATCCTAGTCTTAAGTCAAATCCATTTCCAGTAATTAATATCTTCGGCATAGTTTTTTTATAAAATATTTCACAAGTCTAATTCTCAACAAGATAACAACTTAGAATAATACATCTTTTTATTCTAAGTTTTAATTAGGCCAAAAATAAAATTGGACTTAAAAAAACAACCTCATTCTAAAACACCTCACTTGATTATTAAACTTCTTCCCATAGTTCTCTTACAAACACAACATCTTTTTTAATTCTATTAAAAACGTCTTTATGAGCTATGTTAGGTGTTTCACCACGTTCTGCACCTCCTAAATCATATTCAGTATGAATTGAAATTGGTACATTGATATTATGAGTTTTCAAGAGAGTGAAAAAGCGTTTAAAATCTACCATACCTTCTCCTAAAGGTGTATATTCAAAATTCCACTGCCCATTTTTCTTTGTCCATTTGTAATCTTTAATTACTAAAGTATTAATATGAGGGGCAATCAGTTTAAAACCGACTTCCCAGTTTGTACCACCTTCAATACTGGCATGTGTAATATCGTATTGACTTCCTATATATTTCGGATTTAATCCGTTTAAACCACTATGTAAATCCCAAATCGCGGAACCAAAAAACTGACCTGGAAGGTTTATATAACTACCACTTATTTCAAACTTTTTATTCAATGTTTCTAAAGCAGCAAAGTATGTTTTAGCATCTTCAACAACTTGTAATACTGTTTTATCATCGGTATAAGTAAGTAAATCTGGTCTATAATTTGTGTAGCCTAACGCACTAGCAACTTCCAAGACTTTTAAATCGACTGGATTAGTAGCGTCTTTAACATTAGAACAAATCATATTCGGCTTCAGACCGAAGACTTTCATAGCCTCGGTAACTTTTGGAAGATCCTCCTCTACACGTTCTGGCAAAACATGTCCGTTTGGTCTTAGCGTTAAATCTATTCCATCAAATCCCATTTCAGCCACAGCTTCACTCATGCTATTATAATCTAAAAACTTTAAATGCTTAGAAAATATAGACAGGTTTAAACCTTTAGTTTCTGTGTCATCTGCTTGACTAATTTTTGAAATTGATGTTGACGATTCGTTATTTGATGCTTTCATAAGACACGACTTTTATCACTTTTAATTTAATAAGAAACTATAACACAGCGTTGTACTTTCTTATCGATTAGAGATACTAAATTAAGCATTTTTCAGAAATAATATGGTGTGTAATATACTTTAGAAAGTGTTATTCTGTGAAGTAGAGTTTCTAAACGTGATTTAAAAGTTTTAAAAATTATAATCGGAAAAATTTGTCCGTTTAATAAAATTTAGAAAACATTATTCAATTTTAATTATTGCTACCAATGGTATTACTACACTGCAACTAAATCGCAATACCAAAACCCAGAAGGTTTACTTTGCTTATTTGGTGCTGGATATTCTCGATAGGTTTTCTCGCCTACTTCAAAATCTATAGGTGTTTTAAATAAAGGGCCATCGAAACAAAATGTATGAAATTCTCCATTTTCGCCACAAAAATCAACCTCTTCGGGTAAATCATCAATAACTTCTTGAGTTAAAACAGTCCCTACAAAATCTGATTCAAAATAATTTGCATCGGCACACACTACAATGGCTTTAAAGCCTAAATCTAAAAATCGCTTTATTAACTTTTTGGTATCCTGTTTCCAAATCGGGAAAACTCCTGTTAAACCCACTTCTAACAATTGCATTTCTCTATAGAACTTTAAATCTTCTAGAAAAATATCACCAAAAGCTGCATGAGAGTACGATTCGGCTTTTAATTGATTCGTTGCCGAAAGCATAATGGCATTATAATCGTCCATATCTGGATGTTCAGGCAATTCTATATACTGAATAGGTAAACCAATGGCTGCTACCTGTTTATTCAGTAACTCTACTCGTAAACCGTGCATAGACACACGATTGAAATGAGAATTTATTGTGGTTACTAATTTATCTACAGAATAGGTTTTGTCTTGTAATAATAGAAATAAGGCTAAAGCAGAATCTTTTCCTGTACTCCAATTAAAATATGTTTTTTTCATTTTAAAAATTTAATCCACGTACATCGCATTTGGCAACGGCTGAAGTGATTTGCTATCGCTTAAAACCTCTAACGGAGTGCTTTCAGAAGTATATGTCTTTCTAGCGGTTCCTGAAATATCTGATAATGCTGCGGCTAATAAAGGTTCATTTACATCACCCAAAACGCCTAAATTTCCATAATCTTCACTAATCTGAATATCTGGAGTTAATCCGTTGAAATAATCTGTGTATCCATCCGCGTTAAGCGATTTAAAAATTAAAGGCTGCATGGCATAGGTATGTGTTGGGTTGACTTCAGATTTACTGTATGTAGGTGAATCGTATACCGTACGCGAGGCCTGATATTTACCCACAGTTACGCCACCAACCTGAACAACATTTATATAAGGTGTTAATCCGTTAATAATAAGTTCGCTCGCAGATGCTGTACTACCTGTTGTTATAACATATACTTTATTTAAATTTAAATGATTTATTGTTTCACTAAACGTAACCGAATTAGACGAATTTCGTTTTTCCATAACATCTACAAACGGATTTAATAAATCCTCTGGGCTATTGTTTTCAAAATAAGATTGCCAATCACTATTCCACTGCTCTTTTACAAACACGTCACCTGTAAATTGCCCTGTTACCATAGATGCTAACCAAGTTGCTGTACTAACAGAACCACCCGGGTTATATCTAAAATCTAGAATTAAATCTGATATACCTTCATTTTTAAATGTGCCAAAAACTGCATTCAATTCCGAATCGAAAGCATCTGTACCTGTAAAACCATTATACATTAAATAGCCTACTTTTTGTCCGTTTACTTGTAAAATTTCCTGATCATAAATTGGATTCTCAGTATATGCCGATTTCACCAAATTAATGGTTTCATCTCTACTTTCTACAGTATCATCATCTTTAGTTTCTGTACCTTGGTTATTATAAGAGGCCATACCAATTGTATAACTAGAACCACTCATTAAACCAATATTAGTATCTGTTTCAGAATTGTAATATAATAATTCGCCATCTACACGATTAAAAATAGCTCCGCGTTTTAGTCCTTTAAATTCAGCATCGGTGCCTGGTAACACATAACGAACATATCCAAAAACAGCTGTGTTATCTGATCGTAAACGCACTAAACCATATTCCATACCATGTGTAGAAGATTCGCCACTAAATTGCTGTTCTAAAGCAATATAATCGTCGGTAATCCAACTAAAACGATCTTCGGTATCTGTATTATATAGCAGACTATAAAATAAATCTTCTGGCTTAGAATAATCACTTAGGTAGTTTTGGTATTCCGTTTCTGATAAAAATCTTGCATCCGATAAATTAGGGACTTCATCTTTATATAAGTAGAATGTATTCATCCCTTTCCAAACAAAATCATTAATATCTGTAGTCGTTACAGGATAATCGTCTAAGTCTTTTGCACAATCTGTAAAGCACAATAACAGGGCGAATAGAAACAGTATCGTTTTAAAATGTTGCATATATAATCTGGGTATAATTGCTAAATTTACTTGAATTAATATCAGTTTAAAAATATTTTGTAACAAAATATAAAACGGCTCGTCGTAATAACAACTAACAACCAATAGACAAAAAACCGACAAAAAAAAAGATGACCCAGTCAGAGTTTTTAAATACCGTACTGCCTTTTAAAGATAAAGTATATCGTTTAGCTAAACGTTTACTTGTGTCTAGCGAAGAAGCCGAAGATGCTACGCAAGAAGTATTAATTAAACTATGGTCTAAAAAAAATCAAATGGAATCGTATAAAAATGTTGAAGCATTTTCTATGACCATGACAAAAAACTTATGTTTCGATAAATTAAAATCGAAACAAGCTCAAAATTTAAAAATTGTACATACTAATTATGAAGATCATAACACAAGCCTACAAAAACAAGTAGAAGTTACCGATAGTTTAGATTGGGTTGCAAAAATAATTGAAACCTTACCCGAACAACAGCGCATGATTATACAATTAAGAGATATTGAACAATACGATTTAGATGAAATTTCTAAAATGCTAGATATGAAAAATACAGCAGTTAGAGTTGCGTTATCTAGAGCACGAAAAACAATACGAGAACAATTAACTAATACACATAATTATGGTATTAAATAATATAGAAGAATTACTTGAAAAGTACGAAAACGGAGAAACCACTTTGCAAGAAGAGGCTCAATTAAAAGCATACTTTTCGCAAGAACATATTGCACCACATTTAGAACTGTACAGACCTTTATTTGCATATTTTAAAGCGAATAAAACAGAAACTTATACCAAAGAGATTCCTTTAAAGTCTAAGAAAACACCAATTTATTCGTGGTTAAGTGTTGCTGCCATCGCTATTTTAATGTTAGGTTTTTATTTTAATTCAACACAAATTATAACCTCTAACGAAGACGATTTAGGCACCATACAAGATCCAGAATTGGCGTATAACGAAGTGGTAAAATCTTTAGAACTAATTTCTAAATCTTTAAATAAAGGCGCATCAACAGTTAGCTATTTAAAATCGTATAATAAAGGCATAGCTACTGTTGGCTATATTGCCGAATTGGAGCAATCCTCGAACATTATTTTCAAAAACACTAAATAAAAAATTATGAAAAATATTAAAAACAAAAATTCCAAAACTATGACAAAACGTATAATGCTATTCGCTTTAGCCCTTGTATTGCTTCCTGCAAGTATGATGGCACAATCTATTTTCGATAAGTATAGCGAAAATCCCAATGTTACTTATGTAAACATTAAACCTAAGATGTTTCAAATGTTAGCCAAACTTGATATTAGTACCGATGATGCAGAATCTCAGGCCTATTTAGATATGGTAAATAGTATTACAAGTTTTAAAACTATTATTACAGACGACAAAGCTATTGCTGCAGATATTTCGACGTGGATGACGTCTAAAAAAGGAGGTTTAGACGAACTTATGGAAGTTAAAGACGATGGTAAGGAAGTGAAATTTTATGTAAAAGAAGGAAAAGATGCCGACCACGTTAAGGAACTATTAATTTTTGTTAACGGTATTTCTGATCTTACAAAAGAAGCCAACATTGAAATTAATGGTAAAAACCGTGAAATAGAAACTGTAGTTGCACTTTTAACTGGTGATATCAATCTAAATGAAATTGCTAAGCTTACTAGTAAAATGAATATTCCAGGAGGCGAACATTTAAAGAATAATAACTAATTTTTTAGCTCGTAGAACGCTGTAAACACATAGACATCATGACATCTTATAAATATATTATTGCTATTACTTTTTGCTTCGGATTATTACTTACAAGTTGCAAATCTGAACCCACATTACAAACCTATATTGTAGACAACCAAGAGTCGCCAAATTTCACAACTGTAGATTTACCACTTTCTGTTTTAAATTTAGATGAATCGAAGCTAAATGAAGAACAAAAGGCAACGTATAACTCTATTAAACGTTTAAACTTTTTAGGTTATAAAAAGGATGCTACGCAAGCTGAAGCTTATAACTCTGAGAAAGAAAAAATAGAACACATTCTTAATGATGAGTCGTATAACGAATTAATGGAAATAAATAACCATGGTGGAAAATTCACTCTGAAATATTTAGGAGACGATGAAAATTCTATAGACGAATTAATTGTATATGGTAATGCAAAAGATACCGGTTTTGGAGTATTACGTGTATTAGGTAACGACATGAATCCTTCGCATATAATGTCGTTAGCAAAAGTTATAGAAGAAGGCGATATCGATATGTCTCAAATAAAAAATGCTGTTAGTTTCTTTAATGAATA
Organism: Formosa agariphila KMM 3901; assembly: GCF_000723205.1. Taxonomy (NCBI): domain Bacteria; kingdom Pseudomonadati; phylum Bacteroidota; class Flavobacteriia; order Flavobacteriales; family Flavobacteriaceae; genus Formosa; species Formosa agariphila. Next base: position 1,321,579 of record NZ_HG315671.1, on the reverse strand, counting down.
GAAATTTATTACCTAAATAAATAAGGTTTTAATGATGTTCATTAAGACCTTATTTTTATGCTTTAACACAATTCAAAGTCCTTTTAAAGCCATTGACTTAGAACGGGGTTAATGCTTCTAAATATAAAAAGGCTACCCAAACAGATAGCCTTTTTAAAATATTATAAACGTTATGTTTATTTAACGACTTCAGTTTTATTTAAAGCAGAGCTCATCTCCATAGAAATAGATGAACGTTCAAACTTAATTTTACCTGCAAGTGTTTCAATAACGCAAGTATTGTCTTTATCCATTAAATCGACAATTTTTCCATGCATACCACTTTTAGTGATTACACGATCGCCGCGTTTTAACTCGCTAGCGAATTTCTTTTCTTTTTTCTGACGTTTCATCTGTGGTGCAATCATAAAGAAGTACACAACCACAAACATTAAAATAAACGGTAAAAATTGACTTATTTCTCCCATTATTAAGATTGGATTTGAGGTGTTGCTAAATTACTATTAGAAGCGGCATTAGCATCTGGCTTAACAAAAGCTTTAATTTTAACCATATCTTTACCTGTCTGTGTGTTAGAAGTTACTGTAATTGTCTTTGTTACATTATTTGCTCCAGACCCATTAAATTTTACTGTAAATTTCCCAGACTCTCCTGGAGCTAAAGGTGCTTTACTCCAATCTTGAGGCACTGTACAACCACAAGAACTTGCAATATTTGTAATAACTAAAGGAGCTTCTCCTGTATTTTTATATTCGAAAACAGTTTCTACATTAGCTTTAGATTCAATAGTACCAAAATCATGTTCTGTTTCAGTAAATGTAATTTGAGGAAATTTAGATGAATTTGCATCACGTTCTGCCGCAACAACTACGTTTTCTTCATTTACTTTTTTAGAAGCGTCCTCTTTACAAGATGTAAAAGCGATTAAGCAAAATGCGCTTAATCCTAATATTACTTTTTTCATAATAATTATATTTATTTAGGGTTTAAAAATACTAATAATTTATAACTACATCAACCCGCGTCCAACTTTATTTAAAGTTCCTTTTTCTTGATATTCTTTTACTAATTTATCTAAAATACCATTAATAAAGATGCTACTTTTTGGTGTAGAGTACTCTTTTGCAATTTCCAAATATTCGTTAATAGTTACTTTAACAGGAATAGACGGAAAATTGTTAAGCTCGCAAACTGCCATCTGCATTAATATATAATCGATTTGAGCAATACGATCGGCTTCCCAATTTTTTGCTTTATTATCTATTTCTGCATTTAATTTTGTCTGGCTTAAAATGGTCTTTTTAAACAAGCTTACTCCAAATGCTTTATCATCTAAATCTTTATATAATTTAGGTGTGAAATAAGAATCGGCAACATCCGGTTTAATTTTGCGTAATAATTTTAAAATAGTTGTATTTACTGTTGGTAAATCGTCTAACCACGTTAAATTCTTATCTTCTAAATAATCGTAAAGTTTTTCGTTTGGTGCGATAATTTCTTTAAACACATCTACAATAAAGTTTTTGTCTGTTTTAAAGTCAGAAGTACGCGTTTTCATGTACTCTGCATAAATATCGCTAGCAAGGATTGCTTTATAAATAACGTCTACATATTCGTTATCTAGCTCCCAGTTATCTACACCATAAGTTCTAATGGTATCTCCTAAAGTACGGTTGTATCTTAACAACTGTAGTACTTCATTATTAACTAATTTCTTATTAGGGTCTTTATCTTCCGACGTTGCAAGATGCTTTAATTGAGATTTATCGATTTGGTTTTCAACTCGTTTTTGAACCTCAATAAGTAATGATAATTGTAACAGATATAAATGATACATATCGTCAAAACTATTAACTAAAAACTTTTCATCGTTTTTAAAATCATCACTTTCACCACCTTTAAAGGCATAGATGGTTTGCATTACTTTTACGCGAATATGTCTTCTATTAAGCATAGTTACAAAGAACTTTTAACCTCCATTACTGGAGTATGAATGATAGCCTTACAGGCCGTTAAATAAAAAAAGCCGAAAGTTAAATTAACTTTCGGCTGCAAAAATAAGGTTTTTAATCAAATAACATTATTTATTATTCTCTTTTTTTCGTGCATCTATTCTAGCTTTAGCTACATATAATGCTGCTTGATTTGTTGTTATTTTATGTGTATCGGCATTAGTAAGAATTTCTAACGTTGTGTTATAAATATTTTGAGTTTTACTCATAATCTCGTCTTTACCGTATTTGGCAATTTCTGCATATACGTTAATAATACCACCGGCATTAATTAAGAAATCTGGAGCATACACAATGCCACGATCTTGTAAAATAGCACCATGAATTTGCTCGTTAGCTAACTGATTGTTTGCTGCACCCGCAATAACTTGTGCCTGAATTTTATTTACAGTATCGTCGTTAATTGTAGCACCTAATGCACAAGGCGCATAAATATCTACAGCTTCACTATATAAATCTGAACCTCTATAAATTGTTGCACCGTACAATTTACTTACCGTTTCTAATCGTGCTTCGCTAATATCACTAATAATAACTTTAGCACCTTCTTTAGTTAAATAGTCTACTAACGTTTCTCCTACGTGACCAATACCTTGAACCAAAATAGATTTTCCTTCAAGATTATCTGTTCCGAATTTAAATTTCGCAGCAGCTTTCATTCCCATATACACGCCATAAGCTGTTACAGGAGATGGATTTCCTGCACCACCTTTAGATTCAGAAATACCCGTAACATAAGGTGTAACTTCGTGAACTAAATCCATATCTGAAGTTTCCATACCTACATCTTCAGCTGTAATGTATTTCCCTCCTAATGAATTCACAAACTCACCAAATCGTTTCATTAACTCGGGTGTCTTTTGTGTTTTAGCGTCACCTATAATAACAGCTTTACCACCACCAAGATTTAATCCAGTTACGGCAGCTTTATAAGTCATCCCGCGAGATAAACGCAACACATCGTTTAGTGCTTCCCATTCGTTATTATAATTCCACATTCTAGTTCCTCCTAATGCAGGTCCTAATACCGTGTTATGAATACCAATAATTGCTTTTAAACCTGTATCTTTGTCATTGCAAAAAACAATTTGCTCATGATTATTAAATGATTGTTGGCCGAATACTGGGTCGACTTTATACAATTCATTTGCATTTAAAACCTCTGAAACCATTTTAATTATGTATTAATTTGTATTGATTGTTTTTGATATATTAATAAAATACATCTGCAAATCTATATCAATATTATCATATTTTCAATAAGACAGATGTTAAAATGTGAATTTATTAAATTAAAAAATAAACAAAACGGTTAATGAAAGCCCTAAAACACGTTAACAAATACTTTCTTAAATACAAATATCAATTACTTTTCGGAATCGCCATTACTATAATTGCCCGCATTTTTATGTTGGTTACCCCGCGATTTGTTCGAGAAATATTTAAAGTCGTTGAAGATTATAAAGCTGGTACAATTACAGAAGTATCTGTGGTTCGTGCAGAACTCTTAGAAGACATTCTATATATAATAGGAGCCGCCATAATTGCTGGGTTATTTACCTTCTTAATGCGACAAACTATCATTAATATGTCCAGACATATAGAATTCGATTTAAAAAACGAAATCTATCAGCAATATCAACGCTTGTCTTTAAACTTCTATAAGAAAAATAGAACTGGAGATTTAATGAATAGGATTAGTGAAGACGTTAGTCGTGTAAGAATGTATGCGGGTCCAGCAATCATGTACACGATTAACACTATTACCCTCTTTATTATTGCGCTATTATATATGTATAGCGAAGCACCTACACTTACACTCTACACTATTTTACCGCTTCCGTTTTTATCGTTCGCTATTTACAAACTGAGTAAAGAAATTCATAAACGTAGTACCATTGTACAAGTGTATTTGTCTAAACTATCCACATTTACGCAAGAGAGTTTTAGTGGTATTTCTGTAATTAAAGCCAACGGCATAGAAGTTCAAACTTCAGAAAATTTTGAAGCCCTTTCACAAGGAAGTAAAGACAAACAATTGGCCTTAGTTCGCATACAAGCTTTGTTTTTTCCTATGATGGTTTTACTTATAGGATTAAGTAATTTAATTGTAATTTACATTGGCGGGAAACAATATATAGACGGAGAAATAGAAAGTTTAGGAACCATTGCTGAATTTATTATTTACGTAAACATGCTTACCTGGCCTGTAGCCACTGTAGGATGGGTAACGTCTATTATTCAGCAAGCTGAAGCTTCTCAAGCCAGAATCAATGAGTTTTTAGATTTAGAACCAGAAATTCAAAATCATAACGAAACACCTTCAAACATTCATGGGAATATCGAATTTAAAAAGGTATCCTTTACTTACGACGACACCAATATAGAAGCTTTAAAAGACATTAGTTTTACCATAAATCATGGCGAAACTTTAGCTATAATTGGAAAAACAGGTTCTGGTAAATCGACTATTCTAGACCTCATCGGGAGATTATACGATTGTAATTCAGGTATTATTTCAATTGATAACACAGCCATTAAAGACCTCAACTTATACAGTCTACGCGATAGTATAGGTTATGTGCCTCAAGATGCATTCTTGTTTTCAGATTCAATTAAAAACAATATTAAATTTGGAAAAGAAGATGCTACAGACGAAAACGTAATTCAAGCAGCAAAACTCGCCCAAGTTCATGGCAATATTTCAAAATTTGCAAAAGGTTACGATACCGTTTTAGGAGAACGTGGGATTACACTTTCTGGCGGACAAAAACAACGTGTTTCTATTGCCAGAGCCATAATTAAAGATCCTAAAATATTATTATTCGACGATTGCTTATCGGCGGTAGATACAGAAACTGAAGAAAAAATTCTTAAAAATTTATATCGTGTAGCAGCTGGAAAAACCACCGTAATTGTAAGTCACCGTGTGTCTTCAGCTAAAAATGCAGATAAGATTATTGTTTTAGACGATGGTAAAATTCTTCAGCAAGGTTCTCATAAGACATTAATTAATACAGAAGGTTATTATAAAACCTTATATTTAAAGCAACTTAGTGAAAAAGAAATATCGTAATTTGTTGGTTAGTATATCTTTTTTTTAGATTTTTGAAAGGAAATTGATTTACCAAAATAAATAATTTTAAAAACTTAAATTAAACATTTTTAAATCTTATTAATAGTAAATATGAGTATGGATAGTAAGGACATGATGGAGAAAGAGGAGATTTTTTCTAAAGTATTAAGAGCGGGGAGACGAACATATTTTTTTGATGTTAGAGCTACAAAAGCAGGAGATTATTATTTAACAATTACTGAAAGTAAAAAATTCACAAACGACGACGGGTCGTTCCACTACAAAAAGCACAAAATATACTTATACAAAGAAGATTTTTCTGAGTTTAGAGATATTTTAAATGAAATGACAGATTACATTATTGATGAGAAAGGCGATGAAGTAATTAGTGAACGTCACCAAAAAGATTTCAAAAAAGAGTACGAAGATAATCACGTAGAAATTTCAGTTGAAGCTGAAGCAAATTCTCCAGAAAAATTCACAGATATTAGTTTCGATGATATCTAATCGTATTTCATATATACCAATTAAACCGTTGCATTAGTAACGGTTTTTTTATGCTCTGTTTTAACAAGCTATAGTTTAACGGCTACAAGTGCAATAACACATACCACTAATACGCTTCCTAAAGCTATAGGCCACCCTAAATTCATCCCAATAATTAATAGTACAATTAATAACCATAACGGTACAGCTGTTAACCCTACTGCAAATCTAAAAGTTCCTGTAAATTCTTTTTCCTTTATTTTGGGTTGTAATACTAACTTCCATAAAGCATACACAGGTAACAACACCAATTTAAGCAGGAATCTAAACCCTGTTCCAAGAGGTTCAAAAACAGAACGCTTAACTTCAAAATCAGAGACTTTCTCATCATGCTCCAAATAATGATTTATAGCATCAGGATTTAAAAAATCGGCTTCTTCGTTAACTAAAGTAGAAACAACCTCATCATGATTATCTGCAATATGCGTTGTAAGTAATTGAATTTCGTTTTGAATGTCTCGTTTTAAAGCAATAACCGCTTCCGTTTTTTCTAAATGACGATAACGTTGTGCAGAAATAGGTTTTCCTATATTTAACAACATACTATCGGCATAATCTTCCGGACTAATGTAATTTACACCAACAGGCAGCAATTGTAAATCTAAATCAGGGTAAACTTCAAGCGTGTCTAAAATAATACGTGTAAATCCTTTACTTAATGGACGCACTTTCCGATTAAGATTATGACTCCCTTCTGGGAAAATAACAAGTGCTTCGTTATTCTTTAATAATCCTTTACAGGTTTCGAAAACGGCATTATTATTCGTTATTGTTTGCCACCCATCGCGAACACGATAAACAGGAAGCATATTCAATCCTTTTAATAATTTAGAAATAAATGGTTTTTGAAAAACAGCAGCGCGAGTTAAATAATAACAAAACCGCTTAGACTGTGTAGCTATTAATAAAGGATCTAATAATGCATTTTGATGATTAGACAGAATTAAAACAGGTTTCGCTTTAGGTACAAATTCTGCGCCTTTTACGTGTATTTGTTTATAATAAAAAAATAATCCTACAGAAATATAAGCCCTAACGGCATGTAATTTAAACTGTTTTAACCCCATGTACAACCTGTGTTTGTTTAGACCAAAATAACGCTAAAAATAGACCAGAAATAATATGCCAAATCCCCCAAAACGCAGCGATAATAGCCATCCCTCCTAGTCCGTTAAAAAAGGTAAAAATCAATAACAACCCTAAACCAGAATTTTGAATTCCCGTTTCTATAGCTAATGTTTTTTGGTTTTTATAGGACAATTTAAAAGCTTTAGCTACATAGAATCCTAATGCCAATGCTATTATATTATGTCCTATTCCTAAAAACAAGACCTCGGAAACGTACCCTTTAAAAATATCTATATTTTTAGAAAATGCAATAATAACAATAACTACAAATACTAGTATTGAAAAAGGTTGGAGTATTTTCGATAATTTTAAAGCCAATTTGGGTTTAAAGTAATGCACTAGCATCCCTAACACTAAAGGGATTCCTAAAATTAAAAGTACAAGCTTTAATAAATCCATCGGACTTAACGCGACTGCTTTTAAAAGATAAGATGTTGGTTTATATAGGTTTCCATAAAACTGAAAATTAAATGGTGTCATTACAAGAGCTATACACGTGGAAAATGCTGTTAGGCTAACAGACAAAGCAGAATTTCCTTGTGCTAAATGTGTCATAAAATTTGAGATATTCCCCCCCGGACAAGCTGCAACCATCATCATACCCAATGCGATACTTGGTTTGGGTTCTACAGCTAGAATCAACAAAAATGTGATTAAGGGCAATAAAAAAAACTGAGACAGAATACCAACTAACATCACTTTAGGCGTTTTAAACAAATTTTTAAAATCGCTTAAAGAAATACCTAAGGCAACACCAAACATAACAACTGCTAAGGCAATATTCATCACCCAGAGTCCATCACTATCAAAATTAATGAGTACTTGATCTATATCTTGCATGAATTACAATACGGAAGTTCCATTTTTAATGCGTTGCTCTGGATGCAACAACATCACATCTTTATCTTTAACCGCTCCCAAAACTAAACATTCACTCATAAATTTAGCAACTTGTTTCTTTGGAAAATTTACAACAGCTACAATTTGTCGTTTTAACAATTCATCTTTTGTATATAATGTAGTGATTTGTGCTGACGTTTTTTTAACTCCCAATTCTCCAAAATCTATGGTAAGTTGGTACGCCGGATTTCTTGCTTCAGGAAAATCATCAACTTTTATAATTGTTCCTACTCGCAAATCGACAGCACTAAAATCTTCAAAATTTATAGTTGATTTCATTTTTTAAAAGTACAAATAATTCCGAACTTTGATAAAAATAGAATTATGGCCGATACACTTTCTAACATGATGCCTCTAGGAACGCAAGCTCCAGATTTTACTTTAATAGATACAGTTTCTAACAAAACCCTTTCTTTAAATGAATTAAAAGGCGACCAAGCAACGGTTATATTTTTTATTTGTAACCATTGCCCATTTGTAATTCATGTAAACAAACAACTTGTAACATTAGCTTCAGATTATAAAGCTAAAGGTGTTAACTGTATTGCTATTTCTAGTAATGATGTTGAAAATTATCCGCAAGATGCTCCCGATAAAATGAAAATAACAGCTAAAAAAGAAGGCTATATTTTCCCTTATTTATACGATGAAACACAAGCTGTAGCTCATGCTTACAATGCGGCTTGCACTCCAGATTTCTACGTTTTTGATGCGAATCACTCTTTAAAATATCGCGGACAATTAGACGATTCTAGACCAGGTAACGCCATACCCGTAACAGGGCAAGACATACGCCATGCTTTAGATTGTATTATTAGTAAAACTGACAATTTAAAACCGCAGAAGCCAAGTATTGGATGTGGTATAAAATGGATTAAAGCTTAGCCCATCCTTTGCTTTCTAAGGCTTTGACTATATGTGCAAAATGATGGCTGCTATGCCAAGCGTACATTCCTATATTTTCTTTTAGCACCACAGTTTTGTTATTTTCTGGATGAATAAAAGTCCGGTTTAACTCTTTATCGTTTAAAGATTTTAAGAGATATACCAAACGTTTATGCACAGCCTCTATATGCATTAAAGACATACTAACTGGCGCGTTTATAGCATCGTCTAGGTTAGACCAATCATCTTGGTTATAAGCTTTAATTGTAGGATTATCTTCTGTAATACTCCATTTAAAACGTGTGTAACTATGGTGATGACTGTCTGCAATATGATGAATTAATTGTCTAATGGTCCAACCGCCAGGTCTATATTCCGTATCTAATTGGTAATCGGTTAATGGTTTTATTAATGCTGTTAATCGTGATGGAAATTGATCTAAAACATCAATCCAATTATCGAGATGTTTAGCAGTTATTGGATTTGGACATTTAAACTGCCCGATTGGGTATTTTAATTGTTGGTCTTTAGTTTCCATGGTTAATGGTTGTTTGTTTGATTGATTTTCTTTTATCTAAAAATAATACATAAATCCGAAACTAATTCTCATAGCATCACGATTTTGGTTAATATTTCCTTCTAATAAATTCGCAACGCCAGAGATATCTAAATCTTTTACACCGTAATTTAATTCTAAACCTACAGTCATACGTTCATAAGCATCGTACATAAAGTTAAAAATACCGTAATAGTGCTGATGAATAAAATCTCCTCTTAAAAACACTGACTCGTTTTGATATTCTGGATAAACCACAAGACGATCCGAATCATCTAAACTAAAATGTGTAAACCCTAATACAGTATTCGCATGAAGTTTATCGGTAAAGTAATATTCGTAAGATGCCCAACCACCCATTGCTGGCGTGGCATTAAATTCATTTCCAGTAGCGGGATAACCGTCATAACCATTTCCTGCTACCGTAGTTAAATAGGCTGAAATTCCTTTTCCTCCAACAAGTTGAAACTGAAGATTGTTTCTGTTAGGTTTGTAAATTCCACTAAAAGTAAATCCGTAACCCATAAAATTATCGATTTCCTCGTCTAATTTGTATCGTACACTTCTTAATACAGAAGACACACGTAAATGTCCCCAATCTCTTTTATATTTTACAGCAAAAGTGATGTCTGGTGTAATTTGGTTAACTTCATCTACTAAGGGTTGAAATTCTTCATAAGCAAAGTTAGTGTTTATCGGTGCTTCTAAACTCGCTTCGTAAATCCAATCTGGGTTACGAAACGTATTCATATATTTTACATGTGGTGATCTTAACCAGATACCAGAAGGTGGCCCTTCCCATTCCATAATGTTTGGCCAAATGCTTTCATCTCCAAAATTATTCCAGTTTTGTCCCACTTGCCAATGCGTAGTTTCAACAAAGGCTTTTCTTAATCGCATTCTACCATCGCCGCCCCAAAAATCAGATTCGATTACAGCAATTATAACTTTACCATCTTTTTGAACATATCGTGTACTTAATTTTAACTGTGTTTGGTATAAATCTACATTCAAACTTTTAGTATCGTCTGTCCCAAATACATTTATGGATCCCACGTTAAATGTTTCACTATTATTTAAACCGCCATAGAGATCTAAATAGCCATTCAATTTCATATTCACACCCAAACTACTCTTATATCGCGGCGCATCGCCCACAGAGTCATTAGAAGTAACGGTTAAAAAAGGATCCTGGGCATAAGCAAAAAACCCAAAACAAAAACATAAAATGGTTAAAGTTAGTTTCATAAAATTGGTGGTTTAAGAGGATGAAATTACTTCCTTTTTTAAAGAAAACCTAAATAGTAGACATAAAAAAAGCTGTCTTTACAGACAGCTTTTAAAAAATTTATATGGATGAAATATTATTTAACTTCCATTAATTCAACATCAAAAATAAGTGTTGCATCTGGTGGAATTACACCTCCAGCACCACGAGAACCGTAACCTAAATCGCTAGGTATCACTAAACGTGCTTTATCTCCTACTTCTAATAACTGAATTCCTTCATCCCATCCTGAAATAACTTGCCCTACTCCAATTGGAAATTCTATAGGTTCTTTACGTTTGTATGAAGAATCGAATACAGTACCATCTTGTAATTGTCCTTTGTAGTGTACAGAAACTGTTTGACCAGATTTTGCTTTTTTACCACTTTTAGACGCTTGTAAAATTTGGTAACGTAAACCACTATCTGTTTTACTAAAACCTGCTGCAATTTTATCTAAAGCTGCATCTTGTTCTGCTCTAGCTTCAGCTAAACGCTTTTCACGAGACCCTTCAAAAGTTCTAAACGCTTCAACAGCATTAAAAGATTCTGCAGCTGCACCTACTCTAATAATCTCTAAAGTTTCAATACTATCGCCTTGAGCAATAGCATCTACAACATCTTGACCTTCTACTACATGTCCAAAAACAGTATGTGCATTATCTAACCATGGTGTTTCAACGTGAGTAATAAAAAACTGGCTCCCGTTTGTTCCAGGACCTGCATTAGCCATAGAAAGAATTCCTGGACGGTCATGCTTTAATTCTGGATGAAATTCGTCATCAAATTTATATCCTGCATCACCAGTTCCTGTTCCTAATGGACAACCACCTTGAACCATGAAATCTGGAATTACACGGTGAAATTTTAACCCATCATAATATGGTTTTCCTTGAGCTTTCACAGAATTCTCTAAATTACCTTCTGCTAAAGCAACAAAATTACCTACCGTTCCCGGTGTTTTTTCAAATTCTAAGGCTACTACAACAGCCCCTTTTGTAGTATTAAATTTTGCGTATAATCCGTCTTGCATTTGTTTCTATTTTAATGATGCGCAAATATAGATAAATGATTGACTAATAAAAAATCGCATCGCGTTATCATCTTGTTAAATACAAAGGGGTAATTTATTTGCAAAACATGATAATAATCAGTTGGTATTTTATTTAAAAGACAGACATTTGCTGAGATTTTTAAGAAAACTTTTGATAGACGAACTTTAATTGGTTTATTATATTATTAAAACTCTTAAAATCATTAATTTCGTAAAAACCAAATTAAAATTGAAATGAGTAAAGGACTTTATATTGCCACCTTAGAACCCAATAGTGGTAAATCGATTATTTCTCTCGGGTTGATGCAAAACTTACTAGGAAAAACAGCTAAAGTTGCTTATTTCCGACCTATAATTGACAAAGAGGAAAATGATAAACGAGACAACCATATCGACACTTTATTATCACATTTTAACCTAGACATTCCTTACGAGGAAACATTCGCTTTAACTAGAAATGAAATTGTACAGAATAGAAACGCAGGGAAAATTGGTGACTCGTTAGATTTAATTATTAAAAAATATAAAGCTCTTGAAGAAAAGTATGATTTTATTCTAGTAGAAGGTACAGACTTTCAAGGTGAAGGTACTGTTTTTGAATTCGACTGGAATGTAAACATCGCAAAAAACTTAGGTTTGCCAGCTGTTATTGTTAGTACAGCTCAAGATAAAAGTTTAGAAGATTTTACGAGTAGTGCAGAAATGGCCTACAAAACGTTTAAAAGTCACGATGTAGAAGTTATTGCTTTAGTTGCCAACAAAATTCAGGCAGAAAACGTAGAAATCATTCAAAAATCGGTTAGAGCATTCTTACCAGAGACTGTAGATTTTTCGACTATCCCAATGGTAAAATCTTTAGCCTCTCCTACCATGAAGGAGATTAAAGAAACCTTAAACGGTGAAGTCCTTTTTGGAGCGGAGCATTTAGGAAACTTATCTGGGAAATTTGCTGTAGGTGCTATGCAATTGCGTAATTTCTTAACGCATTTACGTGAAGGGTCTGTAGTAATTACACCTGGTGATCGTGCCGATTTAATTTTAGGATCATTACAAGCACACTTATCTAGTAACTACCCTAATATTTCTGGTATTATTCTAACTGGAGGAATTGTTCCAGAGCCATCTATTTTAAAGTTAATTGATGGACTAACTACTGTAGTACCTATAATTTCTGTTAATGATGGTACATTTAATACAACCCATAGAATTGGAAATATTAAGTCTAACATATATGCTGAAAGCAAAACTAAGATTTTAACGTCTCTCGAAACATTTCAGAAATACGTACCTGCAGACAATTTGTTAGAAAAACTGACGTCTTTCGAAAACAAAGTGACAACGCCGCGCATGTTCCAATACAATTTAATCGAAAAAGCACGCAAAGCTAAAAAACGTCTTGTTTTACCAGAAGCATCAGATCCTCGTATTTTAACTGCTGCTGCGCGTTTAGAAGTTTTAGATTTAGTAGATATTATTCTTTTAGGAAATCCTAAAGAGATTAAAGAAAAGGCGACTGAACTTGGGTTGAGTTTAGACTATAACAAAACAAAAGTCATTTTCCCTTCAGATTACGAAGGATTTGAAGATTACGTTGAAACCTTCTACGAGTTACGTAAACATAAAAACGTAAACATGGATATGGCAAGAGACATCATGAACGATGTGTCTTATTTTGGAACCATGATGATTTATAAAAATGATGCAGACGGTATGGTTTCTGGAGCTGTAAACACTACAGGACATACTATTTTACCTGCATTACAATTCATTAAAACTAAACCGGAATGTTCTATAGTGTCGTCTGTATTCTTTATGTGTTTAGACGATCGTGTTTCTGTATTTGGTGACTGTGCCATTAATCCGAACCCGAATGCTGCCCAATTAGCAGAGATTGCTATTTCTTCGGCTAGAAGTTCTGCTGCTTTTGGTATTGAGCCACGTATTGCTATGTTATCATACTCGTCTGGTTCTTCTGGAAAAGGAGAAGACGTAGATAAAGTACGTGAAGCTACAGAAATTGTAAGAGCACAATGTCCTGATCTTAAAATTGAAGGGCCTATTCAATACGATGCTGCAGTAGACTTAAAAGTGGGTCAGAGTAAAATGCCAGGTTCTGAAGTTGCAGGACAGGCGACTGTACTTATTTTCCCTGATTTAAATACAGGAAACAACACGTACAAAGCGGTACAAAGAGAAACAGGAGCCTTAGCTATCGGACCAATGTTACAAGGTTTAAACAAACCTGTTAACGATTTAAGTCGTGGATGTACTGTAGACGATATCTTTAATACGGTAATTTTAACTGCTATTCAGGCTCAAGGAATTTAACAACTATTTATTAAAACTATATAAAACAAACACATGAAAATTCTTGTTATAAACTCTGGTAGCTCATCTATTAAGTTTCAACTCATCGAGATGCCTGCAGAAACTGTAGTCGCTTCTGGACTGGTAGAGCGAATTGGCTTAGAAGATGGGGCTATTCATTATAAGGATCAAAAAGATAAAATTTCTTTAACCTTACCTATCCCTAATCATGCCACAGGTTTGGCTCAAGTTGCTAAAATGTTGATGGATGAAAAAACAGGAGTAATTAAAGACGTTGCAGAAATAGACCTTGTTGGTCACCGTGTTGTTCATGGTGGAAAAAAATTCTCTGATCCTGTAGAAGTCACTCAAGAAATTAAAGATAAAATCCGTGATCTTATTTTATTAGCTCCACTTCACAATCCACCAAATTTAGATGGTATTGAAGTTGCTGAAAAAATCTTTACTAAATCGAAACAAATTGCGCTTTTCGATACGGCTTTTCACCAAACATTACCTGCTGTAGCTTATAAATATGCAATCTCTAATAAATTTTTAACAGAAGATAATGTACGTGTTTACGGATTTCATGGATTATCTCATAAATACGTTACAGACCGTGCCGTTGAATTTTTAGATAAACCTGATGCTAAATTAATTTCTATTCACTTAGGAAATGGTTGTAGTATGACGGCTGTTCAAAACGGAAAAAGTTTGGATCACACTTTAGGATTCGGACCAAACGATGGTTTAATTATGGGAACTCGTAGTGGAGCCATAGACCAATCTGTTATCTTTTTCTTAATGGATAAATACAACTATACTAAAGAAGAAATTATTAATATCCTTTCTAAGGAAAGTGGTATGCTAGGTTTAACAGGGTATAGTGATTTACGTGATATTGAAGCGCAAGCAGAACAAGGTAATAAAGACTGTATTCTTGCTTTAGAAATGAATGCGTATCGTGTTAAGAAATTTATTGGAGCTTATACCGCTGCTTTAAATGGATTAGATGCCATAATATTTACTGCAGGTATTGGAGAAAATAGTTCAACCATTAGAAGAATGATTTGTGAACAAATGGATTATTTTGGAATTGAATTAGACGATGCTTTAAACGAAGAGCGTTTACCAAATATTAGAAGCATTAATACGGCAAATTCTAAAACTAAAATATTAATTGTGCCTACCAATGAAGAGTTGGAAATTGCAACAGAATGTTTTGTAAACTTTAAATAAAATCAATTTTTAGTTTTTTATTATAGCAAAAGCGCCTCGTTGTTAACGAGGCGCTTTTTAATTACTTATTAACTGGTTAAACTGATTAATTTGCAACCTCACTTATAAATTTAATTCGATACAAACGTAATTCTTCATCGTCGTAATCGCCATCAAATTCTTCAATTGCTAAATCAATTTTATCGGTTTCTGACTCCATAAAATAATCATGGATTTCTTCTTGTTGATCTTCATCTAAGATATCATCAATCCAATAATCAATATTTAATTTTGTTCCAGAAAACACTATGGCTTCCATTTCTTTTATAAAATCGGACATTTCCATGCCTTTAGCCGTAGCAATATCATCTAAAGGTAATTTTCTATCTACGTTTTGAATAATATACAGTTTTAAAGCAGAATTCATTCCTGTAGATTTAACAACCATGTCGTCCGGACGTACAATATCATTATCCTCTACGTACTTGGCAATCAATTTTACAAAGTCTGAACCATATTTTTTTGCTTTACCTTCTCCAACACCATGCACATTAGATAACTCTGCAATAGTCATTGGATATTTTAAAGCCATATCTTCTAACGATGGATCTTGAAAAATAACAAAAGGAGGTACTCCAATTTTTTTAGCATTGGCTTTACGTAAATCTTTTAACATACGCATTAGTACTTCATCGGTAACAGCGCCTCCACCTTTAGCTGCAACCACAGTATTTCCTTCAATCTCATTACTAAATATATGATCTTCGGTCATCATAAAAGAAGACGCCGATTTTATAAACGCTTTCCCTGACTCGGTTATTTTTAAAACACCATAGGTTTCAATATCTTTCTTTAAATACCCCGCGACTAATACTTGGCGTAGAAGCGCCATCCAGTATTTATCTTCTTTGTGTTTTCCATGTCCGAAAAAAGGTTGTTCGTCTGTTTTATGCGATTTAATGAGTGCATTTGTTTTACCAATTAATACACTTACTAAATCTTTAGACTTATATTTTTCTTTAGTTTTACTTACTGTTTTTAACAGAATAACAACATCGTCTTTAGCTTCTGTTTGTTTTTTAGGATGACGAACATTATCATCCATATCTCCACCTTCGCCAGTTTCGTTATCAAATTCTTCACCAAAATAATGTAGAATAAATTTTCGTCTAGAAATTGAACTTTCAGCAAATGCAACAACTTCTTGTAACAATGCATGACCAATTTCCTGTTCGGCAACCGGTTTACCAGACATAAACTTCTCTAGTTTCTCTATGTCTTTATAAGCATAGTATGCTAAACAATGGCCTTCTCCTCCATCACGTCCTGCACGTCCTGTTTCTTGGTAATAGCTTTCTATACTTTTAGGAATATCGTGATGAATTACAAAACGCACATCGGGTTTATCTATTCCCATACCAAACGCTATGGTAGCCACAATAACATCTACATCTTCCATAAGAAACATGTCTTGATGTTTAACACGAGTTTTAGCATCTAAACCGGCATGATACGGTAAAGCTTTAACACCATTAACTTGAAGCACCTGTGCCAGTTCCTCTACGCGCTTTCTACTTAAACAATAAACAATTCCCGATTTCCCTTCGTTTTGTTTTACAAATCGAATTATATCGCTGTCTACTTGTTTTGTTTTTGGGCGTACTTCGTAATATAAATTAGGTCTATTAAAAGAGGCTTTAAAAGTAACAGCATCATGAATGCCTAAGTTTTTAAGAATATCTTCTTGCACCTTAGGTGTTGCTGTAGCTGTTAGACCTATAATTGGAATATTCTCATCTATTCGCTGTATAATATGCCTTAGATTACGATATTCTGGTCTAAAATCGTGTCCCCACTCACTTATACAGTGCGCTTCATCAATGGCCATAAACGAAATTTTTACCGAACGTAAAAATTCTACATTTTCTTCCTTTGTTAAAGACTCGGGTGCAACATAAAGTAGTTTGGTAACACCATCTACAATATCTTGTTTTACACGTTTAATTTCAGTTTTATTAAGTGAAGAGTTTAAAACGTGAGCAATACCTTCTTCGTTAGAAATCCCACGAATGGCATCTACTTGGTTTTTCATTAATGCGATTAATGGGGATACTATAATCGCTGTACCTTCTTGCATTAACGCTGGGAGTTGATAACATAAAGATTTACCTCCACCAGTTGGCATAATAACAAATGTATTCTTACCACTTAGAAGACTTTCTATAACCGATTCTTGTAACCCTTTAAATGCGTTAAACCCAAAATGTTCTTTAAGTGCAGAATGCAAATTAACTTCAACTTTTGACATGTACTTGTTTATATTTTTATTTACACATTTTATACACCGAAAAAAACATAAGCTATTAGTTAATTCGTTGTATTTAGCGAACCTTGATTAATTTTTTCGTTAGTTTTGCAAAATAAATACTAAGCGAAATTATAAAAAAATGTTCGTTTCAGTTTAAAGGTAATAAAATCTTTAAAAGAGTCAACCTAAAAAAATATTAAATTTTGAATAAACATCATGCCATCATCAACTCTGCAAATCAAGTATTTGAGTTGGAAGGTCAAGCTATCTTGAATTTGAAGTCTTATATAAATGACAATTTTGTTAATGCTGTTAACCTTATTTACAATTCAAAAGGCCGTGTAATTATAACAGGTATAGGGAAAAGTGCTATTATTGGAAATAAGATTGTAGCTACATTAAATTCGACTGGAACTCCTGCAATTTTTATGCATGCCGCCGAAGCAATTCATGGCGATTTAGGTTTAATATTAAAAGACGATGTTGTTATTTGTATTTCTAAAAGTGGAAATACACCTGAAATAAAAGTCTTAATACCATTAATTCAAAGTTCTAACAACAAAATAATTGCTATTACTGGGAATGAATCTTCATTTTTAGGACAACATTGCGATTACTTTTTAAACACTTTTGTGGAGAAAGAAGCTTGTCCGTTAAACTTAGCACCTACTACGAGTACAACTGCCCAATTAGTTATGGGAGATGCTTTAGCTGTATGTCTTCTAGAATTACGCGGATTTTCAAGTGGAGATTTTGCAAAATATCATCCTGGAGGAGCTCTAGGGAAAAAGTTATATTTACGAGTTTTCGATATTTCTAATGAAAACAATAAACCTGAAGTCCATCCAGATACTAATATTAAAGAGGTTATTATAAATATCTCTAAAAACATGCTAGGTGTTACTGCAGTAGTTGAAGATCATAAGGTGGTAGGAATTATTACAGATGGTGACTTAAGACGCATGCTTACAAAAACAGATAATTTTATTAGTCTAAAAGCGAAAGACATTATGGGACAAATGCCTAAGACTATTAATGAAAATGCCATGGCTATAAAAGCCTTAGAAATTATGGAAACTAACGATATTTCTCAGCTTCTTGTTTGCAAAGATGACGGAACATACGCTGGCGTAGTTCATATTCACGATTTAATAAAAGAAGGTATTATATAATGGCGCAAAAGAATAAAAAGAATGTTAACGAGATGTCGTTTTTAGATCATCTTGAAGACTTAAGATGGCATTTAATTCGAGCAACATTATCGGTAATGATTGCTGCTACATTTGCCTTTCTAGCTAAAAGCTTTATTTTCGACACCATTTTATTTGGACCTACAAGACCAAGCTTTTTTACGTACGATATTTTATGTAAAGTGTCTAACTACTTAGGGTTAGACGATAGTTTCTGTTTTAACGAAGCGGCTTTTAAAATACAAAGTAGAACTATGGCTGGACAATTTTCTGCCCATATTTGGACTGCTATAACCGCTGGTTTTATTATTTCATTTCCTTATATTCTTTATGAATTATGGCGATTTATTAGCCCTGGAATGCATGCCAGCGAACGCAGAAACTCTAGAGGATTTATCTTTATTTCATCATTCTTATTCTTTTTAGGAGTTCTTTTTGGATACTATGTTATTTGCCCATTATCCATTAATTTCTTAGGAACATATCAGGTTAGTGAAAAAGTACATAACGATTTCGATTTAAGTAGTTACATCAGTTTAATTCGCTCTTCTGTAATTGCATGTGGTATTATATTTGAACTCCCAATAATTATATATTTCCTTGCAAAAGGCGGTATTATTACTCCTGAATTCCTTAGAAAATACAGAAAAATAGCCATGGTTATTGTACTTATAGTTTCGGCTGTAATTACACCTCCAGATATTGCTAGTCAAGTTATTGTTGCTATTCCTGTACTTATTTTATACGAAGTGAGTATTTATATTGCCAAATTTGTAACTAGAAAAGAACGTAAAAAATCTAAAGCTGTAAAAAATGTCAGATAAAATAACCGAGTTTAACGACTATAGAGCCAAAATGAACGACCGCATTTTGAGCGATGATAATAAAATTATTAAACGCATCTTTAATTTAGATACTAATGCATTTCAAGCTGGTGCTTTAGATGTAAAAACAAAAGAACTTTTAGGTCTTGTTGCATCTACTGTTTTACGTTGCGACGACTGTGTAAAATACCATTTAGAAACGGCTTACAAATCTGGATTAACTCGCGCAGAAGTTGTTGAAGCTTTAAGTATCGCAACCCTTGTTGGTGGTACAATAGTTATTCCTCATTTAAGACGAGCGTACGAGTTTTGGGATGAATTAGAAGCTACAGAAGCCTAAATTAAAGTAAAAACAATCGCTAACAGAAAGTGCTATGATTTTAGTATTTTAGCACTTCTGTTTTTATAATATCAGAATATAAAAAAACCACAACGTGAAACTAAAAGCTGAACATTTAATGAAGTCCTATAATGGGCGAAAAGTTGTAAAAGATGTCTCTTTAGAGGTTAATCAAGGGGAAATCGTGGGCCTACTTGGTCCAAACGGTGCCGGAAAAACCACATCTTTTTACATGATTGTTGGCTTAGTAAAACCTAACGGTGGAACTATATATTTAGAAGATAAAGAAATCACGAAATACCCTATGTACAAACGTGCACAACACGGTATTGGGTATTTAGCTCAAGAAGCTTCAGTATTTAGAAAATTAAGTATTGAAGATAATATTTTAAGCGTATTACAACTTACTAAATTGAGCAAAAAAGAGCAGCTCATGAAAATGGAATCGCTTATTGAAGAATTCAGTTTGGGACACATTCGTAAAAACCGAGGCGATTTATTATCTGGTGGAGAACGTAGACGTACTGAAATTGCACGAGCACTTGCTACCGATCCTAATTTTATTTTATTAGACGAACCGTTTGCCGGAGTAGACCCTGTAGCTGTAGAAGATATTCAGCGTATTGTGGCCCAACTTACTAAAAAGAACATTGGTATATTAATTACAGACCACAACGTACAAGAAACCTTAGCGATTACAGACCGTACCTATTTAATGTTTGAAGGTGGAATTTTAAAAGCTGGTAAACCTGAAGAACTTGCCGAAGACGAAATGGTTCGTAAAGTGTATTTAGGTCAGAATTTCGAGCTTCGTAAAAAGAAGTTGGATTTTTAATTCTTACACCTGTTCTACATACAACTTTAGTATTAAGAGTCAATTTATAAGCTATTTTAATTGATAATAAACTGCAGTATCCGCAATTTGAGTATGGTCTTTTCTAGACTATAACAAGTTAAACATCGGTAGTAAAATTACTATCTAAATCTACAAATGAGAGTTATAGATTACAATGATTCTATTTTAAGCTCGTAGGAATACAAGAATCACTTAGAAAGCATCAAATAGTACATACATTTTATAAAATTACAGCTATATTAAAGATTTTTGTGCTAATTAGTTAACGTTTAATAACTCCCCTTCATTACCACATCTAACATAGACATCGCAACATATACAAGTATAATTATTGGGATTGCTGCAAACTTTAAAGAAATCAGGAGCAAGACACAAATTATAAGAAAGATATAGCGAATGGCATTCGGCTTAAAGTCCCAAGATTTAAACTTTAAGGCAAATAATGCTATTGGCGCGTTCAATAAAAAAGTACTAGTAATAGTTAGCGCAATTAAAAATCCTTGATTCATAATTATGGCATTCATCATATCGTTTTGCTGCAATTCCATAATTAACGGCAATGAAATAATTAACAACGTATTTGCCGGTGTTGGTAGTCCTTTAAAATAATCTTGTTGCTCTTCGTCTAAATTAAATTTTGCTAAACGATATGCAGAAGATAAGGTAATAAAAAAACCAATTAGAGGTAAGAAAGAAGGCATAATAGCATCGCCACTAAAAAACGCATTCCAAGAACCTTCGTCTGTAGATAATTCTGGTTTCTCAATACTAAAGCTCAATAATTTATACATTACAATACCCGGTACAACCCCACTGGTTACCATATCTGCTAAAGAATCTAACTGTAATCCTAATTCTGAAGATACGCCAAGTTTTCGTGCAGCAAATCCATCGAAAAAATCAAAGAATATACCTGCAAACACAAAAGCAGCAGCGACAATAAAATGATTGTGGGTTGCAAATATTACGGCAATACAACCACAAAATAAATTTAATAACGTCAGTGCATTTGGCACATAATTTTTAATCAACATACAGTAATGTGTTTATGTAAAAATAGTAAAGATTTAGGGTGTAAGATAAGACCATTTAAAAAAATAACACAATAAGCCGTTATATTTTAAGTTAAATACTAAGTTAGCATAAGTGCAATGCTAAGTACTAACTACATTTTATCTTTTTACAAAGGCAAAAATAAAGTTTTTAAGCCAATTAAATTATCTGCATATTTGTAAAAAAATTAACGTTGAGAATATTTTTCACTACCCTATTCGTATTAGTAAGTGTTTCGGTTTTTAGCCAAACAACTAGAAAATATTCTAATGAATTTATGAATATTGGAGTCGACGCCGCCGCTCTAGGTATGAGTCACGCCGTTACCGCCCAATCTGCCGATGTTAATTCGGGGTATTGGAATCCTGCTGGATTAATCCATTTAGAAGATAATCAGTTGGCGTTAATGCACTCCAGTTATTTTGCAAACATTGCAAATTACGATTATGCAGCTTTTGCTATGCCTATAGACGACAGAAGTGCAATGGGAATTTCTTTAATTCGATTTGGAGTAGATGATATTTTAGACACCACACAATTAATCGATGATGACGGAAATATTAACTACGATAGAATTGAACTGTTTTCTACCGCCGATTATGGCGTAACATTCTCCTACTCTAGACAACCTGTTTTTGCAGAAGGCTTTAGTTATGGTGTAAATGCTAAGGTAATTCGAAGAATTATTGGGGATTTTGCTAATTCTTGGGGATTTGGTTTAGATCTTGGTATACAATACGAAACAGAGTCTTGGAATTTTGGTTTAATGGCCAGAGATATTACAACTACTTTTAATGCATGGCAAATTGATGAAGACAAGTTCGAAACCATACAAAATGCAATTGGAGGGGAAAATCAGGAATTACCTGAAACTACAGAAATCACAATTCCTAAATTACAATTAGGCGTTTCTAAAACCTTTAATTTTAATTACGACTATTCGTTAGAAGCTGCAATAGATTTACAAATGCGTTTTGCTGAAAACAATGATATTATTTCAACATCTTTTGTGAGTATTAATCCGTCATTCGGATTTGAATTCGGTTATTTAGATATGGTTTACTTACGCGGCGGTATGGGAAACTTTCAAAATGAATTACAAATCGATAATACAGAACAAGTAAGCTTTCAACCCAGTTTAGGTGTTGGTTTTAAATATCAAGGCATACAAGTCGATTATGCGTTTACAGATATTGGCGACCAAAGTGTAGCTTTATACTCGAATGTGTTTTCTTTGAAATTGGATTTTAGTATCTTTAGACACTAATTAATAGGATGAATCTGTCCTTATAAATTTAGTTTAAACACTTTGAAACACCTCTTATTAGCCTTAGCAACAGGATTATTATTAGCCTTTGGCTGGCCCACTTACGGTTTTCCTGTTTTATTATTTGTAGCTTTTATTCCCCTGCTTTATGTTGCGCACGACATTAAAGAACAGCAAACCATAAAATATAAAGGTTGGCGCTTATTTGCGTTGTCTTATTTAGCTTTCTTTATTTGGAATTTTATTACTACAAACTGGTTACAATATGCCGATATGTTTGGAGCATGTTTTGCCATTTTAGTAAACAGTTTACTCATGGCTCTTCTCATTCTAATTTATCAAGCCGTTGCTAAACGTACAACTATAAACAAATCTCTTTTATTTTTAATTACACTTTGGATTTGTTTTGAAAAACTCCACTTAAATTGGGAATTTTCTTGGCCTTGGTTAAATTTAGGAAATGCTTTTTCTGAGTATCCTAAATGGATTCAATGGTACGAATTTACAGGTGCTTTTGGTGGTACACTTTGGGTGTGGCTGGTTAATGGCATCCTGTTTAAAGCGCTTTTAACCTTCTTTAAATTTAAAGAAAATAGCATCTTAAAACGTGCCGCGATACAAACTACTTTACTAATTTGCTTACCAATAGTATTTTCTATAGTCCGTTATTACACCTACACTCCAGAAGAAGACACCATTGAAGCTGTAGTTTTACAACCTAACATTGACCCTTATAGCGAAAAGTATAATGCAACTAATAAAAGAGTTGGTGAGTTATTAATACAGTTAGCTGAAGAGAATATTACAGAAAACACGAATCTTTTAGTGTCTCCAGAAACCGTTTTAGCCGAAAATTACGGTGTTAATTTACCTCGATTTAATAGTAGTAGTGAGTTTTTTCAAGCAAAAAGCTTCGTATATAACTATCCTAATTTAAATTATTTACTTGGTTTACAATTCTATCAAAAACATACTAATAAAGCAGATATTCTACCAACTTCAAATCAATATAACGATAAACTTTGGGTAGATTATTACAATTCGGCCGCTTTTATAAATGCCGATAAAGAACCTTTAATTTATCATAAATCGAAGTTGGTTGTTGGTGTAGAAAACTTCCCATATCAAAGTATCTTAAAGCCTATTATTGGAGATGCCATGTTAGACTTAGGTGGTACTGTAGCCATGAAAACAACCCAAAAAGAGCGTTCAGCTTTCAAGTTAAAAAATTCAGAATATAAAGTTGCTCCTGTAATTTGTTACGAATCTGTGTATGGTGAATATGTTACGGGTTATGTACGTGAAGGCGCAAATGTTTTAGCTATAATGACAAATGATGCGTGGTGGGGCAATACTCAAGGACACAAACAACATTTAAGTTATGCTAGACTTCGTGCTATAGAAACACGTCGTGCAATTGCTAGAAGTGCGAACACCGGAATTTCTGCATTTATAAGTCCGAAAGGAGATATCATAAAAACCTTGGCTTACGAAGAACAAGGAAGTTTAAAAGCCCGTATTCCTGTAAATACAAACATTACTTTTTATGTACAAGCAGGCGATTATATTGCTAGAATAAGTATGTTTCTTGCTCTTGGGTTATTTGTAATTACCTTTTTTAGAAGAGATCGGGTATAACGCTCAAATTATCTATTTCTAAATAAGTTTACTTAAAACATTAAATGTACTAAAAGCTCTTTTAATAAATCGCCCTGTGGCACTGCATTAGACCCAATTCCCTTGCTTTTCACATCAAATTCACGTAAGATAGAAATATTTGCACTCACCTTTTTCATTGGGTAATTTCTCACAGCAACTAAATATTCATCTACAAAATAAGGGTTTATTTTAACTGCTGAAGCCACACTTCTAGGATTCTTATCCGATAATCCGTGAATTTGTAATAACTGAGAAAAGAAACTAAACACTAAAGAGACTGTAACCACCATTGGATTATCTTTAGGGTTTTCGGCAAAATACTTTACAATACGCTGCGCTTTCACCACATCTCTAGCTCCTATAGCTTTTCGTAACTCAAAATTATTATAATCTTTACTAATCCCAATATTTTCTTCAATATGCTCTGGAGTAATTTGAGTTTCTTTTGGTAAAATAATCTGAAGCTTCTCTAACTCATTATTAATTTTACTTAAATTATTTCCTAAGAACTCTACTAGCATTTGAGCCGCTTTAGGCGTAATGGAATACGATTTTGGAGATAGCGTTCGACGAATCCAATCGGCCACCTGATTTTCGTACAGTTTTTTACTCTCGAAAACTACTCCGGACTTTTTAATTGTTTTATAAAGCGCTTTACGCTTATCGGCAGATTTATATTTATAATTCAGCACTAAAATTGTAGAAGGTTGCGGATTTTTAGCATATTCAGCTAATTTTTCAATGGTGCGCGATAAATCTTGTGCTTCTTTAACTATTATCACCTGATATTCTGCCATCATTGGATACCGTTTGGCATGCCCAACAATATCTTCGACAGTTACATCGCGACCATACAATACCATTAGATTAAAACCGCGCTCTTCTTCTGTCAGTACATTGTCTTCAATATAATCGGAAAGCTTATCTATATAATAGGTCTCTTCTCCCATTAATAGATAAATCGGTTTTAAATTCTTTTGCTTTATATCGGCAACTAATTGTTTAATCTCGTCCAAACTGTAAACTATATAGGATTATTCCAAAAATACGTCTTTGGAATTTGGTTTTTGAATTTTGAAATCTACCTTTGAAAATTCAAGACCTAGCAATGCAAGAACTTAACTTTCCGAAGTTTTCATTTCGATTCAAAAGTAGCGAAAATAAAATTTCTATTTTTGATGATATCCGTAAAAAATTTGTGATTCTTCAGCCCGAAGAATGGGTACGACAACATTGTGTACACTATTTAATGCAGGTAAAAGGTTATCCCAAATCGTTAATTAATGTTGAAAAGGAATTAATTGTAAACAAGTTACGCAAACGCTACGATATCGTTATTTTTAATCCCGATGGCAGCATACATGTTATTGTAGAATGTAAAGCACCAAAAATTAATATTACACAAACCACGTTCGACCAAATTGCAAGTTATAATTTAACGCTTAACGCCACCTATTTAATGGTAACAAACGGGTTAAATCATTATTATTGTCAGATGGATTTCGAATCTGAACAATATAATTTCCTTCAAGACATTCCTAATTATAACGCCTAACAGATTATGAAAATTGCTATTGCTATATTAAATTGGAATGGACAACAGTTACTAGAACAGTTTCTACCTTCTGTTATTTTAAATTCTGAAGGTGCCGATATTTATGTTATTGATAATGCATCTACAGACGATTCTATAATCGTCTTAAAGCGTAAATTCCCTTCGGTACATATAATTTTAAATTCAGAAAATGGTGGCTACGCAAAAGGCTATAACGACGGATTAAAACATATTCCCGCAGATGTATATTGCTTATTAAATAGCGATATAGAAGTAACTCCAAATTGGCTAGAACCTATTAAAGCGGCTTTTAATGCAGATGATAAAACCGCTATCATCCAGCCTAAGATTTTAGATTACAAGAACAAATCGTATTTTGAATATGCAGGAGCGGCTGGCGGATTTATAGATAAGTATGGTTATCCGTTTTGTCGTGGACGTATTTTCGACACTTTAGAACAAGACCATGGACAATACAATACTAGTGTAGAAATTGATTGGGCAAGTGGTGCCTGTTTATTTATAAAATCTGATGTATTTAAAAAGGCAAACGGCTTAGACAACGATTTTTTTGCACATATGGAAGAAATCGATTTATGTTGGCGTGCTAAAAATTTAGGCTACAAAATAAAATGTGTTCCAGATTCTATTGTATACCATCTAGGAGGCGCCACTTTAAATACTTCAAACCCGAAGAAAACCTATTTAAATTTTAGGAATAGTTTATTCACTTTAGTTAAAAATGCTGGCGGAAATTTACTCGGTATTATCCTCGTTAGAATGCTTTTAGATGGTGTTGCAGGAATTAAGTTTTTGGTATCTCTAAAATTCAATCATTTCTACGCAATAATTCGTGCACATTTTAGTTTTTATAGTCAATTATCAAAAGTATTAAAACAACGTAAAACCTTGATTCAGCAAGCTAATTACTTCAGTGTAAAGTCTATTGTTTGGTCTTATTTTGTTAAAAACAAAAAAAGTACATCGAATTGAAAAATAGTTAGTAAAAGTTTTGTTAAACACTAATTTAACATCTTTTTTTTCATATTTTTGATATGTTTAAATGTAATTTAAGAATTATTATGAAGAAACTCATTTTAAGCAGTGTAGCTGCTTTACTCCTATTATCATCATGTGTATCTAAAAAAGAATATGCTGCCTTAGAATCTAAGCAAAAAGAAACTCAGGATTTATTAAATTCGGCAACTGTAAAATTGAATAGCTGTTTAACAGAGAATGCTGCAGCGACTGCTAGAGCAGAAGCGTTAAAAGATCAGATAACAGATTTAATTGACACTAAAGGTAACTTAACAACACTAACTCAAAAAGGTGCTGAAAACTTAGAGAAATCTTTAGAAAGCATGAAAGAGAAAGATCTTAAGATCACAAGATTACAAGATGCTTTAACAAGAAAAGATAGTGTTACTTTAGCTGTTGTTACAAGTTTAAAGAAAGCAGTTGGTATCGACGATCCAGACATTGAAATTAATGTAGAAAAGGGTGTTGTATTTATCTCTATTGCAGACAAATTATTATTTAAAAGCGGTAGCTACATCGTAACAGATAAAGCTAAAGATGTTTTAGCTAAAGTTGCTAAAGTAATAAATAGTAAACCAAACTTTGAAGCTATGGTTGAAGGACACACAGATAACGTACCTTACAAAAAAGGTGGAATTCTTGAAGACAACTGGGATTTAAGTGTTAAACGTGCTACATCTGTTGTAAGAGTATTACAAGACATGAGTGTTAATCCTGCGCAATTAATCGCAGCTGGTCGTAGCCACTATGTACCATTAGTAGATAATGATACCGCAGAAAACAGAGCGACTAACAGACGTACTCGTATTGTTGTACTTCCTAAAATTGACCAATTCTACGAAATGGTTGAAAAGGAAATGAAAAGTATGGTTGAAGCTGATAAACAATAATTCATCTTCATCTCAAATATTAAAAAGCTCAATCGAAAGATTGAGCTTTTTTTATAGCATATCTTTTTAAAAATTAAAATAGAAGTTTAGCTTTGACTATCTTTATTTTCAAACTTTAATTATAGTAATCAACCTAAATATTTTATTACCTATGATAAATAAAAACTCTGTTCCTCCTGCTCTTATAACTCGAGATTGGCTTGCCATAGAGCGTACAAAACTTGCAAACGAACGGACTTTTCTAGCATATTTCAGAACATTTATGGTGTTTTTAGGAACGGGATTAACCATTATAAAAATGCATATGTTTGAAAAAGTAGAATGGTTTGGGGTTGTATTAGTAATAATGGCACCGATTGTATTGGGTATCGGAATTTTTAGATTGTTAAAAGTGAGAAGTATAATTCGAAAACATTATAATGTCTAATGAAAGCAGCAACAGTTAGACAATTAAAAGTAGAATTACAAGATCAAACACAGGAAGAACTTGTAGCATTGTGCTTACGTTTATCCAAATTCAAGAAAGAAAACAAGGAGCTCCTCACCTATTTATTATTCGAATCTCATAACGAAGCCGATTATATAGATCATATAAAAGTTGAAATAGCAGAGCAATTTACAACCATAAACACCAATAGTTTTCATTACATTAAAAAGAGTGTCCGCAAAATATTAAGGCAACTTAAAATCTACGCGAGATATTCTGGAAAGAAAGAAACCGAAGTAGAATTACTCTTATTTTTCTGTTCCGAGTTGAAGGCCTTTAGACCATCGATTACACGAAATGTGACGCTTACTAATTTGTACGACAGACAGGTTGCTAGTATTAAAAAAAGCATAGCTACTTTACACGAAGATTTACAATACGATTACGAATTAGAACTTGAAAACCTATAGAGATTGAAGATTATAATTAGTCATCTTTAAAGTAATTTTACCCGTTTTCATACCATCTTCTTTCATTTGTTTTCTATCGATAGATGTATCTTTCCCCATATAATTCAGGGGAATTTTAACACGTTCAATTTCAAAACTCACATCTACTTGTTCTGGTAATAGCTTCTGCTCATCTTCAAAATGAAACATTAAATTATAAGTCCCGTTTTTCTTCGTATTTATTTCAGATTCAGCTATACGTACACGTTTGGTATCTAAATAGAGAGTTGCAATAGAAAAATCTGCACGCTTATCTGTAGGAATAACATTTATAAGTTTATATGTTATGCCATTTTTTGTCTCTTCACCACGATTAACCGTTATAAAAGGATATTCAAACAATTGTTGAAGCGAAAAATCTAAACCACGTTTAGGAATCATTACAAAATCATCCGACTCAAATTCTGCGCGTTTATCTTTGGCGTATATCATTTTGGCATGCTTAGTCGGCATGTTAATAAAACTCACATCTACATCCAATTCTATATCTACCGTAAAGGCCTCAATAGCATCCATACGCGTTTTAATAGCTAATAAATCGGCATCAATCTCTTGTGCAAACACACTAGAAACACATAAAAACAAAAGTAAAAATCGTATCATCCTATATCTTTTTTGTTAAACACATAAATCCCTAACCACATTATTAATCCAATATATAAGGTTAAAACCAATGTGTTATGAATTATGGCATCCCAATGAATTATATTATAAAAAAAGTACTGCCAGGTATCGTTTAACTTGGCAAAAAACAATATATTAAACCAATCTACACCAAAATCGACTTTCAGTAAAATATTAGAAAGAATTAAAAAGAAAGCTGAAACAATCCATGTTTTTGTGGCTTCCTTAAAAAATACGGCTATGGTTAAACTGACCACCGAAAAGAATACCATAGAAAACGCACCAGACACAAATGCCCATTTTAAACGGTAAAAGGCATCGGCTTGTTCAAAGAAATTTAATGCATTTAAATACACGATTAAATCGCCTTTACCAAAAATACCATACGACAATACAAACGCCGATAGCGCTACAAAAAACACAACTATTAGTGTAAAAATGATGGCCACGATATATTTACTAGCAATAAATTTCCATTTACTAATGGGTTGCAACATCACCGCCTGCAAGGTTCTATCTTTATATTCAGACGTTAAAGTTCCCGAAACAATAATCATTAAAATTAAAGGCAAATGAAACCATAACGTATTTAAAATAAGATACACTAACAGATTCCCGTTAAGCAAAGTTCCTTCAAAATAAAAGGTTTGCTTTAAATTATCGAGAAGAATATCTATAATATTTGTACCCTGAAAATACGCACTTACTAATACCACGGCTTCAATAATAAAGAGCGCAGCAAGCGCATAGTAAGTTTTACTTTGTTTGAAAAGTTTATAAAATTCTGTTGAAATTAATGCCAGCATGCTTAGAGTTATTGAAACAATTTATCCATATCTAATTCTGGCACGCAAGACGTAATAAAAATCTGTTCGTCAGCTAATTCCTGAATAAGTTTTGGGACTTGATTAGTGGTTATGGTAACATGAGCAATTTCACCTTTATACATAACATCGTAATGTTTTAACGCTTCAGACAATTTAATATTCGGAGCACTAAAACTAAAACTCGTAGTATTTTCGAGAATAATATCTTGTGCTAAGCCCGATTTAATAATTTCACCTTGCTTCATCACATACATGGTGTTGCAAATTTTACTAAGCTCTTCAATAATATGAGAAGAAATTAGAATGGCTAACTGTTCCTTTTCAGCTAAATCGATAATTAATTTTCTCAAGGCTGAAATCCCTAATGGGTCTAATCCAGAGAACGGCTCGTCTAGAACCAAACATTTGGGATTATTAAGCAATGCTATGGAAATACCTAAACGTTGCTTCATTCCCATTGAAAAATTCCGAACTGGATCTGTTCTATCTATAGGTAAACCAACTTGTAATAATCGGTTTAGAATATCGCCTTTAGATACTTTTAAACCTTGAATTTTACAGAATAAATTCAGATTATCGTAGGCGTTTAAATACTCGTAAAGGGCAGGTTTTTCAATAATTCCGCCAATAGGCTTTATACCTTGGGCTTCTAAATTAACCGTACCTGAATTCGGTTTTACCAATCCCAAAATAATTTTAAAGAGCGTTGTTTTTCCAGCGCCGTTAGCACCTAATACACCACAGATTTCTCCTGCTTTACACTGAATGCTTACAGATTTTAAAACTTGTAATTTTCCGTACGATTTACATAAATCTGTTGCCGATAATATCATGAAGTTAATTCGGGTTGAAGTTTCTTAAAGTCGAATTTTGCCGTATACGACCGTTCTAGAAAAGTACGCGACCAAAATGCTTTTCTAATTAAAAACAAAGGATCTTTTACCATGAAATAAGGCACATAATGAAACCATTTTACACCGTGTTCTTCATAATAATTTGCAACCTTTTCTTTAATTCCTAATTCGCTTGCTGCCACTAGAGCGGCTTCACGTTGGCATTTTGAAACGATATAATTTGCGGCTATACGTTTTCTAAACCCGTATTCGAAAAACTGATCTTTTGCTCGTTTATAATTCTGATAACGCGACCAGCCATCCATAATCACTAAAAAAATATGAACGAAAGAGAACAGGAAACACCAAATCCAAAAGCCTTGAATCCATATATTACTTTGTAAAAAGGATGCTTTTAATTGTATCCAATAAATCCAAGATTCTAATATAAATAGAAAAAGAGAATAATATAACAGTTTACCTACCCTAAAGTAAGAAACAAATGCACTAGGCTGTTTTGGTAAACTCAGCAATTCCATAGAAGCAAATTAAATAAATCTTTAAAAAGATTCAAACTTTAAAAGTGATTAAAAAACAAAAGCCTGTAAAAAATTACAGGCTTCTCTATATATTATAACAATATTGAATTAAAATTGTTCTCTTCCAGAAAAATGGAATGCACTTTCAATAGCAGCATTTTCATCGCTATCGCTACCGTGAACAGCATTTTCACCGATTGAAGCAGCAAATAACTTACGAATTGTTCCTTCTGCAGCTTCAGCAGGGTTTGTAGAACCAATAAGCGTTCTAAAATCTTCAACAGCATTTTCTTTTTCTAAGATTGCAGCAATGATTGGTCCACGTGTCATGAATTCAACTAAATCTGCGAAGAAAGGTCTCTCGTTATGAATTGCATAAAATTCTTGAGCGTCTGCAGTTGTCATTTGCGTTAATTTTAATGCAACGATTCTAAATCCTGAAGCGTTGATTTTTTCTAAAATTGCGCCAATGTGTCCGTTTTCAACCGCATCTGGCTTAAGCATGGTAAATGTTCTATTTGTTGCCATTTGTATTTTTAAATTTAGGCCAAAAGTAATGTATTTCTTAGAAAATACCATATAATCACATATTAAAAAATTGTATCTTCGCCTCTTATGACAACATCAGAAATCAACCAAATACAAGCGCTTTTAAGTACGCCTAAACAGATTATTATAGTACCACACAAAAATCCAGATGGCGATGCTATGGGCTCTACCCTAGCATTATACCATTATCTAAAAGGATTTAATCACGATGCTCTAGTTATGGCTCCTAACGATTATCCCGACTTTTTAAAGTGGTTACCAGGAGATGAAACGGTTTTAAAGTATGAATCTGAAACCGAACGTTGCGAAATTTTATTACAAAAAGCAGATCTTATTTTTACCCTAGACTTTAATGCGTTACACCGTGTTGGAGATATGGGAGATAAAATTGGTACAAGTGAAGCTATTAAAATTATGATAGATCACCACCAGCAACCAGACAACTATGCGAAGTTTATGTTTTCTGATGTACGTATGAGTTCTACATGCGAAATGGTCTACCGCTTTATCGAGATGCTAGCTCATGAAAACAGAGTTACAGCAGATATAGCAACCTGTTTATATACGGGAATCATGACAGACACCGGCTCGTTTAGATTTGCTTCTACAACAAGTAAAACCCACTATATTATTGGAAAGTTAATGGAACACGGTGCTAAAAATGCCGAAATTCATAATGCGATTTACGACACCAATAGTTATGCAAGACTACAACTTTTAGGTTGTGCTTTAAAAAATTTAAAAGTAATTCCTGAATTACGAACAGCCTATATTACATTATCTCAGGACGAATTAAATCAATTTGATTTTAAAAAAGGAGATACTGAAGGCTTTGTAAACTATGGACTTTCTTTAAATAATATTATTTTTGCAGCCATTTTTATTGAACACAAGAAAGAAAACATCATTAAAATATCTTTAAGATCTAAAGGCGATTTTTCTGTTAATGAATTTTCTAGACAGTATTTTGAAGGTGGCGGACACACCAATGCAGCAGGCGGTAAAAGTGATTTAAGTTTAGATGAAACCATTGAGAAATTTATTAGTATCTTACCAAGCCATAAAAATGAACTAACCTCATGATAAAACTAGGTTTATGTTGTTTGGTAATTTTCAGTATTATAAGCTGCAAGTCCCCAGAAGCCAGACGACCAATATCTGTAAAAAGTGGTTCGTTTGTAGATGCATCTATAGAACGAAACATTCAATTATATGAAAACGAAAAAATACGTTTCCAAGAGATCATGGATGCAGATCCAGAGCAAGATTACTTACGCTCTCAAAATGGATTCTGGTATACGTATAATATTAAGAAAGATTCTGACACTTTACCAAAACCCGATTTTGGAGATGTTGTAAATTTCGATTACAATGTTAAAACCATAAACGGAGATATGGTTTACACCAATGCCGAAACCAAACCCGACACATATATAATGGATAAACAAGAACTGTTTACCGGATTACGTGAAGGTCTTAAATTAATGAAAGCAGGAGAAACAGCAACCTTCTTATTTCCCTCGGCAATTGCCTATGGCTATTACGGAGATCAAAATAAAATTAACACAAATACTCCGCTAATTTGCAGAGTTACCATTCATTCAATAACAGAAAATTAAGATTACACAAATGACATTATTAAAACAATCTATTAAATTTATTTTACTTACACTTTTAGTAAGTTTTACAGCATGTAACGAAAAATACCCTGATTTAGAAGACGGGATGTATGCTGAAATTATTACGAATAAAGGAACTATGGTTGCCAACCTAGAATTCGAAAAAACACCTGTTACGGTTGCCAATTTTGTGTCCCTTGCAGAAGGAACAAACACTATGGTAGACAGTACGTTTAAAGGAAAAAAATATTATGATGGTATTATTTTTCACCGTGTAATTGATGGGTTTATGATTCAAGGTGGAGATCCAACAGCAAGTGGTTCTGGAGGACCAGGTTATAAATTTGAAGACGAATTTGATGAGACTTTAAAGCACGACAAACCTGGTATTTTATCTATGGCCAATGCAGGTCCTGGTACAAACGGAAGTCAGTTTTTCATCACAGAATCTGCAACTCCTAACTTAGATAACAGACATACAGTATTTGGAGAATTAGTTGAAGGTATTGCCATTCAAGATTCGATTTCTAATGTTGAAGTTGGTCCAAACGATAAGCCGGTAGAAGATGTTGTTATCAAATCTATTAATATTATTAGAAAAGGTTCTGCTGCTAAAAAGTTTGATGCTAACGCTGTATTCTTAGAAAGTTTTAAAGAAATAGAACGTAAAAAAGAAGAAGCTGAAAAGAAATTAAATGAAGCTAAAGCTGCATTCTTAGAAAATGATAAAGCCATAAAAGCGGAAATGAAAACACTTCCTACAGGCTTAGGATTATCTATGCTTAGTGAAGGTGATGGTGCTAAACCATCTTCTACAGATCAGGTTCTTATTAAGTACGCAGGATATTTAGAAGACGGAACTTTATTCGACACTAATGATCCAGAAACAGCAAAATCTTTTGGAGTATACAACCCACAAAGAGATCAGCAAGGTGGTTACCAAGCTTTCCCTATGATTTACAATGAAACTGCAGGTTTAATTCCTGGATTTAGAGAAGCCATGTTAAACATGAATGTTGGCGATAAAGTTAGAGCTTATATCCCTGCTGCTTTAGCATATGGAGAAAGAGGTGCTGGTAATGTTATTAAACCTAACTCAAACTTAATCTTCGATTTAGAAATAGTTGGAATTGCTGAATAATTACTTTTCACTTTAACACACAAAAAAGCCGCTAATTATAGCGGCTTTTTTGTTTTAAACTTTGTCCTATTTTTTTTACTTCTAAACTAAAATTCCAGCTAAATAAGTATACAGATTACTTATTTAAATTAACAACTTCCTCAGTTTTGATCTTAGAAAGTTCCTTCAACTTATTCGCTTCAAAAAGCATTGGCAAATTTTTTAAAGGGGTACCAACTGTAGCTTCATAATTTGTGTAATCCTGAAACGTAATTCCATCTACAACTCGTTTATTATAAGCCACTCTAAACCTTACTCCACCTTCATTTACACTATAATTATAAGCTAAATAATCAATCTTTTTTGTATTTTCATTAATCCAATACATATACTCATCGTCGTGATCCTCTCCACCACCTTCTTGGTTAAATGTAACTTCAATCACATTATAAGTATCATTTTTAATACTTATGGTTTCAATAAATTTAGAGTTTACAGCTTCATCATTTAATTTATGAGGAAGTGTTGCAAAATAAATCACAGAATTTACAGCACCTGTTCCACTCGTCACCTCTTTTTCTGAAAGATTTATAACTTCATCATTAACCGTCCTAGAAAAGTTTCCATTCTTTAAAACATCAACTACTAGCGAGTCTCCTTTTTTATAAGTTTTGGTATACTCGTAACTCGAGCCATTATTTTTAAAACTATATGTTTTATCTCTAAACACAAACGCATATTGTGCAGTATTATATAAATCGCCGCCATGAGCAGCAATCGCTTCATTAATCAAAGTTTCAGATTTCGATAAAGCTACCGACTGTTCTGTTAGTATAGATGTTTTAACCTCTTCTAGTTCGACGTCTTGTTTCTTTTCTTTTGTATTACACGATGTAACGAATCCTATGGTAAAAAGGATTAAAAATGATTTGAAAATATGCATTAAATTATTTTTAAATTAGAATACAATATTAATCGCTTAAAAAGTGAATACCTTTCAATTTTTCGGTAAATTTTTCAGAGGTATGTACTTATTCTACTAACATTATTAATATATATTCAAAAAGAAGGAATTTCATATCATTTTAAATCTGCTTAGCTGAAATTAATTGTATAAGCTAACACAGTTCGTCATCTATAATTTTGAGAATATTCTCAGCATTCAATATCTTTGTAAATTCAAAACCTACTTGACCCACTCGTCTTTAATGACAAAAATTATAAATACGACCCCAACATCTTAATTATATGACTACCAATAAAAAATGGAAAATCGGTGGATTAGCATTTGTCCTAATCATACTTTTAATATTGATTTTTGTACCCACCGTAATTAAAAACTATGCCATTAACAACAGTAAAACATTACTTGGTAGGCAGATTGATATTGATAAATTAAAACTAAATTATTTTACAGGAACCGTAAAAGTCATCAATTTTAAACTCTTTGAAGCAGATGAGACAACCAATTTCATCAGTTTTGACACATTGATTTTAGACACAGAACCTTACCGTTATCTAAGTAAAGAATTAGTGGTCGAGCAATTTTACTTAAAAGGGTTAACCGTAAACGTAACTCAGCAAGACTCTATTTTTAATTTCGATGATTTAATAGCGTTCCACACCTCTAAAGTAGATACCGTTCAAGTTGAAGCACCTGAAGAAACAGAACCTTTAAAATACAATTTAAACAATCTAGAACTTAAAGACGCTCACTTTGTTTTTAATGATAAGAATGTAGACCACATAACTAATATTGAGGATTTCTCTTTTATCATACCTTTTATAGGTTGGAATCAGGAAGAAAAAAGTAATGCAGATTTAAAATTTAATTTTGAAAATGGTGGCTATTTCACCTCTAACTTAAATGTAAATCCTACAGATGGAGAGTACGATGCCAGAATAACTATTCATGATTTATATTTAAATTCTTTTTATAAATACGCAGCAGCTAATGCCAATATAAACAGTCTTAACGGTCATTTAAACACCGATATTAAAATTGAGGGAAACATTAACGATGCCGTGAAATCTATTGCTTCTGGTCGCGTTTCTATTAGTGACTTTGAAATGACAGACAATAACGATGAAAAATTTCTGGCTTTAAAAAACTTCAAAACCAAATTACAAAAAATAGATTATGCCAACAGCTCGTATATAATAGACTCTTTGAGTTTAACAGAATCTTATACCCATTTTAAATTGGATTCTGTAACCAATAATTTCTTTAAAATTTTTAAAATTGAAGAAAACGCAACTGCAACACAGGATACTTTAGCAGAACAACCAATAGATACAACTCAGGTTACTGAGGAAAAAACAAATCTATTTTATGCCATAAATCATTTTAACGTGAACCGTGGTGTTTTAGACTATTCTGATAATCTTACAGGTGAACAATTTGACTACCATCTTAGTGATATTCAAATCAATTCAGATAGTATTTCTAGTAAATCCGATTGGGTAAACATATACTCAGATATGGTTTTAAATAACCGCGGTACTCTAAAAGCTAAACTTGGTGCTAATCCATTAGACACTAACAATGCAGAAATTGACATTAGTATAGAAGACTTTTTATTATCAGACATCAATATTTATTCGCGTTACTATTTAAGTCATGACATTTTAGAAGGTGACTTTTATTACAACACAAAAACTACCATTGTAGACGGCGAATTAACGAGTGAAAATAAGTTATTAATAAAAAATGCAGAAGTGTCTAATACAGCAAAAGGTGTAAATACACTTCCTTTAAAGTTTGCATTATTTTTATTGAAAGATAAAAATGGCGATGTAAAATTAGATGTTCCTATAGGTGGAAACATGAACGACCCTTCTGTAAGCATTGGTAAAGTAGTAGGGACAACATTAAAAAACCTTATTGTAAAAACAGTGGCTAGTCCTGTGAAATTCTTGGGTGGCTTAGTTGGCGGTGACCCAAAAGATTTAGAAGAAATTGAGTTTACATATTTAGATACAATTCCTACAGGAAAATCAATTCATCAATTAGATAAACTTAGTAGTTTAGAAGAAAAAAAAGATGGTTTAAAAATTGAAATGCTTCACTATGTCGATTTAGATTTACAAAAAGAAGCTATAGCATTAGCTGAATTAGGTCAAGCTTTTAATACAGAAACCAAGAAGGATTATACTAAAGACGAAAAGGCTTTTGAGACTTATTTACAAACAAAAGTCGGTTCAGATTCTATTTCGGTTAAAGACGCTATTTTAAAATTAAGCGCAGACATCAATTTAGATGCTTTAGCAGCCCAATATAATACTCTGCTTATAAAAAACACAGAAGCCTATTTAAAAGAAAAAAATACGTTTACAAAAATTAAAGTATTAGCTGCAGATCCAAAAGCTCCAGGACATACAGGGTCTAAATCTCGATTTAAAATTACATATGACTTGTTAGAAGCAGACATACCAAAATAAAAGTATAGCGAAATAAAAAAGTCTCAGATTACAACTTAATCTGAGACTTTTTTATTTCTATTTTTTTTATAAAACACATAAGATTTAAGATGTAATAAAAGCTAATATATCGGCCTCTTTAAGCTTCGGATTTGCACCTTCATGACTTGCAACTAAGGCTCCAACAGCACAGGCATAATCTATAGCATCTTGTGGCGGCGTGTCTTGTAGTAATTTAGTTATTAAAGATCCTAAGAATGAATCGCCAGCACCAACCGTATCTACAACTGTAATTTTATATCCAGCATTACAATAAAACGTTTCATCTTGATAGTAAATTGCACCACTAGCCCCCTTAGTTACACAAATCGATTTTGTATTAGTTTGTTTAGACATAAACTGAATATTGTCTTCTAAAGATGTGGATTCGAAACCTAGGGATTTAGCGATTTCAAAAATTTCATCGTCGTTAAATTTTATAAAATCGGCTGCATTCATTAAATGATTTAAAACCGTTTTGGTATAATGAGGCGCTCTTAAATTAATATCTAAAATTTTATAATTAGCGACTTTTAAAAGTTCGTATAAGGTATTGCGC
Source organism: Formosa agariphila KMM 3901 (assembly GCF_000723205.1). Taxonomy (NCBI): domain Bacteria; kingdom Pseudomonadati; phylum Bacteroidota; class Flavobacteriia; order Flavobacteriales; family Flavobacteriaceae; genus Formosa; species Formosa agariphila. Next base: position 1,282,585 of record NZ_HG315671.1, on the reverse strand, counting down.
GATATAACATCTCTTGCCACTAAACTTCCATACACAAAAGCATCTGCTTGTTTAGTTGCCTCTAAAGCTGTTTCTGTAAGCTGAAGATTATCCCAAGCACGATTTAAATTTATAGTATAAGATGCCGAACCATTTTCATCTAAAAGCACATCTACTTCTCCCGTTTCTAAAGCAGCATCAATCTGAACGTTAACTGTATTCACACCATGTGCTGCAATAAAATCAGCAATTTCTGTTCCTTTCGTATCATCACCAATTCTGGTAATAATAGACACCTTATTTCCTAAAGACTGTAATCGTAGCGCAACATTTAAAGGTGCACCTCCAATTTTTTTATGCGTTGGAAACACATCCCATAACACTTCGCCAAAACAAACTATATTTTTCATTTAACTGTGTTTTAAAGCTGATTTATTCCATGCCTTTAGGCTGTGTACTATACCATTTTCAGAAATGGCATTGTACGCTTTAGAAAATGCATTTACAAACGTTTCAGACGTTTTTAATTTTCCAAAAATAGATTCTAGTTCTAAAAATTTAGCCGGATCTTCTTTAGCTAATCGCGCTTGTTTTGCTAAAGTTTTAGCCATGACATCTTTTATAAGTAAATCGTCATGGTTTTCGTCCTTTCCTAAACTGTAAATCGCCCAAGCAGCAACCACTAATGCGGCAAAATCTACAGAGCCTTGACGCGCTAATTGTGCATTAACAGTAGGTAATACGAATATTGGAAATTTAGCAGAACTCTCTGAACAGATACGATCTATTTGATCTTTCATATAAACATTCCCAAATCTATGTAATAAAGTTTCTTTATATTTATCTAAATCTACGCCGTCTAAATCTGATAATGTTGGCGTAACTTCCTGATCCATATACAATCTTAAAAACGTACTAATTTCTGGATTATAAACCGCTTCATCTATGGTAGAACATCCTCTTAACGCTCCTAAAACGCCTAATACAGTATGTCCTGCATTAAGAAGTGTTAGTTTCATTTTTTCGTAAGGATCGACATCTTCTACAAATTGCGCACCAACGGTTTCCCAAGCTGGTCTTCCGGCTTTAAAATCGTCTTCAATAACCCATTGGTGGAACGGTTCGCAAACTACTGGCCATGCATCATCGATACCAGAAGACGCATTTAAATTTGAAATATCTACCGGAGATGTTGCAGGTGTAATACGATCTACCATACTGTTTGGGAAGGATACATTTGCATCAATCCATGCAATTAATTCCGGCTCAGTTTTTTCAACATAACTCATTAACATACGCTTAGTTAAATCGCCGTTACCCTTAATATTATCGCAAGATTGAATAGTGATTGCTAATCCATTTTCTTTACGGCGTTTTAGAGCTTGAGTAAGATATCCGAATATGGTTTTTGGCGCATCTGGATGCTCTAAATCGTATTGAATTTGAGGATTCTCATAATCGAATGCTTCAGTAGCTTCATTGTAATTATAACCACCTTCTGTAATCGTTAACGTAATAATTTTAATTTCTGGACTCGCCATTTTTTCAATGACTTGCACCGGGTTTTCAGGAGCATACATACACTCTACAATAGAGCCAATAACCCGTTTCGTAAGCGTGCCGTCCAATTCTTTTATAACAAGGGTATATAAACCATCTTGTTCCTTTAATGTATTATATATTTTAGTATCGAAATCTAATAATGCCACACCACATATTCCCCAATCTGTGACATTGGTATCGTGTAATAATTGATCTGTATAAAATGCTTCGTGAGCTCTGTGAAATCCACCAATACCCACATGTACAATACCAGCCTTTACCTTAGAACGATCGTAAGTTGGGCAAGATATTTTTTTGGCAACTTTGGCCAAATTCATCTGATTAAGTTTTATTAAATTTTCCACGATATTATATGTTTTTAATTTTTCCTCTTTTTAATTTCCAATATGCCATTACAAAATATATAACCGTACATACAAAAGCATAACGATAAAAAATATCTCTATTTTCAATATAAATACTCTCGTCTGCACTTCCAAACAACACCTTGCAAGACAAGTATAAAGTTATGGCCAATGCCATTATTGCAATCCCGCCCAATACTTTTGAAAAGATAGAGTTGTCTTGAATTTTAGCAACTTCTTGTATCGCTTTTTGGTCTTGATATTTAGCAATGTTTTCATTTCTAACTTTTTCTTCTAAGACTTCTGTTGGATAAGATTCCTTAGCACCATATTTTCCTGCTAAAAGGGTATACACTATAATTGTAAATATCCAAGTAGGAATAAAAAGGTAGTAAAAAGGCATAATATTTATAATGTTCAATCCAAAACCAAATACTAATCCTAATCCCCATGATACAATAGCAGGCGTACTAAACGTTAATTTTTTATAATGCGACCAATATCTTGTATAACCTATTTTTGGAAAAATTTGATGTTCTGCAAATACAATTCCTCCTACAGGAACTACTAATAATCCTGCATACGTTAATAATGGTAATATCTGACTGAATACAAACGGAAAACAAGCAACAATCATAGTCACCACACCAACAACTAGTGTTGATTTTTTACGGGAATGCGAATTAAAAACCGCCTGAGCGGCAAGTCCTGCTCTATATAAATTAGCAATAGCAGTAGTCCATCCCGCAACAATTACAATTACAAATCCTGACCAACCTAAAGCGTAATAAGCAACATCTCCTGGATCTAAAGCAACTATAGGTTTGCCTATAATAACGGCTGCTCCAGCTCCCATAATTCCTGCAGAAATCCATGCCACATAGTGACCGAACATCATCCCTGTACTCGTTGATAATCCGTAAGATTTCTTTTTAGCAAAACGCAACATGGCCATATCTATTAAACCAAAATGCGTAATAGTATTGGCTGCCCATGCAAACCCTATCACTTCTACTAAACCTATACCTGGTTCTCCTTTACTGTTTAAACCGGTCCAAATGGTATGGTCTCCTAAAGTTACAAAATCAGCCCAACTTGAAGGAATAGTTTGTCCTAAATCTGAAAGGGACAAGGCAGGAAGTAACACAAAAGCACCGCTTAAAAACATTACAAACAACCAAGGCGCACAAATTCCTGAAAACTCGGTAACCGCTTTAAACCCATAAATAGCAATTGCAACAACGACTAACCCCACACACAACACGATTAAAACAAACCATAAATTCGTGGGATACCAATCTAGTTGGGCTGGTATATTAAAAGCAAAACGTACGGCGGTTGCTGACACCGTAATCATGGCGGCCGATATCACAGTAAAAATGATAATGTTTGCCCAATTGTAGAGTTTCGTCATAGAATCTCCGGCAATCTTATTTAAATACGTATATAAACTTAATCGTGTTTCTACCGCTATGGGAGCAGTAATTAAAGTCCAACTTAAAACAGCTAAAATATTACCTATTAATAACCCTAAAAGGATGTCTTTAGTGGTTGCGCCTAAAGCTACAAAAGTAGCTCCAATAACAAATTCTGTTGCAGCAACATGCTCAGCGGCATATAAACCTGCAAAATGTGTCCAATCATGTAACTTATGTTTAGACACAGGTAACTGCTCTTCGTCTATACTCTCAAACTCCTGATAATTAGTTTCTGTCTTCATGTGTTATTCGTTTGCTTGTGTTTTAAAGCCATTTGTAAAACGCTATAAAAACATGTTTTATTCGGTTAAATTTTACAAACGTCATTTTTACGCTTTAATTTATTTTTCAAAGTTATTCAAAAATTTGAAATATCAAAATAAAATCATAAAATATTCTATATTAACTCATTTATATTCTAAATTATCTCAAATTTCAGTTTTCAGCAAAACTAGAGACATCATAATATTAAGTCCCTATTGGACGTTTAATAATTAAAATACAAAAAAAATTATTACATTAGCTTCATATTTAAAGTTTATGAAATCAAAAAAAATAAACAACATCTCTGTTGACTGTGTTGTTTTCGGATATAATACTCTTGAGAAAACACTTAACGTCTTATTAATAAAACGCTATTTGGAATCTGAAACGACTTCTGAAATATTAGTAAACGATTATGTTTTAACAGGATATCATGTACATGAAGATGAAACCCTAGACGATACCGCTTCTAGAGCTTTAAAAGAGTTAACTGGACTAAGCCGTTTATACAAAAAACAGTTTAAAGCCTTTGGAAGTCCCAATCGATTACTGGACGAAAAAGACCAAGAATGGATTAAAAATGAAGGCTTTAACACCAGAACCATTACCATTGCATATTACTTTTTAATAAAAACAGAAGCTGTTAACTTAGAAAACAATAAACATAATGCCAAATGGTTTCCGGTAAATGAATTACCAGAATTAGGTTTCGATCATGAGTCTATTCTCTTAGAAGCTTACGAAGATTTAAAAATTAAATGTCTGTCCGAGCCTATAATTTTTGAATTACTACCACATAAGTTCACCATAAATGAGGTACAAGATTTGTATCAGTCTATTTTAGGAATTGAAATTGATAACCGTAATTTTAGACGAAAGCTTATTAATAAAAAGTATATTATTCCTTTAGATGAAAAACAAGTTGGAGTCTCTAAAAAGCCCGCGCAACTGTATATGTTTAGTAAAGATGTTTACGAGAAAATGTTTCAGAAAAATTATTTAATAAGCATTTAATTGAATTTTAATCTCATACCTAACTTATAGAATTAAACAGAACCCATTTAGGTGTGGTTCTGTCTTACCAAGAAATTATATCTAGCAGCACAAACTCGTATACTCTCAAATACGCTTAGCGAATTTTTCACTATAGTTCAGCACTAATTTTATTTAAAATAAATTAAAAAATGAAACTATATTTACCCTGAAAAAACAGCTAAAATTATAAGCACACGTTTACAATTTTAGTTTTATAACCAACCACCAAGCTTAAAAGAGATTAAATGAGTAAAAAACCAACCATTAGAATTGCAATTATTGTAATCTTATTTTCAATATGCAATGTGGCGTTCTCGCAGCACACAGATTTAGTTGATAAGTCGCAAACACAAATTTTGGCCGACACAACAAGAACCTATTTTATTCCAGATGCTACACATAGAGGTATGAGGTGGACTAGGTCTCATAATAAATGGTTTACTACAAAATTAGGGTTCTCTCCTATTTTAGATTACAATCTAAACATACAAGACCAAGACAGTAAAGACCAAGTTGGTTCTCAAGAAAGCCGATTCGATATTAGAAGTGCCCGTGTGATGCTTCGTGGAGATATAAATTTTAAAACACCATGGCATTATTTAATAAGTGTAGAATATAAAGGATTTGATCGAGGCGACGATGATCCAAATTTTGGAATTACCGATTTTAAAATTGTTGCGCCCCTGTCTGAAAATAGCGATATTACATTTGGGAAAATTAAAGAAACCTTTGTTTACGAAATGGTTGGGGATGCTGCCAACTTACCGCACTTTGAAAGATTACTAAGTCCTTTTTTTAACAGTAGAAACATCGGTGTTATATATCATCACTTTTTCTTAAACAATCGTTTAACAGCTTCTGCTGGTTTTTATAAAGATTGGTTTGCTAGTGATAAAAGTTTTTCTAAATCTAACAACACTTTTACAGCTCGAGTTACCGGACTTCCTAAATGGGAGAATGATGGGAAACAGTTTATGCACATGGGAATTGGTGTACGTTATGTAGATGCTGTCGACGATATTATTCAGCTAAAAGGTAAAAACGAATCTAATATAACTTCTAATTATGTAGACACTGGAGCTATGGATGCGTCTAATCAATTAAACGTAAACATAGAGCAGTTATGGAGTTTAGATAACTTTTCTGTTTTAATGGAATATGTTCACAACTGGACAGATACCAAAGATTTTGGAACCGAACAATTTAACGGATATTATGTTACTGGAAGTTATGTATTAAGTGGAGAACAAAGACCATACGACCAAAGAGCCGCTTACGCGAGACGTATAAAACCTACAGGAAAATACGGTGCATGGGAAATATTTACGCGTGTGGGACGCACCGACCTTGAAACAAAACAAATTCATGGAGGCATAAATAACCGATACGATCTAGGTTTAAACTGGTGGGCAACCCAATATTGGAAAGCGGGGGTGGTTTACGGTATTAGTAATTTAGAAAGAGACGGACTTACGGGAATAACAAATAATGTGCAATTCCGAATCCAATGGATTTACTAATGTGAATTTAATCAATTGATTTGAAATTTTCAGCTAAACAAACATTACAGTCCTATTATATTTCATTCAATTGCAAAAAATAAGCTATCTTTTCAATCACTAAACAAGTAAATACTTTTAAAACATCTTTACATGATTTAACCACATGTAATACTTGAATTAAAGTTTAACCTAAAATTAAAAGATTAAAACAAACAAAATTATGAAACAACTATTTCTACTTCTATTAGTAACCTTAAGTTTTACAGTAAAAGGACAAAGTATTATTGGACAATGGGAAACCTACGACGACAAAACCAATGAAAAGAAAGCTCTTATTGAAATTGAAAAAACCAATGATATCTATACCGCCAAAATAATTAAGAAATATATTGGTGAAGAAAATTCGGTTTGTGAAAAATGCGAAGGAGATAAAAAAAACAAACCAATTATTGGATTGGTAATTATTGAAGGTATAAAAAAAGATGGTAAAGAATATAACGACGGTACAATCCTAGATCCAGAATCTGGCGACGTATACAGCTGTTATTTAAAATTAGTAGACGACAACAAACTTAAAGTAAGAGGCTATATGGGTGTTGCACTTCTAGGAAGAACACAATACTGGATTAGAAAGCAGTAAATCTTTTTTAATTTAAGCTCAAAAAAAAATAGCGAGATAAGTCTCGCTATTTTTGACACTATCATAAAAAGTGTGTAAGTTCAAAATTTCAGGGTTAGGTTATTTATAACTTAATCCTGTTTTCAAATATAGCTAAAAATTGATTTAGTATCACTCCCCAATTTCTGATTGGCATGGTCCATTTTTTAGTGCTTTCTCTCAAAGCTAAAAACACGGATTTCATAACTTCTTCATCGGTTGGAAACGAGAGTTTGTTTTTTGTGTATTTCCGTATCTTTCCATTTAGGTTTTCTATAAGATTTGTGGTGTAGATTATGGTTCTTATTTCAATAGGAAAATCAAAGAATACTGTAAGCTCATCCCAATTATTTTCCCAACTTTTAATGGCGTAAGAATATTTAGAATCCCATTTAGTTTTGAAGTCATTTAAAGCAGCTTTGGCAGCTTCTTTTGTAGGAGCAGTATAGATTTGCTTCATGTCACGAGTAAATTCCTTTTTGTCCTTCCAGACCACGTAACGACACGAATTTCTTATTTGATGCACAACACAAATTTGAGTCGTTGATTTCGGAAAAATAGTTTTAATAGTATCCGTAAATCCATTTAAATTATCGGTAGCTGTGATAAGTATATCTTGAGTTCCTCGAGCTTTAATATCGGTTAAAACACTCATCCAAAAGGCTGAAGATTCATTTTTACCTAACCATAATCCTAGGACTTCCTTTTTGCCATCTGTTCTCAGGCCTACTGCAATATAAATAGTCTTGTTTATGACTTTAGAGTTTTCCCTAACTTTAAATACGATGCCATCCATCCAAACAATTAGGTAAGTGGCCTCCAAAGGCCTGTTCCGCCAAGCAATAACATCTTCTGTAATCTTATCTGTAATCCTTGAAATAGTGGATGTAGAAATATTAAAATCGTACAGCTCACGTATTTGTTCTTCAATATCACTGTTACTCATGCCTTTGGCATAAAGCGATATAATAATATTTTCGATGCCTTCTGTTGTACTTTCTCTTTTCTTTACAATTAAAGGATTAAAAGAACTATCACGGTCTCGAGGAACTTGAATCTCTGTTTCTCCTAAAACGGATTTTAATTTCTTTTTAGTGTAACCATTTCGAAGGTTGGCTGCTTTACTTTTTTTGTGCTTATCGTAGTCTAAATGGGCATCTAGTTCCCCTTCTAGTAACTTCTCAATACCACGTTTGTGCAACTGTTCTAAAAAGGATGTTAGCTCTGGTGCATTCTTGAATTGTTTTAAAAAGTCTTCGTTTAATAAATCTTCTGGTTTCATAAGTGTGTAAAAAGTTAAAATTAATGAATAAAAAAAATCTCAGATTAATATTTAACCTGAGATTTTAAAACTTACACAGTTTATGAGATACTGCCCTATTTTTTTTCCTTTAGGTTGTGATTAACACAACCAACTTAACTAATAAACTTTAAAATTTAATAGGATTAATAGTAAACCTCTAAAACATCTGCATTTTCAGATTTTAAAGAAACCGCGTCTATCGATGCTGGTAGAAAAACAGTTTCTCCTTTAGAGATTTTATATGTTGTATTATTAAAAACCAACTCTAAACTTCCTTCAGCACAAATATAAATTACAAACGAATCTAATTCTGAATAATCTTTTTCCATTTCTCCCTTAACATTCATAATATTTGTTTTAAAATATGGTGAATGTACTAGTGTATTTGTTCCGTTTTCAGGTTTTGTATACGCAGTTTTATACGTATCGCTTACACTATAATCTATAACATCTACAGCCTGTTCTGTATGTAATTCTCTTGTTTTACCAGTTGTAGCATCTACACGTTCGTAATCATAAATACGGTAAGTAATATCTGAAGTCTGCTGAATTTCTGCTAAAAGCACACCTGCACCAATGGCATGAATACGTCCTGTTGGAATATAATACGTATCGCCAGGAGCTACAGTATCGTTATTTAACACATCTAAAATCTTTCCAGACTCTAGAGCTTCTACGTAAGATTTTTTATCGACTCGCTGATTAAACCCAACAATTAGTTCTGCATCTTTTTCGGCTTCCATAACATACCACATTTCGTTTTTACCAAACGAATTATGTCGTTCCTTAGCAATTTCATTACTAGGGTGTACTTGTATAGAAAGTGGTGTTTTGGCATCAATAAATTTAATTAATAACGGAAATTCTGTTCCGAATAATTCATACACCTTCTTACCAACAATGGCTTCTTTAAATTCTTCTATTAACGCGCTAAGTGTTTTTCCTGCAAGACTCCCTTCGCTTACCTGAGTTTCATCGCCTTTAACATCCGAAATCTCCCAAGATTCTCCAATACTGTCTTCTTGATACTCCTTATGTAAAACGGTTTTTAACTTTTCTCCTCCCCAAATTCTATATTTATATAGAGGCGTGAATTTTAATGGATATAGTGACATTTTATTATTTTATTACATACAAAAGGTTTCAAAATTTAATTTTGAAACCTTTTGAAATGAGTTAAATTCTTATTTATTAAAAGAAACTTCTAAAGGAGAGTTAATTTTCTCCGCAAATTCCTGAATATGCTTTTCCCAAGAGGCTTTCGTTGGATATTGCTTAGATTCTTTCCATGCAAATCCGGCGTAATATACCACTTTATTATCATTCACTTTAAGCTGTGTGTACAGATTACTACGATCTTTCATGTTAGTAACATAATAATCTGAAGAAATCATATCTGACTTAGCTGCAACAACGGCTGTCCCTAATTCCGAATCAAAGTATTCAGATTCCCAATACGAAATCCAACCTTCATCTACGTTTTCAGTAATAGTTCCTAAATTGTCGTGTAACGTTAAGCCTATAGATAATACATCTGTACCTTCAACATGAATTTCAAATCTTGAAAAATTATTTCCATAATCTAAAGAAATGTGCTTTTCTTCAGAAATCGTGTTTCCATTTGCATCCCAATCTGCATAATCTAAAACAAAACTCGTTCTTATAGGGCCATTGGTAATGGTTTTGTAATCTGTAAAGTTTTTAGAAATATAGTAAGACGTATCTACTTTTACAGCAGACCCTCCTACACCACGACTAGACCCTACGTGAAAATTATCTAAGCCTTCTCCATGATCAATATGATATGCACCTGGGTTTTTAGCATTCTTAGCATACCATTTATCAATAATAGGATAGTCTACTTTTTTTAACCAAGCATCAATTCCACTAGATAATGTTCCGCCAGGAATAGAATCTTCAATCATTTTTTGAGCTACTGGTCCATAAGTTCTAAACGCTACTTTATCGTTTTCCCATGTATAATCGTCTGTACGTTCTGGCACAAACCTAGAGTAACAGTGAACCACAGAATCGTGCTTGATTGTAACGTCTATTATAACCAATTCGAATTGTTTTTCTGAATTTGGGGCTAATTCTGGTTGAAATAATAACACATCTGCAGTACCATCTTGATCTTCATCTACAAACTGAGATGTTAACATCGATTTTGTTGCGACATCCTGAACACTAAAATCTTCAAAACGTTCACCTTCTTTTAATGTTACATCTGCTCTAGAGATTTCAATTGTTTCAAAACTACGAGGTAATTCTAAATTATTTTTTACTGTAATTAACGTACTTTCTTTTTCTTTAGAACCACAACTCACAAATAATGAAGCTGCAACAACACAAGAAAGTAATAAACCATTTTTCATATTAATCTTCGTTTGAAGGTTTTCCTATTGTGGCTAAAATACCACCATCGACATATACTACATGACCATTTACAAAGTTACTAGCTTTTGATGACAAAAACACCGCCGCACCTTGTAAATCTTCTGGATCTCCCCATCTTGCAGCAGGAGTTCTGCTAATAATGAAGTCGTTAAACGGATGACCATCTACACGAATTGGTGCTGTTTGCGATGTTGCAAAATAACCTGGTCCAATTCCATTGGTTTGAATATTAAACTTCGCCCATTCGGTAGCCATGTTTTTAGTTAACATTTTTAAACCACCTTTTGCAGCTGCGTATGCACTTACTGAATCACGTCCTAATTCACTCATCATTGAGCAAATATTAATAATTTTTCCTCCCCCTCTTTCTATCATACCTTTAACAACCGCTTTAGATACGATGAACGGAGAAATTAAATCGACATTAATTACAGCTGAAAAATCTTCAACCGACATATCAATCATTGGGATTCTTTTAATAATCCCTGCGTTATTAATTAAAATATCAATAGGTGCAACTTCTTCTTCTATTTGTTTTATACCCGCAATAACCTGAGCTTCGTCTGTAACATTAAACACATAACCATGTGCATCAATTCCGTCTGCTTTATATTCCTTTAGGGCATTATCTATCGCTGCTTGAGATAAATCGTTTACTACAATTGTAGCTCCAGCATTCGCTAAACCTTTAGCCATAGCCATCCCCAATCCGTGAACAGCTCCAGTAATTAATGCTGTTTTTCCTGTTAAATCGAATAAATTTGTTGACATTTTGTTATGTTTAATTTTATCTTAACTCAGTTATTTTTGCAACATCCATATCGTTGTAATCTAAATTCTCTCCTGCCATTCCCCAAATAAATGTGTAGTTTGAAGTTCCTGAACCTGAATGAATAGACCATGGTGGAGAAATTACAGCTTGATCGTTTTGCATCCAAATATGACGTGTTTCTGTAGGTTCACCCATAAAATGACACACGGCCTGATCCTGAGGAATATCTAAGTAATAATACACTTCCATTCTACGATCGTGAACGTGAGCCGGCATGGTATTCCAAACACTTCCTGTTTTTAATTCTGTCATTCCCATTTGTAATTGGCAAGTTGTTACAATGCCTCCAATAATCATTTGGTTTACCGTACGGTGATTGGCAGTTTCTAAAGACCCTAATTCTATTTTATTAGCTTCAGATTTACTTACTTTTTTAGTTGGAAAGTTGGTGTGTGCTGGTGCCGAGTTTAAATAGAATTTTGCTGGATTGCTAGCATCGTCGCTTGCAAACACTACATCCTTTACACCCATACCAACATATAAAGCATCTTTTAATCCCATATTATACGTTGTACCATCTACAGTTACAGTTCCGTTTCCCCCAACATTAATAATTCCTAATTCTCTACGCTCTAAGAAATAATCCGCTTTTAATGGATCTATAGTTTCTAAGGTTAAACCACTAGATGTGGGTACAGCCGAACCCGCAATATAACGGTCGTAATGTGTATAGGTTAAATTAACTTGTCCTTCTTGCATTAAATTATCAATTAGAAACTCGTCTCTTAATTCTTGTGTATCGTATTTTTTAACAGTTTGTGGACTTGACGCATAACGCGTTTCGAAATTCGTATTCATATCGTTTTGTTTAAATTATTATATCTTTCTTAATGGTAGCAATTGAATATTTTTTATTTTAACTGATAAACTTTAAAGTTATCGACTGTCATGTGGTTTTTAACTGTTCTAAATCCAAAATGACCAGAAGTATATGGTGCATCATCTTTAAAATCTACTAGTAACTGATCGTTTCTGTAATATTGAATAATTCCGTTATGAGCTATTATTTTTATATGATAAGGTGTGTTTGGCTCTAACATAAACTTAGTATCACTTAAATCGTGTTCTGGTAATAACGGACGACCTCCGTCTCCTGTATAACGTCTAAAGCGTGTGGTTTTGTTATCATTTCCACCAACTCCCATGTAGTAAAGTTGTAAACTATCGTAGTTAGAAAATTTACCGTCACGTTGCTTTGAATTTGCAAATAAGTTTGATGGATTTTCTGGATCGGTTGCCATCCAAAAGCAATTTAAATCGGATACACGGTCGTTAGGACCACCATCTTTAATTAAATTAACATCGTATTCAATCATAATAGATCCACTAAACGCTTCTTTTAACCAAACGGTACATCCAGCAACATCATCTATTTCTAATTTACTTTTATTGGTTTCTACGGTTCGTCCTTCAGATCCTTGTTCCACGTTCCATTGCTCCAAACCAGAATCAAAATTATCCTCGAAGATCAATTCTTTTTGCAACTCTTCGTTATGAATTTTAACAGTTTCCATTTTTTCTTCGCAAGAGGTAAATAAAAATCCTATTGCCAGAAGCAACACTCCAATGCTTGTTTTTCTCGTAATTCTAAACATTATCTTATTTGGTTTATTTTTAATTCGTTTGTTTTATTAGCACAACACTCCACGGTGTAATCTCTTGATTAATTTTTAACACCCCGTTTTTATCGGCTACGGCTTTATCTATTTTCATGGTATTTGCATAAGCTTTCATGGTCTTAATTTGCTCACGTGTTGGTGGCTCAGGTTTCCCCATAGATTCCCAATAATTATGAATATTACCATGATTTTTATCTAAAATTTCGATTTCGAATGTTGCTCCAGCTTTTAAGCCCGTTAAACTAAAGTCAAGTTTTTTATTTGTCCCTTGCTCTCTTTTATCTGCCCCTGCAGGCACTGCGTTTTCATATTCTTCTGGGTAATTATACGCCAATGCTACAATTTTACCATCGGTAGATTTTTTACTTACAAATAGATAATCATCTTTATAAATTTTCTGATCACCTAATTGATGTAACATACGGTACGCATGATAAGACGGCTTTACAAGACCTTGATAATTTATCATCCCGAAACCACCATGAAAAATACTTGATGCTCCTCCTTTTTCTTCGAAAATATCTGTAAACGTCCAGAAGGCAAGTGAATTTGTTAATCCAATACAATCTAAATTAGATCGTACAATATAGGCTGCAGATGGTAACCTGTCGTGCATAGCATCTCGACTACTCGGACTTGTGTTCCATTCTGTTAAGTGGATTTCGACATCTGGGTAAGCACTATTCTCTATGGTTTTATTCAACCATTCTAAATCTATTTTTAATGACTTTGCAAAACGTGTAAGTCCTCTTCCTTTTCCTGTTTCCGGATTAAAAGCATAATCTGTTGGGTATGGATGTGTACTTACAAAGTCAACTGGTAAGTTTTCTTCTTTACAATAATTAAGAAAATCTTCAATCCAAACACCTTTCCAATTTAAAACATTAATATCGTCTGCAGCAAATACAGCTTCAGACACTTTATCGTTAGTAACTTCTCCAGCAAAACGTTCGTCTGGAACAAAGTTACTTGTAGATGGGCCTCCTATTTTTAAACGCTTATCTACAGATTTTACTGCTATAGCAGATTGTTTGTACAATTCGAAATACTGCGATTTTGTGCCATCCCAAAACAATGGATATAAGTTTGGTTCGTTCCACACTTCGAAATACCACGTTAAGACTTCGTCAATTCCATAACGATCTACACAGTGTTGCGTAAAGGCCCTAACTAAATCGTGCCATTTATCGAACGAATCGTCTGCTGGAGTTATATTCGCTTTCCACCAAAATACAGTTTTAGAATCTTCAGCTGCCAAAGGTATTGGTAAAAATGCTAGTTCTACAAACGGTTTTACGTTCATATCTAGCAACCTATCAAATACATCGTCAATATATTGCCAATTGTAAACTAATTTTCCTCTTTCTTCAATTACAGGAAACATATCGTCATGAAAAATCCCATGAAAACGCACATATTCAAATCCGCAATTTTCCTGCACTTGTTGCATTTGCTCTAACCAACCTGCACGTAATGCTTCATTAGCTCGACCTGCGCCAACCATTTTACTCCAATAATGATCAAAATTCTCTCCGCCTTGATTTACATTAACCTCAACGTGTTCTTGCGCACTTAAATTTGCTGCAAAAAACAGAGAGACTATAAATACTGCGAGCGTATAAAATGATGTAGCTTTTTTCATTTAAAAATTAATTTTTTAAAACAATTGTATTGATTGATTTTGGTTGTACTTCTACCCCGAATGATTCGGTTTCTATTTTAAAATTTAAGGTTTGAGCTGTAGCTTCTGGGTTCTTAACTAAAACCATAACACGACCATCTTTTAATTTAAATGCCAGATGATTGTCTCCAGATGAAGATTTTAGATAATGATCTCCTGGTTGCACAAAGTGTGATAGGTGTTTAAATAAATAGAACTCGTCTGTATAGGTTACCTTTTTTGTATTTTTATCGATAATCACCATAGAGTTTTGTGGCCATCCCCAAGCACTTTTACCAGTTTGATCGAGCACCATATTCCAATACATATATGATCCCGATCCATTATTAAAGTAATGCACAAGATCTTTCCATGAACGTGCTACAGACGTCCAATCGTTTTCATGTTCACCGCATTTATTTTCGGTTTGCATCAACTTCATGTTTGGAAAAGTTTTATGCACCTCTGGAATGGCTTTAGCACCTCCCCATTGAAATCCGAGACCCTTAATATATTTAGAAGAATTTTCAGCTTCTAAAATTGTTTTCACATAATTAGGATCACCAGAATTCACGGTACCTAACCAAATTTCTGTATCTAAGTTATCGGCTTCAAACTGTGGCCCAAGAAAATCGTTAATAAAATACGCCATATCTTCTGATCTCCAGGTACAACTTGGCCAATTGGGTTGAAAAGCAATTTCGTTTTGAGGCATTACCGCGAATAACGGTACACCTGCATCAGCATAAGCCTGCACAAATTTTGAAAAGTATAAGGCATAAGCTTCTAAATACTGTTCTTGCATTTTAAAAGCTGTGGCATTATTAAGAATTTGATCTCCTGGACTCATTTTATTTCCTTCAATAGCATTTTCAAAATTGCCGCTTCTCATGGCATAATGCTCGTTGACTTTCATCCACGCTGGTGGAGACCATGGCGATGCCCATATTTGCAAATCAGGATTAACTTTTAATGCTTCTTTTATATATGGAATTAAAATATATTTATCTCTATCGATATTAAAATCGCGCATTTCGAAATCTTTTGCCACATCGTTACTAGAATAATAACTTAAGGCATAATCTGAAGCTCCTAAAGGAATTCTGCACATTGAAAAATTTGCACCCACTTCAGAAAACAAATCGTTAAACACTTGTTGCGACGCTTCTTTAGGTAGGGCACTTAAAGCATCCCAGCCTAATTCATTAAAAGCACCACCAATACCATCTATTTTTTGTAAAACACTTTCTGTATACACTGTAATATCTGGAGTAACATCTCCTTTATGTTTTTTTAAAAAACGCTTTGGTGTTTCCCATCTGCTTGTAGCTGTTGTCGATACTAATTCGACATTTTGAGCCCATAAACCACCAAAAACGAAAAACATAGTTCCGCTTAATACAGCTGTAAATTTTAGTTTATTAAAAGATAGTAGGTTCATGATTAGTATTAATATATTGAATTAACGTCTTATTCTTCTGTTGAAAACACAGCCGTTGGCAAACCTGCTGCATTATATAAATTTGCGCCTTCTGGATTCCCAGACCATGCATAACGTACAGCCGTTGGATGCTTCACTCCTTTACCCCAAACTTCTATAGTATTGTGCGACTTAATTTTTGCTTTTGCTGGTTTCCACTCGCCATCTTCGTCCTTAATTTCAAACCATTTTAAAGGTTCTTTTACAGGTACAGTCGCATCTAATAAATTTTTATGCCCTACTATTAAGCCTGTTCCAACTTCGTTAAATTCAATCTCGATTTTCTTTCCATTAACGGACTTCGATTTATATAATGGGCCGCTTACAGCATCTACTTTTACATTATAATCGTTTTGCAACGCCCAAAGTGCGAATCGTTTTCCTGCATCCATTTTATTATGCGGATGAACGTCTTTCGCTTCACCAATATCATACAGCACTGCCATACCTGTATTAGGCACTTTTAATGTTTGTCGTAATTGATTATTTACTAAAGCCCACCCAAGATTAGCCTCTTCACTTCCTCTTTGGCAAGCCGCTAATTGTGTAAAATAAAACGGAAAATCACCTTGATTCCATTCTGCTCTCCAGCTATTTATTAGTGTCGTTAAATAATACTCATATTCGTCTGCCATATATACTGCATTACTCTCACCTTGATACCAAATGGCGCCTTTAATTTTAAATGGAAGAATACTTGAAATCATACTATTATGTAAAGTTGCAGGTAACTGCATATCGTCTTTTGGATTTTTAGTTGGTTTTGGTGCTCTCCCTTTTTTGCCATTGTCTTCCCAAGCCTTCATCTTACTTTCATACTCCGTATCTACATAATCATCGGCCTCCATAATAGCTATCTCTTTTTGCGATTGCTTTCTACTCGCTTCAAAATAATCTTTCATGTTTTTGTCTTCCAAATACGTAGATTCAGAAATCCAAGGTTGCACACGTGTACCACCCCAAGAGCATTCTAACAACCCTATTGGCACATCTACATGTTTACGGATTTCTTTTGCGAAATAATATCCTGTAGCTGTTATTTTTTTAATTTGATCTGGATTCACACTCCTCCAATCGGCTTCAAAATTTGTTTGCTTTTCGAATAACGAAATAGATTGTGGTACTTCGATATGGCGAATCCAATTATCGTTAGCTGTTGCCACCTCGTTTCTCATATATTCTACTAAAGGCTGATATTGTGGTTCTCTAGAATCTTTTAGAAACTTAGACATATCAAAGTCCATATTAGATTGTCCTGTACACAACCAAACATCGCCAGAAAGTACATCGTTAATCTCGATTCTATTTTTTGAAAATACAGTAATCTTATGAGGTCCTCCTGCTTCTGGTGTTTGAAGATCTGCGCGCCAAGTACCATCCGTATTCGTGATTACTTGAGCTGACACTCCCCAGCTGGTTTCAATAGTAATAATTTCATTGGTATCTGCCCAGCCCCAAATAGGAATTATGGTTTCTCGCTGAATCACCATATGATCCGAAAAAAGAGCATGTAATTTTACGTCGGCTAAAATATATTGGGGGAAACTTAATACTATTACCGCCAATAACAACTGCCACTTTTTCATTTTATATATACTAATTTGCATGTTCATTTCGCTAAAAATTACTTCTTTTATTGGGTTGAAAAATGAAATTTCACCACAGCTAATGTTGTTAAATAATGGTTATCTCATTTGCTATTGTAATATTATTACTTCATTCTTAAAAACGATATAAATTATAATTCTTTGACTCTAACTTATAGCTCATTTTAATTACACGAAGCTTTTAAACCCTTTAATAACCATAACTCGTCCAATTTTGATTCTCAAACCTCATTTTTAAGACTCCTTTTTTTAAAATGATTTTTAAGTAGTACAAACGGTTAAACACAACTTCAATTTTTCAATATTCAAAGCCGCATTCTTTTTAGTGAAATAAGAAAAATAATATCTTTTACATTGTGAACTTTACATTATAGCTTATACATGTTTTTACGCTAATTTTTAATTTGATTGGAATAATTGAAAACTCAGACTTCCTGTAATTTTGACTCCAGATGAACGCAATTAACCATGTTCATTATTAAGTATTAATCAAAAAAATTAAATTATGAAAACGTACACAGATAATATTGGGAAAAAACTAAACGCATTATTAGAAAAAACCTATGATGCAGAAAAAGGGTTTTCTAAAGCAGCAGAACACGTTAAAGAAACTCCTTATAAGAATTACTTTAAAAGAAAATCTCAAGAGCGTTTAACTTTCGGACATGAATTAAAACAAGAATTAGCCGCTTACGGACAAGAGATAGATAAAGGTGGAAGTTTTACAGGGCAAGCCCACAGAACATGGATGGATATAAAATCGTTATTTACATCGGATAATGAAGATGCCATGCTTGAAGAAGCTATACGTGGCGAAAAAGCCGCTTTAGAAGAATATCAAGATATTATTAACGAAACGGAACTACCATTAAGTACAAAAAACATTTTGGAATCTCAGAAGCACACTATTGAAAGTGGATTAGAAAAAATTAAAACAGCTTCAGACATTAGATCTTAAACTTATTAAAATACAAAATGTATAAACATTAATCGACCTTAATTCTAGTAAGAATTAAGGTCGATTTTTTATAATAATTAGATTTCATTTAATAAAGAACTGAACATGATGTGTTCTGTTCTTTAAACTATGTATTATACTAGTTCTTAATCAGTTTTTTAGTAGATAATACCCCATTGTTATTTACACGTACAAAATAGATGCCGTTGTTAAACTGACTAACATCTACAGCTTCCTTGTTATTTTCTATGTGTTTCTGAAGGACTAATTTCCCCATAACATCATAAATAGTCATGTTTGCACCTGCAGCTTTAGAAATGGTAAACTGATCTGTTACAGGATTCGGATATAACGCCACTACTCTTTCATTAGTATCAATACTTAAAGATTCATCGTAATATTCTATCACCAATTGAGGTGGTAAATTATCTTCGAATTCTTTACTATACCAATCTATACCAATTCCACTATTAGCAGGATCTTTTACAGCCATAGAAATGATTTTATCGTCGTTAAATTCTTGAGCTACATAAGACGATGCATCCCATTCACTCCAAGTTGATGCAATAGTCGTTACGCTAGAGCGTTCATTCTCGAAACTTGGTTTGTTATTCCAGGTGATTTCAGATTCTACCCAACTGTCATCTTCCACATCATAAATCACACGAATATCCTCGTATCGTGTACGTTGATACATTCTTAATTTTGCAGAAACAATAGGACCTGGCACTGCACTTAAATCAAATTTTAAATACACATAACGCGCATCCACTTTGGTTACCATGCTTGTTACAGCTCCAAAATTATCATTTGCTTTTCCTTCGTGTACATAGGCGTCTGCATCTACAATTACATTCATAGTCCCACCAATCTGGCTTACTACGTTTAATTCTTGAGTTACTTCTGGAGCAGGATTAAACACATCATTGCCTTCTTGAATAGCCGAGATTGTAGTCGTTCCGACACCTACAAGTTGAACTTTACCATCTACAATTGTTGCTACAGATTCATTAGAACTTGTATAACTTACAGCTAAATTTGAACTAGAAGTTGCCATAGGATCGAAATCTTCGCTTCCTACAACTTTATACGGTAACGTGAAGAATTGAATCTCTTGATTTTCCTTTACCGTACCGGTTTGAGTGATTGTAAAATGATCTAATTTAAAAGCTTCTGAAGTACCTCCAAATGAAATTTTCAGACTTTGCACGCCTTTTTCAAGTAAGATGTCTTCTGCAACTGTAAATGACTTCCAATCTGAATCTCCTGTAGAATTTGGCGATCCAAACGGCATTACAATAGCGTCTGTTTTATCTTCACCTCCAAAAGTTAATTTCATAGTTCCGTCTGCTTGACTCGCGGCATAATTTACAGCAACACTGTACAATCCAGTCTCAGGAACAGAAATGGTATAGGTTAACCATTCGCCCGACTCTATGCTTGTAACACTAAAATTATCATCTCCCAATTCTTCTACATCTACACCATCAAATGTTCTATATGCACCTCCAGTATTTGTAGCACTAAGATCATGATATACTCTACCTTCTCCTTTTTTAATAGGATCATAATCGAAATTTTCAGCTTCAATAGGATTTGAAATATCATGCATAGCATACATAGGTAAACCTGAAGCATCAAAACCAACTATAGGATCTCCGTAGCATAACATTGGTCGTCGTGCTGTTAAAGCTCCCCAACCTAAAGCATCGTTGGTCCATCCTGCGGCCTCGTAACTCGATAATTCGATGGCTTTATCTCTTGCACGCGTAATCCATTTTACGTCCTCTTCGGTTTTAAATCCACGTCCGTAATAATGCGCTACCGGCATTTCGAAAACTGGGCGTACCCCTGGAAAATCACCAGCTCCATCTGGACTAATCGCTTTAGAATACCAGCGTCCTGTTCTATCGAATCCTTCTCTAAATTCTCCCGAGCTTACCGTTGGCACCCATGGTGTAGTCTGATCGTCGTACGACTCTATTGCAGATACATTATACTTCATATTATATTCTAACCCAAGTAACAATCTGTCGTTAGTAAAACTATACAAATCATCGCCTTGATTCCATGCCATTTCTGCCATAGATGTTAATAAGCCCATACCAAACATGGTGTGTTGCTGATCGCGTGAACTTTCTTGACACTGACCATTATCCCATATATAGTTTGTCATTACTTCATTATAGCCATAATCTTCTTCATCATAACCTCTTGTTATACTATATGTATCTGCATAATCATTAGATGACGTTACTGCATTACTAGTATTAGGTCCTGCAGGATAAGGTAAATCGTCTGCACGGTGAGGTAGTCCTTGCACATAGCGTAGTGCACGATCGTACATAATCTCATTATCTAAAAATATTCCCATAGCTAAGATGGTTCTCCATCCCGATAAACCCTGGTTTCCATGACGCACAGGATCTCCTAAATACGAACTCCAATAAAATGTAGTATTGCTTCTTATATCGTCTGGTACTGTGGTTGTAGAATATCCTGGATACACCAACATGTCTTTAAACGCTTGCACATCGCTTTCGCTCCATCCAGAATAGGTGCTATTAATAATTTCGGCGGCTTCAATCATAATGTAGGCAATACCTCCACTTAATGCTTCTGTTCCTCCACTGGTAACAGAAGTTAGATTAGACCAAGCTTTAAAAATTTCTACGGCTTTATCGGCATGTCTACTATCGCCTTCTATATACCATCTTAAAGCATTATAGTAGGCCGCACGAATATCGCTATTCCATGCGCCATAATTCACTCCTGAATCTCTTCCTAATTCCGTAAATGAAGGATCTCCTTGCACGACATAATCGTAACTCGATTTTGAATCAATAACCATTTCTTGGTAAGATGTATACCAAGGATCTACTTGGGCCCTTACCATGTCTTTCATTCTGTCTAAGTCGGATTTCTTATGCGTAATTCCGGGATGCACAAATTGTGCTTGCACAGTATATACGCCTAAAAACAGAAGGAGTATACAACAAAGTTTTTTCTTAAAAAAAGATGGATTGGTTATGTCCAGTCTAATAAAGTTTTTTCTCATAATACTTAAGTTAATTTGTTAAAAAATGAATGACTTACAACTATTGTAAGACATTTTAGGTTTAATACAACTCATTATGGTTTCTAAAATTTACGATGAGTTGTATGAATATCTTTATGTTGAAATGAGCAGGGTTTAATACTTAATCATTTTGAATGTTTTAAATTGAAAATTTGATAGGTTAACACTATCTATCTCGCTATTAGCGGCTACATTGTTTATGGCTATTTAAACACACGCTTAAAAGTGTAATAATTTCTCATATATGGTAGTTTACTATTAGTTAAAGACTGCTATTAAAATGGTTCTAATTTTAAGACTTGAAACATCAATTAAAACAAGTAACCTATTGATATAGAATACTTATCGCAATGTAATATTATCATAATATGAGTAGAATGATTATAAATTATAGTTCTTTAGATATAACTTATAAGTCATTTTAGAGAATAATGCCTTTTTACTATTTTATTAATATCAATATTTTATTATTAATAATTTACACGACAATCCAAATTCGTATTACACAAAAAAAAGCAGCAATCGGCTTACAAACAATTTACTGCTTTCTTATTCTTAAAAAATTTAATTCTAACTACTAAAAACTTATTGTTTTAAAATACGTTGAGTAAACTCACTCACTCCACTTTTAACTTTAATTAAATACAGTCCCGTAGCTAAACTAGACACATCTATATTAGTCTCTGTAGTACTTACGCTTTTATACAATAAAACTCTACCGTTTAAATCAAATACCGTAATATCAAATTCTCTTATTTGACTATTTTTTATAAAAATGATATCGTTTACCGGATTTGGATAGATACTAAAACCTAAATCTTTTTCTACTTTATCGACACTTAAGGTTCCTTGAGCTATGTTAAAGTTAGTCCACACAGCTGCAGCCTCATAAAGTGTTTCTGTACCTGTTGGTACAAATAAGTTTATATCACTTAAGGTTAAACCATTAAATAAGTTATTAACTGTCGCATCTGCAATATCATCAGAAGTCGTCCAATTAACTTGCATTTCTGTTATGCCAGTACATCCTCTAAAAGCGGCAACACCCATAGTTGTTACTGTACTAGGAATATTAATTGAGGTTACTGATTTACAATCTCTAATCATTTGGTCTGGAATAACTGTCCATTCACTAGGTATAGTAAAAGATGTAATACCTGTACCTCTAAGGGTTCCCACTCCTAAAGTTAAAGTTCCAGGAACAACTACAGAAGTGATCGATGCACAATTAATAAAGGTATAATTCCCCATACTTACTGCGTTCGTTAAATCTAAAGGCGCTAATGCTAAAGAGGAACAATTGCTAAAACTATTGTTTCCGTAGGTTTCTATATTCGCCAGATTAATAGTGCCTAAATTACTACAATCACCAAATGCAGTTGATTCTATTATTGTTACTGTATTTGGAAGTGTTACACTTGTAATAGTTGTGTTACCGTTGAAAGCATTTTCACCAACAGCCACAACATTATATGAAACCGAATTATTTGTCGCAGTCTCAGGTATCTCTGCATTTGCAATTTCTTGACCAGAAACAAAGCCTGTAACTTGACATTCATTAGGAGTAGTTCCTAATATATTATAGGTAAACACACCATCGTCAAAATTCTGGTCTTCTATACCTCCTTCTGCGTTAATAGTGTTTCCTGTACTATTATTAATAACGCTACCTGTTGTATTAATTGTACTCCCTGTTGTTGTTGGAAGAATTTCTACGGGCATATCTGTAGTATTATCTAACGTAATTCCTACCGTAGTATCTGCACCAAGTGGAGAGAATGGATTGGCTCCAGATGGTCTTATAGCTCCTAAAATAATTTTATGCTCCTCTGTTCTAGTGTTATCTCCCCATTTTGTAAATGTTACTTTATTATTAGAGCCTGCAATAGTTGCAAGAGCATGTAACGTAGTAGTAGGTAATGAAGGCATTAATTCTAATTCGACTTCAGAATCATCTCCACTTAAATATAACAATGGTCCATTTACTGCATCACCACGGCTATTCTTAATAGTTACATTCTGAACATTGTAACCTGCTTCACAACCTGTAGCTTCACAATTTTCAAGTAATATGGTACCACCAACTTCTGTAGCAAAACCAATACGCGTATTTTTAGCTACACAATTTATAAACGTAATATCTCCTGTGGTATGACCATCTACTCCGCCGCTACCATAAGTACGATAACCACCTTCACTTAACGATTTGGTATACCCTGGAGTTATAACTTTATCCCCATTGTAATTACCATAAACCGCCGCAAAGTCATTATCGAAAGCAGGTCCCGAAGTTTCAGCTAACATCTCATCTGTTGTTCTTGTAAGTGCTTCTGCATAACAATCTTGAAAAAGTACATTTCTTCCTCCTTGAATAAAAAATAGATGTCCGAATGTCTCTGAATAAATAGAGCAACGAAGAATATTGATATTTAAGCCTTCAACAAGTAAACCACTATGCTTTCTTAATGTGACTAAATTACCATCTCCTTTACCCAATAAGTCACCATAACCATACGGATAAGACCCTCTAGTATTTATTGTAACATCCTCGATGGTATTGTTTTCACCTGCCACAGTAACAGATTGCATTCCTGGGCTTGAAGGTGCAGCATCTCCAATATCGCTGATGGTTAAACCTTTAATATTAATATTATTTCCTGTTACATAAAATTCTATACAACGAGAACCATAATCATTTAAAAGCTCTGTATTTACCTCAATAGTAACGCCTGTTAAATCAAACGTATTATTATTTCCGCTAAATAATATCATACTATGCCGTCCATTGGCATCTGGAATAGAATTACTAATTACTGTAGGAGTTAGGTAATCTTCCATTTTATATACTCCTTCTTCCATCGTAACAATTTGATCTGAATTAGCTGCTGCTTCGGCAAGATCAGCAACACTAGACACAGTTACTGCTATTTGTGCAGAAATATTAGCCGAAGCCAATACAAACGATAAAGCAAAAAACATGTTTTTAAACGTAAACATCGTTTTATTTAAATCAATCTGGGGTAATAATTTTCTCATAATTATTTTGGTTTATAGTTATAACACTAAAGTGACAAAAAAACACCTTGATTATCTATAATTTATAATCCAAACCCTATAAAAAAACACCCATTTTAACAATAAAGCACTAGTATTATTAAGTATATAGCAATATATATATGATCTAAATCTAATTTTACAAAAAAAACAAAGATTAAATAATCAAAGCATAACCTATTCAAAATCACTATAATTGCTCATAATTTGAGTGGCTACTAATTCATAAATTTAACGTCTCATTACTAATTATTTAACCTAAAATCAAATTCGTATTACACAAAAAAAGCAGCAAATCGACTTACAAACGATTTACTGCTTTTTGAAAAACATGATATGTTTTCAACTTAAGATTTACTCTACAAAATGTCCAAATCATAGAACTATCTTTTTAATATCTATAAAAAAAGGGATTCTAAAACGTGTTCAGAATCCCTTTATATGATTTCAAATTGACTCTTATTTAATCAATTTGTGATTGATTCCAGAGTCTATATGGATCGTCGTGTGCTTCCATTTCTGATAATAACAAAGCTTCCATTTCGACTAACTTATCGGCGTATTTTGGATTTTCAGCTAAATCAGTTTGCATTTCTCCTGTTTTTTTATGTTCTGCAACATACTCAAATGGGTTTTCTGCTAAATTAAATAATTGCGTTTCATGAATTGTACCATCCATAGTATCGTATTTAATTAGTTTCCAGTCTCCTTTCTTTACAGCACGAATCCCAGGTTTTGTTCCTCCCGCATAAACACCATACATGACATCTCTAACTACATCTTGTTCTCCTTTTAATAAAGGCACCAAACTTTTTCCTTCTACAGTTTTAGGAATTTCTATTCCAGCCAAATCGCATAACGTTGGTAATACATCTAATAAATACATATTCCCGGTTACACGCTTTCCAGTATTTAAACCTGGCCCTTTTACAATAAATGGTACACGCCATGTGTGTTCGTATAAATTTTGTTTTCCTTGTAAACCATGTCTTCCGATAGCCATACCATGATCTGAAGTATAAATAATATACGTGTTATCTAACTCACCTGTTTTTTCAAGTTGTTTTAATACTTTTCCTAATTGAATATCTATATTTTCTGAACATGCAAACTCACGCCCCAACTCGTTGCGTATTGTATTTTCATCTCTATTTTTCCAAACACCGCTAACACGTTCTTCATCTCTAAGTTCAGGGTGCCCATGAAAAAACGGATGTGCCTCTAAATAGTTCTCTGGTAATTGTGGTTGTTTTTCGTTTAATGGTGGTAAACTGTTTTTATCTTTATGATTGATTGCACCATATTTTTCTAACAATTCTGGAGTACCATTACGAGTATCATGCGGGTGAGAAAATCCGAAATAGATAAAAAATGGATCTTGCTCTTTACCCGTTTCACGATCATGTAAATACTCTAAAACTTGCTTAGAGTGCCATGCGCTTCCACTTTCTTCTGTTCCCCCTCTTTTTGTAGCATCACGTACAACTGTAAATTGACGGTTTGCACCAGGATATGAATTCCCTTCTTTACAGGTACGCATGGTTTTATAACCTGCGCGATTAAATACAGCTCCAATAGTTTGTTCGTCTATTTCGTGGGGATCTATTTGTTTTTGAAATTCTGCACTTGGCGGTAAATGCCATACAGTTCGCCCACTCATAATCATATGTCGGGAAGGTGTACATACGGCTCCATTCATAGACCCCATGTGTCGGGCGTCTTCAAACACAACTCCTTCTTCTGCTAATTTACTGATATTAGGAGTTTCTAAAATAGATTTTGCATTATAGACTTGTAAGTCTAAAGGCGATTGGTCATCGACCAACACAAATAAGAAGTTTGGTCGTTTTTGAACTTCAGCTGTAGCTGGTTCTGTCGTCGTTTTATTGTCTTTACAACTCACAAAAGTTGCAAAACATGTAATTACTAAAATTTTAATTAATTTCATTCGTATAGTTAATTTTAATTTGTTTTAAATATTGAAAACTGATTTGATTTAAATATGTATTTAATGCCAAGTAATCTTAGCTTTTTTAGTTTCGGTATTTACCCAAACACTGGCATGTTCGAATGTTCGAGTAAAAATCCATTGGTTTGGTGTTTCTCTTTTAAACTGACCTTTAGGTTCTCCTAATGGTCTTTGTAGTGCCGGATAATCTACTAAATTTCCATCTTCTAAATTCCATCCCCAATTCCACTGAAAATACGAATAGGGTTGTGTCCCTATAAGGAAACAAGCATGAAAATATTCTAATTGATCTTTAGACCTTTGTTCCATACCTTCTGTGTCGGTAGCTCCAAGGGTTATATCGATTTTTTTCTTTCCTTTAGCTCCAAAACGGTAAATAGAAATTTTACCATCTTTAGCAATTCTAGACATATCGTTCCATTCTTCTAGTAGATTTTCCTTATTAGTTACACTGCTGTTATAGTGTTCAAAAAAGATAGCATCGCAATACGGGTAAACCTCTTCGGTTTGTGCTGCATTATTGCCAACTAAAATTTTATCTGGTCCCATTTGTTTTTTTAGTTCAGACATCATTTCTCCTTTAGCTTTTGCTATTTCAACAATCTTGTCGTTAGGATAATCTGAATTTAAGCCCACATTCATCCGATCAATAAAAATACCATCTGCTCCTGAGATTCTCATACCTTGAACAGCAGACGCAACCCAAAATTCACGAAAATCTGGGTTTAATGCATCAAAATAGTATGAAAAATCGGGTTTGGTTTTTTGCCTTAATTTTCCAGTCTTTGGGTCGACAAATAAAAATTTAGCCAATTCTGGATTATTAGCAATTCCTTCTGGAGTAAATTCTTTATTAAACCTAGAGTAAGGCCATGCCAAATAGGAATTATAATAAAATAACACTTTAGTCTCTGGTTTTATATCATGAAACGCTTCTACTTCATGTTTTGTTCCTAATACCTGATCTCCAAGCTGATTGTATGCATGCGATTTTTCTATACAAATAAAATTTGTACGTTCTGAAATAAACTCAACCTCATCAGATTTTAACACACGGTCTATATCTCCAAAATGATAGTACATAGGAGTAACATCCCAACTAAATTTAGGAAAAAATGACTTTGCTTTAAACATAGTACCATCATTCACTTTAAAAGTATCATATTCTTGTGCATAAGAACACAAAGTCATTATACATATAAGACTTAATGTTATTATCATTTGCATTCTAAATAGAACTGTTTTTTTCAAGATACTTTTATTTATAACCTATTTATTTATTCTTCTCTAAATTGTCTGGAAATCCTTTTGGTAATGGAGGAAGCTCTAGCACGCCTTTAGGATCTGGAGTCCTATTAGATGTGGTATTCGCATCGCCGTACCAGTATACTCCTACACCATACCCCATATCGCAATCGGTACCACTCCATACTTCCATATCTAATTGTAATGAACGCTCAAAAGGCATTCCATCTAAAGCTCGTGTTCGTGTTTCGGTACTATAACCCGAAGAGTTTTTCTCGTTAGCTGTTTTTGGGTTTAACTTATTATATTTATACGATCGTGGCTGTGCATGAAACGGATGTTCATAAAATTCGGTACTGCGTCCTCCCCAAGAATATGCATAATAATCTTCTGTTCCTGTTCCAAAAATAGAAGGGAAATCTTCGCCATCTACCCAAATTTTCTCATCTCCTTCACCCCACCATCTTCTTACGGGATTCATTACTGTTAAAGCATCACCTACATAAACACCACGTCCTTTTAGCGTCACATAATTCCAATCGGAAAAAGGTCGTGTTGGCACTGGATATTGTCCGCGCCATGCGGCATTAAAATACATACTCTCTGAGTCCCAGTTCCAATCGCCTACAGTAGCTTCTAGCTGAACATCTATTGTTTTCTTTCCTAAATTAAGTACCGTTATTTTTCCTGATTTTTGATAAGGCATCACCCAACGACAAGACATTGTACCATCTTCTTCAACCGTTTGATACCAACCTTGCACTGGATTTAAACCAATTCCTGTGCCAAAAAAATCGCCAATCGGACTCCACACTGTTTCTTGTCCGTCAAATTCCATTTTTAAAATTACAGAACGTGTTATGGCTGGATCTTTATAATCGCCTAATTTCAATTTCAAAGATCGCACCGCACCCATGCCTTGTGGTAAACTCACAGATTCTTCCTTATTCGATTTTATTTTTTTATCTATAGCAATTCGTTTGCCTTCTTTAGTATTTTTCGGATTATTTAGTTCCTTTCCTATTTGTGCTGTAAGTGGTTTTGTTTTATTAAAATCTTCCATAGTAAAGGTTTTAACAGCTGTACCGTCATCATAAGCGCGATAGGTATATTGAAAAAAGAAAGGCTGTTTTAAAGCTGTAATTTTACATCCTTTGGCATAGGGAATTGGAAAAAATGACACTCCAGAACGCAAAGACGGATGCGCAAATGGAGTTGGAATAAGTCCAGTACCATCAAAAAGCGTAATCATATTTCCTTCTATTACCGGTTCTGGGTTTCCGTCTAAATAAATACGGATAATAACATCGCTACCAGGTTCGGTTTGTTCTAACCAAGGTGACCATACACGAACAATAGCTCCCGGACCAAAATGCTCCATAAGCACCCATTCTTTTTCACCATCAGTTTCTTCTGTTCTAATAAAATTATGATCGGTTTCTGCTTTATTGAAATCATGATTTGTAAACCAACCCACAGAATCTTCAACCGTTTTAGAGGCTCGGTTGTAACTACTGGCCTGATTTAACCTGAAATTCTTGTCAGGATAACGTGCAATAGCATCGCGATCTACCATTTCATACAATAAAGATTCTATAGAAACTTCTTGTTTTTCTTGAGCAGTAAGTAGTGTACTAAAACAGAAGGCAATAAGATAATATACTATTTGTTTGCTCATAATTTATAATTTAATATTACGTAATTCGCCTACGGTAAACGTCTTTTCAGAATTATTATAAGTGATGGTTACAGGAACTTCGTTATTTAATAGTAATTCTCCATTTTTAAATTCTAGTACAACATTACCTACTTCTGTTGCGGACACAGTATATCCATTTGCTTTTACTTGTTTTCCGTTTCCAATAAACACGACCCAATCTCCATGCTTTTCTTGAGATACTAGCGTATAGGTAGCATCTGTTTCCATGTCGTTATAAATTACATTTTTATGATTCGCAGATGAAAACACCACATCTTTTCTTCCTGATTTATGCGTGATATTTAATCCTACAAATTCCGTATTGCCAAGTTCATCTTCAAAACTTGAAATTGATGAAATACTTTTTCCTTTAGCAGAAGTAAACGGTTCGTAAACAGAAACAAAAGGATGCTCCCAAGCAGCGCCGTGTTGTCTGGCTGCAATAGTTAAATACGGCGATTTATCTACATCATAAGGTAAACCTTTATTGCCTTTAAATGCTTTGTTAGCAGGTGATTTAATTGAAAACACTTCTCGACCTTCAGTTCCTTTCATCCATAAATTCATAAAAACATCGTCTTCACCATCGGCCATATCTATTTTCCATTCTGCTTGATAATCATCATCTAACTTCATAGATTGTTTATCCCACATATAATCTAACGCGTATAAATGTCCGCCGGCGAATCCCATTTCATCACTTGGTTGAAGTGGCAACGGATTACCTTTTGTATCCATTATTGACATGCTTTGTCCTAAATTATGATAGAAATAGTCATGAAATTTATCGTCTTGACGTTGCTTTTTAGATCGGAACACATCGATGTAATATCCTGTTTCTTCACCTGTTTTTACAATACTTACCAATCGTGTTTGATCGCTTTGCGTTTCTGGCTCTAAGAAATATACATCAGAATACGTAATGTCTTTATAGTATCCTTTTTTTTGTTCTGACTTAGGATATTCACCTTGTAACTGAAAAGCATGATAACTTAACATTTCGGTATAGGACGACACCCCATCTACCATTACTGTATTATGTGCAGGAAACTGCGAATAATACTCTAAATACAAAGGTTGTAAATACCCAGCGCCTTTACCTGGATCTGCTCCTTGCACGAATCCTTTTCCATACAATTCCATATTAATACCATTTGCATGCATATGGTTACCAAGTGAGCCATTTAAAGATACCATCATTCCGTTATCTCCTGTTCCCATACGCTGTACGTGCCAACTTACATTAGGTGCATAAAATGTTTGAGTGACATAATCTTCTAGATTTGCTTTTTCAAACTTCGGATTAAGCTCTAAAGGTTTACTTGCAAAAAATGAACTTATGTTTGCTCTAGGTTGTCGCACTCTACCATCTTTAGAGTCTTCCGAAAATAACTTATACAAACCAGTAAAGTCTTTTTCCATCTCTTTATCACCCGTTTTTTGAGCAATACGAATCATATCATCAAAAGCATCAGGATTTAAAGTACCATAATAACTATCACCAAAAGCAACTGTTTGTCCGTTAGGGAACAAATATTGAGGTAACATTTTTACTGCCGTTTCCATAACTGGCGTATACGGTAAAATATTATGATCGAAGGTGTTATTAAAATCTTCAATAAAATGCGTTAAATCCTTAGTCACTCCCATAGAATACCCTGGACATTCTGCCCAAACACCATTACTTTTATCGTAACCGTAATCCATAAATTTGTTAAGTGACCATTGGCGTGTAGAGGTTACGTTTAAAATGTAATCGATATAATATTCACGTCCTTTTTTATCGTCGTAATTTTTATTATCCTGTAATACCATCGCCGCTTTTAAAATAATTTTAGCTTGATGTAAATTCCAATTATTTTGAGGCACTCCGTTCTTAATAATCTGATCAATCCAACGCTTTATTGTTATATCGTACATCGCTATATTTTTAGCATGATTGGCTTCTATGTACGGATGTAAAAAATCGTAAAGTTCTGCAATATCAATTAATACATTTTCATGAATCACTTGAAAATTAGTAAATCCGACTAGGGTTTGAATGTGACCATTTAATAAATCTATAGGTTCGCTTCGGTACGACATGCCTTCCATATACGTGTGAAAAATATCGTAAGCAAATTGTGCATAAGTCGGATTATTTTCTAACCAATATATAAACGCGGCATCGCGACCAAGTTCTATAATTTGTTCATTAATGGAGTAAATTACACGTCCAGTTTTCGATATTTCTGCCCATTCAAACGGGTTTCCTTCTTTACTTTTATTAGGTAACCACAAACCTCTTGGATCATCCATATAGGGCTTTACGTCTTCTAACTTAGGCGTACCGTAAGGGGTAGTATAATCTCGAGACCCTACAAATTTAACCGTAGGCACTGGAGCTTCACCATCTGCGTGCGAATAGTTTATTCCGTCTATATATACATTTGTAGATTTCGTTTTCCAGTACATCTGTAATCGAGAGACCATCCATTCTGGATCTGTTTCATGGCGTTTTACATGCGTATCAATACGATTATGCAAACCGCTTAACACTTCGGCAGCCCAGTCTTCTTTTTTAATGTTTTTTTGTAAATCCTTTTTTTCAGACTGTGATATATATATGCGCGGGTAGCCTTGTTCAAGCTGGCTTGGTAATGGAATTTTGTCTTGATTTTGTCCACTCATTGTGGTACATACACACCCTAAAACCAAAGCAAATATAGCCGTCTTTATAGGTTTGTAATTTATTTTAGTAAGTGCCATAAATATGTTTTTGTTCGTTTGTTTATTGTATATCATTAGTTGGTTTACTCAAACTGTAATGAGTTGGTTCAATTTATAACGGTGTATATATTATTGTGATTTTTCCTGATTTTGCAGACTCTTTAGCCTTAATACCAATACGAAATGCAGGACCGCCTTCTCTTAAATGTTTAACGGGAACTTGAATATCTTTAATAGTAACATTAAAGCCCTCGCTTTTAACTTCGGCTTTTACTTTCTTATTTTCAGACGTTAAAATCACCGTATTATTATCGATAATTTCATAATTGTTTAAGGTCATAATTGTCGTTTCGAATGCTACAGGTTCTGAAGCTAAAAAGTAATCTTCAACAGTAATAGTTCCTTTCCCCCTTTTATCATTCGTCATGGTACGCTCTAAAGTTTCTAACATCGGTAACTCGTAAGCTGGTTTTATATCTACAACCACGTGATCTGTAGTGTCGCTAAAATTTGTTGCTATAAAAACACCTTTAAAGCTTTTTCCATTAGATTGTAATGTGTTGTTAATTAAAGGCACTGGATGGCCCCATGAACTACGCGCTTTATTTTTTGGCGAAAATGAACCCGCCATATAAGATGGTGCTCCAATGTCTCCAGACATAATATCTGATCCTAAAACCAAGGTATAAGTCCCGACGTCACTATGATTATGATTTTCATCATTATGTCCAGCTTTTAAAGCAATTGAAAACGGATGTGCTTGTTTTCCACGAGAGATAACCATACCAAAATCGTTATAATATGTATGATTTGGTAATTCTGAAATCACAGGATGTACTTGAACTTTAAAAAGCTCCGGATTGTTCCAAGCAATTAGTTGCTCTGCAGCTTCTTCCATCCTAATTTCGTTAGGCACAATGGCTCCATAATGTTCTGCAGACAATACATTTGCAAAATTACTACCTGAACTAGAGATTGAAGATACGCCATCTGCAAACGGTGCACATCTCCCACTCTGTATTTCGAAATTTTCAGGAAAGTTCCCTACGTTTCTTAATTTTTCTGGATTATCGAATTTAAATAAATCTATATTTCCGTTTGAATAATCATGTAATATTTGAGCTAAATATAAATAATGTCCAAAGCCATATCCCCAATAGCCTAAACCTTCAGAACAATAACCGTCATCTCCAAATCCGCTTAAATAGTAAGTCATACTATTTATTGCTGATCCAACCGCTGCTAGACGTTTTTCATAACTATCTGAATTAGTAATTATGGTTAAAACAGCACCACTTGTACATACAGAATTCCAATTGCTTGTACTTTTTATCCAAGTATTATTTATGTCTAAAAACTCGGTGCTTTTTAAATAGGTGTCTGTAATACGTCTTTGAAGATTTTCGTTAATTTGATTTCGTAACTCTTGAGGTATTTTGTCTTCTAATAGGGATTCTGCTAATGCTAATACCGATCCAAATTTACGAGCGCCTAAATCTATAGAGACACGTCTACCTTCTAAAATACCATTATTTTTATCGTCGTGATTAGGATGTACCCAAGATTTCATAGCCATAATAGAATCTGAGAAGGTTTTAATTTGAGGTAAAAAACGACCTTTATTCTCGATACATTCTGCTAAAACAAAATGTTCCAATCGGTCCATAGTTCGGTAATATCTGGGCTTATATATTTTACGGTTTCCATCTTTATTCGCCAACCTATAAATGCTATCTGTAATAGGCACTTCGGGTTTACTGTCTAATAAAGTATTCGCTTTTTTTAAATACGCCTGACCTGATACAGAAGCAGCAACTTGGTCCCAATACGAACGATCTGATATTTTTGGAGCTGGTTGAAAATGGTCTTCCGGAATTGCTTTTTTAAGCAGTTCCATTTGCTGCGGTGAAGGGTACAACGTATCTGCATGACCTAATTCTAAATAGTCTTTAATATTTAATGGCTCTAGACTTTTTTCTGATTGCGAATTGCATGAAGTTGCTAAAATTAACACAGCCACTAAGACTAATAAAGGGGATTGAGATGATATTTTTTTAAAGGTCATAAAATAGCTAAAAAGTTATCTGCTATTAAAATAAAAATAGCCGATATGATTATCATGTGTCTTATACTATAACAATACTATTTTATTTATGTCACATTTGCTGTAAATCATAGTTCTTTCTATATAAACTATGTTCCTTTATGGTATTTTCTATTGATATCTCTGGGTTTTGAAAGCTAAATGATGCGATGTATGCTAAAAAACTTTACAGTAAAAACCATGTTGAATTATAAAATAAGCTACTTTAAAAAATGATTTATAAGGTGAAAATAGCACTCAAAATTTTACGTTTCTGAAATAATTTTCATCAAAAATCTGTTGTATTTCGAAAGGAAAAAAACTATAAATATTCTGAAATTACTCGTGCAACTGCTTTACCTTGTTCTTCACTTCCCAAGGAATTGTAATGCACATTTCCTGCTGCTTGAGCCCAATCTTTTTGGTGTGGTTTTGTAAACGTATACAGATCGTTTATTTCTATAACTGGATACTGAGACAAGACTTCCAGAGCTGCCTTATTATAGACTACGCTATCGCCCTCTTTTCTACCTTTAGCACCTTTTGGAACTGAAGTTGTAGTGGCGAAAATTAATGTTGC
Source organism: Formosa agariphila KMM 3901 (assembly GCF_000723205.1). Lineage (NCBI taxonomy): Bacteria > Pseudomonadati > Bacteroidota > Flavobacteriia > Flavobacteriales > Flavobacteriaceae > Formosa > Formosa agariphila. The sequence goes on along the minus strand of NZ_HG315671.1, from coordinate 1,247,488 downwards.
TTGCGGATGATTTGTTCTTAGATAAGTGCAAATAGCATCTAATTGCAATTTGTAGTCACTTATACTTGATACTTGCTCGCCATTTAGATTTAGATGTTTCCCTTTAAGATATTTTAAATCGTGTAAACCCACATTAAAATGAATAACATCCCATTTAAAATTCCAACCTGCTTCTAAATTTGGCTGAAACATGGTCTGATTCATTCGATCCATATTCGGAATAAAATGTTTACTAGAACCTCCGTTTTTAAATAACCGAATTACATTAGCTTTTCCCGCTAAGATTTTCATTACAGTAGACGAATACATAATGGAAATGGAATCGCCGTAAATTAACACATTGGGTTTCCCCTTTACAGGAGCTACATAGTTAAAAGCATCGGTTTTATACGTTTCTCCAATATCGCCACATAATGCATCCCAAACTTTTTTACATATGTCATGATTGGTGTCTTTTAAATTCTGAAAAGCATAGGTTAACGGTTGTAAACCCAGTGCGAGGACTCCTGTAACCATCAATTCTACAAAAGTTTGACGTTTCATATTTAAGATTGTTTTTTAATCTAAAAAGGTTTCAATTGGAATACTGTTCTCAAACTCTTTAATTTCTATATCACGATAATAAATTTCTGCTGTTTCCGATTGAAATCCGATAATACCTTTTTCCGGCGTTAAGTTGAAAGCCATATTTACTATAGCTCCATTTAGCTTATGAATGGTATATTCGCTGCCCATAACAATAATCTCACAAGTATTCCATTTATCGTTTAATGCATTATGATTTTTAGTTGGCGTTGCTAAGTGCATCCAATCACTTTTATCTTCAAGAATTCCGCCATCGTTTGGTGCTAGAAAATGTTTACCATCTTTAGTAGAAAACCAATCGTAACCTGCGCCTTTAGGTCTAATTAAATCTCCTGAATGATTCTTGTCGGTAAGATGATTGTATCTAATTTGATATTCTATTCCAATGGGCCACACTTTGTCGTCTGACACATGATAATATACGCCTGCATCGTATTGCCATCTTTCAAAATTATTCGTTATTTTCTTTCCCCATTTATACTTGAATCTCAAGATGTATTTGCTATATGTTTTATTGGTATAAAATAAACCGTGCGTAGCATTTTCACCTGTATTGAGGTTTAGACTATCTGGCATATCTCTAAAAACATGTACCACTTCATCTTCAATAGCAAAGACTTTTTTAGCCATCTCTGCATCGCCACTTCTTAATTTAAGATGCCAACCATCCCAATTTTCGCCATTAAATATAGGTTCAAATTCTTGGTTTTTTACAGCTTTAGATTGTGCATTAACAATTATAGTATTAAAAGTTACAATCAAGACTAAAAGTATGGTCTCCTTTAATTGTTTTATTTTCATTATAGTTTTAGTTAATTAGTTAGCTATTTTACGGTTATAATCTGTTTCTGAACAATTTCTGCTGAAGACTTCCCAATCTGAATTTCGTATCGCCCTAGATTTACTACATATTTTTGTTTATTTACATCCCACCACTGCATATCGTTTATAGAAAAATGTAACTCTACTTGCTCCGTGTCACCTTTAGCAATAGAAACTCTTTTAAACGCTTTCAATTGACGAATTGGCTGATATACTTTAGAATCTAAATTGGTAACATATAATTGAATCACATCATCGCCATCCATAAGTCCTGAGTTTTTCACATCTAATACAGCCGTGACTTCTTTTTTATTCTGAGTAATTTTCAATCCCGAATACTCAAACGACGTATAGCTTAATCCGTATCCAAATGGATAGGTAGCATTATCTTTCATATACATATACGTTCTTCCTTTACTGATTTCGTAATCTTCAAAATCTGGTAATTTCTCTGGATTAGTGTAAAATGTAAGTGGAAGATGTCCTGAAGGACTTACCTTTCCTGTAATTAATTCTGCTAAAGCATAACCACCTTCTTGCCCTGGAAACCATTGTAAAAGAATAGATGGCACGACGTCATTTAACTCCGATAACTGCACTACTGTGCCACCATTTAATACCACTAACATGTTTGGATATATAGACGCCAATGCTTTAATTTCTTCCATCTGATCTTCTGGCAAAATAGAATTCATGCGATCATGAGATTCTTTAGACATTCTCCATGTAAGTCCACCCACGTATATTAGCAATTTATCTTCTGGATGCTCTACAGCAACAACCTCTTGGGGTTCCACCCATTTTAATAATGCACGAGCGGGCTCTGCTTCTTCATTATAATATTCTACTTTTAAATTTACTGCTTTACCAGCTTCTAGAAAAATCCCTTGAGATTCTTCGTTATCCTTTGCTTTGCTATGCCAATTATCAAGAATTTTTTCATCGTTTATCCAAACACGTGCACCACTTAAAGCTGTCATAGAAAAATAATGAAGTCCGGTACGATTAGGAGTTAATTCTGCTGTCCAACGTGCCGAAAACGTAGGCTGTGGAATTTCAGGATCTATATGTGCTAATGGTTTTGGCAAATCCAAATCGAAACCACGATCTGTTCTCACCGAAATAGGATGACCTTCGAGTTTAGTCCCTGCAAAATATTCTCCTGTTACGCCTTTAGTCTCTGGCTTTCCAGGAACGTTTAAATTGCCTTCCGGAATGAATAACCATTTCCCGCCTAACTGACTTTTAATTTCGAATTGGTTTCCTGCAATTTCTTGCATACCAAACATAGGCGTTGCAGCTATACCTGCTGCATTTCCGCTGTAAGCTCCAAAAGGCGCATCATTAACATAAGGTCCGGCAAAAAGAATAGATTTATATTTTTCTGGAGTTGCAGGAAGCACATTGTTTTTATTTTGCAGTAACACAGCACCCTCTCGTGCAATTTGTCTAGCAATAGCTAAATGATTTTCTGAACCAACCACACCTGTTGATATTTTAGTATACGGATTATCTTCATCTGAACGTAAAAGTCCTAATTTAATACGCGTAGCTAGACTCCGAATAATAGCTTGATCTAAATCCGATTCTTTCATTAAACCTTGTTGAACCGCTTGCTTAGACCATTCTCTCTCATTAACTTCTCTAGTTCTGTCCGATCCAGAATACATATCTACACCAGCGGTAATCATCATCATAGCAGCTTCTGGTCCATTTTTAGCATATTTATGTTGCTCTACCAAATGTCCTGGTACTCCAACATCGGTTACCACAGTCCCGTTAAAGCCCCATTCGTCGCGCAAAATATCGGTTAACAACCATTTATTTGCAGAACACGGAATGCCGTTTAAACCATTATACGCCGTCATGATAGATTCTACATCTTCGCGAGCAATCACATCGCGATACGCTGGAAAATAATATTCTCGTAACGCACGCTCCGATACATCTGGACGCACATGCAAACGATTATGTTCTGTATTATTTACTACAAAGTGTTTTATAGTCGCTACAGTCTTTAAATAATTAGGATTATCTCCTTGCAATCCGTTTACAAAAGCAGATGCAAGTTCAGTGGTTAAAAAGGGATCTTCCCCATAGGTTTCTTCTGTACGTCCCCATCGTGGATCACGCGCCATATTTATAACAGGACTCCATAAGGTTAAACCGTGATATCGTTTTGCTTTATCTTCGGCTGTATCTGCATTATTAAGTGCACGAGCTTCATCACTAATAGCGGTAGTCATGTCTTTTATTAAAGACGGATTCCAACCTGAAGCCATAGAAAGTGGTACAGGAAACTGAGTAGCTTCTCCACGACGTGCTACACCATGTAAAGCTTCATTCCACCAATGGTGTCCAGGAATATCTAAACGCTCTATGGGTAAATTTGTCATTTCTATTAGCCTGACTTTTTCCTCTAAAGTCATTTGTTTCACCAAGTCTTTCGCTTGCTTAGTTGCACGCTTATGAAGTGCTGTGCGATCTTGTGCCACACTCGTCTCTACCAAGAGCATTGAAACACAACAGGCTGCTAAAAGCATGTATTTTTTCATAACTTCTTTATTTATCTTCTCTTCACTATTTTTTTCTATGAAATACATTAAAATGTGAAGTACATGATGTGTATTGAAATGACTTTCCGTTTAAATTTTAATACTAAAATCTACTATACAAGATTTAAAACAAACTCGAAAGCACCGTTACAACTAACTATTAGTTACATACAATACTATTAATTTTAGACTAAAAAGTATATCATTCATCATTCAAGAACTATAAATTATGGTCTATTTTGGGGTGGATAAATTTTTAAGTAAAAAAAAGCCTCATAATTACTTTTTATAAGTAATTATGAGGCCGTTCACAATTTGAATGTTTAAAACTATTTTAGCGCTTTAGATATTGCAGCTTTCACCATAGGCTCCATAATAAGATAGCCTTCTACATTTGGATGAACAGTATCTCTACCCAATTCCTTTTTTAAACCTTTATCTGCATTTACCATTGGCGAATAATAATCTAAATAGATTATCTTATTCTTTTTAGCATATGCTTTAATACGTGTATTAAGTTCGATAATTTTATCTGCCGGCTCAATTGATGGACTCCAAGAATAACTACTTGCTGGAAGTACCGATGCCAATACGACTTCTATGTTATTGGCTTTTGCTAACTCTGCCATAGAAAAAATATTTGCCGCAATACGGTCTAAACTTATATAGCCTCTATTTCCTGCAATGTCATTTGTTCCTGCAGAAATAACAACCACTTTGGGTTGTAATTCGATGACATCTGGTTTAAAACGTAATAACATTTGTGCACTGGTTTGTCCACTAATTCCTCTGTTGACATAATTCGGATTTTCTTCGAAAAACACCCCATGATCACGCGTCCAGTTATCGGTTATGGAGTTTCCGATAAACACCACTCTATTTTCGTTTTTACTAGGTGCTTTTAATTCGGCATTTGCTTGACTATAACGTCCTAAATTTGCCCAATCTTCTGTAGGTATTAATTGTATTCTTAAAACTGAAACTTGGCTATTTGGAGCTTCTTCTGGTAAAAATGCCGTTAATTTACCATCAACTAATCTTATTTTCACCTTTTTATCGATATCAGAAAGCAACCTTGCTTCTCTTGGTTTAATTGATCTATCTATAACTAACTTACCGTCTTTTGGCCAATTAAAAATATGCGCCAGTAAAAACCCTTCTTCTCCTTCTGTATACGCTCCCCATTCTGGTTTGTCGTAAGGAATTGTTTGTGAAAACCCAATACCAACATGTAGAAAAAATGCGAGTACAATGCTAAACATGCTTTTATTAATATTCATTTTTTGTATGTATTACTTTTAAATGTATTTCAAACCCTTAATGCTATGCTGTTAGACTTCCTTAATTAAAGATAATAACAACGTTTATTAAGTTATAACACGAGATTAGATTCAAAAACAGGCAAACACCTTAAACGCTGCTTGCCTGTTTTTTTATATTTAATACAGTTAACTATTACTTAGCCAACTCTATTTTAACAACAGATACAGTGGTATCTGGTGCTAATTGAGGCACATCGATTAATAATTCTCGAGAGGTTGTAAGTGCATTTAATTCTGTATTAGGGTCTGTTAATAAAGTCGCTTTTTTAACTTTGATATCTTTATTTAATTTTAAAAGACCATCTTTTGGCCACTCGAAAACATGAGCATAAATTACACCATCTTTTTGAGTATAACGTCCCCATTTTGGTTTCTCGTACGGACTTGCAGTCGCGCCATAAATCGCTTCACCGTTTTTCTTAGTCCATTGTCCCATAGCATCTAATCTGCGAATACTTTGCGCAGGGAATCGTCCGTAACCATCAGGTCCAATATTTAATAAAAAATTTCCTCCTTTAGATACGATGTCGACTAATTTTTCGATTAAATCTTCACTACTTTTCCAATTCACATCGTCTGGTTTATATCCCCAAGTTCCATTCATGGTCATACACGCTTCCCAATCTGAATCGATTCCTGTATCAGGAATTTCTTGTTCTGGTGTACCGAAATCTCCTGCAAACTGACCTGGTTTATTATTCATTCCGTCCATACCAGTTCGCCCCTTATCTACTCTGTTATTCACAATAGTATTTGGTTGAATATCACGAATGTATTTGTAAAGGTCTTTCCCCATTTCTGTAGTATAATCTGAAATCCAATCTCCATCAAACCAAACTACTCCAATATCGCCGTAATTTTTTAATAATTCACCCACTTGAGGCTTCATATAGTTTTCGTAATATTTTGGGAATTCTGGATTTACAACAGACGGATCATCATGCTGAGAAATGTTGTAATTTGGATATAAATTACCCTGTGCTTGTGGGTGATGCCAGTCTACGATTGAATAGTATAAACAAAATTTAATGCCTTGTTTTTTACAAGCTTCTGCTAATTCTTTAACAATATCACGCTTAAACGGTGCGGTATCCATTATATCGTAATCTGATACTTTTGAATCCCATAATGCGAATCCTTCATGGTGCTTAGATGTCAATACAATATATTTCATCCCAGCATTTTTCGCCATAGTTACCCATGCATCTGCATCGAACAACTGTGGGTTGAACATTTCAGGATATTTTTCATATTCTTCAATAGTGTAGTCTAGCTTATCCATGGCCCATTCTGCACCACCCCCAGCAATTTTACTCCCGCGTTCTCCTCCAATAATAGAGTAAGCTCCCCAGTGAATAAACATACCAAATTTAGAATCTCTCCACCATTCCATACGCTCGTCGTCCGATAACTTCTTCTTCGAGCTTGCTTGTGCCAAAACTGGCCCCATGTTTAACATGACGATTACCACCAGTAAGCACATGTTCCTTAACGTTTTCATTTTCATTCTTTTTATTTTTAAGTTAATTAATTTGTTTTTATTGTAATTGTCTTTTCAGACTGGTTTCTCATAACTACAAGCTCCATTTCATCTGTAGTATTTTCTACATTTATTTTGAAAAAATCTTGAATGGTCTTCACTGGTTTTCCATCTGCTTGAAGGATGACATCTCCTTTTTTAATCCCGTTATTTTTAACAGCAGGACTTGCATTCCAGATTCTTAACACGATAACACCTTCTGCAGAATTTAATCCGTAAGCCGATTGTTCTTGAGGTGAATCTACAGATTTTAAATTGTTTCTTAACCATGCAACCACAGGACTACTTGTGTCTTCTGAAGCAGCCTTCAATATAGGAACTTCAGGTGTTTTCGCCAATGCTTTTAATGGTTCTTTCTGTACTCCAAATTCATCCATTGGAAAGTTTTTAAATCCAATTTTTAATGCTGGCGAATTTGCTTTCACTCTAAAATCTAATTGCTCTGGATTTTCAAACAATGGGTCACCATAAGCACTATGTAAATCTCTGTTGTAAATTTGAGACTTCATCATCGCTGCTTCATTCGGAAATAAATTATAATCTAACTCTTTTCCCCAACCTTGTAATCCAACATCTTGATACGTGTTCATTACAATATTGTGTTTAAAAACATCTTCACTGTTTGCAAACCAAACATGCGGGTGTAGCGAGTTATTAACCATGATATTGTTTTCGGCTACACGATTAAATCCTTCACGAAGTTTAAGTCCGTTATTAAGCATTAAATTATTGTAGATATGATAGTTTGAAGAGCCATCGTCTAAATCGATATCCCAACCGTGATCACAACGAAAACGGTTATTTCTTATAATTGTAGTTTTAACAGCATCCCAAGTATACATATCTGGAATTTGAGTCGTGATGCTATCCATAATTTGGCGTTTAGGATGCCAAAAACGATCCCGTCCCCAAGAATTAAACGACCCGTGATCGTGCGTTTCTAAAACCGTATTAAACACGTCGTTAAATTCTAAAACATGTCCACCCCAAGTACCATCTCCAATATTAATTCCAGCTCTAGGTACATCGTATATACTATTATGACTCACAGTAATATCCATAGCCATCGCTATTTCTACACCTGCAGTTTGCTTTTCAATTCTACCAATACGGTGAATTAAATTATCTTCAACAATACAATCTCTTGGATATAATTCGTTTTTTGGGCCAGAAGCAGTATCCATATCTTTTAAATCTACAAACTCTCCATAATTAAAAGACGGCGAGCGTACCGCAGAAGGATCACCTACAAAAGATATAGCACTTGCCCCATTTTCGTAAATATGATTTCCTTTTACTACAAGACCCGAATTGTATTTGCTTACCATAATTACATTTCCGCCTAAATTGGTAAACTCATTATCTAAAACACTACAATTTTTTGTGCCTTCAAAAAACACAACCCCACCGCGGTAAATAGACCAATCGCTTCTTAATAATGGTTCGTAAGTTTCCATAAACGTACGTGTTGTATGTTTAAATATTAATCCGCTAATAGTAATATCTTTCACTGGGTTTTCTAAAGTTCCCACTACTTGAATTAAGTCTTTTAATACTGCCACTTCAACTTTTGCATCATTTAAATTATGATGCCCTGAAGTAGGCCAATAGTATAATTTATGCGTTTTGACATTTAAAAACCACTCGCCAGGACTGTCTAGTTCTTCGAAAACATTCTCTACCATTCTAAACTCATCGTGCGGTTTAGAGCCTCTATTATTTTGGTGTCCACCTTTTAAGATAGCCGTTCCGTCGTCGTTGACTCCAGTGATTTCGAAATGAAATCCACCCCATTTTCCGTTATGTAAGGCATGAAAATAAGCACCTTCGGGTTGATTCCATGTTGCTATACGTTCTTTAGAAATTGCATCAGGAGCTGAACCATTCCAATACTGCGCATTTTCATCGTAATTAGGATAACGTGCAAGAATTTGAGGTTCGTTATTTATGATTAACTGATCGAAATTTAAACTAGAATCCACATCGGCAACTTGAATGTTCTCATTGAATGCTTTCCACTGTAACTCTAAAGGCTGAGATCCTTTTAAAGTAACTTTTGCATCAGTATCTGCAGTAATTGTTAACCCGTTTAATTCTGGAGTAATCTGAATCGCTTTTTCTAGATAATAATCGCCAGTTTCTAAATGAATTGCAATTGGTAGTTCTGGGTTTAAACGTCTTAATTCGTACGCATTTTGTACTGCTGCTTCTAAATTCTGAAACGGGAATTCTTGTGTTCCGCTAGGTATGTCTACTTGCGTTTTAGACACATATATCACTTTAAGTTCTGATTCGGACTCACACGAACTTAACATACACATACAGCATAAAAATGTAAAAAATTGAAAATATTTCATAAAACGTCTTGGATTAAATTGTTGGTTCTCCCTTTAAATAGCCTAGAGATTCTAAAAACAAATCGGCTTCATACACTGTTTCTTTATAATATTTCTCACTATCCTTTTTGCCTTTATTAAAAAACCCATGTGGTAGGCCTTCATACAAATGAAGATCGCAACGTCCACCTACGGCTTCAATTTTAGCTTTAAATTCTTCCATAGTACCTTGTGGAATATGTTTATCGTTTGTGCCTTGAAAAATAATTGTTGCTGGCACATCTTTATATACATTGTGCATGGGTGAAATTTCAGTGTAGCGATCTCCAACACGCTCATAACCATAACCACCAGGACCATTATCTATAACCGGATTAAAAAGTATTAATGCTTTTGCCTTAGCACTAACATTAAGATCTTCACCCGCTTCGTCTAATCCAGGAAGCATAGATGTTGCTGCAGCTAAATGTCCGCCAGCAGATCCTCCTGCTACAATAATTTTGTTTTTATTAATGTTATAAGTTTTTGCATGTGTTTTTAAAAAACGCATAGCAGATTTCGCATCTTTAACGGCATCAAACGGCGTGGTTTCATGTTTCTTTTCTACTCTATAATCTACCAATACAGTACACATTCCTCGAGAAGCAAAATATTTGGCTTGTGGTTCGAATTGTGTTATGGTTCCCCCTTTCCAACCTCCGCCAAAAAAGAACACCAATGTGGGATACTTTTTCCTTTTTTTAAAACCATTTGGCTTATACAAATCCATAGTTAAAGTATCGCCATCTATAATTTTATACACCACACGTTCTGGATTTGGGTGATCTAAAAGCACCTCTTGTGCTACAGCTGTATCTACAACTGCCATAAAAACACAAAATATAATTACTACTAATCGCATGGGTTTATTCTTATCTATTTAATTTCCACATTATATCCGGCTGGATATGTTTTCGCTTTTCCTTTTTTCAGTTTGATTTTCACGGGTTGATTAGCGGAATAATAATACGTACCATTTTCCAACTTTAAAGTAGCAGTTACTGTTGCTCCTTCCGATTCAATACTGTAATTTCCGTGCGTTAAAGTTGTTCCTTCTCCTAAGTATAAGTATTCAAAAATCCCATTTTTTTCTGAAACCACGCCCAAGGTTCCTTTAAATGTCATCCCTTTTTCAGGTTGAAATGCTTTATTAGAATCTATAGCACTACAGATAATTTGTGTACTGTTTTTCGATTCTATTTTCAAAGCCGCTAAATCAACAAACTGCCCCACTTTAGATATATTGTGAATTGATTTTTGTCCGGTTTCGTAAGATTCAAACACTGAAACAAACGGGTGACTTTTAGCATTTATCCCATTCTGACGTACAATTAGTGTTGGTGTAGTTTGTGGACTTTTATTAATTTGTCCAGGCGTAATATCTTCACGTAATGTGGTTGGTGGCGCATCTACCACATACAGCTCACGGTTATCTTGCCCTTGCATCCACATATTTACATGCAATTCTGGTGATACCGTATTAATATCCCAAGTCGCATTAAAATCTGATGTATACTTTATCTTTCTTTGATTTTTAAAGAAACTATAATTCTTGTTGTATTCAGTACCTAAATCATTTACAGATTTCACCTCTAACGGTTTCTGTTCTGCACTTGTAAGTCTAACTTGGTGACCTAAATTATGATGAATATAATCGTTGTTATCTTGATCTGATCTAAACACATCTACATAATACCCCGTAGTTTCTGAAGTGCGAATCATAGCCACAACACGACGTTTTTCGTCTGCTGAAACATCTGCAAAAGATACCTGTTCTGAAGTGACTTCGGTATTATAAAAACCATCTTCTACTGTTTTAGGATCCATGGCATTTATAGTAATCTCGCCTTTTTTATATCCTGGAACTATGGTGTTAGAACCCGTGATTCCACGATGATATCCTGCATCTGGCGACCAATACGATTCGTAAGCCGAAGCATCTGGCGCAAGAGCCCAACCTTTACCGTAAAATTGCATAGCTAATCCGTTTTCGGCTAAATGCGACTGATAGCGTCCGCCATATAATGTGAACATTAAGCCGTTGTCTTCGTCGTTTCCATTTCTTAAAATCATATGTCTATGAAATTTTGAATACGCCGATCTGTGGTAAGGTAATTCACTACCCGATTCTGGTAGAGCCTGATTAAAAATAATATCTTGCCAGTTGGATTTATTTCTGTTGTACTGTCCGTTTTCTATGTTTTTCTTGATGACTGTAGCCATGGTTTTCGCCGTTATATCATCACCTTTCCAAGTCGAATAGGTTAATAACGATTCGAAAGCCGACATATTAAAAGCGCCACCACGCATATCTCCAAACACCACTAAATTCCCACGGGCATCTAACCAACCTAAATTCGCTAGCGCTGCTTTTTCAATAATTGGATTTCCGGCTAAGGTATTCACACTAGATTTATACAATTGTAATCCCATTTCTAATACTGTAGGAATCATTCCCGACGCATAGCCTGGTGATTCTGGCCATAAGCCTGTTTCAGTATCATAATTTGCCATTATTTCTGGTAAACCTGCATAATGCTCACCCGATTTTTCTGTGTAAAACGGAATGTAATATTCACGACCTTTACCATCGTCATAAAAATCGTTAGACTCTAAAACCAACATACTTCCTATGATGTTTTTATAACGGTTTACATTCCAGTTTCCTTTTTTACCACCACGAACCAATCCGATTTCTATAAAGCGCTTAAACACTTCACTCGACACATCGACTGTGGTTTTATTAATTTCCTTTAAATGTTTATGCGGATTCGCTTTTAAGTAATCGTAAAGAAAATCGTAGGTCGCCGCCATAGGAATTTGTCTATCGTCGTGAATCACTTCGTAATCATAATACCCCATAATTCCGCCGGGCTCGTAGCCTCCAGAACCTTTAGTTGATTGTTCGGGATCTAAAGGCGGATTCATATAATAGGTTCCTAAGATCCAAGTCCAATATATATCTGCCGAAAACTTAGCATACTTCTCTTCTTGCGTCATATAATAGGCGAAAGCTGATTTTTCTGCCAGTTTTAATATTTCCATATTATTGGCACGAATCATATGACCTGTTTCTTTATACGGAATTTTCACAGGTGTTTTATCGGCTTTAGAACGACTAATCCCTAACATATCTCCCGATTCGTTATACGGAATTCTGTCCTCTAAAGGCACATTTACATAATCGTTCCATTTACGCATACCCGGTAAACGAACGGTTGGCATAGGCGCATTTCCTTCACCATAATCCCAATCTTGCCCTTTAATATAACATTGTGTATAGCGCTCGCCATCTTTCCAGTACATCGCCAATCGCGATACAATCCATTCTGGATCTGTAGTGTGACGATCTACATATGGCGTAATCTCCTCGACAAGCGTATTAAACGATGCTTTTGCCCAATCTTCTGTTTCTATTTTCTGCTTTAAAGCAGTTCTATCACTAGTCTTTGCAAACAAACGTGGATGTTCCGTCGCTTGTTGCGATTGCACTGTTACGGTATTAAAACAGAAGGTTATAGCTAAGGTTAATAAGATTGAAAATCTCATGAAATTATTTTTTATTTATCGATTTAATGTAAGGGTACAGTTTCTATATCTGGATTGTTTTTCGCTTCCAAATATTTCTGTAATATTTTCTGATCTAATTCCGAACTGTCTCCGTATTGTGCTCTAAGATCTGCCAATTGTTTTTTAAGTTTTACAACCACATCGGCATACGCAGGATCGTCTTCAACATTCTTCATTTCGTTCGGATCTTTTTTACGGTCGTATAATTCCCATTCGTCTACATCGTAGTAAAAATGAATCAACTTATATTCTTGGGTAATAATCGCATAATGTCTTTTTACCATATGAATTCCTGGATATTCGTAATAATGGTAGTATACCGCATCTCTAGTCCATTCTTGATCGTTTCCTAATAACAATGGAATTAAACTTTCCCCTTGCATATCTGAAGGTGCTTCAACTTGTGCTGCTTCTAAAATGGTTTGTGCAAAATCTAAATTTTGTACCATTTCAGTATTTGTTGTTCCTGGCGTAATAACGTTTGGCCATTTAATAAGCAATGGTGTTTTAAAGGATTCGTCGTACACAAAACGCTTATCGAACCAACCGTGTTCTCCTAAATAAAACCCTTGGTCTGATGTGTAAACAATGATGGTGTTTTCGTCTAAGCCTGTCTCTTCTAAATAGTCCAATAAACGTCCCACGTTTTCATCAACCGAAGCAATACATCCTAAATAGTCTTGCATATAACGTTGGTAACGCCATTTCATTAATTCGGTTTCATTCATATTTGGATAGTTTTCCTTGAACTCTTCCATCATAGGTCTGTAAACCGAATCCCATACCGCACGTTGTTCCGGATTCATACGTCCAACTTCACGTTCAAACGCTTCTAAATCCCAACCCGACTTATCTGGAATGCCTAGTTCTGCCATCATTTCTGGATATAGTTTAGAATCTCCAGCCCAGTTCATATGTTCTAACAAATTCATTTCTGCCGTTTTTGCTGCTGTGCCACGCCCTTCATAGTCATCAAATAAGGTTTCTGGCTCCACAAATGTCTTTTTAGTGTATTCTTTAAAATGTCTTGGCGCTGGCAACCATTCTCTGTGTGGCGCTTTTTGCATGGAGAACAACATAAACGGTTTATTTTCGTCGCGTCTGTTTTGTAACCAATCTAAAGTCATGTCCATAATAATATCGGTAACATAACCTTCTACGGTAATTTTTCCGTCGTTGGTATTAAAATCTGGATTATAATATTGTCCTTGACCTGGAAGAATTTTAAACTCGTCTATCCCTTTTGGATTGTTTCCGAAGTGTAATTTTCCAAACATCGCGGTTTGATAGCCTGCTTCTTGAAGTAATTGAGGGAAGGTCATCTGCGACTCATCAAACGGAAATACATTATCCACCTTCCCGTGAATATGCGTATGTTTTCCTGTTAAAATAGTTGCTCTTGAAGGCGCACAAATGGAATTTGAGACACAGGCATTGGTAAATAAAATACCTTCGTCTGCAATACGGTCTATATTTGGTGTCTGAATTAAATGGTCGCTATACGCGCTAATGGCTTGATAGGCGTGGTCATCGGACATCAAAAATATGATATTGGGACGTTCTTTAGGCAGAGTCTTTATTTCCTTTTTAACCTCTGGTTGTTGTTCTTCTTTAGATTTACATCCTAGAATGCTTAAACACAAGCAAACTACAACGTATTTTAACATGCTAACTTTATTTTTCATGACCTTTAGCGTTTATTCTTTAGTAATGTGCATAGCAAAACCATTATTACTGTCTATGCTTATATTTAATTCTGATTGGTTTGTGATATCTTTCTCTTCAATCTTCACTTGAGTTCTGGTGTTTACAGTCTCATCGTCTGTATACACTTTCGCCTTATAAGATGCTCCTTCCTCTAAGAATGAAAAATCGAGAGTCACATCATGTGGTGTAACACCATTTATTCCGCCAACAAACCAATCGTTACCTTTTCTACGTGCTATAATTCCTAATTCTCCAATATCTGCTCGTAACACTTTAGTTTCGTCCCAAGTGGTTGGTACGGCGTTAAAAAATTCTAATTCTGGTTCGTTACCAATAGTACGCGTATCTCCCCAAAGGCCATCGTCTTTAATTGGTGCTGATGGCGCTTTATCGTACCAGTATAAAAATTGTAGTGGACTAAAAATACAAACCGTTTTAGCCAATTGCGAGGCATGCGACCCCATTTTATCTACACGACTGTTATAATAACACACCGTATTATCTGCGGCACCTGCTAAACTTCGGGTAAACATAGTAATTAAAGTATGTGCGTTTGGCACCGTTTCCTCATCGCCACGAATCCCTTCTTGAGTTAACAAATTAGGATACGTTCTAGAAAATCCTGTTGGTCTGTATTCATCATGAATATCTAATACCATTTCGTATTCTGCGGCTTTTTTTACGGCCTTGTGCATCCAAGCGGTTGCATCTTGGTCGCCCACACGAACAAAACCATATTTTATACCAGACACACCCCATTTTTTTAATACAGGTAAGACCTCGTCTAATTTATTTTCTAAAGCGCGACGGTTAACATATAGCATAACTTTCACGCCTTTTTCTGTAGCATATTTTGTAATAGCTTCAATATCAAAAGGCCCTTTAGAGCGTTTCGGGTCTAAAGTAATGGTTGTCGCATCAGAGGCATTATCCATTTCATTACCATACCAACCGGCATCAAAATGCACATATTGCATATTATGACTTGCTACAAAATCGATAGCTGCCATACCGCCTTGCGTTGTTAAGGTTGTTTCACGAAGTACTTTTCCAGGTGTAATCCAAGAATCGTCTGCTATTTCTGATGGCGGATTTAAATTCTGAATTAAATAATTATGTTCTAATAATTCGCCATGACTGTTCCCCATCATTACCACGCGCCAAGGCGATTGAAATGGCAAGGTTTTATGCACTTTAGCGCCATCATTTTTGCGTTCGGAAATAACAGCTCCTGTAATAGTATCTTGTTTTTGTTCGCCCATTTTACCATCAAGGGTGGATACAATACTATACGGCGATGTTGTGCCTTTATTAAAACTCATTCGTGCATAATCTACCAAACGGGCTTCTGCCAATGCTATTTTAACCGTATCGTTTATCTCAATTACTAACGGACGTTCGGCACCTTCTTGCAAGGCTGAAATTGGAATTTTTCTATACTCGCCTTGAGCCGTTAAGACGCCTTTTTCACGTTTTGGGGTAGACCACAGCTCGTAATCCTTATCGAAATTATAATGCATGTTTTCATTTAAACCAATTTCGGTAAGGTTACCTTGTTCAGGAATTTCGTAAGCTAAAGCCACACCTTCATTATAAGCTCTTGCAATGATATTCACTTTTGCATCGCCTTGTTTTAAATATATTTTTATCTGATTGTAATGGTCTGGAATCGTACTTAACTCATTAAATCTAGAGGTCCACGTTGTATTTACTGAAGTTGTTTCAATATTTTCAACCGTAATCGTTCCTGTGAAATTTAATTCTTCAGACATTAGTTCTAATACCGAACTTTGAATGACTTCGTTCTGATTGTAAAATACAGAAAAAGAGACATCGTTGTTATTTTCTCCTTCAAGAAACACCATCTTTTTACTTGCATCTGGAGACATCACTGCAATCACCTCTTTTTTTGAGCAACTGCTAGCCACGATACATAGCGTAAAAAGAATTATTAATTTAAGTTGAATAGGTTTCATTGGTTATTGAAATTTATAGTTTGTTTGAGTCGTAATTGGTATTTATTGTACGTTTAGTTTGTTTCTTCTTGTCTCACCCATACATGACTGCCGTCTAACAGCGCTTTATATTCCGATTTAAATTCTGTTTTCATCGTATTAAAAATCTCTGGTTTTTGAGCTGAAATATCTTCAGATTCTGCAATGTCATTTTTCAAATTAAACAACACGAAATCTGTGAGTTTAGCGCGTTTAATTTCTTCAATATTTCCGTCGTATAAATTATGAAGATTAGGTAAGGTTTCGCCATCTAATTCTATACGCGCCATAATTTTATAATCGCCTTTACGCATGGCTACACGACGGTCGTTAATAGCATCATAAAATGCCCATGTTAAAGGTTTTTCGCGTTCAAAATTTCCCGATTTTAAAAGTGGCACAAAAGACTCGCCATCTAATTTTCGGTTTGGTAATTCTGCGCCTGCTAATTCTGCAAATGTTGGTAAAAAATCTAAGGCAGATACTACGGCATCGCTTGTTCCAGAAAAAGTATCTTTTCCTATCCATTTTACAATACCTGGAACTCTAAACCCAGCTTCGTTGGTCCATAATTTCATACCTTTTAAAGGTCCTGGTCTCCCGTAAGATTTTTTAGCACGCTCGTATCTCATAAAGGTTTCTGGACCGTTATCTGAGCTAAACACGATTAAAGTATTGGTGATATTATGAGTTTCAAAATACTCTAATAATCGACCTACGGCTAAATCTACATTTTCTACATTAGCAAAAAATTCGGCCTCTTCATGATTTTTGGCTTTAGGTAAGTATTTCTGAACTAAATCTTCTGGTGAGGCAATAGGCTCATGAGGTTCGTGAAACGCAACTTCTAAGAAAAATGGTTTATTGGTATCTCTTTTATCTAACCAAGACATGGCTTCGCTTACAATAATTTGACTACTAAAACCTTCTATTTCACCGACTTCTTCGCCGTTTCTCACAAAATTTCTTGGGTTTTTATGACTTGGCGCTGCATTATTGTGTGTTGCCATCCAATAATCGAAACCAAAATCGTTTGGTTGTGGCTGTGCGTCTGAATTAAATTGAGACGAACAATGCCATTTCCCCACTAAACAGGTTTCGTAACCTACAGATTTTAATACTTGAGGAATAGTCACTTCTTCGGCACGTAAGTGTACCAAATCTCTATTATCTGCACTTTTTTTATAGCCCGGAATAAAATCATAAATACCGGCTCTATTAGGACTTCTACCTGTTAACAAGCCTGCGCGCGAAGATGAACACACCGGTGCCGTTGCATAGAAATCTGTAAGTTTAATTCCTGTTTCAGCTAATTTGTCCAGGTTATGCGTTTCAATTACAGGATGCCCGAAAGCCGCCAAATCGCCATACCCTAAATCGTCGCACAGTAATACTACAATGTTAGGTTGCCCTAATGTGCTAACTGCTGCAGAAGACTCGCTTTTTTCAACACCTTGAATTTTTCTAGCTTTACATCCTCCTAAAACACTACATAATACTAATGTTAATAAGATTAAAATTCTTCTTTTCATTTATTTTTATTTTGCTGATTTAAAAAAATCGTTAAAAAACACCAATTGATATTTTATAGAATTACTCCAATACGCATTGGTATGACCGCCGGGACGTTCTATATAATCATGAGGAATATTACGCTCTAATAATTTTTTATGAAGTCTTACATTGGCATCATAAAAAAAATCATCTACGCCACAATCAAATAGTATTTTAAGGTCTTTAGCTGTTAATAAGTGTGTCAGGTTAATTACAGAATTATTTTCCCAATGTTCTGGATACTCTGCATAAGTTCCTAAACGTTTAGAAATATCCCAATTATTAGGAAACGGTCTTAAATCTACACCACCACTCATACTCGCTGTTGCTCCCCAAACATCTTGATGTTTAAAAGCTAAATACAAAGCCCCATGTCCGCCCATACTATAACCTGAAATCGCTCTACTTTCTTTAGACGCTGCTGTATTATAAGTGGCATCTATTTTTGAAACTAATTCTTTTGAAACATAGGTTTCGTAATTCATTTTAGAATCTACAGGACTATCAAAATACCAACTGGTTTTCTCGACATCTGGACATACAATAATAACATTATATGTATCGGCATATGTTTTAATAGCTGGTGCTTTACCTAACCATGCTTTATGATCTCCACCTGCGCCATGTAATAAATACACGACATTATAAGCTCCGCCGTTTTTAGAATAATTATCTGGTGTAATCACTACATTTTTGATAGTCTTATTCATAGACTGACTAAAAACCATAAGCGTATCGATTTGCGATGCAAATACATTGCAGGACAGAAACAATAGGATTATGTAAACTAGCTTTTTACTCATTGTACGATATATTTTATCTTATTTTTTAAGCATGATATCTTCTAACTCCTCTAAAGTTTTTCCTTTAGTTTCTGGCATCATGAACGCTACAAATAACAATTGGAATATCATCATTACAGCGAACACTAGAAAAACAGCTCCACCACCTACTAATTTTAATAAGAATGGAAATAATGATGGAATAAGCGCAGCTAAAATCCAGTGTACAGAGCTTCCGAAAGCTTGACCAGAAGCACGTAAGTGGTTAGGGAAAATTTCTGAAATAAACACCCATATTACTGCACCTTGCCCAACAGCGTGAGCTGCAATAAATAGAAATAAGAAAAAAGGAACAGCCATACCCGACCATTCTAATAAGAATGCTGCCGCTAATAGACCAAGTGAAACTATATAGCCTAAAGAACCAATATACATTAACGTTTTTCTTCCTAATTTATCAATTAAGAACACGCCTAGTAATGTAAATACAAGATTGGTTACACCTAATCCGATACTATTTAATAATGCCGAACTTTCTCCTAATCCTGCTGCTTCAAAAATTCGAGGCGCATAATATAACACCGCATTAATTCCTGAAAACTGGTTGAAAAATGCGATAAAAAACGCCAGCATTAACGGGAATCTGTATTTTTTTATGAATATCGTTTCCGACTTATCACTATTTTCTGAATGCGAGTTAAACTCACGAACCTGAGCATCTATATCTGAATCTGGATCTATTGTTTTTAATACGTCTCTTGCCTCTGCTTCTCTTGATTGTGATAATAACCAACGTGGACTTTTCGGTAATTTTAAAGCGAATAAAATATATAAAACTGCAGGAATAGCTTCTACTCCTAACATCCATCGCCATGCATTCTCACCAATATCACTTAATAGGTAATTTGATAAATACGCTATCATAATACCAAAAACAATATTGAACTGGTACATCGCCACCAAACGACCACGATCTTTAGCAGGTGCAATTTCAGAAATATATGCAGGTGCTGCAATGGTAGATGCTCCTACTCCTAAACCTCCAATAAAGCGTGCAAAAGCAAACACATAGGGATCATTAGATAACGCCGAACCTATGGCCGAAACAGCAAACAAAATTCCAATAACAATTAATGTATTTTTTCGTCCGTATTTATTTGTTGGAAGACCTCCAAATATAGCACCGACAACGGTTCCCCAAAGTGCCATACCCATAACTACAGCACCATGAAAAGCTTCAGACGAGCCCCATAAGGCTTGTAATTTTTTATCGGCACCAGATATAACAACCACATCAAATCCGAATAAGAATCCGGCAAGTGCTGCGGTAATAGACCATAACATTATTTTTTTGTTCATATTTTTAGGTATTAGGCTAGGCAATTTGCCTTTTTATTAGTGTTTAAAATTAATTATCGTTTAAAGGAATGACCATATTCCAAGTTTTTGTTCCATTTCCAAATCCGCCAGGACCATCCATAGTCGCGAAAAATATATGTGTTGGTTTCCCATCTTCTACAAATACAAACGGACGTTCTAACTGTCCTTGAGTAATAATTTTACCATTATCCCAAGTGACTGTTTTAGTATATGCTTTCGGGTTTTTATCGACTGTCCAATGTATTCCATCTTTTGAATGTGCTAAAAGTCCGTCGCCAGCTTCTCCTGTTATAGCTCCGCGTTGATCTTTAGCAATCATATGAAATCCAGTATTATCACTCCAAACATGAGGATCTTCAATCTCACCAAAGTGCTCTAGAGAAAATAAAGGTTTATCTCCCTTAACAGTGTAAGGCCCTTTGTAAGACGGCGCAGTAGCCACACCTATACTCATATCGGCATTAGAAATACCATCGGCCTTATAATCGCGTCCCTTAAATAGTAATACTACCGATCCATCGTCTTTAATTAAAGGTGACGGATTAGACGTTAAAAAACTATAAAATGAATTTGGTTTTACATCTAAAATAGGGGTATCTAAACGTGTCCATGGTCCGTTTGGACTTTTAGAAGTTGCGACTCCAATACGTTTTCCCCATCGTGCAGCGATACACCATTTACTTTTTAAATCGAATTGATTTACATTGTCTGGAGTAACCGCTTCAAATGGGTGTGTAGATCCCATGTAATATAAAATATAGGTGTCGTTGTATTTTACTATTTTAGGATTATGAGTAGAGCGTCCATCCCAATATTGAGTTCCTCGAGCTTTAAGTGCGATATCTTGAAATTTATAAGGACCTTCTGGAGTTTTAGAGGTTGCATGAACAATTTCTGATGCAATCATCCATCCAGGGTGAAAGGGTAAAAATTTTGGCCAGCGTGAAGCATACATATGATACATCCCATCGTCGCCTTTAATTACAGAACTACCCCAAACCCAATAATCTTCCATTTCGAGACCGCCATTAACAGGAGCCTTTCCTAGATTAAAACCCATTGTATTTTGTGCAAACAATTCGGTGTTGCAAAACACGATAAGCAAGAATAATATATATGTTTTAATACATTTCATCGTTTACATTTAGCAGTAAGTTTATTGATGTTGGAATTTGATTTATTAAAAAAACTCATCCAAATTGATAATGACTCGCCTTGGATGAATTTTAAAACCAATTCTAACTTGTCTTAAAAAATCAACTACTTTCTTCAAGACACAAAAAACAATAACGATTGCAATCTAAATCTTATAGGCTAAATATTGAATAAATTATCGTCCAATTACTATAACACATAATCCATTTTCACTGTTTTTCTTAGTAATAGCTAGAGTTTTAAGAAAAAAATCTAATTCTGAATAAAAATATTTTTCAGAATTATTTTCAACTTTTACTATAGGCTTTTTTCTATTATGTTTAAAACTATAGCGTTTTTTAATGTAGATATTATAGCTCTTTTTTATTGCTATGATTTAAATGAGCCTACACAGTTATATTTAAATTTGAAGTAAAATTAGTTCGCAGAACTATGCATAGTATAAACAAAAAAAAAGCAGTTGTGATATCTCACAACTGCTTTTAAGCAAACATAAATTACTAATATAAATTAGTATATTTTGTTTATTACCATAATGGGTTTTGTAATAACTCTGGGTTTAATCTGATTTGATCTGAAGGAATAGGATCAACATAATTTTTTATAGAGAAATTTCTATTTCCTTTAATATCGAAGATTAAAGCTCCAGGCTTAACATTTGCTATACCTGAGTATGTAGATATAGATTTCTCGCTACTTGTTGTACCGTATGAGAATCCAGATGGATTGTAAATTAAATCAGTTGGGTTTTTAGGATTTAAAGCCGTTTCAAACTCTGTACCATCTACATAATTTAAAGTTAAGTCATGATTTAACTCTCCTTCTGCAATTCCCCAACGTTTTAAGTCATCGAAACGTTGACTCTCTCCAAATAATTCAATAGCACGCTCTCTTCTAATTTCTCCTAACATTGTTAAGTCTGAATATGGTGAAATTAATGCATTTGTTAAAGGCGCAACATTAGAACGCTCTCTAATTTTATTGATTGAAATGTCTAAATCTGCATCAGAGATAGCACCGCCACCTAATTCTACAGTTGCTTCCGCATAGGTTAACAATACTTCCGCATAACGTAAATAAGGGAAGTTAAAAGATTCTTCTCTCGTTTCTCTTAATTTGTGTTCTGTTACAAATTTTACACCTTGATATCCAACTCCACGTCCTCCAGATGGGTTTAATAATTGAGGTACATATCTATAATCGAATCCCGTACCAGCATCTTCGAAATCTACACCATATTGTGCTCCACCACCATCAACATTAGCACCATGGCCCCAATATTGCACTATTGGTTCGTATACAAAACTTGTTAAACGATTATCACGATTCTGAAATTCTGAATTCATTTTATCATAACCTTCAAAAACTGATGAGTATTGTACAGGTAAACCGTCTTCACATAAATACATATCCATTAATTTTCTAGAAGGAGTATATGGTTTTGAGTGAGAAATGTTTTGACGAATTTGTCTTAAAGTATAATCGTATACAGTATAGATAATAAACTCCCTATTATCTGCTTTAGTTAAACCTGCTGGATTAGAACCATCTTCTAAAGTAAATAAGTAATATAAGTTTCTGTCTCCAAGCTCTGCACGGTGATCCCATAACTCATAAGCTCCACTATTCATAACTTCTGATGCATTTTGCTTTGCATCTTCAAAAAGTTCTTGAACACTAGGATAATCAGCTGGTTTTGCTGATCCTGCACCAACGGTAGTACCATCTCCATCTGTAGCTGTACCCACGTATTTTTCATACGTAGCTGCATATAATGATATACGCGCTTTTAAAGATTTTGCAGCTTCAGAAGACAACTTACCTTTTTCTGTATCACCTATACTGTTTTCTGATGGTAATCCATCTATAGCAACATCTAAGTCGCTTAAAATTTGATAGATAACTTCGTAACGGCTATTTCTAGGTCCGTATAATTCCTCAGAACTTACATCTAACGAACGTGTTACAATAGGCACACCTCCAAAACGCAATAATAGTTTATAATGATTCCATGCTCTAAAAAAGTGTGCTGTAGCAACAAAAGTTTCTATATCTGACTGATCTCCTTCATATTCAGCTGCTTTTTCAATTAATTGATTAGCTTCTCTTAATTGATTGTAGTTACTACTCCAGATACCATCTGATGTTGGCACAGGCTTATTACCACTTACATATGTTGGCTGTTCTGTAATGTTACCAGATAAATCTGAAGATTCGTCCCCACCATCACTACCAGCTACATAACCAAAAGTAGCTCTATAGAAAAAATTTGCTGCTGCTTCGAACTGTTCTGGAGTTTTAAAATAAACAGCTTCCGTTACAGAATCTTGAGGTTCTTGGTCTAGGTAGTCCGAACAACCAGTCAACATAAATGCGGAAATCACAGCAGTTAACCCTATTCGTTTTATATTAAAATTTATATTTTTCATATTCATTAAATTAAAAATTATCAATTAAAAAGTAAGTTCTAAACCAAGAATCATAGTCGATACAAATGGTGTTTGACTACCTTGTCTTGTATCTATACCTGCTTCAGGATCTAAACCATCTTTTACATTAGAAATTACAAACAAATCGTTTCCTGTTAAAGACACACGAATTCTATCTACACCTATTCTTTCTAAAATAGTTTGAGGAAGTGTATATCCTACAGAAAGTACTTTAGCACGCATGTAAGCTGCTTTGATAACATTCATATCGTTTAAATCGTAATTCCAAGATTTTCTAGCTCCGTTGTAATAACTTGCAGGTAAATCTGCATTTTGGTTATCTACAGTCCAAGTATTACCTAAGAAAGATGCGTTTTGGTTAGTCCACCATTGTGCAAAAGGATAAGCAAGAGAACCTGTTCTTACAATATTAACATCGGCTACACCTTGGAAAAAAGCACTAAAATCAAATCCTTTATAAGCAAAACCTAAATTAATACCAAAACTCTTGTGTGGGTTAGTATCACCTACATACACTAAATCGTCTTCATTTATTATACCATCTCCACTTACATCTACACGTTTAACAGTTCCAGGAACTAAACGGTCTGCACTTCTATAATTTGGTAATAATGTTCCTGCTTTCATATTTGTTTGATCAGCAGCATCTATAAAACCTAACTCATTGTAGTAATTTAAGACTTCATCTTCTGTAGACATAATACCATCTGTCTTGTAAGCATAGATTGCATTTAATGGTTTACCTTCTAATACAGAATTTACACCTTTAGAAATATTTTGTGCGCCTTCCATTCTAGTAACTTCACTCTCATTATCCCAGAAACTTAATCCTACGTTATAGCTAAAATCTCCAATTTGATCTCTCCAATTAACAGACAACTCATAACCCGTAGTTTCAAATGTACCACTATTTGTTTTTGGTGCCCCTGCTCCTAATACTTGTGGATATGTAATACTAACTAACATATCGTCATTTTTACGAATAAAGTATTCTGCTGTACCTGTTAAACGGTTGTTAAGCACTCCAAAATCTACTGCAAAGTTAGTTGTAGAAACACGCTCCCAAGAACGATCTGTAGATGTAAGTCCGCTAATGTATGCTGTATTATATAATTCTGGGCTATTTCCAAAGATTGTTGAACCGTATCCTATACTAGAATAGTAATCGTAAGCACCAATACCTGTTACAGAACCAGTTTCACCATAAGAAGCAC
The DNA here is from genome assembly GCF_000723205.1 of Formosa agariphila KMM 3901. Classification (NCBI taxonomy): domain Bacteria; kingdom Pseudomonadati; phylum Bacteroidota; class Flavobacteriia; order Flavobacteriales; family Flavobacteriaceae; genus Formosa; species Formosa agariphila. The sequence goes on along the minus strand of NZ_HG315671.1, from coordinate 1,222,483 downwards.
GTAATTTTAATAGACTAAAGGCACTGTCTTCCATAAATGCCATCTCTGAGAAATTAATACCTGCAGATGCCCCATAGAAGTTTTTCCATCTGAAATCTGGGTCCAAACGAGAAGAACCATCACGACGACCTAATACTTCTAATAAGTAAATTCCTTTAAAGTTGTAGTTTAATTTCCCTAAATAAGATACTAAACCTACAGCATTACTACCACCAGCATTCGTTTGTGTAGTCACGTCTCCTGTATTAATATCATCTAAATCATCTGAAGCCATGTTAGAACGGAACAAGTCGTAATTATTTGTTTGCGTTTCTTCTGCAGTATACCCAACCATAGCACCTAATGTATGACCACCAAAAGTACGATTATAGTTTAATTGGAATACATGGTTTTGGAATATTTGTTTCTGAGACTCTTCGTTTACACTAGAATTTAATAAGGTTGTTGGAGTAAAGGTTGTGTTACCTTCCCAATCATACATAGTAACAGTAGATTTTCTTGTTGTTTTATGATTGTTTTTAGAACTAAAATTACCTTGATAGTAAAAAGACAAACCTTTTACATACTTATCGAAATCAAAATTAATTTTACCACCTAAACGAAAGATTTCATCGTTATTTTTAGTACGTCCACCTTCATCTAAATATGCTAAAGAGTTATTACCTCCAAAGTTATCGTAATACTGACCTGCTGGATTGAATAATGGGAACCAACTCGCGTCTTGAACACCACCACCAATACCTTGCGTAGGCACATCTGTAGTTCTATTATCATAAGACACAATAAAATCTGTAGAAATCATGTCAGACACATCATAAGTAACATTTGTACGGAAGTTATAACGTTTTTGTCCATCGTATACATAGCTAATAGGAGAACGTTCGTTAGCATATCCAACAGAAGTTCTATATGTTGCTTTTTCACTACCTCCAGAGATAGATATATCATGACGCTCAGATAAAGTAGTCCCATACATTTCGTCGAACATTGTTGTTTCATTACTAAAGTAGTGATCTTTACCTAGCCAAAAATAAGATTCTGGAGCCATTGGTAATGTACCATCTACTATAGAAACTAATTCATCACGCGTAAAGAAACGGTAGTTTGATGCAGCAGTTTGTTGATTACCATCACCGTCAACAAAATCGATTCCATCGTTATCTCCTGCAGTAATCCAAAGTTGAGCCCATTCTTCCATAGAAGATAAAGGGTAGTCTCTAACAAAATTTAATTGTGTTTCACCTTTATAAGATACCTTAAGGTTTGACCCTTTTTTACCTTTTTTAGTAGTTACTAAAATAACCCCTCCGGCAGCTTTAGTTCCAAAAATTGCAGCAGAACCATCCTTAATTACAGAATAAGATTCAATATCGTTAGGGTTGATTGTTGCTAATTGCCATTCTGGAATTTCAAGTCCGTCTAATAAAATAAGTGGACTAATATTGTTTACAGAAATATCTCCACGAATTTTAAGGTCTGTACCTTCATTACCAGGACGTGAAGAAGTACGAGTAACAACAAGACCAGGTACTTCTCCTTGTAATGCTAAGGCGGCACTAGATGTTCCTTTTCCTTTTACAACATCATCTCCACTTACTTGAGTTACAGATCCTGTAAGCGTCGCTTTCTTTTGAGTACCAAATCCAACGACAATGACTTCGTCTAAAGCACTTATATCTGTATCTAAGGCGACATTTATATTTGTTCTACCAGCTACAGAGACTTCCTGTGTTGCAAAACCTACATAACTAAATATTAAAACTGAAGACGCTGAAGGTACTTCTAAAGTATAATTCCCATCAAAATCGGTTACTGTTCCTACACCTGTCGCTCCTTTTAAAATGACATTTACACCTGCAGCAGGCATACCATCTTCATTAGATGTTACAGTTCCAGTAATGGTTAAATCTTGTTGGTTGATGTTAGTTTCACTAACCACTTTATACGGATCTGTTGCTGCAGATACGCCGCTATAAGATAAGCTTAGCATTAAAGCCATACATAATGCAGGCTTTAGCGAAGACTTGTTAAATTTATAATTCTTATACATAAAATATTGTTTGGTTATACATTTTCAATTAGTTTTTTAGCTTTAAAACATGTTACAATGTTTTACTTTGAACATTAAAATTTTGAAGCTCTTGCCTAAATAATTTTAGTTTAAATAATTTGTTTTGTGTCATAATTTAATTGTTTATTAATTAATGTTTGTTTGAAAGAAAGCACATCATATTACGCCATACATATTTGTGCAATTTCTCTGAATAAAATTAGATATAAACTCTTGACAACGCTCTAAATCATGATTCTATATTTATAAATTATAGCCCAATTACACCCATAAACCCGCTATTTATAGGCAAAAAATCTGATTATAAATTTAAACCCATTGAATTACCAATAAAATTGACACTTCACTTGTAATATTAATATTATAATACGCTAACACTTATTAATCAACTGTTTTTCGATGCGATTTAAAGCAACAAAATCTCGAGTTTTTATACGTTGTATCCTACAACAAATTACATTGGTTTAAATGATGAAATTATATAGGAGATAATCAATAAAAAAAGCATTTTTAAAAACCTCAACGTAAAAATCAAAAATTCATTCATTACAAAAAAAACAATTTACCTGATCCCTTTTCTATTAATTCGTAAATAAATCGAATTTAACCTCACGGTTTTTACGTAAATAACAAATCCGTTACAACGGTTATATTTTCAATTAAAAGTCAACTGTAAACCAGACTAAACTGAAATAGACATAAATACACTGGTTTTTTTAGTGCGACAAGCAACTAATTTTGACTTTGTATTACTCTAATATGTACACCCCAATTTAAAATCTATAAACCATTTAAGATTGAACTTTTTACTTTGGTGATTGCTTAACATTTCTAGAGTTTAAGATCAATCTGTATTTTATAATTTCCAGCTAGTATAACTAACCTGATTTTTAAGCTTTCTATTTGTAATTATTTATTAGAATATTTAAATAAGGACTCTCTAAAACTCAATTACTAAAATTCAATTATAAACAGTAGCGAAACACACTAAAACAACTCATTTTCTTTTAATTAATCATGAATTATTACAAAAAAAGCAGCTACAAAATTGCAGCTGCTTTGAAATTTAAAATAGTAATAAAACAATTAAGTTCTTTTTATTACCACTGTGGGTTTTGTACTAAATTAGTATTTATTACTGTTTCATTTATAGGCAATGGCCATAAGTAATTTTTACGAGTGTATGGTCTATTGCTTTTTGGATCAATAATTACTGCTTTTACTGGACCTACCCCTGATGGATAATCTTCAACATACCCATAAATTGCAGTTGAAGGGTCGAAAAGATCTGGGTTTGTATCGTATTCAGATCCCTCAATAACATACCCAACAATATCGTTATTAAGTAAGTCTACAGCTGTATCCCAACGTCTAATATCGTTCCAATGGTTATTATCTTCCATATATAATTCTACAGTACGTTCTCTACGTATTTCGTCTAACATATCTAAACCATTATCATTTACTAATGCATTTGTTAATGGTGCAATACCTGCTCTATCTCTAACTATATTTACAGAGATGTCTAAATCTGCATCAGAAATTGAACCATCACGCTCATATAAAGCTTCTGCATAAGTAAGTAATACCTCTGCATAACGTAAATGTGGATAGTTATACGCCTCTGTTCCTACAGTTCTGTATTTATTCCAGGTTACAAATTTCCAAGCCGTTAAGTTAGAGTTGTTAACATTTGAAATTACAGGTATAGGACGAGATCCGTTTTCAATTACACTTCCTCCAAAGTTACCCCACATTCTTCTATCTCTATTTATAAATTGAGTAGATTGAGTAGCATACCCCTGAAATTGAGATGATTTAGCTATTGGTAATCCATCTAAAGTTGAATACATATCTAATGCAATTTGAGTTGGGGCATTTCTACCTTCACTAATTTGCGAGAACTGACCACCACCTAGACGATTTCCAGAATCAAAATCAAAAATAGATTGAATAATAAATTCATTATTAGAAGCTTTAGTATATCCTCCTGGGTTTGAATCTGCTCCTTCTAAGGTAAATAACCATCTGTATGAATTATTTTCCATACTTGGATCGCTGTTTTTATTCCAAATTTCGTATTGATTTCTATCAATAACTGCTTTTGCAGCAGTAACCGCTTCCGCAATATAGGCTGAAGAATTCCCTCCAGTTCCTGAACCTTCAAAATCGGTAGTTGTTCCTACATATTTTTCCCAAGTTCCTTCAAATAAAAGTACACGCGCTCTATAAGCTAATGCAGCTGTACTGCTTATTTTTCCTAAATCTTCTTCTGTTGCTGTTTCTGGTAAATCTGCAATTGCTACATCTAAATCTGCAAGAATTTGTTCTATAACTTCATATCTACTATTTCTTGGAGCGTACAGAATATCTGAATCCACATTAGTAACTTCTGTTACAATTGGCACACCTCCAAAACGTTTTAATAATCTGAAGTGCTGATATGCTCTAAAAAAATGAGCTTCAGCAACAGGCACTGAAATGTCAGACATTTCTCCATATCCTTTTTCAACATACTCATCTGCTTTTTCAAGTAATGTATTTATAGTTCTAATGTAAGAATATCCATTATTCCAATAAATGTCTGTATCTGTAGCTGTGTTAAGTCCTTGACCGTAGTCTTGAAAATATCCATTTAATTCTGTTCCGAAATCGGTTATCATATCAAAACCATCTCCACTAGTTGATTGTGGTGAATGAAGGCCTCTATAAAAGTTATTAGCAGCATCTACAAAGTTTTCAGGTTCATCAAAATACACCTGTTCTGTTACACTGTCCAGATCTTCCAAATCTAGAAATTTATCCTCGCAGCTTAGCAAGAAGCACATCGCTGAGAATAAGATTATTATTTTTTTCATCTGTATTTTTTTTACGTTAATAAATATTAGCTCTCTCATAGTCCTTAAAATGTTACATTTATTCCTAATGCAAAAGTTCTTTGAAATGGATACATATCTCTATTATTATCACCTGAATTCGCGGCAGTAACTCCCGATTCTGGATCGAAACCATCTACTAAAGAAGTGAATTCAAATAAATCATTTCCTGAAATATACAAACGTATTTTATCCATTTTTAATCTATCTAGAACCGTACGTGGTAATGTATATCCTAGAACTAATGTTTTAAGACGTATATATCTGTTATTCTGTACGAAGAAGTCATTGTTAGCCCAGTTCCATGTTGCAAGATTTCTTTGAGACGTTAATCTAGGGTAAGCTGCTCCTGTATTTTCTGGAGTCCACATTTTACCATTGTAAGCTGTAGTTTGGTTAGACCATGGCACACCAAACGGATATGCATTAACCTCACCTCTAATTACATTTTGCTCGAATTGTCCTTGGAAAAGTGCTGTAAAATCGAAGCCTTTATATTTAGCTCCTAAATTAATACCAAATACATAGTGTGCTTGTGCATCTCCAACATATTTAACATCACCTTGACCTTTTTCTTCCTCTGCATTTTGATCATTAATTACACCATTTCCATCTAAATCTAGTTTTCTTACATCACCAACACGTAATGCCGACGCTCCTGTTGGCACCTCTGAACCTGCAACAGAATATTGTGCATTATACGCATCGACTTCTGCTTGGGTTTGAAAAACACCATCTGTTGCCCAAACAAAATAAGAATCTAAAGGAAAACCTTCAACGGTAGAACGTACACCTGCTTGAATTGAGTTTCCTCCTTCTAAGTTTACTAAAGTATTATTAGTATCACTCATATTAAAACCAACATTGTAAGAGAAATCACCTTTGCTTTCTCTCCACATTATTGCTGCTTCCCAACCTGTGGTTTCTAGTGTTCCACTATTTGTTTTTGGAGCAGTCGCACCTAAAACTTCTGGATATTGTACATTAACAAGCATACCATTGTTTTCTTTCTTATAGATATCAAAAGATCCTGATAGTTTGTTATTGAAGAATCCAATATCAATACCTGCATTAGACATTGCAACTTCTTCCCAAGTACGCGTTGTTGTTGTTAACCCGTCTATATAAGCTGTTGGACTTAATGTTCCACCTGTACCAAAAAGATCTGTTCCAAATCCGATTGTAGATACATAATCGTAAGGACCAATACCTACTTGATTACCACTTGTTCCGTAACTTCCTCTTAGTTTTAAATTACTTAAAGCATCAAAGTTTTCTAAGAAGGCTTCTCTATGAACATTCCAACCTATAGAAACATTTCCGTAGTTATTAAATTTAAAACCTTCAGCAAATCTTGAAGAACCATCACGTCTACCAACAACTTCTAATAAGTATTTCCCTTTGTAGTCGTAATTAAGTCTTGCTAAATAAGAATATAAACCATATTGGGTTTGCCCGCCTTCACTTTCCTGCACTCCTGTACCTACATTAATATCGTAAACACCTTCATCTTCAAGACCAAACTTTCTTCCTGTAACAGCTTTATATAAATACTTTTCTGCTGTTATACCAGCCATACCTTTAAAGTTATGGTCTCCTAAACTTTTTTCATAGTTTAAAAATCCACCATAAGTTTGATATGTTGATGTAATTGCTGTAGACTCAATATTTGGATTTGGATTTATAGAATTCGAGTATTCTCCATTCCAGTTATATAATGGCACATTTAAAGTAGTAATATCTTGTCTTTCATTAACATTATTATAAGTTGCAGTTGCATTAGCACTAAAACCTGCTCCTATATCATAATTTAAATTTAAAGTTAATCTACCAATAATTTCATCTTTTTCGTCTCTACCACCATCTGTAGTACCCGCAATAGAGTTGTTACTACCAATACCAAAGTTAGCATACCATTGCCCTAAATCATTTTTTGCTGGAAATGTTGGCATATCCTGAGTTAACAGTGCACGACCAAACGATGTAGAAGGACTAGATGTTACATTTTTTTGTAAAGACACATTCGCGGCTAAGTTTAATTTTTCTGTTATATTAAAATCTGTATTTAATCTTACAGAATATTGTTCAACTCCGTCGTAAGCTGTCTTTAAAGCACCTTGAGATTCTGAATGACCAAATGACAATCTATATCTTGCTTGTTCTGAACTTCCTGATAAACTTAAATTTTGTTGATTACCAAAGTTTGTTCCAAATAATTCTTCATAACGATCGGCATCTCCCATGTAAATTAATCCATCGTATCCCCAACCAGCAGGTACAGTCTGGAACCAACCTTCTCTTCCGGCAGCAAAACCTTCAACAGTTTCTTTACCCCAGTTCCAATAGTTAGGTGTAGTATCTTGTTCTGCAGCATCTAGCCACAATTGTCCGTATTCTTGATAAGAGGTCATAGGAGGTCTTTCTCCTAACACATTAACTCTAAGCATAGAGCTAAATTCAACCTTCATCTGGCCTTTACCTTTTTTAGTTGTTACTAAAATTACACCATTTGCTGCTCTTGATCCATAAATAGAAGCTGCACCATCTTTAAGTACACTTATTGATTCAATATCATCTGGGTTCATTTGAAAAAATTCACTATCATCAAATACAGGTGCACCATCCATTACAATTAATGGGCTTCCTCCATTTACAGAAGTTGCTCCCCTAATGGTTAAATTAACACCTTCGTTACCTGGTCTTGCAGATGATCTGGAAACAGTTAAACCTGGTGTTTCTCCTTGTAGAGATAAAGCTACGTTAGATACTGCTCGATCTTCAAAAACTTCTGAAGTTACCTGATCAATAGACCCTGTTAAAGATTCTTTTGTAGCAGTACCATAACCTACAACCACAACTTCATCTAAGGCACTTATGTCTGTATCTAAAGCAACATTAATATTTGTTCTACCCGATACAGTAATTTCCTGTGTTGCAAAACCTACATAACTAAAAATTAAAACCGAAGACGCCGATGGCACATCAATTGTATAGTTTCCGTCAAAATCGGTTACTGCTCCAACGCCTGTTGCTCCTTTTAAAATGACATTTACACCTGCTGCAGGCATACCATCTTCTTTAGCTGTTACGGTTCCCGTAATGGTTAAATCTTGTTGGTTTATGTTAGTTTGACTAACCACTTTATACGGATCTGTTGCTGCAGATACGCCGCTATAAGATAAGCTTAGCATTAAAGCCATACATAATGCAGGCTTTAGCGAAGACTTGTTAAATTTGTAATTCTTATACATAAAATATTATTTGGTTATACATTTTCAATTAGTTTTTTTTAGAATTTAAACATCTTCATAATGTTTTACTTTGAACATTAAAAGCTAGAAGATTTTGCCTAAATAGTTTCCGTTTTAATAATTTGTTTTTCGTCATAGTTTAATTGTTAATTAATGTTTGCTTGAATGAAATTACATTGCATCATTTAACATAAATTGTGAAATTTCATGAATAAAACTATATATAAACCCACAAAAACACACTAAATTATGGTGCTATGTTTAGAGATTATAACCCAATTATCCCTGTAAACAGCGGTATAGTAGCAAATTGTTTAATTTAAGCTCTAAAATTCACAGAATCCATAACCAAATTGATGATTTACTTATAATTTTACAGTTGATTACTCCCAACACAAATAATAACACACACTTTTTATGATATTATTTGGGTATTATAAGTGAACGATATGGCTATCCAGATTTATTTAATTTACTGTTTTACTTTTAACATATTTCGTTAAACACAGTCTCTCTTTCATGCTGTGTCATATAAATACATTGAATAGGCTTAGATGCTTATAAATTCAACGAACCTATTAACTTCAGAACACACTAAAACCCAAATCACCCTACACCTCAACAACTTAGAAACTAAAAGCCATAAAAAAACCCTCTTAGAACTTCTTCTAAAAGGGTTAAACCAAATGAGATTAAAATCACATACTATCTCATGATTTATTAAAAAAAACAAACAAACTAAATTTTTATTGCATTGCTATTTTATCTTCAAGCTTTTTTAATCTTACTAAAGCTTCCATAAAGTAATAATCTGCATATATTATTGGAACATCAATTTCTGAATTGTGAGGTAAATGTCCTGTAGAGTGTAATAATAGGGCTTGGTTAGTATCTCCACTAAAATACGCTTTAGACTCTAATTTTGCCATTAAGTCTTTTGCTGCTTGAGTATACTTTACTTTAAGCGCATTATCCTTTACTTGGTCGGCTAATTCTAACATCCCGCATGCTACTAGTGATGCAGCTGAAGCATCTTTAGGTGCATTTGGTATTTTTGGATCATCGAAATCCCAGTATGGCACACCATCTTCTGGTAAACGCTCTATAAAGTGATCTGCTAATTTAATAGATGTATCTAAATACTCTTCTTTTCCTGTTTCTCTGTATGATAAAGCAAAGCCATATATTCCCCAGCCTTGACCTCTAGCCCACATCGATTCATCTGCATACCCTTGGTGCGTAATTCCTTTAGTGAATTCACCTGTTTTTTCATCGAAAAGTGCAACATGATAAATAGAATAATCTGGACGAACTAAATGCTCCATAGATTTTTGTGCATGACTATCGGCGATATCATAAAGACTCTTGTCGCCACCATTTTTAGCGGCCCAAAACAACAATTCTAAATTCATCATGTTATCGATAATGGTGTTGTAACCAATCTTATCAACCATAACAGGCCAAGATAAAATAGTTCCTACTTTAGGGTTGTATAAGGTTGCTAGAGTATCTGCTGCTGCAAGCATTACCGTTTTATACTCTTCGTTCCCGGTCAATCTGTACCCATTTCCATAGCTACAGTACACCATAAAACCAACATCATGATTATCTGCAGGTGTATATGCAATCTCTTTTAAAGGTGCTGTAAACTTTTCAGCTCCAGCTTTAATTTCTGGATCGTCTGATAGTTCGTAAGCGTACCAAAGTACACCTGGCCAGAATCCAGAACACCAATCTCTAACACCAACAAGGTTCCAATCTTTTTGCCCTTTGGTTATATTTCTCGGAAAACTATCTGCTTCTTTTAATGTCCCTAAAGTATTTTTTACTTTATCTACACTCAAATCTAATACGAGGTTTTTACTCACCTCAGCGTCTTTTACATCTATAGAAGACGTTTCCTTCTTCTTAGATTCGCATCCCATTAACATAGCAGCGCAAGTTAATGCTACTAATGTGCCTTTAATTAATTTCATATATTTTACTATTACTATTTCTAAAACCTTGAATTTGTAATTATTTCCAACTACCGAATAATCACATTACAATATTAAAGAGCATCCAGTCTTTTTGATATAAACTATGGATCATTCTTAATAACTTATTACCCATTTCCCCCTAAAAACACTGTGATAGCAAGACAAAAGCAATTAACAACTATAAAAATGAGATTATTACTATAGAAAGTAACCATAAGTTATAGTGCGACAATTACACACGTTTCTTATCCTCTTTATTTTTATGTAATGCTATTAATCATTCAAAAACTACACTCCAGCATCTCCATAATTAATATGAATTGATTGTTTTTAATCAGAATTATAATTTATCCAGCCAAAAATATCCTTATAAAAAACTTCCGCTTAAATGTTAGCTTTGTAAGGACCTAAATATTATAGCTGACACATCTGTTTTACAACGATTTTAGAATAATTTTAATAGTAATTACCACAAGATCCGAACATCTTTTGGCCATTGCTTTACATTTGTAAACATTTCATTACCTGTTTTAAACGTACTGTCTTCCATTTTGACGTCACATTTTAACAAGCCCATGTCTATTTTCTTATTATCGAACACACTATTAATAACGTAGGAATTATTCACCACGCGCCACATAGCTCCCCATGTATTATCTACAATTTCGCAACGGTTTAGAATGACATGTTGTGGTGCGTATTCTGAATTTTCTGTATAATTAAATTTGTTATAATAATCTTCGCAAGGAAACCACATAGCCACCCGTTTAAACTTCGATAAATTGTATTTATGAAAGAAATGATACGCACTTTGTACCGCATCCACTTGTATGCCATTAGTTTTACCGACTTCCAATTTACAACGTTGTGCAAGCACATGAGAGGTCGAAGTATATTTATTAGATTTTCCCATTGTAGGATAAGACATATCGCAATCTGATTGTAAAACACCCTGAATACGCATAAGATAAACATTATGATGAAGACTACCAGCCCAACCATTATGCTGAAATTCACAGTTATCCATAATCACATTATTTATCCGACTGATACCCAAACCATGAGAACCAAATCCTGTAATGGTAATATTTTGTAACATCCAACGTTCGTGCCTATTATCATCTTTACCTCCAAAACTCACACCACTTGCCGAAGCTGTGTCATGACCTTGAAGCGAAAAATCCTTGAGTACAACATCTGTAACTTTAGAACTACCTATAGTCAATGCAATTTTATTAACACTAGCCCCTTGTTTAATAATAGTTTTGGTTCGCCCTGCACCAACCAACGACACTTTGCTCATTAAATTTAAACTTCGTTCTAACACATACGTACCTTCTTGAAGATAGACAACACCACCGCCTTTACTATGTATGCTATTTATAGCTTTTTGGATAGAATCTCCAGGGTTTAAAATAATAACGTTGTTTAAATATTGCTTCGGATAGACTACATGCTTAAAATCTGTCCCCCATTTTTCTTTCATTATTGAAAGCACTTCTGCTTCTATATTCACTTTAGAAATTCGATAAGCATCTTTAGGCTGGCCTTTATCATGTAATTGTATGGTAATGGGATTATTTTTAAAGTTTTTGGGAGAAAAGTTAACCGATTGCATGTCGTAACCCAACTTAGAGAAAGTAATATTTTGAGAATGAGAAGTCTTTGATACTTTTATTTTAAACGTTCCATCTGCTTTTGTTTTAATACCATCGGTTCCCCAAATAATCTCTGCCCCATCTAGTGGTTGCTTATTTTCGTCTGTAATAATTCCATAAATAGAATCTAGAGCCTGAGCATTAACTACATTACAAAACAGAATGTTTACTAATAACATCCCTAAACTAAATATCTTCATTGTTTATTTTTGATTTTTGATTTTCCAACTTCCCTTCAATTAAGGTGTAATTAGATGTTATTTATGCTTGAAGTACATGACGTATTACCACAAAATTCTAACCTCTTTTGGCCATTGCTTTACATCTGTATACATTTCATTACCTGTTTTAAACGAGCTCTGTTCTATAGTAACGTCGCAGTTTAGTAAACCCATGTCTACTTTTTTATTATCGAAAGTACTGTTAATAACATAAGATTCTTTAACAGAACGCCACATGGCTCCCCAAGTATTATTTACAATCTCACATCGATTTATAATCACCTTTTGTGGCGCATATTTCAGATCTTCAGTATAATGAAACTTGTCGTAATAATCCTCGCAAGGAAACCACAGTGCTACACGACCACAACCTGAAATATTATATTTATGAAGAAAAATATATCCAGCTTCTTCATGATCCGTCTGAATGCCATTACCTAAACAGTCTTTAATTGTACAACGTTGTGCCAATACATACTCGCAAGATGTATACTTATTTCCTTTTCCGAGTACGGGATAAGACATATCACAATCCGATTGTAAGATGTACTTATTATATAAGAAATATACATTATGGTACAAACCACCTGCAGAACCATTATATTGGAAATTGCAATTATCCATAATAATGTTATTGGTGCGTTTCATATGAACACCTTGTGCAGACCAATCGGTAACATTTATGTTTTGAAGCATAACCCGTGTATGTCGGCTTTCGTTTCTACCTCGAATTAGAATACCATTTGCTTTCCCTTGGCGACTTCCTTTTAAAGTTAAATCTTTAATCACCAAATCAGTAACTTGAGGCTGAGCTTCTATATTAAAGCCAGTTTCCATTAAATCTGGACCTTGCTGAATTACAGTTAAATCTCTTCCTGCACCTACAATGGTTACCCTTCCTCTTAATGTAATGGTGTTTTGTATTAAGTGTGTTCCTTCTTTTAGAGACACCACGCCACCTCCAGCAGCATGTACTTTATCGATTGCAGCTTGTAAAGATTCTCCTGGACTAACAGAAATAACGTTTTTAAGCCACTGTTTAGGATAGGCTACATGCTTAAAATCATTTTGCCATTTTTCAGACATGATGGTTTTAACTTCGGTTTCAATGTCTACCTTTTTAATTTGAAAAGTACTTTGCGCATTGCAAAATGACATCGTTAAAACGGCAATAAGTAAACACCTTAATCTAAACATGTTTTTAAATCGAATTTATATTTTTTCTACAGACACGTAATACGCTCCTAATTCCTCTTTATTATCTAAAGTAAACCAGGTTTGAAGATTGGTTTCACCAGGTTCTAAATCGAGTGTAAACTCTACATATTCCTGATTAGCATCTACAGCTATAGTTTCGTCTATATCTTGAATTTTAATTCTTGCTTTTTCAATATTTAATACTTTTCCAAGTTTAGATGCACGCACACTAGTCCCTTCGAGTGCAGGACGAATAGGAGCTGGAGCATTTAAAGCTAATTGCGTTTCTTCTGGCCAACGACGTAATTTAAAATTGTAAGTTCCTTTTTCTTCAACCTCAACTAACCAATACCCGTTATCGATATACCCTGAACGTATATGTCTTTGGTGCCACGGACTAACCCCTTCTGTATGCCAATCGTGACAATAAATTTTAACAGGGTTTTCCTTTTCATGTCCTAAATGAATACGTGGTAAATCGCTATAGCCAGGTAATAAATCTTCCCACCAAAGGTTGTAAGCGGTTTTAAAATCGTCCATTTTTTTAGGGTGCTTATCGGCAATATTGGTACGTTGTTCTGGATCTGTATTTAAGTCATATAATTCTGTACCATCTACTAATCGCCATTTGCCTTGCATTAAAGAGGTTCTTCTCCAAGCTTCTGGCACATCTATACGTTGCGAATTGGTAATTACAATACGGTCTTTAAAACGCGAGTCATCTCCTTGTTCTATTAATGGTCTTAAACTTTGTCCGTCAAATTTAATATCGTCTTTAATTTCTAAATCACAAAGATCCACTAATGTAGGTACCACATCGTAATGAGCTGTTAACGCATCTATATCTTTACCTACAGTAATCCCTCCATTTTTCCAATGAATAAAAAGAGGAACACGGTGTCCACCTTCGTATTTACTTGCTTTAATACCACGCATACCGTCATTAAAACCTTTAGTAACAAATCCGTCTAAACGATCGTCTGTTTTAGGAATTTGAGCGCCTGCAGACGTTCCGTTGTCTGTCGTAAAAATTAAAATGGTGTTATCTATTTGATTTGTGGTTTCTAAATAGTTTACAAGCTTTCCTATATTCTCATCTACATTTGCAATAAGTCCGTAAAAATCTGCATTCGGCACATTTTCGTTATTCTTATACGGTGCCGAATATTTATCATCAACAAAGTATGGTGTATGTGCAGCATTAGTAGGTAAATACACAAAGAATGGTGTGTTACTTTCTTTCTTTGTTTCCATAAACTTCATGGCTTCATCGAACCAAATATCTGTACAAAAGCCTTCAAACTTTTCTAATTTCCCATTATTATGATACGTATCTGCATAATAGTCGTTATCCCAAAAATCCATAGTTTGCTCAATACCTCCACCACCGTGGATTAACACTTCTTCGAACCCTTTGTCTTGTGGTCGTGCAGGGTAATTATCTCCTAAGTGCCATTTTCCAAAAATTCCTGTTGCATACCCATTGTCTTTCATAATTTGAGCAACAGTAGTTTCGCGTTCTAAAAGTATGGAACGACCATTTACCGTATGCCATACTCCTGCTCTATTGGCATTATGACCCGTTAATAAAGCCGCTCGTGTAGGCGCACATGTTGGATTTACATGATAATCTGTAAATCGTGCACTTGAAGCATGCAAGGCATCTATATTTGGAGTTTTAATAATAGTGTTTCCTAACGCAGCAATATCTCCATATCCTTGATCGTCTACTAAAATTAAAATGACATTGGGTTTATTGCTCTTAGTTTCTTCTTCTGCGAGACTCTTCTTTTCTTCGGTTTTACAAGACACTATTGATAGTGCCATACATAACACACTCAGGATATAAGAATATGATTTCATTTGATTTGTAATTTTAAACACTTTTATTAGATATTTTAAATGAATTATACTTTTCAGTGACTTTAATAAAGTCCTCATACAAGTTTAAAAACTCTATTTCATTTAATATATAAATTATAAATCAATGGATATAACTTAAAACCCATTTAAGCCCAATCTACTAGGATTACGTTACACACAAGAAGATACCGTAGGAATGGATTATAAAAATTGTGATTTTTTTTTAAACGTTTTAGCCATAGATTATGTATCTGATTTTTCGACAAACCATTTTATTTTCTATTACTATAAAATAAAATAAAATAGGTGATCTAAAAAGACCACCTATGTACAATTATATTGTATACAATCAAGCTTTAGTTTACTTGTTCTATCAATACTAAACTCCAAGGTGTTAATTCACGTTTAATACTAACAATACCTTTAGCATCTGCAGTAAATAATTCTGTTTTTAAGTTTTCTGCATAATTCTTCATCACCTTAATTTGTTCTCTTGTTGGTGGTTCAGGTTTACCCATAGTTTCCCAATACTTATAGATATTACCACTTTCGGCATCTAAAACTTCAACCTTAAACATGGCGCCTGGTTTTAAATCTGAAATTGTAAAATCTAACTGACGGCTTTTTCCGTTTTCATATTGGTCTATTTTTCTGATACTAGCTGGTACCGCTTTATAATGATCTTCTGGATAGTTATAAGCTAACGCCACAACTTTACCGTCACCAGATTTTTTACTTACAAACAGATAATCGTTTTTATAAAGTTCTTGATCTCCTAACTGGTGTAACATACGGTATGCATGATACGTAGGTTTAACCAAACCTTGGTAATTAATCATTCCAAAACCACCATGAAAAATACTCTCTGCGCCTCCTTTTTCTTCAAAAATATCTGTAAACGTCCAAAATGCTAAAGAATTAGCTAAACCAATACAATCTAGGTTTACTTTAGCAACGTATGCTGCTGGTGGTAAAAAATCGTGCATAGCATCTCTACTATTCGGACTTGTATTCCATTCGGTTAAGTGAATTTCGGCATTAGGATATGCACTTTTTTTAATCACTTTATTTAACCACTCCATATCGGTTTTGGTTGAATTTACATTTCGTGAAAAATCTTTACCTTTTCCTGTTGTTGGATTAAATGGGTAATCTGTTGGGTATGGATGTGTTGATACAAAATCTACAGGAAGCTTTTCTTTTTTGCAATACGCTAAGAAGTCTTCTATCCATACACCTTTCCATTCTAATTCATTAATATTATCTGCGGTGAATGTAATAAGATCTCCATCTCTACTTTCTACCTCACCATCGTAACGGCCATCGGCAACAAAGTTACTACTTGAAGGTCCACCCACTTTTAAACGGTTGTCTACAGATCTTACCGCGTTTACAGATTGCTTATATAACTCGAAGTATTGAGATTTTGTTCCATCAAAAAATCCGTAATGTAAATTTGGTTCATTCCATACTTCAAAATACCACGTTAATACCTCATCAATTCCATAACGATCTACACAATGTTTTGTAAACGCTTTTACTAGATTGTGCCACTCTCCAAACTTAGATTCATCTGGAGTAATATTTGCTTTCCACCAAAATTGAGTTTTACTATTTTCGGCAGCTAATGGCGTTGGAAAATATGCTAATTCTACAAATGGCTTTACATTTAAATCGAGCATTCTATCAAATAAATCGTCGATATATTGCCAGTTATATGTGTAAACTCCGTCTTTCTCAAATACAGGAAACATATCGTCGTGAAATATGCCATGAAATCTCACAAATTCAAAGCCGCAATTCTCTTGAACAAGCTCTAATTGCTCTAACCAACCGGCACGTAACCCTTCGTTAGCACGTCCAGCACCAACACTCTTGCTCCAAAAATGTTCGAATTTTTCGCCACTAGCAGTAGCCTTAACACGGACTTGCTCTTGCGAGAAACCAATATGGGCCATTAATGCCAATAGGCCAGTTATTAATACTTTTTTCATAACGTTTTTAATTTTAGTTTTTTATAGTTTGTAATTCGTCTTCAAATACTTGTTCAAATTTTATATAATCGATAGCTAGTTCACCTTCAGAAGGTTTCCAATCTTTTTTAAAAATACGCACCAAATTGTCTCCTGATTTTAATTCTACAATCCCGAAATCTATTTCCGTAAAATCTTTAGATTGTGGAAAAATAAACTCACTGTATTTATGACTATTTATTAATATATCGTGGTTAGATTCTCCGTCTGGTGAAGCGTATCGCACTTTAAAACGGTATTTTTCAGGTTTAGCCACCTGAGCCAAAATAGATACATGATCGTATGGATTATCGAAATTTGTTACATACCCTTTACCACTGTAACCTTTAATCCAAGTATCCACAAAAACATTGTATAAAGCACCTCCTGCTGCAAAACCATGTTCTGCTTCTAATTTCAATGTGACTTTAGTGCGTTTTGCTTTTCTTAAGCCTTCTTTTGAAGGTATAATGGGTAAGATATTTCCATCCTTATCATACTTTAAGTAATCGGCCATAGAAGAACGGGTTTCACTTAAACCACCAGATAACCACGCACTGTGATAAAACATAATATCTTCGCCTTTGTAAGTTACTGTTCCGCCATGATTGGTACCACTTTGCCCTTCAAAATCGTCTATAAAAACACCTTTAAATGTATATGGTCCTAAAGGGTTCTCTGCGACAGCGTAAAACATTTTTTCTGGCCAACGCCTAGGCGTTAATCCAGGATACGTTAAATAATATTTATTGTTTTTTTTATGTACCCATGGCCCTTCAAACACATGTGTTAACTGAGAGGTTAAATCAACATAAGTTTCTGGTTTAATAGACATTAAATCATCATTCAATTCTGCAGCAAAACATTTGCGATCATGTCCCCAATATAAATATGGTATCCCATCGTCGTCAATAAAAATGGCCGGATCTTGACCAAATTCTACCCCTTTAACATAGCCTAAATCTGTAAATGGTCCTTCTGGTCTATCGCTACGTGCAATTCCTGTTCTGAACAGTCCAATTCCAGCTTCTTTCATACAATACACTAAATAATACTGCCCACGATAATATGCAGCATCCATAGCCCAAGCATGACTCTCTGCCCAGTCTACATTTTCTAAATGCAAAATGCGACCATGGTCTGTCCAGTTTACCAAATCGGTGGTTGAAAATGCATGATAACCGGTCATTCCGTAATGGTTATTAGATCCTGGCTCGTCATGACTGGTATACACCCAAAGTTTGTTAGGGTCGTCTGGCCACACATGTGGTGAAGGATCTGCGGTAAACACATTAGTGAAAATCGGATTTTGAGAAACTCCAAATGTCACATATAAAAGTGCGATTAACAGTATTACATTATTTTTCATTTTAACAGGTTTATCCATGAATCTTTTGATTATGATGAATTAACGTTTGGATACTTTTATATTAGCCCCTTTGTTTTCTACAATTTCACCATTGGTTTTTATAGTGCTACTTTTAGCCTGTACGCCTATCTTAATAGGCATATGAGTTTCATTAATAAGATTTAAATTTGAAGTTTCGGCTTCGCTATACGGCGACATTGCTTCCCCATGTTCTGGATGTGTATACCCAATAAGAATAGGTAAATCTGTTTTACGTTTTTTTCCGTTATCCGATTTTAAAACAATAGTATTATCATCACCCTGAATAGTAACTAATGCGTGAACTAGGCGATCGGATGCAGCAGAATCTACAATTAAATCGACTTTTATACGGCTTCCTTCTACAAATAACAAAGGTCCGTAATTTGCATCACCTTTACAGTTTTCTACCACAGAATCGTCGCCTACCCAATACCCACGTTCTGTACCTATGGTTTCACAATTCTCTAGACGCGCTTTATTAAAACGAAGCTCAAATCCGCCACGGGTGTTTTTAGCAATACAGTTTTTAAATGTTATGTTTTCGCATTCGCCATATGTTCTAAATCCGTCTTCGCAAAGCGATTTCATATAGCCAGGCGTAACAACATAATCTCCTTCACGATTTTGAGTCCACGTTTTAAAATTCACATCGAATGCCGGACCCGATGTTTCAGCTAAAATATCATCTGTTGAGCGCATTTCACCTTCTGCATAGCAGTCTTCAAAATATACATTCTTTGGATGCTGCTGAATGAAGAAACAATGCCCAAACGAACGGTTATATATTTTACATTTATACAGTTTAGTATCGTTACCTGTGACCAATAATCCACTATGTTTACTGTGCTTTATAGTCGTTTCCTTTTGCTTTCCTTTTCCAAACAAATCGCCATACCCATACGGAAATGATCCCGCTACATGTAAAGTAACCTCTTTAAGAATATTTGCTTCTCCTGCAACTTGAAGTACCGTACCACCAGGCGATGTTCCTTTACCTACACATCTAATAGTAAGTCCAAAAAAGGAATTATTTGACCCCGTTATTATAAATTCATCAGAATGAATTGGTGGATTTAAAAGCGTTCGGATTTCGGTATCTAACTCGATTTCTACACCTTCTAAATTGAAAATATTATTACTTCCGCTAAAATTGATATATTGATATTGTTTACGAGCACTACGTTCTCGAATAACCTCTGGCGTTAAAATATCTGTTAACTTATATACACCCGGTGCCATTGTAATAGTATGTCCGCTTTCTGAAGCATATTTTGCTAACTCTTTTAAGCTACTTATCTTAATTTCGGTCGCATTTAAACTATTACAAAGGAATAGTAAAATGACAACTATACTTGATGCTTTTTTCATGGCTAATTACTGATTTTATTATCGTTTACTTTAGGCTTACACAAGTATAATCACTCTTATGAAATTTGAATATAAACTATGAATCATTTGCAATAACTTAAAACCCATTTAAAAAAAACAAGGCTAAATGGGTTCCATTTAGCCTTAAAATCTGCAATACATTAAACTAGATATAAAGAAGGTCTGTTACAACAGACCTTCTAAAAATTCAATTTTTATTGGTTGAAAAAATATTGTTTTCTTCTAACCAAAGTCTTAATATTTTATTCTTATTTATTTGAGGCTTTTATAGCTTTCACCTTATTATTAGTTCCCGAATCTTTAATTTCTCCAACCGATTCTCCGGTTACTCCAGAACTTTTATTAGATAAAATTAGAGGATACGTTGTTAAATTATGAATTTCAAAATCAAAGCCTTTAAAATCATTCTGATTCGGAAGATTACCATGTAATAACCTGATGTTGTTTTTATCGCCTCCAACCTGAATCTTTAATCCTTGATTTGCACCTTGACTAGATCCTCGAAATGTAATTTTGTGTTCACTACCTCCAATATAGGCAATGTTACCTGATCCATTATAATAAGGTTCTTTAGAGTCTAACAACGTAATATCTGCATTATACGATTTATCTCTTTCGTAAGTCGATGCGTAGGCTGGACCGTAAGCAACATCTGCTTTACAATTTACCAGTTCGCCAGACCCTAACGAAAATCCGTTTTCACAACCAATAGCCACACAGCCTTCAACACGTTTTTTACCTGTAGCGTGCGCAATAGTTACACCTGTTCTCATATTCTTAACCGTACAATTTAACACCGTTACGTTAGACGTTCCACGCTTATAATTTTTACCATCGATAACCGTTTCTCCGCCGTCGTACGCACGAATACCTGCTTCTCCTGTACTTAACATATAGCCTTTTGGAAGTTTATATCCCCAAACGGTCATAAAATCGACGTCGAAAGCTGGCCCTGAAGTTTCCTTAAGCATATCATCGGTTTTACGCATTTCGCCCTCTACAACACAGCCTTCAATAATAGGGTTATTTGCTGCTTGCATAAAAATGCAATGCCCATAACTTCTATGCGTAAATTTCGAATCTTTTAAATGGTTAGATTCTCCGCGTACTAAACACGCACTGTGTTTTTTATGAGGAATAACCGATTTTCCGCCTTTTCCAAACGCATCACCATACCCATAAGGAAACGACCCTTTAGTGGTAACATTAAAACCTTCTACTCTATTGTGCGAACCATCTATTACAATATTATTTGCTCTATGTGCAGGATGGTCGTGCACCGAACCTACATCGACTAATGTTAAGTTTTTAAGCACATTTTTATTTCCTATAATTTGAATTTCATACACCTGAAACTTTCCAAAAGCTTGAAACACTTTAGTGTCGACATTAATAGTAACCCCTGTAAAATCGTAAGTGCTATTATTCCCTTCAAAAAGCAACAACACTTTACTCGTGTTTTTAATTACAGTTTCTTTAGTGTAAAGTCCGTTTTTTACATCTTCGGCCGTAATAGTATACACACCCGGTTTCATTTTTACCTGCACATTATTATCATCTAAATAGGGTTTTAATTCTTCTAAAGAATTCACCATCGTTTGTGCTTTTAAATGTTGTCCTGATAACACAAAAACACCAAGTAGCATGACACAGGTTTTAAAGGTTGCATTTATTTTAATACTGTTGAAATTAATACGGAAAGTAGTCATATAAGTTTTGCTTCGTTTATGAGATTTATTTACGAAGGCTAAAAATACTGAAACCTCAGCAATTACATATAAACTATGGTGCAATCCCTATAAATTATATGCCCTAACTAAAAAAGTGAAGCCAAAGGTCTAGAAAACCTCTAACTTCACTTGGAGTATTTGAAATATTAAAGCGCCTACCGTTAAAAAAAATAAGGCTACTGAAAATCGGATTTAATCCAATTCTTTAATCTGAATATGCTTATAAATCACTTCTGCATATTCTGCTTGTAAGGCAATAAATCCGGACCCTAATGTTAAACCGCCATAGGTAGCATTGGTAATTTCGTTTACCAAAACACCATTTAAATAATACTTTGCTTTATCGCCACGCACTTTTAAAAGCACTTGATTCCATCCTGCTTTTTCTTCATCGGTCCACTTTTTAGAACTGCTATAATCGCGCTTTTCAATGGTAGTAATCTCACCGTCCTTTACCACCTCACAATGACAGCCTAAAATATTCCATAAATCGCCACAATCGCCTTCCTGAATCTGATACTCTAAACTTGGTGGCCATGCATAATTCCCAGCCTGACAATGATACAATAAACCGGCATCGCGTATTTTATCTGCCCTCGGAACAAAACGGCGTTCTCCCCATTTAAAATCGAACTTTAAGTCGTAATTACTGTACCTTTTTTTAGTGACTGCAATCCCATAAGGTGCCTCTTTTTCTTGCCATTTATACATGGCTTTTAATTCTTTATCTTTATACTCGAACATGGTATTAGCTTCTTCCACAGTTGCATCTCCATGTACTACAAAATCGTAATTCGGCCCCGTTTCTTTATCATTTACAAATAGATCTACCCAGGTATTCGTCTTCGTTTCTCTAGTATTTTCTAAGCTTCTAATTCTAAGATTTCTATACGCAACTCTTCCATGGTCGCCTTGTAATAAAAGTGGAGAAAAAGCAAGCTCTTCGCCTTCGACACCTTCTCGAGTTGCTCCAGTGACTTCCTTATTTTCATGAATTACTATTCCGTTTAAAATGACTTTTTCGAAAAGCGCATTTTTTATTTTCTTACCAGTTTTATCGAATCGCGGTGCTCTAAAGATGATGTCGTAACTCTGCCATTCTCCAAGAGGCAAGGTTGCATTTACACGTGGTGGCATCCCTTCGTATCCTTTTTGTCCTTTAGCTTTACTTTCGTCCCAACGCTGATAAATCGCTCCACAGTCTGAATACTCTACATTTGCTTTCCCGTAACTATCGAAAATCTGAATCTCGTATCTGCTTTGTAAATATATCCCTGAGTTAGACCCTTTCGGAATTAAAAACTCAACATGTAATTCGACATCGCCAAACGATTCTTTAGACACCAGATGATTCGTTTTACCTATAACACCGTTTACAAACACATTACCACCTTTGGTATATTTAATTTCCTGCTGATTTTTAGAATCTACAGCCACATCCTTAGCAAGAAACCAATCGCCGGTAGGTGCTTGAAAATCGTCTAATGTCTTTAATTTTGTTTGTGATATAACTACGCTCGTACAACCAAGAGTTATAACGAAAAGCAATGTGTTTATATAAGATTTCATTTGTGTATTTTTAATATTATACGTTTTCATTTAAGTAAACGCTCCACCCTTTTAAAAATGGTTTCCTTTTATTTTTTGATTTTAGAAATCTTGTTATCAATACCATCATCGGTTACAGCTCCTGCTGTTTCAATCGTATTATTTTTACTGTTATCATCTAAAACAATCGGATAGTTTGTAAAGTTCTTCAATACAATTCCTGAAGCTGGATAGTTTTCATCTTTTTCAACCATACCAATCGTTCTGTTATCCCCTCCAAAATTAATCTTCAAGTCTTGATCAGCATTTTTCAAATCATTTTTCAATGTTATATTATGATTTTTTCCAATAATTATGGCGGCATGTTTGCTTCCATTATACGATTTCCCTTCGTATGGCAGTAGGGTAATTTCTGCATTCATACCACTATCATTCGGATAATCTACACCCAATGCTGGTCCATATTGTGCGTCTGCATAACAGTCTACAATATCACCTGTACCAATACAAAATCCACGTTGACAACCAATAGCGGTAGTCCCAGATACATATTTTTTACCTGTGGCATGGGTAAGAGTCACCCCAGCTCTCATATTCTTAATGGTACAATTAATAATTGTTGGATTAGAAGTTCCTCTTTTATATTCTACGCCATCGATAAAAGTTTCACCGCCATTATACGCCCTAATACCTTCTTCACCTAAACATAACATGTAGCCTTTAGGTAAATCGTAACCAAAAACTGTTTTAAAATTGACTTTATCGGCATCGGAACCTGTGCCTTTTTCTGTCCACATATCGTCTGTAGAACGCATAACGCCTTCAACATAACAGCCTTCTATAATTGGCCAATCGGCAGCTTGCATAAATATGGCGTGCCCATAAGAGCGATGGATTATAGTATTGTTTTTTGCATGATTTTTATATCCACGAATTAAAAATGACGAATGTTTTCTGTGGTTAATTACACTTTTACCACCTTTCCCAAAAACTTCTCCATAACCATACGGGTAAGACCCTTTAGTTGTGATGTGAAAGCCTTCTATTCTATTGCTTGCACCATCCATAACAATATTTGTAGCACGTCTAGTTGGTCCATCTTTTACAGATCCAACATCTACCATCGTAAGATTTTTCAATACGTTTTTATTTCCTAACACTTGTAATTCATATAATTCTTTATTTCCTATTGGAAACGCTGTAAAGACTTCTGTTTTTATATTTATAGTGACATCGGTAAAATCATAAACGCTATTATTTCCAGAAAAAAAGAATATGACATCTGCATTATTTTTTTCGAGAGTATTTTTCGAGAATTCACCATTTTTAATACTTTCTGCAGAAATGGTATATACCCCAGGACTTAATTTCACATTTACATTACTCTGACTTAAATACGGACGAAGTTCATTTAATGAGTTTACCTGAATTTGAGCATTTGAATGTATGTTTAACAGTAGTAAAATCCCTAGAAACAGTAGCCCTTTAAAAGTTGACAGCCAATTATAAGTAATAGGTTTTAAATAGATTGCAAGTGAGCGCATTGGTTTATCCGTTATTTTTATATTATTTAATCTAAATGATAAAAATACTTAAGACCGCGAAGACTTTATATAAACTATGATGCAATCCCTATGAATTATATGCCTAAAACAGAAAAGGTGAAGCCGAAGTTTAACTCAACCTCTTGCTTCACCTTACTTGCTATTATAAAAGTATTCGTTTTTTGATTAAAATTTTACATCTAAATCTGAACCTTTAAATGTTACTCGCTGTTTTTTACCTCCAACCACTTCAACATTTAAGTCCATAGGCGTCTTAGTGAAATCTAAATAATCGCCATTTCCTTTAACAATCCTTAAAGTTTTATTTGCTTCAGAATAACTCAATTTTAATTCTGAATACCCGCCATTTTCATACTCGTACGTTTCATTATCGTCTAAATACAAAGTAAATTCTGCATCGTTTCCTGGATATATTTTTATACGTAAAGGTTTATCTGTTTTTTCTGTTGCATACTGTACTTTTGGTCCGATTGGAATGATACTTCCTGCTTTTACAAACAGTGGTGTTTCATCTAAATTTGCCTTTACTGTTACTTCCTTCCCACCTTCAATAATTTGGTTTGTCCAATAGTTGTACCATTGTCCTTTAGGGAAATACATACTCATTTCTCGGCTCTTATATTCAGTAACAAAACCAACCATAAAAGACTCTCCAAAAATTAATTGATCTTTAATACCCCATGTTTTTTTATCTTCAGGATAGAAATATGCCAACGGACTCATAAGTTGTTTACTGTTGGTAGTAATTTGCCATGCTTGCGAATAGATATATGGCATTAGTTGGTAACGTAAATCGATAAACTTTCGTGCTGTACTTTCGAACGCATCGTCGTATCTCCAAATTTCTGTTTCCGACACATAGCCGTGAATACGGAAAATTGGACTAAAGGTTCCAAATTGAAACCACCGTGTTAACAATTCGATAAATTCTGGATTTGTATATTGATTATCGAACTCTGGATTAATTGAATTTGAGTCTCTAAAGAATCCACCAATATCATGTGTCCAATACGGCACACCCGCCATAGTAAAATTTAATCCCGCTGCTATTTGTTCTTCAAATTGTTCCCAACTAGCTTCTACATCTCCAGACCAAGACGTTGCACCGTAACGCTGCTGACCTGCATAAGCAGAACGTGTTAGGTTAAATACACGTTCCTTAGGAAACTCCTTTCTTCGTCCTTCGTACATGGCTTTAGTAACTAAAAGTGAATATGGATTTTGTACACTTTCGTATGGCCCGATAGCCGTATTTACTTTAGTATTTTTTACACCTTCTGGCTCTGTACCATCCAACCAAATAGATTTTACGCCTTTATGAAACATAGAATCGCTTAAAGCACGATAGAAGTTTTCACTCACTTTTTCGTCGTAAATATCTACATAATTACTACTTTCTATTTTTGTAAGACCGTACTTTTTTTCTAAAGGTTCATTTTTAACTTCTGGCCAAACAGAGACCATTAAATTTAGGTTTAAGCGTGTTAACTCATCTACCATAGCATCTGGATCAGGATATTTGACAGGATCCCATTCTGGACCTTTAGTCCCTTCTGGCCAATAAAACCAGTCTTGTACAATGTTATCGAACGGAATTTTTCGCTCACGCATTTCACGAGCATTTGCTAATAATTCCTCTTGATTGTGGTAACGCTCACGACATTGCCAAAACCCATATGCAGACTTAGCAAACAGTGGCGATGTTCCTGTTAACTTTTGATATTCTGAAATTACAGCCTCTGGATTCTCTCCAGCTACTAAATAATAATCTATAGCATTTCCATATGTACTTGAAAACACCGTCTTATTATAATCGGGTTTATTATAAAATAAATTACCTAAAATTTTAGCTCCTGTATTTTGGTATACCACCTCGTACGTTTTTCCTGCTTCTAAATGTTTAACTCCAGAATAGCGTCTTGGCATCCAAATGGTAGAATAATCGATTATGGCATCTCCATCAATGGTTACACTAATGCTTCCACGCATACGACCGTCGGTATCGCTTAGTGCTAAAAAGGTATATTCACCGCTTTGTGTTGGTGTAAAAGTTGTTTTACGTATGTTTTTCTCTTTAGCCTCTTTTGCTGCATACAATGCTACATTTTCTTTTTCGCCACCTTCAGGAACGACAAGCTCTTCTGTATCTGTTGAAATTTTAACCGTTTCTTTAAACTCAATTTCGTTTTGTGGTAAGTTAAAATCTGTTAAGCTGTAATTGTGCCAATAGATTCCGTAACCTTTAGTTGAAAGTAAAAACGGAATGGCTATTTCTTGATTATATTGTTGAAGTCTGATTGGTACATTCTTCCAATTCATAATACCACTTTGGTATTGGCCTAAACCATATAGCGCTTCATCTCCAGCAATGAATCCTTGAGATACGGTATGTTCTGCTTCCGGATTTGTTCCTATAAATGTTAACTCCTTAGTCTCCGATAATAAGTTTTTATTGTCTAATGTTTTATAGGCAATAATACCTTCTCCATCTACAGTGACATTTAGAGCCGCTGTAGAAATAGTTAACAAATTTTCACGTTCTTTAATGTCCCAAGTCACATTTTGAGGTTCTAATACCGTAACATAATCAGGAAGATTTGAGACTTCTGTTCCTGCTATCCTTTTTTTGACATGAATGATAGATTCATTGATAACTTCGATAATAATAAGAGTACTATCTTGAGTAATAGTTATACCATTCGCTGATTTTTCTATGGCATATTTAAACTTTTCAGACTGACATCCAAAAACGGTCAGCATAAGTATTGCTATACCAATACATTTAAGTCTTATTCGGTTTTTCATAAGTTGGTTTGTTGTAATAATTTATAGTTTTAGTTTATTTATGGTTTTCATTTATCTCTGTAATTTTTTATAAAAATGACTATCTCCTTGAGCGGTAACCAAAAACTTTAAAAATAGGTTCTCGACTCTGCTCGAACGCCATTGCGATGCTGAACTTCATTTAGCCTGACGATCTTATTCATAACATGGTTAATCTGAATGTAATTAAGAATCACAATCAATTAATATTTACTTAGCCACATTATCAAAATTAAGATGATTACATTTTTATTTAGGTTCGGTTTTAATTCTTTAAAATTTTAATGTACACTATTCTTAATTATAAAATCGATTACCAGTTCTGGGTTATCAATATCGTAATGGTGTCCTTTAGATTTCTGAACTCCAGAACTACATGGTGATACCGTAGCTGTGCCACCCAAACGGATGTAGTTATTTATAAGCACTAAAGTATTTTCTTCTGCTGGCACGACTTCATCTTTTAAAGAAATAGTATGTAAAATAGGAACCTTTGTAGCAACTAGTCTTTCTAATTGGTCTATCGGATTATTGGTATATGCTTTAGCCGCTTCATCGGAACTAAATTCGTATTCGTTTTTTAATCGTTCCCATTCTTTCTTTCCGCCTGCACTCGTTCCAAAGCCACCTGGCCAACTTTTAAAATCGCAAACTACAGCGTCTCCATAAATACAAGCTACCTTTTCCGGATTTGCTTTAGCCCAATTATATATAAATAAGCCGCCACGACTATGCCCATGTAAGGCAACTTTGTCTTGTAATGCATAGGTAGATATTAAAAGGTTGTAAAATGAATTCCACACCGAAACCGCCTTAGGACTTCCAAACATATTATCTGTATTAACGTAGGCAATGTGGAATCCTTTGTCTAATAACAAGCTGTCTAATTCTGCATGATATCCAGGAAAACGTGCTCGCCATACCCATGGATTCCCTTCCAATGCTTTTTTAGGATTTGTAATATGAGCTTCTCTACCTTCGAACTCAAAATTTGTCCGTTCAAAACCTTTCCAATTTGTTACTGTTACATTATGAGTTTGCGCCTGTACACTATTGAAAGCACACATGATATACGCTAGAAAAAGTAATATGTAAAAATTAGGATTCAGTTTCATTTTAATTGTGTTTTTTTAATTTACAGTCTTAAATAAAGATGCTGGTAATCCTTCTTTATTATATAGATTAGCACCTTCTGGGTTTGATGACCAAGCATAACGCACCTCTACAGGATTCGGAATGTCTTTATGCCAAACCGCTACTCGATTGTTTCCTATAATTTTAGCTTGAGCCCATTTCCACGCTCTATTCTCTCCACAAATTTGAAAACGTTTCAAAGGTTCATCAACTTCAATTGTTGGTTTCATTAAAATCTTTTTACCTACCATTAAACCAGAACCAACATGATTAAACTCAATAATTATCTTATCTTTCTGTATTGTCGATTGCTTATAAATAGGACCGCTACACACAACATCTTTATTGTAAGCTTGTTTAAAAGCCCATAAGGAAAGGCGTTTCCCGACATCTACTTTATTTTTTGGATGAATGTCTTGTGCTTCTCCAATATCATTTAAAACAGCTAACCCTGTATTGGGAAGCTCTAATATTTCTTGTTGACCGTTAGAAACCAAAACCCAACCTTCTGCATGTTCCATAGGTTCGTTATTTGGAGCTTTATAATTCGCTAATTGGCAACAATAAAAATAAAAGTCACCTTGTCCCCAAGCCGACCTCCAATTTTCGACCATTGCAGTAAGACGTAAACCATATGTTTCTGGAGAATTACCCGTATTACTTTCACCTTGGTACCAAATGGCACCTTTAATGGCATAAGGAATCAAAGGGTTTATCATGGCATTAAACAACGTAGCAGGAATTTGTTTATCGCGACTAGGATGTTCTATTTTTTTTGGTTTGCTAGGTCTTTGTTTGTTTTTAAGCTTTGCTTGTGCAACACTCAACTCCCATGCCTCTAATAATATATTATATTCTTTTTGTGCCTCGGCTTCGTCCCAAACGTCTAATTTTTCTTTATAAATTTTAATTTCATTATCATAAAAATCTTTAAGTACTTTGTTTTCTTTAAAAGCCTGTTTTGGCATCCAAGGTTCTATTTTTGTCGCTCCCAAATTGCAACTTATAATTGCTACCGGAACATTGAGTTCGCGCCGTAACTCTTTCCCGAAAAAATAAGCTGTTCCCGAAAACTCGTTTACTTCATTCGGAATGGCTTTAGACCAATCTCCTCTTCCTTGCGTTTTTTCTTCAAAAACACTAAAATCACGTCCAACTTTATACTGTCTAAATAACGGATCATTAGCTGAAAGCGCCTCTTGTCTTAAAAATTCTGCAATAGGCTCGTATTTAGATTCGACTGCCTCTCCTATTAACATTCTAAACGGTCTGTACATATTAGATTGTCCGCTACAAAACCACACTTCTCCAACTAAAACATCATTTATTTTTATTTGAGAATGCTCATCATTAAGAATAGATGATATAATCATTGTTTCTGATATACTCGAAGCTTTTAATGGATTAAGTTCTACTTTCCAATTTCCTGAAGCATCTGCCTTTACACGCTTTTTTTGACCAGCAAACATAACTTCTACATTTGCGTGTGGCTCCGTAATTCCCCAAACAGGTACTTTCTGACTTCTTTGCAGAACCATATGATCAGCAAAAATACTTGGTAACGTTAACTCGAAAGCAAATACACTTTGAGTGAATACAAACAAAAACACAACAGAGACAAATGGCTTCATAATACACTAGTTATATGAATGTTATTAAATACTAATATCAAAAAAAGCCTCATTTTAATTTATATATTTTTTAATACGCTAATCATTGTATTACGATTATTAGTTGATATGCTCTACATAATTATAATACACAGCGCCTTCCATTTCACCAGCGGCATTATAAAACCACGTTTGAATAAAAGCTGGTCCTTTAGGTAAATCTTGAATACTAAAATTTACACCATCTGCAATTGGTGTTACAGCTTTGGTTTCATCGACAAACACATCTTCACTATTCCAAATTTTTATCCGTGCTTGAGTAATATTTAGAGCCTTACCAGGTCCTGCATTAGTTAAGGTCGTTTGGTCTGCAATTTCTTTAGGCCATCGACGTAAATCGAAATTATACGTTCCTATTTTATCAAATTCAACGGCTATAAATCCGCTTCCAGTTGATCCCTTGTTTACATTACTTTGATCCCAAATTACAGTTCCATGAAAATCGTGAGCATGTAACACCGATTGAGGTTCGGCTTTATTTCCTAAAATTATTCGTGTGTATTCGCTAGAACGTTCGTCTACAAGTTGAAACCATTTTTCGTATTCCTGTTTTAACTCTGTAACAACATCGTTATAGGCTGGGTTAGAAATAATATTTTTTTCT
Source organism: Formosa agariphila KMM 3901 (assembly GCF_000723205.1). Taxonomy (NCBI): domain Bacteria; kingdom Pseudomonadati; phylum Bacteroidota; class Flavobacteriia; order Flavobacteriales; family Flavobacteriaceae; genus Formosa; species Formosa agariphila. The sequence continues at coordinate 1,191,502 of NZ_HG315671.1, read as the reverse complement.
TGTTTTTCATCTACAAGCACATCATAAAGTTCCCAATCGGACACACTATCTGTGCGTACCAAACGCCATTTATGAGTAATAACATCTCCATTCCAGTCGTCTTTTTTTACCGATAATTTTTTATACTTTTCAGGAAACTCCGTCCACATATCGTTAATAGTTACTGCACGATTTTTATAAGATTCTGGATCGTTAGACGTATCGTTATCTAAAAACGGTTTAAAACTACGTCCTCTAATTTTCAGTTGTTCGGGTCTGTTTTCTACATCTTCTAAGTTTAAAATATCCATAAAGGTTGGTAGCCAATCTATATGCGCCGTTAAAGCAGACACATCTTTTGCATTTCCTGTTCCACCAAGATTACCATCTGTCCATCTTATAAAGCAAGGTACTCGCGTACCGCCATCGTAATTAGAACCTTTTCCTCCTCTTAAATATCCTCCGGCACCATTATCTGTAGTAAAAATTAATATTGTATTATCGGCTATTCCTTCATCATCTAAATATTTTAATAATCGACCAAAATTTTTATCTATATTTTCTATCGTTCCTGTTTTAGCACTTACACCTTCTCGAGCATCTGGAGGCATAACATGTGGAGCATGAGCAGTTCCTAAAGGGATGTAAGCGAAAAACGGCTTGTCTTTTTTAATGTTTTCATCCATAAAATCCATAGCACGATTCATGAAAAAATTGGTTGTGAAAGCACCTTCAATACCATCATCTTCATCGGTCATTTCTACTAAAGAATCATTTACCCACATATGGGCGTGATTATTAGTATTGCCCCAATAATCGGGTTGCTGCCCTGTACCACCGCCTTTAATCCAAGCTACATATTCAAAACCTCTATCTTTTGGACGAAATGGATAATTATCGCCTAAATGCCACTTAAAAAACAAACCCGTAGCATAACCATTTTTCTTAAAAATATCGGCCATTGTAATTTCATCGGCGCGCATCATATTTCTTCCGTTAATTGTGTGCCATACTCCAACAACATCGCTTGGACGTCCTGTAAGTAATGCAGCTCGCGTTGGTGAGCAACTTGGAGACACATGAAAATCGCTAAACACTATAGACGTTTTTGCAAAATTATCGATATTAGGCGTTTGCGGTCCGTTTGGTTTGTAATAAGAAAACGCACTGTGACTAATATCGTCTGGCATCACAAAAATAACGTTTGGCCGTTTGGAAGATTGCGCGAAAAAATGCGTGCTACTTAATCCTATTAAAAACAATATAAATAACGGTATCCGTTTCATAATTTTCATCTTGTTAAAACATCAGTTATCCTTCCCTAGTAATTGCAACGTATGTTTTATTAGCATCTCTACATTTTAAAATGAGATCCAATTATTTTACAGTTAAACACATACAATGTTAGCCATAAGTAATTAATTTCTATATAAACCATGATTCATAGTCTATAACTTATGGTTGTTTTCAGCGTTTACGCTGGTATGTGACGCTTTATAAAATGGTAAACATAAACGTGATTTTGCAAAAACCAGATTAACTATTAAGTACTTTATTAAGGGATAACGCTACTAATAGAATGGATATAGCTAAACTATTTACTATGTCTTTTTTACATTTGATTGTGTAGAATTTATGTGGTATTTATATGTATTGCGCATCTTTAAAGTGAAAAAATAATTTCTAAAAATGGCAAGCAAATCTATTTTTGGAAAGGTTATACTAAAAAGGATAAACATATTACTCATGATTAAACAAATCAAGTTCAAGTCTAGAAATAACAATATTTTTAATTATTTAGTTCTCTTTAGTCAAAGGCAATATAAGTGTTCTTGTTCCTAATGTTTAACTATTAAATTTGAAAGTTAATGATAACAGCTTCTTAAGAACACCTATTAATCAGCATTACTTTTTATTGAACAATTACAATCTATTTAATCGTAGACAAAGCCTAATTCAACAATCGAATACGTTGCTGAATTAAAAATAAATTTAAGGAACGAAAATAGCATCCTACTAAAATTAAGAACACAGAGACTATATAAATAACCTGAAAACATTAAAATTAACATTATGAAAAAAATAGATTTTAGTAAATTAAAAGTAGTTTATGTAAACTGTACATTAAAGAAATCACCTGAAAATAGCCACACACAATCTTTAATAGACGTTTCCAAAGCGATAATGACAAAAGAACGTGTAGAGATAGACGAAATCCGATTTATAGACCACAACGTTGCGAGTGGTGTATATCCAGATATGACAGAATATGGTTGGGATACCGATGAATGGCCAGCCTTATCTAAAAGAATTTTAGACGCGGATATTCTTATTGTAGGAACACCTATTTGGTTGGGTGAAAAATCGTCTGAAGCTCAAAAATTAATCGAAAGGCTTTATGCAATGAGCGGTCAGACCAACGATAAAGGTCAATATGTGTATTATGGAAAAGTAGGTGGTTGCATTGTTACCGGTAATGAAGATGGTATAAAACATTGTGCAATGGGAATATTATATGCGCTGCAACACGTTGGATATTCTGTGCCACCTCAAGCAGATTGTGGTTGGATAGGTAAAGTTGGTCCTGGACCGAGCTATGGTGATAAAGTATGGAAAGGAGAAGAATTAGATCAACCTGTAGGTTTTGATAGTGATTTCACGAATAGAAACACAACATTTATGACTTATAATCTGTTACATTTAGCACTGATGTTAAAAGAGAATAATGGTTATCCAAATTACGGAAATTCACGTGAAGAATGGGATAATGGAGAACGTTGGGAATTTGAAAATCCAGAATATCGTTAGTAAACAATCTATACATAGTAGCACGTTTGTATTCTATTTAACCAAAATTTAAGGTAAAAAGGAACAAATTTAATTGCTAAAAAAGCAGACAATAAATTTTAAAGCTTACAAAGTCAGGCCACTGATTTTGTAAGCTTTTTTTATCATTATTAATATATTTGTAATCAGCACGTCTCACTAAAACAAACACTTATTTAGATGATTAAAACAAAAGCGTAAAACACTTCTGCTAAATTATATATCGTCATATTTACACATATCTCTTATATTTGAAAAATGGCGTCTAGTGTTCTTTACAATTGTAAAAATTGAAAAATAACAGACGTTGTAATCATTTCGTAATGTATAAAGTAAATTAAATACCATGTTTAACTTTTTATTTAATCATATAGCGCTTTCAGTAAAAGACGTTGACAATTCTGTTACATTTTATCAAAAGGTACTTAAACTTGAGGAAATTAAAAATACCGCTTCAAATTCGAAAACACGATGGCTTTCACTTAACGAAGGCAGACAACTTCACCTGATTCCACGTCCCGAACTTGAAGTAAAAACAAACAAAGCTGTTCATTTTGCTTTAACAACTACACATTTAGATTCGTTTTTAAAACATTTAGAAGACTTAGGTATTAATTATACCGATTGGAAAGATACCCCTAAAAAAGATTATATAAGACAAGACGGCATAAGACAATTCTATTTTCAAGACCCCGACAACTATTGGATTGAAATTAATAATGATATTTAGAACCAACAAAAACATTTCTATTTCAGCGATAACAACTCAAGAATACCGACAGATTAAAGCTAAACTTTATTTTTTGTTTTTAATACTAGAAACAAATCTCACTTAAACTATAAAAGGGAAAAATCTAATTTAGTCCACTATGATCTGAAAATAACACTGTAAAAGAAAACATATAGTTTACCTCTATTGCTTCTAATTTTCAGGACAAAAGTTTGCCTTAGTGAACACCGTTATAAATAATTATGAACGAAAACCAGATTCCATATATAACCTTTAATCCTGAAACTACCGAGAATTTTGGTTTTGAAATTGTACCTATTGAAAAAATTAGACGTGGAAAAAACAACCAACTACATGACCCAGAACAACCACATCAATTAAAATTTTATAATTTAATTTATTTTACAGCAGGTTCCGGAAGCCATTTTATCGATTTTAATTGGTTTCCTGTTCAAAAACACAGCTTAATTTATCTTACTAAAGAACAAGTAAATGCATTCGATTTTTCGGGAAATTTAGATGGCTTTTGTATGATTTTCACTGAAGACTATTTTATAGATTGTTTTGCTAATCTGTCTAAAGATTTTGTTTTTCGATTGTTTAACCCTCAACTGTTTTCGCCCATATTACAAATTCCAAAAACATCAGATTTTAATGATTATTTTAAATTATTACAGAAGGAATACATTAATTCTGATATGTTTAATCAGAAAAGCATTATTAACGCGTTGTTTACCATCTTAATTTCGAAAGCAGAAACTATAAAGCAATCTCAGACACTATATATTAAAGAGTCGTCCAAAATCATTACGTTCCAAAAATTTACAGCGCTCATTGAAATTCATTTAACACAAAGCAGAAATGCTAGCTTTTACGCTAATGAGTTAGCAATGACTTACAAACACTTAAATTCTATTTGTAAAGAATTAGTCAATAAAACAGCGAAAAATGTTATCGACGATTTTATTATTCTTCAAGCTAAAAGACGCTTAATAAATTCTAATATAAAAAGCACTGAATTAGCGTATCATTTAGGGTTTGAAGACGCTACAAACTTTACCAAATACTTTAAAAAGCATACAGGATTCACCCCAAAATCATTCTTAAAATCGCTATCTAAATAACATATATTCTAATTCTATCTATAATCATTATTATAAAAAACATTAAAAATGGCCATTTCTTCTGCTTTACACTGGGCATGCTTTTTTTATTTGCTTTGCTTTATCAACTATGCCTTGTGAGTTTAACCATTTAGCAATATCGGTACCTTCCCAATCCCAATTCATAATAGCATATCCTCCACCAGGACAAATAATCATGGCTTGGCCATTTCTTAACTTTTCTGATGGTAAAAAAACCTCAACACCAGGCTTTTTTACATTTCTAATTTTTAAAACCCCTTCTTGCACTCTTACTTCTTCTTCATTGGTTTCCCGATAATTCGGAATATTATCTCCCCATAAAGGCAATTCTAGATGCTGAGCTAGAGCTGAAAAACTAAGTTGAATAAAAAGAAAACATACTATTGTTCGCATCTATTATTATTTAATTGAAATTTCACATATTGATAAAAATAAAACAGGAAGTATATTTTTACGTTATAAATATATACTTCCTGTTTTCTAAGAATTTATTTCATTTTTATTTCTTGTTGAAATGAAATTACTTTTTCATAACAACAATAACTTGTCCTGCTGTTGTAGCAATATCATATTCGAAAACAGGCCGTAATGACACGTCCTCAAGTTGGGCGGTTTTTGAAATTTCAGGGGTTTTAATATTAGCAATCTTATAAAATGCATTTGAATTTTTTCCATTAGCTTCTTTTAAGGATGCCCCCTGCTCTAAAGTAAGTGCATTATACGAACGTATACGTAAATTTCCACCTAAATTAGATTTGATAACAGCTTTTACAACTGCTCCTTGTTTCCATTCTAGATATTCTATTTCAAACCCACCACGAGCTCTAAGTCCGCTAACAGTTCCATCTTTCCAAACATCTGGCAATGCCGGTATTAAATGAATCGCTTCATCATGACTTTGCACTAACATTTCGGTTAAGCCAGAAGTAAATCCAAAGTTTCCATCAATTTGAAATGGTGGATGTGCATCTAACATATTCGCATACGTTCCACCACCTTTTGGAGACCCAGGACGTCCTACTAACTTAATTTGATCCCCCATTAATTTATAGGCGTGATTGCCATCTAGTAAACGTGCCCATAAGTTTATTTTCCAGTTCATAGACCATCCAGTTGACGGATCACCACGCTGAATTAACGTATTTTCTGCTCCTTTAAATAGTTTAGGGTTTCTGTATGGCGAAATTAAATTCGAAGGATATAATCCGTATAAATGAGAGACATGACGGTGATCGTCTTCTGGATCATCTAAATCGTCCATCCATTCTTGTAATTGATTGTGTTTTCCTATTTTCATAGGTGGTAATTTGTCTAGAGTTTGCTCCATCGTTTTTACCAAATCTGCATCTACATTTAATAATTTTGCTGCTGCAATGGTTTTAGTGAGCATATCGAAAACCAACTGACTGTCCATAGATGCGCTTTCTACTATATTCACACTATTAGGACGTCCTTTTGGTCCATGTTCTGGAGAAATTGTAGGCGAAATAACTAACCATCCGTTTGGGTCTTCTGTTAAGAAGCTAATACAAAATTCTGAAGCACCTTTCATTGCAGGATATACCGTTTTTAAATACTCTAAATCTCCATTAAACATAAATTTATCCCATAAATGCTGAGCTAACCATGTTCCTCCAGTTGTCCACATTCCCCAAGTTGCACCATCTACAGGTCCCGAAATTCGCCAAAGATCTGTGTTATGATGTGTTACCCAGCCCTCTGCACCGTACATGACTTTTGCTGTCTCTGCACCTGTTACTGAAAGGTCTTTAACTAATTCAATTAATGGGTCATGCATTTCACTTAAATTCGTGACCTCTGCAGGCCAATAATTCATTTCTGTATTGATGTTTATTGTATATGCACTTTTCCAAGGCGGCGTTAAATCTTTACACCAAATTCCTTGTAAGTTTGCTGCCTGTCCACCAGGTTGAGACGATGAAATTAATAGATAACGACCGAATTGAAAATATAACGCAGCTAAACTAGGGTCTGTAACCGAGCTGAAGTTTTTAATTCTAACATCTGTTGGTTTATCCTCATGTTCAGATGAACCTAAATCTAGAGACACGCGATTAAAAAACTTCTTATAATAATTAGAATGATTTGTTTTTAATTGGTTGTAATCTTTCGTTTCTGCTGCAGTAATGTAGTCTGTTGCTCTTTTATGGGCATCTGCGCTAATATCTTGGTAATTCACAAAATTTGTTGCTATCGATATATATAACGTTACACTATTTGCTTCCGAAACTTCTAACATATTATTCTTTGCAAATATACGCCCACCATCATTCATAATTTTAACACGAGATTGAAACTCAACTTCTCCTTTAATAGGTTCGGCTTTTCCCAATCTTTTATTTAAATTATCACTTCCAAACCCAACCATTTTCAACACATTATTACCTTCTGTAGTCACAGTAACTTTTGCGGGTTCAGGACGATCCATATCGGCTGTAAAACTTAATTTTCCATTTTTATTTGCCGTTATTCGCATAACAATAACCTGATCTGAAAACGATGTAAACATCTCACGTTTATACTTTACGCCATTCGCTGTATAGGTTGTTGTATTAATAGCATTTTCTATATCTAATACTCTGTGATAATCTGAATATTCTCCTTGGTTTAAGAAATCTAACCTTAAATTCCCAACGGTTTCATAAGGCATTCCATGAGACGTTTTTGAAATAAACTTAGCATTTGCTAGATTATGAGCCTCTTTATATTTACTATCGAACAACAGTGTTCTAATTTCAGAAAGGGCTTCTTTTGCATCTGGATTAGGATTGCTATGTGGACCACCAGCCCATAATGTGCTTTCATTTAATTGAATATTTTCATGTTCCGGAATTCCGTAAACCATAGCGCCCAAACGACCATTTCCTAACGGAAGCGCCTCGTTCCAATCGGCTGCAGGTGCATCGTACCACAACTGTAACGGTTGATTACTCTCTTGGTGCGTCGTAGGATTTATTTTGTTATCTACATTGCTATCGCAACTTGTTACACCTACACAAAGTGTAAGCAATAAAACTCTGAGTATATTGATTTTAGAAATATATCCTCTTAAATAGCTCGGGGGAATTCGTAATATGATAGGTTGTGGCGAGTTCATTAGTTAATTTTTAATGTGGTTTGTTATTCAGCTTCAATCTTAAGCAAGATCATATTTATATTACATTTTTAATATAAATTAAAGTTCATTGAATATAAATTATGAGTACTTACAGTAAAAATAACTTCATTTTTATAACATTTTAGAGATTCTCACCCCCGTTATAAAACAAAGAAAACCTTAAACTTAACAGTTTAAGGTTTTTCAATTATGTTTAAATAAATCGTGTATTTTACTGCAAAACAATATAAATATCATCTATTTTTTATCGAAACGCTCAATACTTTGAAGTTCTGAGCTACCTCCTCTTTCACTACAACCCGATGCGATATACAATTGTTTTTTATACCAAATAAACTGTGTTCCATGTCTACCGGTATTTAACGTTGGTAAGGTACTCCAGGTTTCTGTTATGGTATTTAAAACCTCAACTTCATTATGTGCTGCTTTTTGAGTCATACTTTCTCCTCCTGAAAATAATATATTATCTCCAATACATATTGATGTACATCCAGCACGTTGGGTTGGCACAAGAGTATTTAAAGTACTCCAAGTTCCTGTTTTAAAATCGAACACATCAATTTCAGGAACCGTAAGGTCCATTACTTTTTTAATATGACCCGAAGAACGTCTCCCGCCAAGAAGATATAATTTATCGTTACAAATTACCGAAGTTGCATGATCTCGAGCACGAGGTGCATCTGGAAGTTTTTCCCAGGTCTGGGTTTTAAAATCGTAAACATCGAACCATTCTACATGACCATCCCAATGCCCATCTATGATACCACAAGCAATATACAATTTGTCTTTATACACATTTGCAGTTGTAGAGGCTCTAAGTCTATCTTCGGGCATTTTAAACCCTTTAGACCATGTGTCTGTTTTAGTTTGATAAACATAAGCGTGTTCAACAGGTGTTTCACGCGGATATTTCCCTGTAAACGCGCCAACAACATACACGTTACCTTGATATGAGACACCTTGAAAATGATGGAGTTCTAAAGGCGGTTTTGCGCCACTAGACCATGCATTTTCTTTTGGATTATAAATTGAAACCTCTTGAATTCGGCGACCTCCTAATAAGTAAAACAACCCATCGGATTCAATAAATGCAGCTTCATGACGCGCCACTGGTTCTCCTTGTGTTTCTAATGTTTTCCAAGTATAATCTTTTAAGGATTGTCCTGCTACAGATTGAAACATTCCAATACAAATAAAGTAAACTACGAGGCGAAAATATTTTGATATCATAAGCTCTAGGTATTATTAATTATTCTGCAACAACAGGAGCACCCGATCTTACTTGGGCTTCCCAAACATCTAATTGTTTAAGCATAGTTTTTACACGGTCTGGATGGGTTTTAGACAAATCGTTTTGTTCAGATAAATCTTGTTTTAAATTGAACAATTCTATAGTTTTTTCAGAATCCAATCCGTTAGTTACTAATTTCCAATCGCCACTTCTCATGGCCTTTTTATCTCTAAACACCCAAAATAAATCACGTTCAGGAAATGCTTCTCCCTTAACAATATGATTTTTAAAACTCACCCCATCTACAGATTTGCCTTGTGGTGTTCCCTTTGCAAAATCCAGAAATGTAGGTAGTAAATCCATTGTAAGAATTGGTGTTTCATTAATACTTCCAGCTTTAATGTGGTTTGGATATTTCATAATCGCTGGCACTCGATGTCCGCCTTCATAAACACTCGTTTTAGAATCTCTTAGCACCCCATTATCGCCACGTACTCCAGCTGCACCATTATCTGAACAAAAGATAATAATTGTATTTTTATCTAACCCTTCATTATTAACCGTTTTTAATAAATCACCAATGGTTTCATCCATAGTTTCTATCATGCCTCTATAGATGGTTTGCACACTATCTTTTGGAACTTTTCTAATGTATTTTTTATTGCCTTCTTCACGCACTGGTTTATCATAACGTCCTTGAATTGGGTAATGTGGAGATTCCTGAGCTAAGTATAGAAAAAATGGTTTTCCTGTTTTATTTGGATGATTTTGTTTTATAAATTGAATCCCGTAATTGGTAATTAAATCTGTAGAATATCCCGGTTCATCTGCAATAGTATTATTTTGCCACCAGTCTAGGTAGCCTTCTTGATCTATGTGCGAATGATAATCGATATTACCACTTACAAACCCCTTAAATTCATCGAAACCCTGATAAATAGGATTAAATGGTTCGGCATAACCTAAATGCCATTTTCCATACATAGCTGTGGTATACCCTAAACGTTGTAATTCTTCAGCCATGGTTATTTCATCTAAACTTAATCCAACTTCACGATGATTTGCCGCTGTTATTACACCTTCTACACCTGTACGTTGCTGATATTTTCCTGTTAATAAAGCTGCACGCGTAGGACTACAAATTGGACCGTTGGAATGAAAGTCTAAAAACTTAACACCTTGCGAAGCCAATTTATCAAGGTTAGGCGTATGTATGGTTTTACTTCCATAACTTGATAGTTCCCCATAACCTAAATCGTCTGCCATGATTAAAATAATGTTTGGTGGTATTTCCGATTTAACTTGCGCATGTATTTGCGGTGTACAATTAACAATTATCCCCAATACAATTAATCGGTACATGTCTTTTAACTGATACTTTTTCATACTATTTTAAAATCTTAAACACTTATAATTATGTAATCTAAAAAACGAATCGCTACGTTTTCAACCGGATTTCCATCATAAAAAAGATGACCTACTCAAGACCTAAATTAAAATGCTTTTATTATATAATTTAATGGTTTACTATTCTTAAACATTGAAATTTGTTAACCAACTATTGCTTTAAATGTGACAATATAAAACGCGTAGCATAATCATTTAACTCCGAAATAGAAGGTGAAATATTTGCACCATTAAAACTATGTTCAGCATTTTTAATAGTTAACAACTCTACATCTGCATGTTTTTCTTCTGCAACTTCCATCATATATGTTGAATTGATAATGGGTAATATAGAATCTTTATCGCCATGTAATAATAGAATAGGTGGACTATTTTCTTTTAATAATTCTGTTGGACTAAGTAAGCGTGCTAATTCTGGTTTTTCATTTAGAGGCGCACCCAATAAGCGAACAAACAGTGTTTCGTCTTCAAAAATAGAACCTGGTCTTAGATCGGGATTTAAACACGAGGTAAACGGAAAATAAGATACTACACATTTAAACTTAGGCTGATATTTTAATAACTCAGGATTACCTTTAAAATCAGCATTATCGCCTAAAGCAGTAACTAAACTAAGGTGTCCACCTGCGGATCCTCCCCAAATACCATAACGTTCCGTATCTAATTTATAAGTATTTGCGTGTTCTAAAAGAAATCTAGCGGCATCTTTTGCATCTACCACAGCATCATAGGCATTGGTATCCCCTTTTGCTTTTCGATACTCAATGGTAGCGCACACAACTCCATTATCGACCAGCGATTTTAAGGTGCCTAAAAACGATTTTTTAAGTATATTATATTGACTTCCCCCAGCCCAACCGCCACCATGCACATGCAACATCCAAGGATTTTTTTGCTGTAGCTTACTCGAATCCGGATAGAAAATAGTCATTTCTAAAGCAACATCATCTACGGTTTTATACACTACAACTTTCTTGTTTTTAAAGCTGTCTAAAATCTTTTGTTCTCCCTTATTCTGAGCAAAAAGCATAGCGTTTATAGTCAAGAAGCAAATCATCGTCGCTATGGATTTTGCAGACCTAAAGGGTACATTAATTATTTTCATATTTGGTTTTTCTTATGTTGACTTGATTTCTAACTGTTTTATAATTAGTTTTTGAAATAGTAAAACTATTCGCACGCGTTCTCAATAAACTATAGCACACTAAATGTTTCTTTTAAATGAATATCTACAGACGAACTTCCTACCATAATTTCGAAATCTCCAGGCTCTACAGTCCAATTCATATTAATATCTAAAATCTCTAAATCTTCAGGATGTAAAGTAAAATGAACGGTTTTAGTTTCGCCAGGCTCAAGAGCAACACGATTGAAACCACGTAATTGAGATTCGTAAGTAGTAACGCTACTCACCTCGTCTTTTACATACAACTGAACAACCTCGTCTCCGGCGCGTTTTCCTGTGTTCTTCACTTTAAAAGACACGTCAATATCGCTTTGCGATTGCTTTGTTTTCTGATTTACAACTAAATCACTGTATTCAAACGTCGTGTAACTTAGTCCGTAACCAAATGGGTACAACGGACCTAAAACACGTGTATTGCCGTAGCCATTAGGTCCTGCACCTGGTTGCCCAGCTTGCGATCCTGGTTTGTAAGGGAAATTCAATGGGATTTGTCCAACAGATTTTGGAAACGTCACCGTTAGTTTTCCGCCAGGATTATAATCTCCAAATAACGTTTCGGCAATCACTTCTCCCGCTGCCGTACTTGGAAACCAAGCTTCTAAAATAGCTGGTAAAAACTTATTTTCCCAATTAATAGTAAGTGGTTGACCGTTAATTAAGACTAAAACCACAGGTTTTCCTGTAGCATATAATGCTTGAACGAGTTGGAATTGGCGTCCCGGCAGCCCCAAACTGGTTCGCGATTTGGTTTCTCCCACACGCTTTTCATCTTCACCAACTACAGCTATAATAATGTCCGATTTTTTGGCTTGCTCAACGGCTTCAGCAATATTTGCTTCTTCAGATGCCGAAAGTGGCGTTGGAATAATCTCACTTCCTGGCCAATCCGGATCTACAATATCACAGCCTTTAACATAATGTACTTCCGCTTTATCTTTTGCGTAATTTTTTATGCCTTGATATACAGATGTTGATGGATTATCTGCTGGACCATAACGGCTATACGTAAAACTCACCTCGTCGGCCAAAGGTCCAGTAACCAATATATTTTTTAGATGATTAACATCTAGAGGTAATAAATTATTTTCGTTTTTAAGAAGCACTAAAGATTCTCTATTGATTTGTTTTGAAAACGCTTCGTCGGCTGCTGTATGCACTAAATCATCTGAAGCTTTAGGATTCTCCACATAAGGCGAATCGAATAATCCCAATCTAAATTTCACTTTTAAAACATCAGCCACTCTAGAGTCGATTGTTTTCATTGAAATTTTTCCTTCTTCAATAAGTTCACGAAGCGGTTCTATAAAAGATTCTGGTGTGCGGAATGTGGTCCGTACATTTAATCCTGCTTCTACCACTTGTCTCACTGCTTCTTTATAGTTTTCGGCAACATGATGCTTTTCAGACACATATTCTACTGCTTCACTATCCGATACCACATAGCCATTAAACCCATATTGTTCTCTAAGTAACTCAGTTAAAAAATAAGAACTCGCTGTTACTGGCACACCATCGTAATCGTTATAACTACTCATAATCCCCATAGGTTTCGCTTCCTGAATAACGCGTTTAAATGGATATAAATGCAACTGATGCATTTCTCGAGGTGCGACATGCGGATCGGTTCGTGCATCGCCATCTCTGGCACCTTTTGGAATGCTATATACTGCAAAATGTTTAAGCGTTGCAGCCACACCTTGCGATTGTACGCCAAGTGTCATTTGTTTTCCCATTTCGGCAACATGGAAAGGTTCTTCGCCATAACATTCTAACACTCTTCCCCATCGCTGATCTCTAGCAACATCTAAAATAGGTGCATAAATATTGGTGTAGCCTAAAGCCTTAGCTTCTCGACCAACAATAGTTCCCGCTTTATAAACCAAATCTGTATTCCACGTACTTCCAATACCTATTGGTGCTGGAAGTGGAGTTGCTTTTTTATGACATAATCCATGAACGCCTTCGTTGGTAAAATCGACAGGAATTCCTAAACGTGTTTCTTCTATAAACCACTTCTGAACCGTATTTATAGCCTCGGCATGCGTGCTATATGGAAAAGAATACGAGGTATGTGTTTTCTCTTGATTCCAAATGGTATTTAAATGCTCGTCGATATTAGCGATACCATCTTTCCAAACACGATTCTTCCAATTGGCTGTTGGTAATTCATCTTCGAGGACACGTGCGAAACCATACAAGGTCGTTAGCTGACATGTTTTCTCGTTTACATTCATCAAGGAGATGAGATTAGACACACGATCGTCGATATGGGCTTTTGGATCTTCATAGACATCCTTTACGCCATTCTTATTAAAATCGATCCAATCTTTATAATATATTTTTGGACCTTCTGTTTTGAATGATGACAACAAAAACACACTGGACAAAAGAACTACTGTGGCTTTAAACTTCATGGTTTATTTTAAGGTTTTAGCAATACGTGATTACATTTATTTTACTGGATTTTCTATGATTGCTTTTGCATCTTCCGGATTTGTTTTTTGTTTTCCGGTTAGTAAATAAATAATCATTCCCGCATCTGAAGGGTCAAAATCTCCTTTTTTAATACAGGTTAATTGTCGGCTATACAACCAATCTAATTGCTTTTTGACTTCTGCAGACTGTTCTCGAATTGGTGATGTTTTAATCCAATCGAATCTTTCGATAGGTGCTTTCATACCATCATAATCATCGCCGCCATTCTGATTGGAAATTCTATCGCAAATCAAACCTTTAGATTCAAAACTAGATTTTATTTCGTTCCAAGTCCACCCCGAATGTTGCTCCCATTTATTTGGTTTATCGGCATGATTATCGTTCCAACTATGATGAGAAATTATACGTACAAACTTTAATTTAGCCTGGTCGGCTTTTGCAAGAGCACTACCCACCACTTGCATTGGTCCAGCTGCTATTATGGTTAACGGATCTTCTTTTTTAGATCTGTCTATTTCCTTCACTATTGCTTGAATTGCTTTTGTAGAATCGGCAACAGCTTCGATAAAATTGGTGTGGTTAAAATGAAATATTTTCTGTCCTTCTAAGGCACTAATCTGCATCTCTTTTTGCGCATTTTCGTGATCGTGATTGCTACCCCAAATATGATCGCTAAACGTGTACACCGTTAAACAATCTTGCAAACCCTTTGCAGCCAATAAAGCCAATGAAAAAGGTGTTGCCGCCCAATCGTCGTGATCATGCTCATTCCCGTCTGAACTTATTACAATTCGTCCGGTTGAAAAAGGTATAGTTTGCGCATTTATGTTAAAGGTTAATACAAAAGCAAATAGAAGTACTGTAAATGTTTTAGTTTTCATAATCTTAAGATTTTTGAAGTGTTTTAAGTCGCATTAATCCTTCCATAAAATAATAATCGGCATAAATTATTGGTTCATCAACTTCTAAACCTTTTGGATGATTTCCTGTAGAGTGTAATAATAAGGCTTGATTTTCAGACTGGCTTAAATACGCATCTGTAGACAGTATTTCTATTAAAGTTTTCCCTGCTTTAAAATATGTATCTTGTAATTGCGGATTATCTACTAAAGTTGACAATTCTAAAAATCCGCAGGCAGCAATGGCGGCTGCAGAAGCATCTTTAGGTGCATTTGGAATTTTAGGATCATCGAAATCCCAATACGGTATTCCGTCTTCTGGTAAACGTTGTAAAAATTTATCTGAAAGTTTAATGGCTGTGTCTAAGAAATCTTTTCGGCCTGTTTCTCTATACGAAAACGCAAACCCATAAATACCCCAAGCTTGTCCCCTTTCCCACATAGACTCGTCTGCATAACCTTGATGTGTGTATCCTTTTACAAATGCGCCAGTTTTATCGTTAAAAGACCCTAAGTGGTACGAACTAGAATCAGGACGCACTAAATACTTCATGGTAACTTCTGCATGATTCTCTGCGATATCGTAGAGTGATTTACTTCCACCATTTTTTGCAGCCCAAAACAACAGTTCTAAATTCATCATATTATCTATAATGGTGTTGTGTGGATACTGTGTTCTGGTAGGCCAAGAATGTATGCTACCAACTATAGGATTGTATAAAGTAGCTAAAGTATCGGCTGCATCAAGTATAACTTGTTTGTAAGATTCGTTTCCGGTTAATCGATACCCATTACCATAACTACAAAATATTTGAAATCCAATATCATGATTCCTAGCCTCTGTGTAAGCAATTTGTTTTAATGACTCGGTAAATTGTTTAGCTCCTTTTAAGATTGTTTCATCTTTAGATGCTTCGTAAGCATACCAAAGTGTCCCTGGCCAAAATCCGCTACACCAATCACGAACTTTTACAAATTCCCAATTTGTTTTGTCTTTGTATATGTGTCTAGGAAAACTATCGTACGATTTTAACGTGCTTAAGGTTTTTTTTAATTTATGGACATTTTGATCAAGAACAGTTCCATTTTGTACAGGTTGCTTTAAAGGTGCTGTAGATTCCTTTTTATTAGAATTATTACAACTAAATATTAACAGAGACATGACTGTTGCTAAGCAAAAAAAATTAATCTTGTTCATGTATTACGGTTTAAGGTGTACCACGTAATACAATATTAATTTTTTTAGAAATGGAATCTTCTAAATTATAAGTCATTTTAAATAACTTAAAACCCATTTTACTTAAATACGCTCTACATCATGGTTTATTCATCTGTTGCTGCTGGAGCATCCGGTTTATTTTTCTCTACATATTCACTCGGAGTCATATTGTATAAATCCTTAAACGTTTTACCGAAATAAGCCGCAGAATTAAACCCGGCCATATGAGTAACTTCTTTAATCGTGTACTTATCCATTAACAATAAATCTGAAGCATATTTTAAACGAATGGTACGAATAAAATTACTCGGATTTTGTCCTGTTATAGACTGTATTTTTCTATAAAACTGAGAACGGCCAATGCCCACTTCTTTTAATAAGTGCTCTAGTTTAAACTCGGTATCGCTTATGTTATCTATAATAACTTTGGTTGTTTTCTCTAAAAAGGCTTCATCTATAGAATTGCTAGTCGCTTCTGTTGGCGTAATAACAGCTCCAAGTTTAGAGAACTTCTCTCTAATTATACGTTTCGATTCTAATAGATTAATAATTCTAGCCTTTAATACATTTAAATTAAATGGCTTACCTAAATACCCATCGGCACCCGTTTTATAACCTTCTATTCGATCTTCTTCAAGTGCTCTTGCTGTTAATAGAATAACAGGAATATGACAAGTTTCAAATTCCGATTTTATGCGTTTACATAATTCGAAACCATCCATTTTAGGCATCATTACATCACTAATTACAATGTCTGGATAATGTTTTAATACCTTTTTTAAACCTTCTTCACCATTAACCGCTTCAATAATTTCGTAACGATCCATTAGTTCATTTCTAAGATGCTCTCTTAACTCTTTGTTATCTTCTACAATAAGCACTTTAGAGAACTCTTTTTTCATGCTAGAAGATTCTTTATCTACCACTTCTTGACTATCCTCTGAGATTAACATATCGTACTCTACAGATTTCATAGAGTTGATTAAGAATTCATCTTTTACGTCTTCAACAACACTAGCCTCTGCTTTTTTGTTATATGGAATTCTAACGACGAACTTACTTCCTACACCGTATTCACTCTCTACAAAAATTTCTCCTCCATGTAAATCAACTAAACCCTTACAAAAGTTTAGTCCAATACCTGTTCCGGTTTTATTCACATCTACATTATAGAATCTTGAGAACACACGACCTACTTGGTCTTTTGTTAATCCTATTCCCGTATCTTCTACAACTATTTCAATATAATTTTTAAGCGTTTTAGATTTTTTTAATCGGGTTGTACCTGTTTTCTGGTTTATAACTTTATCTACAGACACCTTTATGTCTCCACCATTATTTGTGAATTTAATGGCGTTAGAAATTAAATTGGTTAGAATTTTTTCAATTTTATCGAAATCGAAATAAGAATACAATTTATCTGATGTTGCTGTAAACGTATAATTTATATTTTTCTTAGTCGCTAAACCTTGAAACAACGTATAAATATCGTTACTAAACTTAATTATATCTCCTTTCTGTAACTGAAGCGGTGCCATACCAACCTCCATTTTTCGGTAATCTAACAACTGATTCACTAAATACAACAACCTTCTGGCACTACGCTGTATGGATTTAGCAGACGATTGCACCACCTCTGGATTAGTGTATTGAGACACTAATTTATCTAACGGATTTAAGATTAAAGTTAACGGCGTTCGAAATTCGTGAGACACATTAATGAAAAATTCTAATTTCATCTGATCGAATTCTCGTTCCTTTTCGTCTTTAATTCTATTTGTAAAAAATTGGTTTATATACCAAAGTGCCAAAAGAAAAAGTAACGAATAAATAGTATATGCCCACCACGATTCCCATGGTGGAGAATTAAGGGTAATATTTAAAGACGTTACTGGAGCATTATCCCAATCGTCATTAGAAGTCGCTTTTACCAAAAATGAAAACTTCCCTGGATGTAAGTTCGAGTAATTTACAATACGATTTCCTTTCGCTAAAATGTAATTATCGTCTAAGCCGTCCATTTTATAGGCGTACTTTACTTTATCTTGATTTTTAAAATGAAGTGCTAAAAACTCGAAGGATAAATTTGTTTGCCAATAATCTAAGAAAAGCTCTTTCGTTTCAGAAATATCACCAGATTTTACATACTCATTATTCACCTTCACCGCTGAAATCATTGGAAATAACGTATCTGCTATCGCCACCTTAATATCTTCTGGTTGGAACACATTAAACCCGTTAATTCCTCCAGCAAGAATACGTCCATTCTTAGTACGCGTAATGGATTTACTTTGGAATTCTAAACCTTGTATTCCATCGTGCGTATTAAAATTTTTGATACTGTGTGTTTTCGGATTTAAAAACGCCAAACCACTACGAGAGGTAATCCATAGGTTATTATTGAAATCGTCAATAACTCCAGTAATTAGATTATTTGCTAACCCATCTGATGTAAAATATGACTTTTCTAACTGAAGGTTTTCGTCTAATTTAAAAAGACCAATATCTGTACCTAACCAAATGTTATTAAATTCATCTTCGGTAATATCATTAATTCTGTTTCCCGAGATTCCATTTATATCAACCTCATAAAACGTTATGTATTCAGGAATACCTGGTCCGATTTCATCTAAATTGATGTAATTTAAACCTAAAGACGTCCCTACTAACAATCTGTTTTGAGAATCTATATGTAAAGAAAACACAAAATTACTAAGTAAACCTTCCTGATTACTTGAGCCTATTTTAAAGTGATGAAAGTTTTGAGTTGGCACATCTAAAATATCTAAACCTTCGTCTCTTAATCCAAACCATACGCGATTGCTTGTATCTTGAATACCTGTCCAAACAGAATTCTGACCAATACTACTAACATCTTTATCGTGATGATAATAGGTTTTAAAGCGCTTTGTTTCGGGATTAAACTTATTAACTCCGCCATCTAAAGTACACACCCAAATGTCGCCATCTAGATCTTCAAACGTGTACATTATTTTATTTGAACTTAGAGAATTTGGATCTGTAGGATCATGTTTATACGCTATAAATGCGTTGTTTTCTTCATCAAAATAATTTAATCCACCATTATAAGCACCTAACCAGATTCTGTCTTTAGAATCTTGCATTACCGATTGAACAATTTTCTCATTCAACCCGTTAGGTTTATCATTTTGATAGTAATAATGACCAAAACTCGATTTATTAATATCTAACTTACTTATACCTTCGTTGTAGGTTGCAAGCCAGAAAATCCCGTCTTTATCTTCAATAACATCAGACACTTGATTTCCTGGTAAGGAAAAAGGATCTGAAGGGTTGTTTACTATTTGATTTAATTTTTCTTTTTGTTTATCGTATAAAAAGATACCCGAACCATCTGTAACAATCCAAATTAAACCTTTAGATCCTTCGAAAAACGTATAAATAGGTATGCTCTTTTCGGCTAAGGATAGACGTTTAAAAGTATCGCTACCTTTATTCCAAACGATAATATTAGATAAATCGTTTCCTATCCAAAACTCATTAGTAGAATCTATAAATAAGCGTTTAGGAATATGGTTAAGTTCGTAAGGAGAATTGTGCCTTATAAAAACACGCTCGAAGTTATTTGTTTTCGGATTATATTTATTTAAATGATCTCCGTTGGTTTCTATCCAAATGTTACCATCTTTATCTTTTACTATAGAATTAATATTGTTATTATCTATACTTGCTTCATCTTTGTCTGAATATACAAAATGTTCCGGCACGAGATTATTAAGCTGACTCGAATCGTCGTTTAAAGTGATTTTAATTAAACCGTTACTAGTACCAATCCAGATTACATTCTTTGTATCGTCGTATAACAGCGTATTAATTATTTTTTTTGTACTGCTTAATTTATGAGCTTCTTTATAAAGAGGAATGTGTTTAAATAAGTTTGTATTTCGGTTATAAAAATTTAAACCGTTATTCGTTCCAATCCACAGGTTCTGCTGCAAATCTTCTTGAATGGCATTAATTCTATTATTACTTATGGACGTAGAATCGTTTAAGACGGGTCTAAATATTTCGAAATCATATCCGTTATATTTATTTAAACCGTCGATGGTACCAAACCACAAAAAGCCTTTACTGTCCTGAAACACTTCTAAACATGTACTACTAGAGAGGCCATCTTCTGTATTAAGGTTTTCGAACTTTAGGTTTGTAAATTGTCCGAAGATGAGATTACAGCAAAAGCAGAAAGCAATTAAACATAAACTCTTATTCATTCTATAGTTATTTTGTCAATCCCTCAAAATTACTAATATTTAACCGAAATGTTAGCGTTTTGTTAATTCAAATGATACGTGTAAACGCGGTAATAGTTTGCTAAGAATTTATAAAAACTGAAGTGCAGTTACTAACCAACTCATAGTATTGTGGTTACCCAATTACAACGATTCTCATTCTGATAAAATAGACCGTTATAAATTTTATAAAATGTAATATTTTATTTAATTTTTTTCTGAATTCACAAATAAAAACATGTTATACTTAAATTAATGTTTTAAAAGGTTGTAGTTAATTTTAGAATTTTTCCCATTATACCATTCATTAATACAGTTAATCTGGCTAATATCTTTGATGGAATTAATGGTTCTAGATTCTGGATTTGCAACCCAAGCTTTTCTTATGGTTTGAACAAAGATGTCTTCATTATCCTGAATATTTACTACAGCTATTAAGTTGCCATTATTTTCATGTTTTAAATCGAATTCGCAGTAACCTATACTAATTTTTTGATGTGTAGTAAGGTTTGAAATTTCCAAAATATCTAGCACCTTGAAATTATTTTCTGAATCCTTTAAAATATCTGCAAAAACAACCAAATGTTGCTTTCCATCTTTTAGATGAAATAGTTTGAATTTTGGTTCGGACGTTGTGCAAGAAAAAGATGTATCGCTAATTTTAGTAAAGGTTTCTAATGGATTAACCGCTTTAAAATCATTAAACTCTAAACCGATTAAGTCGTCTTTATTAATCTTATTACAACTAATAATACCAAGAATAGTTAAAACAAAAAATATCTTTTTCATAACCTCATTTTTCATTTTACACACTATCCTACAATCTCAACATATAACTCATAAATTATAAATCAAACAAACGTGGTAACCAAAGTGTAAGTTCTGGGAAGAACGTCACTAAGAACAGAGCAAAAATCATGGCTAAAAACAGCGGTATTAAAGGCTTAATTACCTTCTGAATGGTTGTTTTGGCCACACCTACTCCAACAAAGAGCACGGAGCCTACAGGTGGAGTACATAAACCAATACATAAATTTAGCACCATAATAATTCCAAACTGAACTGGATCCATTCCTAATTTAGTTACTACCGGTAAAAATATGGGCGTAAAGATTAATACAGCCGGAGTCATATCCATAAATATCCCAACAAATAACAGTAATAAGTTTATAATTAATAATATAATAATTGGGTTATCGCTTACACCTAAAAGTGCCGAACTAATATCTTGTGGTATATTCTCGTAAGACATTACCCATGACATCGTCATAGACGCACCAATTAGTAACATTACAATGGCTGTAGTGATACTAGATTCTAATAAAATTTCAGGTAAATTCTTAAACGTAATTTCTTTATAAATAAAACCTAACACCATAGTATATAACACCGCGATTGCTGAAGCTTCTGTTGCCGTAAAGATACCTGTAACAATTCCTCCAATAACAACTACTAATAAAAACAAACTTGGAACAGCATCGATAAATGTTTTAAACACTTGTCTTAACGAACTACGTTCGCCACGCTTATAGTTTTTCTTTTTTGCCCAAAATGATGCAACAATCATTAGCAATAATCCTGTTAAAATACCAGGAATATAACCCGCTAAAAATAAAGCAGCAATAGAGACTCCACCACTAGCTAATGAATATACAATTAGCACGTTACTAGGTGGAATAATTAAACCCGTTGTAGACGATGTAATATTAACAGCCGCACCAAACTCTTTAGAGTAACCTTCTTTTTCCATTTCTGGGCCAAGAATACTTCCCATAGCAGACGCCGAAGCCATAGCAGAACCTGCAATTGCTCCCATTAGCATCGCTCCAATAACATTTATTAAAGCTAGTCCGCCAGGAAGAGAACCTACTAGAGTTTTTGCAAATGCAATAAGCCGATGTGCAATTCCGCCCTTATTCATGAGTTGTCCTGAGAGCACAAAAAATGGTATGGCGAGTAAGGCAAAACTGTCTAACCCCGTTCCCATACGTTGAGACACGGTTGTAAAGGCAGGTAAGGCAGGAATACTAACCAGCATGGTTAACACAGACGATATAGCAATACTCCATGCAACTGGTGTACCTATAGCCAATAAGGCTACAAAACTAAGAACTAAAACGAGTACAGGTATATATTCCATTATGCTTTTATTTTAATAATATCAGAAATTTTATAATAGATAATAAGAAGTCCACTAAGTGGAATAACAGCATAAACCGCTGCTAAAGGGATTTGTAAAGATGGTGAATGCTGATCTAAAACATAAGTGATATACACTAATCTAAATCCGCCAACAACCATTGCCGCAAAGGCAAATAAAATAATTAAACCGTATACAAAAAGTTGTAATTGCTTTTGTGTTTTAGCACTGAAACGCTGTGGCAAAACATCTATGGCTACGTGCATATTTTTCCCAGACACATAAGCAGCGCCTAGTATCCCTAACCAAACCATTAAATATCTTGCTAACTCGTCGGTGAAAGAACTTGGCGTTCCCATTATAAATCTTGTAAATACTTGCCAAAGTACATTAACCACCATAATAGCCATTATAGTGACAAGAGCTTTTCCTAGAATAGAATCTACTGTATTTCTAAATGCCATATTATTGGGTGTCTTTAATGTTTTGTATTAAGCTATACATTGCAGGATTATCTTTATATTGATCGTAAACCTCTTGCACCTGATCCGAGAACAATGTTTTATCTGGTCTTATAATTTTCACACCTGCTTTTTGTACTTCTTCTAAAGCTTCTGCTTCTGCTTCTGCCCATAATTTTCGCTGATAGACTACAGATCTATTTACTGCAGCTTGCATCCATTCGCGCTCTTCTTCAGATAATCTATCCCATAAATGGGTTCCAACAACAATTACATCTGGTAAAGACGTATGCTCGTCTAAAGCATAGTATTTACAAACTTCGTAATGACGAGATAAATAAAAACTTGGTGGATTATTTTCTGCACCATCTACAACACCTTGTTGTAAAGATGTATATAATTCTCCCCATGATATTGGTGTAGGCGAACCTCCTAAACTTTTAACCATTTCGATAGCCGTTACACTTTCCATAACACGAATTTTTAAACCTGCCAAATCTTCTGGAGATTCTATTGGATTGTCTTTGGTATAGAAACTACGACTACCAGCATCGTAATACCCTAGACCTTTTAACCAATATTGTGTACCACCGTCTAACAATTGTTTCCCTATTGGACCGTCTAATACATTAAAAATATGGTCGCGATCTCTAAATAAAAATGGCAATCCGAAGACTTTCATTTCCGGAGAAAAATTTTCCATAACTCCAGACGAAACCTTAGTCATGTCTAAACTTCCTATCTGAATGAGTTCTAAGCATTCGCGTTCTGTACCTAATTGTTGGTTCGGATAAATTTCCAATTCCATTTTTCCACCAGATATCTCTTTTAAGTCCTCACCCATTTTCAACATGGCTAAGTGTACCGAATGTTTAATGTCTAATCCGTGAGCTAACTTAATAACTCGAGTATCAGAAATCTGACCACACCCTACTAAAAATATAGTAAGCATACAGGTCGAAATTATAGTAAAAAATTGTTTCATCTATTTATGTACTTACAGATTATTTGACTTTTTAAAGCAGAGCACTTCATGTTAAAACCAATATAAATCCTTAATTGTGTTTCTTAATTTTTACTTCTCTAAAAGCAATTGGCAATTTGTTTATGCCGTTTTAACTAATAAGAATATCTCTTAAGCTTTAGCAATACTATTAATATTTAGACTGAAGTGATATAAATTATCATCCATTTACTATCGATTATGACCGATATCTAAGAAATAATAAAATTGAAGTGTTTTTCTTTCCTATAATTATAGACAACGTCTCATTTCATCTTTCAGATTATAAAATGCATAGTGCTGAAACCCTTTTTTTTCAACTTAACTTTTAGAAAATAGTGCTAAAGCTTTTTCTAATTGAGTGCAGCTTGATACATGTTTTCTGTTTGTTGTCTTAATTGAACCAAAATTTTAGAAAACTCAGGATTGTTTGCTAAATTATTTTGCTCTAACGGATCTTTTTCTAAATCGTATAACTCTTCAATTTTAGGACTATGCTCATAATACACGATATACTTAAAACGATCGGTTCTTATACCGTGACTACGATACGATTTATTAGATTGAATTAACTTGGCATTAATATCATCTACATTGTCTTCATAACGTTCTTTAAACATGTCCACAAGAAAAAGGTCTTCCATAAATACTGCATCTCGCCACTGAGACTTATCTTGTGTTTTATTTAAAATACCACTAAAATCTTGTCCTTGCATACTCTCAGGCGCTTTAAAACCGGCTAAAGACAGAATTGTTGGAGCCATATCTACAGACGAAATAAGAGCATCTTCTCGAAAACCTTGTTTACTATTATCTACTCTTCCATCATAAACAATTAGTGGAGCTTTTACAGATTCTTCATACAATAAACACTTATCGAAAAGTCCGTGTGAGCCTTGAAAACGTCCATTATCACTTGTATAAATAATAATTGTATTTTCTAGCATACCGTTGTCTTTAAGTTTTGCCATTAAAAGCCCTACTTGTTCATCTACACTATAACCTTGTGTTGCAAAACGACGCACCAATTTCTGATACAATTCTGGTGTTGAAGATCTTTGCTTATGAAGATAAACGCCACGCGCATTTTCTTGAACAACTTCTGGTAAATTTTCATTTTCACCTGCTACCCAATTCTCAGGTACAGACATCTCTTTTTCCTTAAATTGCTTGAAATCTGGCATGTACACATCTTTATTATTATCGTGCTTTACGGCGTAAAAACTAACAGACAAACAAAACGGTTGTTCTTTTGGCTGGGTATCTATAAAACGTAACATTGCTTCTCCAGTACGTTTTGTTCGTCCTGAATTTTCACGTCCCAATTTATATATATCATGCAGTTCTTGATCGTTTTCTGGCCAGATTACAAAATCCTTTCTATCGTAAGAATCGCTACCTGCAAAAAAATCGAAAACGTTGCCCATGTACTTTTTATAATCACGGTCTTTTGGCATGCTAGGCCGGGTAGGTTTTTCTGTAACAGTGAAACCAAATTTCCCTATAAAACCTGTTCTATATCCTGCATTTTTAAGAATAGCCGGATAACTCTTTTGAAAATCTGATTGTGACAAGGTATAGTCTTGAGGCGCCACAAAACCAACCTTATGATTTGAATTAAAACGTCCTGTCATCATCGTTACACGACTAGGCATACAAATGGCTACTGCATAATAGGCTCTATCGAAAATCACACCTTCTTCTGCCAACTTATCAATATTAGGTGTATTAAATTCTGGTTTGCCATAACATCCCATATTGTCCCATCTCTGATCATCTGTCATTAAAAAAATGATATTTGGTTGTTCTTGAGCCAATGTGAAGTATTGTAATGGACTCATAAAAGCGAGCAAGAGAACAAGAGCTCGTTTAGCTTGGTTAACTGTAATTTTACGTCGTATTAAAGTGGTATATATTTTCATAATAAATTATAATCATTTAAAAGCAAAATCTAGAAACACAAGTTTACTATGCACTAAATAAAGCTCTAAACAATACTATAACTAATTGATTTAAATATGTATCAATTATTATCCAATTACTATAAATTAAGGCTAATTAACGGTGAATATTACCTAACTAAAGACTTTAAATACACTTAGACACTCTTTTAAACAAAAAAAAGCTTGAGGCGAACCTCAAGCTTTTAATGTACTTACATAGTAAGCACGATATTCTATTTAGAATTAATTGTAGTATAATGGATCTGCTCCAATTGTACCTTCTAATCCTGTTAAATACGCTTCTGTATTTGCTTCGTTATACAAATCTTTTACAGTTTGTAAACGTCCGTTTAAATCCATTTCTTCAACCTGTAGTGTATTACCTGGGTTAGAAATAAATGTTTCTAAATAATTAATTTGTTTGGTATAGAAAGCGATATCTTTTTGTTGTTTTAACTTCAATCTGTCTTTATACCAATCACTATTAATAATATATTCTCTAGTGAAATAACGTCTTAATTCTGGATCACTCATTTCTTTACCTTCGTAATGTCCGTAAGCCATCATATGCAAAAGAATTTGTAATGGAGGAATAGCAGCTTCAATACTACCATCTTCAAAATATCTTAAAGCTACTTTTTGTTGTGCTTCAACAATATTATTAATTCCATCTACATAATCTTCCATCCCTTGTAATTCTGGTTTAAGCATTTTTTCGTTAAACACAGCATTAGGTTCATCAAAAATACGATTTAAACATCTTAAAGAGAATTGTTTTGTAATACGGTAACCAAGTCTACTCGCTAAAACTTTCTTACCATTATATTCGAAATCGTCAATCTTTTCAAGAGCTCCATCTTTAATTAGGAAGTTAGGGTCTCTATCTTGAGGCTCTAAACGTGCCCAGATTTCAGGGATTAAAATACTAATATCATGATCTACTTTATTTTCTCCACCAACATAACCAGCAGCTGTACTAAATGCATTAGATTCTGTTAAGATATGAGACAATAAGGCATTGTTTAGATCTGTAGTAGGTGTTAACATATTAAAAGGTCCTTTTGTTAAGGCGCCTTCTGATCCCGCTCCAGTTGTGGATGGCGATTTACCTGTAAGACTACAGATAAAGTCCATAAACATTTCTGGAGTTTCTTGGTAATGTATAGGGTTGTAAACTGCTAACGGGCGAATTCCTGCTTTTGTATCGGCTGGGTTATTACGACGTCCCGGTAGTACTGCATTTACAACATCTATAACTGCTTCTTCAGATTTAATTTTTCTGAATAAACGTAATCCAACTTCTGCTAAATAACTCGCTTCAGATTCATCTAAAAAGATATTCTTTTCTAAGTATCTAGGGTTTTTAGTTGGTTCTCCGTTTACAATTCTAGTATGAGATGGTAAAGCAAAATACACATCGTCTTTAGGATCCTCAACAACACTTTCAATTAAATCTTTAACAGGTTGTGTATATTTATCGAAGTTAATTGTGTCTTCGTAAATTTCTACTGCATCCTTTTTAGTTAACATTTCGTAATTGGTAAGGAAAACATTTTCTCCTACAATATCACGCTCTGCACCTTTATCGTATCCACGAATAATAGCTTCGTCTGGTCTTTGGAATAGGTGTGCTTCACAATTCGCAACCACTTTTAAACTTTTATTAGTGTATTGTGGGTTAAGGTTACTAAATTTATTTCTTGGTAATGTTATAGACGCAGAAATATCATCTTCCATTTGGATTTTTAAACTCGCAGAAAAATCTGACCTTAATTTGTTTAACAACCAATTTCCATCCTGATTAAACCCAATACGAACATAACTTCCAACAACTGGTTTATTCATGTATTTTAACCCTGTTCCTTTTTGTCCGTTTACAATATCTACAGACACACAGTCTTTCCAATTTAAGGCGTCGTGATCTTGTCTATATAAACGTTTAACAAACAATACTAAAGATCTAATGTGTACAGGTATGCTAGACACAAACTCGTTATACTCGTCTGTAAACACATCTAAAGGTTGTAATAATCGTACAGCAGATCCTAATGTTCTTTTAGAACTTAAAAATGGTTCTGATGGTGGTAACGTTGGATCGTAATTTCTCCATCTTTTAGAGTAGTCGTACTCGATAATTTCGTCTGCTTTTTTAAAGTCTTCGTCAATATCTATAATATTGAAATTACTATAGGTAATTGCATTTTTCATAGATTTAGAAATCTCTGACTTTCCTCCACCAGACACCGTACATGGTTTATGGCAGAATACGCCTTCTGGAGCTGTATTTACTATGCGCCATAACGAAATAGCATCATGTTTTTCCAGTTTAAATTTATTACCAGACGGATGCACATATGTTTTATGCGGATTCAATAAGATGCGTTGATCTTTTCCATTATATGTCCAAGTAACATCGTTTGTATTCGTATTTATGTATGCGTTTTCAGGCACATATACAATGTTTGGATATTTCTTATCTATGGCATAATGTCCCTCTTTAACATCAATTCTATCTCCTAAAAGAGTTTTCACATCTTCAAAGGTATATTTATTTCCATATTTTCTATTCCAACCAGCACCATTAACAATATCTCCCATTACACCTCTTGGGTATGCTACTGCTCCTCCAGAGTGTTCTTCTTCCACTAAACCAAATAAGTTAGCAGAATAACTAATTTGAGTTTTAATTTCTTTTTTAGAGTATCCAAAATAGTTATCGGCAATAAGCGTTACCACTACACCTCTATCGTCTCTACATGTTAATTTAAATGCACCACCGTCGTTATACAATTCATCGGCATCTTTCCAGCACATCCCATCAGTTCTTTGACGCTCTGTAGCATCGTCGTAATGCGGTAAACCAACATCTTTTTTCTTAAGTGTTTTTAATTGTGGTGCAAGAATAACGCAACCTGTATGTCCTGTCCAATGTTCGGTATCTAAAGCGGCATCGTTTTGTACTAAAGATGGATCTCCTGCATTTCCGAAAATAGATTCAACAAAGTCTAAATTACTTACTAAGGTTCCAGGAGCGAAAAAGCGAACCTCTAAACTCTTTTTAGACATTACACCTTTAACTTCTGGGCATACCATTGGACGCATTAACATAGACACCATAACATTGGCGCATTCTTTTTGTTTAGACGTAAATGGTAATGTTTTAAGTTCTTTAGACGGATTAATTGCAGCATGTAGTAAATGTGCAAATGTAATTTTTGGAACTTCAAATTTATCTAAAGGCACAGGTAGCGTTCCTTCTACTATATGAAACGTTCCTTTAGTTGTTCTTTTATCATGAACAGGATTATTTAAAATACCTTGTTCTACTCTATATGATGAAATATCTTCACTTACAAAAGTATCACCATTTGGAGGTAAACTCACTTCGCGAGCATGACCTGCTTGGTTTAATACTAAAGTGTCGTTTGGCAATTTTAACGAAGCATCAAAAGAAACATCTTTTAAATAATCGTCTATAAACGCTTGAATTCGACTATCTACAGGAGACTGGTGATCTGATAATATTCGGGATTTTTCACGAAAACTTTTAATTAATCCGTTAGTTAGTTTTTGAAAATTTGGATTACTAAATGCAATTTCTGAATTTTCGTCGTCGTGATAAATAGGTTGTCCTAAAGCAGCCAACTGTAAATTGATGTACCGTATAGTGTCTTTTCTGCTTCGAATTACAGCCGCATTATTCGCATTTTTTTCTCTACTCATGTTATTGTAAATTTAAAATCGATAATATTTTTTAACGTACAAATAATAACATCACGATATATTTTAGCGGTATATTTTGGAATGCATTCTAAGCTAAACTACAGTGATAAAAATCATTTTTAATTAAAATTAATTGGAATGTTTTTAATAGCTTTTTTTGACTCATTTATAGTATACATTTAAATGATTAATTTCAAGAAAAACTACATCTTTTGTTCTACGTAAATTTAATCAATAACGAAGAAAAAAACTAATAAGTTTAGGTAATAATCGCCTGTAAATTGGCTAAATACAAACAACTTAACGAGATTAGAATCATTCTAAATAACATTAAATACTTTCAATCGTTTTCGTTTAACATACTCTAAATTGATAGATAAAATAACTAAAATTTAACGTGAAATTTATATGGGTGTGAAAAGGGAAAATATTAAGAATTGAGACCTAAATATGAATACAATTTATAGGTAAGAAGATAATTTCTTTTTGGAGATTAAAAAAAAATTGAAATCAAGAAATAATGATACAAATGAAGGATAATTCTCGAAAGTTATGTGTGAATTGATATAGAGTTTGATTTCTATTAAATAGAAGCACATTGTATTTATAATAAAACATTTTTTTAAACTATCGCAATCAGAGTTGCTTGTAGATTATTTTATTATTACGAATCTGACTATTAATTAAAGCAATGAAAAATGTTTGTAGAGCATCATGGGGATTCTCAAATCCGCTCGAATACCGTTTAAATTTTTAAAAAGTTTAATTTTTTAACAACTCTTCTAGATTGAATTTTAAATAATGAAAACCCCATATTTTCTATGGCGTACCAACGGGGTCGAGAACATAAAAATGTAAAAACACTAGAATTGGTCTTAATCCCGAATGAATTTGTAATATGAAGTTATTAGAAACAAAAAAAGCTTCCGATTTCTCGAAAGCTTTTTTGTGATGGCAGAAGGATTCGAACCTTCGACCGCCTGCTTAGAAGGCAGGTGCTCTATCCAACTGAGCTATGCCACCATTCACGAACAACAAGTGTTCTGAAAGCGCTTTTTTCAAAATATATAATTCCTAAAAAGCTGTGCAAATATAAGTAGCTTTAAGAAACTACACAACTTAAAATGTGAAATTTTTAAAAAATATTTAAACTCTAATTACGCAACAATTTTAATTCAATTCTGTCGCGCATTTATATACTTAATTTTCAATGACATCCCAACACCTGATAATGTATTTAACTAAAAAAGGACTGTCTTTGCGGACAGTCCTTTTTTATATTAAATATATAGAAAATTATTATTTTCTTACTGCTTTTACAATTGCTAAAGCATTTTTTACATCTTGCTCTAATTTTGCATAGTCTTTATCTGCAATAATCTTTTTAGAGATTAATTGAGATCCCATACCAACACAAGTTACACCTGCATCAAACCATCCTTTTAAGTTTTCCTCTGTTGGAGAAACACCACCAGTTGGCATAACACTTGTCCAAGGTTGTGGGCCTTTTATTCCTTTTACAAATTGAGGTCCGTAGATATCACCAGGGAATAATTTTACGATTTCACATCCTAATTCTTCTGCTCTAGTAATTTCTGTTAATGTACCACATCCAGGAGACCATAATACTTTTTTACGGTTACATGCAATTGCGATATCTTCTCTTAATACTGGAGTTACAATAAAGTTTGCACCTAATGCCATGTATAAAGAAGCCGCAGCACCATCTGTTACAGAACCAACACCCATAATCATTCCTGGTAATTCAGCAATAGCATATTTAGTTAATTCTCCAAAAACTTCGTGAGCGAAATCTCCACGAGCTGTGAATTCCATTAATCTTGCTCCACCATCGTAACAAGCTTTTAAAACTTTTTTACTTAACTCAATATCGTTATGAAAAAATAAAGGAATCATCCCTGTATCTTTCATTGCTTGAGCTACTTCTAATCTTGAAAATTGTGCCATTTTGTTATGTTTTAATTTTTAATTCCAGTTTAAGATTTTCTTGAAATCGTATGCTTCTGGATTTGGTAAATATTGTTTTGCTTTTTCGTAATCTTTCTCTTTAATATAGAATAGATTGTCTATAAAAAGCTGAGCCATATCTGAATTGATATCGACTAATCTTGGTGGTATCTTTCCGTTTTCATCTTCAAAGTCCTTTAAATACAATGGTGTAATATCACCCTTTGAATTTGCGCTAACGATACAACCAGAAATACCTTGATCGAACAACTTCTTAACACCTATTCCTAATAAAGAACACAGTGTTAAATCGAATGCTATAGGATTACAACATCTTAATTCGTAACCAAGCTCTACTGGCCTTGATTTTACTACTAAACCAATCTCTTTCAACTTCACTTGTAACAGATAGTTGAAAATATGAGATTTACTCACATTCCCTAATTCGGGATGACCATGATCGTCGTAAGTAAAATTAATTCCAGAATTTATAATTTCTTCTTCATCCATAAAATGGAACACACCTTCACTCACTAAAGCCACACCATATTCAACACCTTCTAGTTTACATTTCACTATAGAAGACACTATCATATTAATAAGCTTCTCGAACGTAATCTTTGTTTTGTTAAACATTTCTGGAATAATCATCATTTGAAAATGACATGCCGATGCTATCCCGAAAGCTAAGTGTCCAGCAGAACGTCCCATAGCAGACATCACGAACCAGTTTTCACTCGTTCTCGCATCTTCGTATACCGTATTCCCTATTCTAACGCCTTCGTCTTTAGCTGTATGAAATCCGAATGTTGGATTTCTATCAGGTAAAGGCAAATCGTTATCTATAGTTTTTGGCACATGTACATGCTTAACATCTAATTGTTCTGTTTGAAGAAATTTAGTTAATCTATTGGCGGTAGACGCGGTATCGTCTCCGCCAATAGTAACTAATAATTTTACATTATTTTTCTTAAAAAAATCTGATTTAAAATCACTGTCTTTTGGTTTAAACCTACTCATAATTAAAGTAGACCCGCCACGACTAAAAATACGATCGGCATGATGAAAGTCGAAAACCTTTACTTCAGGTTCTTCAGAAAGCAATCCTTGATATCCATGATGTACGCCTATTACCTTATAGCCATCTTTCATAAAAGTTTTGGCTACTGTACTTATTACAGTATTTATTCCAGGTGCGGGCCCTCCGCCACAAATAATTGCTATTGATTTTTCCATGTACTAATCGTGTTTGTTATTAAATGATTTTAAAGTTTTTAGTTATTATCTAGCAACACGACCAGAAGCGTCTCCACCCATAAGTTTGTTAACTTCAGCAACAGTAGCTAAGTTAGCATCACCTTTAATAGTGTGTTTTAAACAAGATGCAGCAACTGCGAAGTCTAATGCATTTTGATCGTTATCTGGGTATGTTAATAATCCGTAGATTAAACCTCCCATGAAAGAATCTCCACCACCTACTCTATCTACGATATCAGTAATTTGGTATTGACGCGTTTCTAACATTTTTGTTCCATCGTATAAAACTCCAGCCCATGTGTTATGAGATGCAGAGATAGAACCTCTTAAAGTAGTAATTACTTTTTTAGCTTTAGGGAATTTAGCCATCATTTGTTTACAAACAGATAAGAAAGCTTCTGCTTTAACATCGTGACCAGCAGTTTGTACTGCAGCACCATCAGGCTTAATTCCGAAATGCATTTCAGCATCTTCTTCGTTTCCTAAAACGATATCACAGTAAGAAGTTAATTCTGTCATTACAGCTTCTCTGTGCGCATCGTCACAGTAGTTCCATAATTTAGCACGGTAGTTTAAGTCTGTAGAAATTGTAATGCCTTTAGCACTTGCAGCTTTAACAGCTTCTAAACATACATCTGCAGAACTTTGAGAAATAGCTGGAGTAATACCAGTCCAGTGAAACCACTCTACACCTTCGAAAACAGCATCCCAATCAATCATTCCTGATTCAATTGTAGACATAGAAGAATACGCTCTATCGTAAACCACTTTACTTCCTCTAGATACAGCTCCAGTTTCTAAGAAATAAATTCCTAAACGCTCGCCACCCCAAACAATTTTATCAACACCAACGCCTCTTTTACGCATTTCCATCATTGCACATTCTCCAATATCATTCTTTGGTAAACGTGTTACAAAATCACAAGAAATACCATAGTTAGCTAATGATACTGCTACGTTAGATTCACCACCACCGTAAACAACATCAAAATTGTTAGCTTGAGAAAATCTTAAAAATCCTTGAGGAGCTAATCTTAACATGATTTCTCCAAACGTTACTACTTTACTCATTATTTTTAAATTTATATTAATTAAGTTTATTTTATTATGAAGACCTTAAAATCCTCTACTTCACTTTTGTAAGGGTAAAATTATTAAATATATTCCATCTATGCAAACGTTTGTTCAAATCTTTTAAAAGTTCTTTAAAACACTTATTTAGAAGAATTGATTTTCATTTCACCTCTTATATTTAGACAAAAACGATATATTTGCTCAAACGATTGTCTTCAACTGCCTTACATATTGAAAAAGAAAACCACCATAAAAGATATTGCTAATGTGTTAAACATTACGCCATCTGCTGTTTCAAGGGCACTTCACGACCACCCAAGAATTAGTGACAAAACTAAAACTGCCGTAAGGAAAGTTGCTGAAGAATTAGAATACCAACCAAACCATTTGGCTTCTGCTTTACGAAGTGGAAAAAGTAAATTGATAGGCATTATAGTGGCCAAAACAAACAGCCATTTCTTTTCGTCTGTAATGGAGAGCATTGAAAAAGAATTAAACAAAGAAGGTTATAACCTTATTATAACCCAATCTAACGAGTCTTACGAAAAAGAATGTCGAAATATAGATGCATTACTACAAACTCAGGTAGATGGCATTATAGCGTCTTTAGCTAACGAAACAGTCGATTTTGATTATTACCATAAAATTAAACAAAATGGTATTCCGTTAATCTTGTTTGACCGTGGTGAAAATGATATTGGAGTAGATTATATTGGTATAGATGATTACGCCAGTAGTAATATTATAGTAAATCATCTTGTTGAACAGGGCTGCAAGCGTATTGCTCACATTGCAGGTTATAGTC
This sequence comes from Formosa agariphila KMM 3901, assembly GCF_000723205.1. NCBI lineage: Bacteria > Pseudomonadati > Bacteroidota > Flavobacteriia > Flavobacteriales > Flavobacteriaceae > Formosa > Formosa agariphila. The sequence continues at coordinate 1,156,660 of NZ_HG315671.1, read as the reverse complement.
ACACCCGAATTTATCAAAACAGAATTCGCGGATACAAGGACGCCCTAAGAAAACATAAATTACCAGAAGACAAAGATTTACTACTTGAAGGCAGTTTAAGTATTGAAGACGGACGAGCTAAAATGGAAGAACTTTTAAAACTTCCTGAATTGCCAGATGCCGTTTATGCTGCTGGAGATTACGCCGCTTTGGGAGCCTTGCAAGTTATGCAAGAACACAACATAAAAGTTCCTGAACAAATTGCTTTAGTTGGTTTTAGTAACGAACCCTTTACCTCTTTAGTTACACCGCCTATCACATCTATTTATCAGCATAATAAAGAGATTGGAAAATTAGTGGCTCAACAGGTTCTGCTTCGCATAAACGACAAAAACTATAAACCTGTTCTGCATAAAATAATTTTAGAACCTGAATTAATCATTAGAGATTCTTCAAGAAAACGCGACCTGAATACAGAGTAGACAGATTAATTGCCACCTTTCAAAAACAACCAAGGGTGTCATAATTTACTTCTAGAAAGTACAATAAATTACACCTAACTACTATAGATTAATTTAGTCCTTTTTCATTCTTAAGTTTAGCAACATACACCTTTACCGCGTTTAACACTTTTGGAGCTAACATTATTGTCGCAAGCATTGTAGGAATCGCCATTAACGCAAAGAATCCGTCAATAAGGTTTATCATCATACTTAAAGAAGTCGTCGCTCCTAATATAATACTCCCGATATAAAAATAATTGTACAGATGTTTTTTATCGGCTCCAAACAAAAAGGACATGCATTTAGACCCGTAATACGAATACGAAAACAACGACGAAATACTAAATACGAAAATACAAAGCAGTAACAAATACTTTCCTACTCCCGGAATAGAATGCGCAAAAGCAGAAGCTGTTAAACTCACCCCATTAGCATCAGACGTTTGCCAAACTCCTGTTACCAATATGGCTAAAGCTGTTAAAGTACACACCAACAAAGTATCAATTGCAGGCCCAAGCATAGCAACCAAACCTTCACGTATAGGTTCTGCTGTTTTTGCTGCGCCATGAGCCATAGGCGCTGTTCCTATTCCTGCCTCATTAGAAAATGCTGCACGTCTAATTCCTAATAAAATCAATCCACCTAATGCGCCACCTAAAAAATTATCGCCTTTAAAATTCTGAGCCGTAAATGCATTAGAAAATATCATCCCAAAATATTTCGGTACTTCTTGAATATTAACGGCCAATATAATTAATACCAACACAAAATACAATGCAACCATAGAAGGTACTAGTTTTGCTGCAGTTTTACCAATGCGATCAATACCTCCAAGAATTACAACACTTGTAATTCCGACTAGAATAATTCCGATAATTAAACTTGAAGTAAAGCCCACTTCAATATTATTTGGAGCTAATAAAATATCGTTTATGGCTTGGGTGAGTTGATTGACGTTAAAAATAGGCAATGCTCCTACCAAACCACACACACTAAACATAACCGCTAGAGGTTTCCATTTTTTTCCTAAACCTTCCGTAATAAAATACATAGGTCCACCTTGCAAACGTCCTTCGCTATCGGTTCCACGGTACATTACAGCTAAAGAAGAGGTAAAGAACTTAGTTGCCATACCAATAATAGCACTTACCCACATCCAAAACACAGCGCCAGGCCCTCCTATTGCTATAGCTACCGCAACACCTGCGATATTTCCCATACCAACGGTAGCAGACAACGCTGTTGTTAAAGCTTGAAAATGAGAAATCTCGCCGGGATCATCTGGGTTATCAAATTTACCTCGTAAAACCTGAAAGGCGTGACCTATAAATCGAAAGGGTAAAAATCGCGAGTAAATTAAAAGAAACAATCCGCCACCGGTTAGTAAAATCAATAATGGTAATCCCCACACCAACGATGCGAATTCTTTAAGTAAATTATCTAGGAACGTCATAAATAGGAAACTATATTTTTATAAATATATTCTTTTTTATGTTTTAAGTTTTAATAAATGTGTTGAAAATCGAACCTTTTTTATGAATATTTAAGATTAATTCGGAAGAATATTAAGGATTATTTAATTGAATACAAATCCGTTAAATGACATTAAATTTATTGTACTTTTGCGACTTATATTCTTTATATCCTTTGAAAAACAACCGCTTATATTTTTTAGATGCTGTAAGAGCATTCGCTATCTTAATGATGCTTCAAGGACATTTTATTGATGGCTTAATGAACCCTACCTACAAGTCAACAGACTATGAATTATTTACGCTTTGGGCTAATTTAAGAGGAAATACAGCGCCACTATTTTTTACAATTACGGGTTTAATAATCATGTTTTTATTAAAAAAAGCAGAAGATAAAGGTTTAGAAAAACACCGAGTTGAGAAAAGCATAAAACGAGGCATCTCGCTTATAATAATTGGCTACACCTTGCGCATCCCTATTTTTTCGTGGTTAAACGGGAATTTTAATAATTACTTTTTAGTCGTAGATGTACTCCAAATTATAGGTGTGTCCTTATTACTTTTAAACGGATTATATCTTCTCTTTAAACCGAATCGTAAATTACTACCTATAGTTTTAACAGCTGTAGGCACACTTATATTTGTTACAGAACCTTGGTACAGAACGTTATCTTTACCTCAAATTCCTAATATAATTTCAAATTATCTAACCACTGAACATGGCTCTGTATTTACAATTTTTCCTTGGTTTGGTTATGTAGCTTTTGGAGGTGTTTTAGGTATTCTTTTTAACACATATCAATTGCATCAAAATTTTAGAACTCAAGCTATTTCATGGCTATTAATTGGAGGACTTGCACTATCCTGGTTATCATCGGTTGGGCTATATTTTCTATATGACATAACTCAAATACACCTGTTTTACGAAGCATCTATTTACAACTACCTCTTTTCTAGATTAGGAAACGTCTGTTTTATTTTTGGACTTTTCTATGTCCTAGAACCTTATTTAAAGCATCCAATTATTTCAAAATTAGGAAACAACACACTTTCTATATATGTGGTTCATTTTATTATATTATATGGTAGTTTCACAGGTATTGGACTCTATAAATATTACCACAATACATTGAATCCTTGGTCTGCTAGTCTAGGTGCTATAGCTTTTGTATGTACCGTGTGCGGTATCGTATTTTTAGAAGACAAAATAAAAGCCTTCCTAAATGTAAACATTAGAAAGGCTTTTGGATTTATAAAATTTAATACGGTAAATAGAATCCGATTAAACAGACGCTAAATACGCTTCTACATTTGTTTTTATACGCTCTTGAATATTAGCAACATCAGCTTTTACAAATGGCTCACCCATAATATTTTCGTATAATTCAATATAACGTTCGCTTACAGTTTCTATATACTCATCGCTCATTTCTGGTAACGTTTGCCCTTCTAAACCTTGAAAGCCATTACCAATTAACCATTGGCGTACAAACTCTTTAGATAACTGTTTTTGTGGTTCTCCGTTGTCTTGACGTGTTTTATAACCATCTGCATAAAAATAACGGGAAGAATCTGGGGTATGAATTTCATCTATCAGAACAATTTTACCATCTTTTGTTTTACCAAATTCATATTTAGTATCTACTAAAATCAAGCCTCTACTCGCAGCGATTTCTGTTCCGCGTTGAAATAACTTACGTGTATAATCTTCAAGAACGATATAATCGTCTTCAGACACAATTCCCTTTTTAATAATGTCTTCTCTAGAAATATCTTCGTCATGATCACCCATTTCGGCTTTGGTTGCCGGTGTAATAATAGGCTCCGGAAATTTATCATTTTCTTTCATTCCTTCTGGCATAGCAACACCACAAAGTAATCGTCTGCCAGCCTTATATTCGCGTGCAGCATGACCCGACATATAACCACGAATTACCATTTCTACTTTAAAAGGCTCGCATAAATGCCCCACAGCAACATTTGGGTCTGGTGTAGCCACTAACCAATTTGGTACTAAATCTTCGGTTTGTGCCATAAATTTAGTAGCAATCTGATTCAGAATCTGACCTTTAAAAGGAATTCCTTTTGGCATTACAACATCAAAAGCACTTAGCCTGTCTGTTGCAATCATTACCAATAAATCGTCGTTAATATTATAAACTGCTCTAACTTTTCCTTTATACAAACTCTTCTGTCCTGGAAAATTGAAATTAGTATCTGTAATTGTCATGATGTGTAGCATTGCATCTGTAAAGCTTGAGATGCTTTAATTAATAATGATAAAATTTAAAGAGGTAAAAGTAAGGAAATAATCACTAATTATTTTTATCCCACTTTTTAAATAATAAAATATTTTCTGTGAGCGTTAAATTAAAACAGACACCTAATTCGCGTATTTACTCAAATGTAATACACCCTTAAAAGAACACGTAAATGGTTTAAATATGGTTACATTAATTCTGTAAAGCATCATCTTTATGCCCCACCTGACTCATATCGTTTTGTCTCATAAATTCAAGAATTGAACGTGCTTCTTCTAGAGAAATTTGCATACTCGGCATTCGTGTTAAACAATCTTCTAATTGTTTTCTTGCCTCTTCATCACGCTCTAACATTTGTTCGGTGTTAGTTATCATATTCATAATCCATTCTGGGCGCCTGCTATTTGTAATTCCTGCCCAACCTGGTCCAACAAGTCTTTGGTCGGTTAATTTATGACATGCTGCACATTTCATTTCAAAAAGAAACTCTCCTTTTTCAACTAAATTTACTTTTAATGTATCAGATAGTTCAACAGATTTAACATACCCCACTCCTTTAGATTTAGGCTTTTTAGTATAATCGATTTGTAAATCAGGATGAACAAATAATTCAGGTGAATTTTTCCGGGTTCCGTCAATACAGCTTGCTAAAACAGTACTAATTAATAGCGTTTTTAATTTTAATGAAACACGATTAGTTTTCATAAAATAGTGTTTTATAATACCTGGGAGGTATCGTTTATCTTTCATATTGGTCATGATAAAGATACAATTTTCCCGTTGCTGTACTATAAACACAGTGGTTTATTGAATTTATAACACAATAATTTAAATTTCAGAATATTATAAAAATTGAATTTTTTATTAAGTGATAAAGAAATATTTACAATTTTAAAGTATTTCTGTTTCTAGTAAAAAAAGAGTAGACTTACGCCTACCCTCTATTTTCAATACTTTTATATGCTTCAATCACCTTCTTCACTAATTGGTGTCGAATAACATCTTTTTCATCTAGATACACCATACCTACACCTTCTACATTTTTTAAAACTAATAAAGCTTCTTTTAACCCAGAAGTGGTTCGCCTTGGTAGATCGACTTGTCCAGGATCTCCGGTAAGTAAAAATTTAGCGTTCTTACCCATACGTGTTAAAAACATCTTCATTTGGGCGTGTGTAGTATTCTGTCCTTCATCTAAAATAACAAATGCATTATCTAACGTTCGACCACGCATAAACGCCAAAGGGGCAATTTGTATGGTTCCGTTTTCGATATACATATTTAATTTTTCGGGCGCAATCATATCTCGTAAAGCATCGTAAAGGGGTTGCATATACGGATCTAATTTTTCTTTTAAATCGCCAGGAAGGAATCCTAAATTTTCACCAGCCTCTACTGCTGGACGCGTTAAAATGATACGTTTGACTTCTTTGTTTTTTAATGCTTGTACAGCTAAAGCAACACCAGTATAGGTTTTACCCGTTCCTGCAGGTCCAATAGCAAAAACCATATCGTTATTACGCATGCTTTCTACCAATTTCCGTTGGTTAGCTGTCTGGGCTCTAATTAATTTTCCGCTGGCGCCATGCACAATAACTTCTCCACTTTTTTTAGACGTCGCGTAGTCGTCGCTACTTTGGCTAGTTAAAACACGTTCTATAGTGTTTTCATCTAATTTATTGTACTTGGCAAAGTGATTTAATAGCATTGTTAAACGGCGATCAAATTCTTCTAAGAGATCTTCATCTCCAAAAGCCTTGATTTTATTTCCGCGAGCAACAATTTTTAATTTGGGAAAATATTTTTTTAGAAGTTCAATATTTACGTTTTGTGCTCCAAAAAACTCTTTTGGAGTTATCTCTTCAAGTTCAATAATTATTTCGTTCAAAAGCTAGTCGATTTAATTAAAATTATCAGTTAAGTTTTATTAGTTTTGTGCCTCTAACAAATCTAATCAATTTTACTTCAGATATGTGAAAAACATATCAACAATTCAGCTATGGCAATAATAACTTTAACTACTGATTTTGGCGAAAAAGACCACTTTGCTGGAGCGATTAAGGGCGCTATCTATAGTGAATTAAGCGATGTTAGAATTGTTGATATCTCGCATTCTGTTTCCCCTTTTAGTATATCAGAAGCGGCATATATTATTCAAAATGCCTATAAAAGTTTCCCGAAAGGGACCATTCATATTATTGGAATTGATGCCGAATTAAATCCAGAAAACAAACACATAGCAGTACTTCTAGATGGCCATTATTTTATCTGTGCCAATAACGGAATCATGAGTATGATTTGTACAGAGATTAATCCAGAACGCATTGTAGAAATTAATATTCACGAAAAAATTGTGAGTAGCTTTCCTGTTTTAGATGTCTTTGTAAAAGTGGCTTGCCATATTGCACGTGGAGGTACGCTAGAAGTTATAGGAAAAAGCATTGAGGTAATAAAACCTATTCAGAATTTAAAGCCTTACGTTAACGACGACCAATCTCAAATTATTGGTAGTATTATTTATGTTGATAATTACGGCAATGTAATTACCAATATCAAACGCAAATTTTTTGAAAGCATTCAAAAAGGACGTAACTATAAAATATCTGCACGAAACCATTCGTTTAATACCATTTACAATAAATATAGCGAAGTGGTAGATTTTACAAAACCTGCCAACGAAAGGCAAGCAGAAGGCAAAGGATTAGTTGTTTTTAATTCGTCCAACTTTTTAGAAATTGCTATATATAAGAGTAATACCACAACTGTAGGTGGGGCCTCTACATTAATGGGATTAAAATTAATGGACACCATAACTGTAAACTTTTTAAAAGATAAATAATGTTTGTACGGATTGTAAAACTAAGTTTTGAACCTAGTAAAATTGGTGAATTTCTAGACATATTTAATGCCTCGAAATCATTAATCCGTAATTTTGAAGGATGTGAATTTTTAGAATTATATCGCGATAAAGAACACAACAATGTTTTTTTTACCTATAGTTATTGGAAAGACGAACAGCATTTACATAATTACCGCCACTCCGATTTATTTATTGAAGTGTGGACAGAAACTAAAAAATTATTCAACAATAAACCAGAAGCTTGGAGTGTAGATAAACTGGAAAGTTTAGCTTAAAAGGAATTCTTCACTGCAATCTCAAATCATATTAACAACAGATGTTTGCCATATTAAAAAAAGAAATAAATTCGTTTTTCGCCTCACCAATTGGCTACCTCGTTATTGCCTTATTTTTATTACTAAACGGATTATTCTTATGGTTTTTTAAAGGTGATTTTAATATAATCGATAATGGGTTTGCCGATTTGTCGAACTTCTTTTTACTCGCACCATGGATTCTAGTTTTTCTTGTACCTGCAGTGACTATGCGTAGCTTTTCAGACGAAAAAAAACAAGGCACTTTAGAACTCCTTTTAACTAAACCTGTAAGTAAACTTGAAATTGTATTGGGAAAATATTTTGGCGCCTTTATTTTAATTCTTATCGCCTTACTCCCAACATTATTATATGTATTTACGGTTTACAAACTAGGTAGCCCTGAAGGCAATTTAGATATGGGTAGCACCCTTGGCTCCTATTTTGGATTATTATTTTTAGTTGCAGCGTACACTGCAATCGGTGTTTTTGCTTCTACGATTTCCGATAATCAGATTGTGACATTTATAATCGCGGTATTTTTATGTTTCTTTTTCTATATTGGTTTTGAAGGTATTGCAGATGCATTATCGAATAACTTTGTTGATACTTTAGGAATGAGTTATCATTTTAAAAGCATGAGTCGCGGGGTGTTAGACACTCGAGATATTATATATTTTATTAGTATTTCAGGGTTGTTTATCGCTTTAACTCAATTCAATATTAATAAGAAGTAAACATGATTTTAACAGTACCTTTTGCTATTATTCTAGGCTTGCTTTTTATAGCTCTTTTTATATTTTCAAGAACTATAGATAAGCGTACTTGGGTGGCGCTTGCAATTAGTTTGGTACTTACACCAATTATTTATTTTTACGTACTGTATCCGTTAATCAACATATTTAGCTCCTATCATCACGAAAAACATTTTGAAGCTGAAGCTTGGGAAGACAAACCTGCATACCGCTACGAAATGGCCAACGATTTAGAACATTCGAATGTTTTACTAGGAAAAAACAAATCTGAAGTCACAACTATTTTAGGTAAACCCGAATGGTTTAGTTGGAATGATGCCATAAAAGCAAACGATTCTAATTTCTGGAATTATAACTTAGGCATTAAACCTGGCGCTTTAAACACCACTCAAGAATGCTTAAAAATTACATTCCAAAACAATACGGTAACAGGCTTAGAACACTATCAATTAGAACTAGAAGATAATGAGTAAGAATCTTAAACATATATTACTAATCGTCTTAGCTATATTGGCGTTAAATTTAATTGGAAACACTGTTTTTAAACGTTTCGATTTAACGCAAGATCATAGATATACGCTTAGTGAAGCTACGAAAGATATTGTTACCGATGTAGAGTCCCCAATTATTATAGATGTATTTTTAGAAGGTGAAGGTTTTCCTTCTGAGTTTAGAAGACTTCAAAGTGAAACCAAACAACTTTTAGAAGAATTTTACGCCCAGAATAGTAATATCAATTTCAATTTTATAAATCCGTTAGAAGACGAAGCGAATCGCGAACAAGTAATTCAGCAACTAAACAATCGCGGCCTTACGCCTATGCAGCTTACGGTACAAGAAAACGGAAAAAGCAGTCAGGAAATTATTTTTCCATGGGCATTAGCTAGTTACAATGGTGTTACCGTAAAAATTCCATTAGTAAAAAATAAATTAGGAGCTTCTCAGCAAGAGTTAGTTACCAATTCTGTACAACATCTAGAATATGCTTTTGCCGACGGTATTGGAAAATTAGTATACGGTAAAACTAAAAAAATTGCGATTTTAAAAGGAAACGGAGAATTAGACGACCAATATTTAGCCGACTTTTTAACCACCTTAAAAGACTATTATTTTATTGCGCCTTTTACATTAGACAGCGTGGCTAATCATGCAGAAAGCACGCTAAACAAATTAAAAGATTACGATTTAATTATTTCAGCAAAACCAACTGAAGCTTTTTCTGAAAACGAGAAATTCGTCCTTGATCAATACACTATGAATGGCGGAAAAAGTCTTTGGCTTATCGATGCCGTAGCAATGGAAAAAGATAGTTTATACAACGAAAGCGGACGCGCAATTGCACTGCCAATAGATTTAAACCTTACCGATGTATTCTTTAAATACGGTATTCGTATTAACCCATATTTAGTTGCAACTCCTTACTCTGCGCCTATTACTTTAGCCATTGGAGAAGGTAGTAATTCTCAGTTTCAGAATGTGCGTTGGCCGTATTCGCCTTTAGTAAATACCACCAATACACATCCTATTGTAAACAACGTAAATCTTATAAAATTCGATTTTGCAAATCCAATAGATACCTTAAAAAACAATCTTAAAAAGACTATTCTGCTTGAAAGTGCAAAACTGACTAAGTTAGAAGGTACACCTAAAGAGATTAGTTTAGATGTGGTTACTCAAGAACCAAATCCTCAAGAATTCAATAAAGGAAGTCAGCCATTAGCGGTTCTTATTGAAGGTGAATTTACGTCGGCTTATAAAAACAGAATTAAGCCTTTTAAATTAAATTCGAATAAGGACGATGGTGTTACAACTAAAATGATGGTTATAGCCGACGGTGATCTTATAAAAAACGATGTGATTAAGAATATACCTCAAGAATTAGGTTTCGACCGCTGGTCGGGTCAACTTTTCGGAAATAAAGAATTCTTATTAAATTCGGTAAATTACCTCTTAGACGATAATGGACTTATAAACATTCGTTCTAAAGAAATTACGGTCCCATTTTTAAATCACGAAAAAATTGCAGAATCTAAATTGAACTGGCAATTACTTAACACCTTGGTACCATTAGTGTTATTAGCTGTTTTCGGATTTATTTTTAATTACTTACGCAAAAAAAAGTACAGTGCCTAAATGTTAATAAGTTTGTTTCATAGTTACCTCTATTAAAGATATATTTGTAATTATTAAAATAATCTTATTTAGATACAGATGAAATTTATAGTATCAAGCACCTATTTATTAAAGCAATTACAAGTTCTAGGAGGCGTAATTAACAGTTCGAACACTTTACCTATTTTAGATAATTTTCTTTTTGAATTAAGCAGTTCGCAACTTATTGTTTCTGCTAGTGATTTAGAAACGACTATGTCTTCGACCTTAGAAGTAGAAAGCGATAGTGAAGGTAGTGTAGCAATTCCTGCACGTTTACTTTTAGATACTTTAAAGACATTTCCGGAGCAACCTTTAACGTTTATTATTGAAGACAATAACACGATTGAAATCAGTTCTAATCACGGTAAATATGCGCTTGCATATGCTAACGGAAACGAATTTCCTAAAGCTGTATCTCTAGACAAACCAAGTACAACTACTATAGTTGGAGATATTTTAGCAACAGCAATTAGTAAAACTATTTTCGCTGCAGGAAACGACGATTTACGCCCAGTAATGAGTGGTGTCTTTTTTCAGTTCTCAACAGAAGGTTTAACGTTTGTTGCAACAGATGCTCACAAATTAGTAAAATATACACGTGAAGATGTTTCGGCTACCGAGGTGGCAGAATTCATTATGCCAAAGAAACCTTTAAATTTATTAAAAGGAATTTTAGCAGGAAGTGAAGATGATGTAATTGTTGAGTATAACGACTCGAATGCAAAATTTACATTTGATAACGTAGAGTTAATCTGTCGTTTAATCGATGGAAAATATCCGAATTACGAAGCGGTAATTCCTAAAGAAAATCCAAACAAACTTACCATTGCAAGAAATCAATTTTTAAGCTCTGTAAAGCGTGTTAGTATATTCTCGAACAAAACAACACACCAAATCCGATTAAAAATTGCAGGAGCAGAATTAAACATCTCTGCCGAAGATATAGATTACAGCAACAAAGCCGAAGAGCGTTTAACATGTGATTACCAAGGCGACGATATGCAAATTGGTTTCAACTCTCGTTTTTTAACCGAAATGCTTAACAATTTAAATGCCGACGATGTACAACTAGAAATGAGTTTACCTAATCGTGCTGGTATTTTAACACCTATAGACGGTTTAGACGAAGGTGAGCAAATAACTATGCTTGTTATGCCAGTTATGCTAAACAGTTAAAAACCATTTTACAAACAAATCTTTAAAGTCATGTAGATTCCTAGAATTTACATGACTTTGTTTTTTCCATCCTTTATATTCTTAATTACAAACGAGCTTTGAATATTTGAAACGATAGTCATTTTAGAAAATCGTTTCAAAATAAACTCCTGATATTCGTTCATATCATTTAGTTGAATTTTTAATAATACATCGTACGTACCAGCTATATAATTCGCTTCAATAACATCATCTAGCGTGTTTATATAAGCTTCAAAATTTCTAAAAGGCTCATCTTGATGTGTTGTTAACGTTACCTGACAATACACCACTAATGTTTTACCTAGTTTACTGTAATCTATAATCGCCGTATAACCATTTATTATTCCAGAAGCTTCTAGTTTTTTTATGCGCTCATGAACTGGCGTAATCGATAAATTTACACCTTCGGCAAGTTGTTTTATAGACTGTTTACTGTCTTTTTGTAATGCTTTAATAAGCTTGTAATCGATATCGTCTAGCTTCATTTTAGTAAGAATTTCTAAATATGTTATGAATTAACAATTTCAAAAGTAATAAATTCTACTAAAATAACATTATGCAGTATATTTTTTCAATAAATAACTATTTTTCAAAACAAACATATTAAATAGTATCTTTGAAAAAGAAAAATAGAAGACATGAACACACCCGAAATACAAGCCGTTTACGATAGAATTAAAGCACATTCAGACTCATTTTTAGGGTATCCAGTAGCTAAAGATTTTTCGTATAGCGACTATGCCCCGTTTTTAGACATTTGTATTAATAATGTAGGAGATCCAGAAAGTCCTTCAACATTTGCAATCGATACTAAAGATATCGAGCGTAAATGTATTTCATTCTTTGCAGAGATGCTTTCTAGTAACGATAAGGATGTTTGGGGTTATATTACTAATGGTGGTACAGAAGGGAATTTATATGGATTATATGTGGCTCGAGAAAGCTTCCCTAATGCCATGGTATATTATAGCGAAAGCACACATTATAGTGTTAAGAAAAATTTACATTTATTAAATATCCCTAACATCGTGATTCGCTCTCAAGAAAATGGAGAAATGGATTACGAAGATTTAGAACAAACTATTGCCTTCCGTCGTGATAAACCAGCTATTTTCTTTTTAAATATTGGCACAACCATGACTGAAGCTATTGATAAAATTGCTGAAATAAAACGTATTATAAAAAAATACGCCATTAAAGATTACTACATACATTGCGATGCTGCTTTTTTAGGAACCATAGCGCCTTATATAGATGCTAAACCTAAATTTGATTTTGCCGAGGGTATTGATAGTATTTCAATCTCTGGACATAAATTTATTGGAAGCCCGATTCCTTGTGGAGCTGTTTTAGTAAAACGCAAACACAGAGATCGTATTGCAAATTCTGTATCTTATGTAGGTACTATGGATACGACTATTACAGGGTCTAGAAATGGACTAACTCCTTTGTTTATCTGGGATTTTATAAAAAAACATGACCACCAAGGCTTAAGAGACCGCGTTAAATCTTGTCAAGATGTAGCAGCATATACCGAGCATAAATTAAATGCTTTAGGTGTTAAAGCGTGGAGAAATAACGAAGGATTAACTGTTGTTTTCCCTACACCGAGCGAACGTATTTGTAAAAAATATCAATTAGCATCTCAAGACGATATCGCTCACATTATTTGTACACCTGGTATACTATATAGTCAGATTGATACGTTTTTAGAAGATTTAAAAACTGAATTATTCGAGATTCCTACAGAAGCTGAAGTTGTTTTAGCTTAAGCTGAATTACAATATACTTATAAGTAAAAGAACGCCCATTTTCATGGGCGTTCTTTTGTGTATATCGTTATCTTAATTAATAAATTTAAAGGAAAAAGGATATGATGTGGGTTCATTATTATTCACTTTAATTGCATTCATTATAGGCAAAATTATGCTTACCAGTCCTATAATTATAAATCCTATAAAGCCCAATCCGCATAACAATATTAGAGGTATGCATAAAATACAGTAAATCACTAAACTGATTTGAAAGTTTAGAATCTTTTTGCCTTCGTCATCCATACCAAGTACATTCTCTTTTTGAGTCAGCCAAATTACCAATGGAATTAACAAACTTCCAAAACCCAAGGCTAAAGTTGCTAACTGACTTAAATGGGTTAGCATTATAAGTTGCTTATCATCTCTTAAAGTATTTCTAATTTCTTCCATATTTGTAAGACGACAATTAATTCCGTTTGTTACACAATATTGAATTAATGCGGTAATTTATCTTTCAATAAACCGTAAATAAAAGTTCCCAATACCGCAGAAATTAACACCACTAGTATAGGTACATAACCTGCTCCAACCAAAACAAAAATAGGTCCTGGACAAGCTCCTGCTAGTGCCCAACCTAATCCGAAAATAATACCTCCTATTAAATATCTAGACACGCTTTTGTCTTTATCTGCAATACGAATTGGTTCTCCACTAAACGTTTTAATATTGAACCGTTTAATAAGCTGAACAAATATAATTCCGAATACTAAAGCCGTACCAATTATACCGTACATATGAAACGATTCAAACCTAAACATCTCGTATATTCGAAACCAAGATGCGGCTTCAGATTTATACATTATCATCCCGAAGAACAATCCTAATACTATATATATTACTTTTTTCATCATTTTAAAATATTAAAGGGAATAACACGTGAACCATAAATAAACCTCCAATAAAGAAGCCAATTACAGCAATTAAAGATGGTAACTGTAAATTACTTAATCCTGAAATGGCATGTCCAGATGTACAACCACCTGCATAACGTGCACCAAAGCCAATTAATAAACCACCTACAACTAAAATAGCCCAAGTTTTTACGCTAGATAACGCTTCGACAGAAAATAATTCGTTTGGTAAATAGCCATTATCAGTAGAAATTTTTAAATCTTGAAGTGCTAATTTTGTCGATTCGCTAATGTCTGGTATTTGTCCGTTCGATAAGTAATGAGACGCAACAAAACCTCCCAACATTGCACCAAGTACGATAAATAAATTCCAGCTGTCTTTTTTCCAATTGTAATTAAAAAACGAACTTACTTTACCTCCTCCGCAAATACTGCAAAAGGCACGAAGGTTAGACGACATTCCAAAACCTTTACCCATAAGTAAAAGGACAAACATAAAAAGTGCAATTAAAAAGCCCGAAATATACCAAGGCCACGGTTGAAAAATAAATTCCATATATTTTATTTTAGTGATTAAATTCTGATTTATAAATGTGTTAACTGTCTGCAAATATAGATGCAAGATAAAGTTTCGAATGTAACATAGGTTACACCTTATTTCATATCAATAAATTAATTATTTCTATTCCAGATGAAGATAAAAAGCAATAAATCTATTAAATTGCTAACTCGCAAACACATAGAACTCCATGAAAAAAATTATTAAGATTATCGGCCTTTTATCTCTACTTGCCTTAGTCGTTGTAATCTATTTAAATTACCCGAAACTAAATTTTATTACGGGGTTTTCTTCTAAAAGTGTTTGCTCTTGCACTTTTGTTGCCGATCGTTCTCTAGCATCTATAGAAGCACAAGACAACGACTTCTCTCCTATTGATTTAGCGACAAATAAAATTGATTTTGAAAACAAATCTGTAACCTCTACAGTATTTGGATTAAAAGCAAGAACAGCTGTTTACAAAGAAGGTTTAGGATGTATTTTAGTGCCTGAAGGCTCGGATCATACCACTTTAACTGTACAACCAAACAGAAACAAAACGCCTAAAAACAAACCTTTTCCTTACGGTGATTTACCACAGAAAGATACTGTTTTTCAAAACATAGATTACTCCATTTTAAACAAAGCCGTAATCAATGCTTTCGATTCGGAAGACGAACAATTAAAACGAACAAGAGCCGTAGTTGTTGTCTATAAAAATCAAATTATTGCAGAACACTATGCCGATGGGTTTAATAAAGACACCAAGATATTAGGGTGGTCCATGACCAAAAGTATAACTAGTGCCATTGTTGGAATTTTAGAAAAGCAAGGACGCGTAAGCACATCTCAATCTCATCTATTTCCTGAATGGGAAAATGACGACCGTGCCAATCTTACTTTAAATAATTTACTGCAAATGAATAGCGGTTTAGCTTGGGAGGAAGATTACAGTAAAATTTCTGATGTAACTAAAATGCTATTCTTAAGAGAAAACATGCCTAAAATTCCACTAGAAAAGCAATTGATTGAAATTCCAAACGAAAGTTGGAACTATTCTTCTGGAACGACAAATTTAATTTCAGGATTCATTAGAAATCAATTTAAAACCAATCAAGCATATTTAGACTTTTGGTATCGTGAGTTAATCGATAAAATCGGGATGCATTCTATGACTATAGAAACCGATTTAAAAGGGCATTTTGTAGGTTCATCTTATGGCTGGGCAACAGCAAGAGATTGGAGTAAATTTGGATTATTATACTTACATAATGGTAATTGGAATGGCGAACAAATCTTTACTAAAGATTGGGTGGAATATACCAAAACACCAACCAATACCTCTGACGGAATTTATGGAGCACAATTTTGGTTAAATGCTGGCGGACGTTATCCAGATGTTCCTAAAGACCTATTTTCTTGTAACGGATACCAAGGTCAGCAAGTGAGTATTATACCCTCTAAAGACATTGTAATTGTACGGTTTGGACTAATAGAAGACCCGCTGTTTAGCTTTAATACATTTCTATCGGAAATCCTTAGTGCTATAAACTAAAAAACTCCCAACCGAAGTTGAGAGTTTTAAATATTTTAAAGTAAAATAAAGATTAAGATTTGTTACGTAATTCTGCCATTTTAATTGCAGCTACTGCAGCTTCTGTACCTTTATTACCATGAATTCCTCCAGAACGGTCTATAGACTGTTGTTGGTTATTATCTGTTAATACACAAAAAATAACAGGAACATCGTTTATTACATTTAAGTCTTTTATACCTTGAGTAACACCTTCGCAAACGAAATCGAAATGTTTCGTTTCACCTTGAATTACACAACCAATAGCGATTACAGCATCTACCATTTGTTCTTGCATTTTTTTACTTCCGTAAATCAATTCAAAACTTCCAGGTACATCCCAACGCTTAATACTACTTTCGTCTACACCATGTTCTATTAGTGTATTATAAGCGCCATTATAAAGGCCTTCTGTAATGGTATCATTCCATTCAGAAACAACAATCCCAAACCGATAATTACTCGCGTCTGGGATTGATGTCTTATCGTATTCTGACAAATTATTGTTAGCTGTTGCCATCTTATTTATTTGCTAAAACTTGAGCTTTACCAATAAACACGTCTACAGTACTTGCTTCTGTAGATGTTGGATAATCATTCTTAATCGTTTCAAAATACTTTAAAGCATCTGAAGCTTTTCCTAATTCTAGAGCAATTAATCCCGCTTTGTTTAAATACATTGGCGTTGTAAACTCGTTAGTACGAATTTCTGCTGCTTGCTTATAGTAATCTAAAGCATCGTCAAGTTGATTTAACTGAACAAATGCATCTCCAATTCCACCTTTAGCTAAAGGTGCTAATGCTTCTTCTTCACTAGAAAATTCTTGTAAATGCTCAATAGCTTTAGTATAATCTTTTAAGTTTAAGTAAGCCATACCTGCATAATACTCAGCAATGTTAGCAGCTGGAGTTCCACTGTGGTTTTCAATGATATCTAACATACCATATTTACCTTCACCACCGTTTAGTGCTAATGTATAAAGAGAATCTTTTTGTGTCCCAATTACAGCTTCATTAAAGTAAACTTTAGCTTGAGACATATCGTTCATCGCTTCACTCTCTTTAGGTTGCGCTACAAATTCACTGTATGCTAAATATCCTAAAACAAGTGCAGCAACTACACCTATAATTACAAAAATATATTTTTGATTGTTAGCTACCCAATCCTCCGTTTTAGAAGCGGTTTCGTCTAACGTGTTAAAAACTTCTGCTGTTGTTGAGTTTTCTTCAACGTTGTCAAAATTTTCAATGTCGTTGTCTACTTCTGGTTTTTCGGTTGGTTTGTAACCTCTCTTTTTATAAGTTGCCATAAATTCTATATTATTCCGCGCAAAAATAAAATATTTCTGCAGAAATAAAAGGTTATTTATTTGTTATTTTTCAATAATTTGCGAGACCTACTTGTAGTGCATTTCAAATAAAAACTTTTTATCCCATTTATGATTTTAAAATCCTTATCCTTAATTAATTACAAGAATTTTGAAAGTGAATCTTTTGAGTTCGATGACAAAATTAATTGTTTTGTAGGACAAAATGGAGTGGGAAAAACGAACATTTTAGATGCTATTTATCATTTATCTTTCGGAAAAAGCTATTTCAACCCTATTGCCTCACAAAATATAAGACATAATGAAGACTTTTTTGTGGTTCATGGCGATTTTGAAAAACACGATACTCCTGAAAAAATCGTAGTGAGTTTAAAAAGCGGACAAAAAAAAGTAATTAAACGAAATGCTAAGGCTTACGAGAAATTTAGCGACCATATTGGCTTTATTCCTCTAGTGATTATTTCTCCCGCCGACCGTGATTTAATTATTGAAGGCAGCGAAACGCGTAGAAAATTTATTGATAGTGTTATTTCGCAAAGTGATAAAAACTATTTAAATGATCTTATTAATTATAATAAAACTGTAACGCAACGTAATGCACTATTAAAATATTTTGCTTTAAATCATACCTTCAATAAAGATACTTTAGAGGTTTATAACGAGCAGTTAAATGCTTTAGGAACAACTATTTTTGAAAAACGAAAAGCCTTTCTAGACGTCTTTATTCCTATTTTTAAAGCCAGACATAAGGTTATAAGTAATAATCAGGAACCTGTTGATTTAAATTATAAAAGTGATTTATTTGATGGGGAATTAAAACACCTCTTAGAACAAAATTTAGCTAAAGATAGAGCGGTACAATACACATCTACAGGTATCCACAAAGACGATTTATTATTTGAAATTGATGGTCACCCCATTAAAAAATTCGGAAGTCAAGGGCAACAAAAATCATTTTTAATTGCTCTAAAATTGGCACAATTCGATTTTATAAAAGTACAAAGTGGCGTGAATCCTATTTTACTTTTAGATGATATTTTTGATAAGTTGGATGAGCAACGTGTTGGACAAATTATTAAATTAGTAGACGATTCTAACTTTGGTCAGTTGTTTATAAGCGACACGCATGCTGACCGTACAGAAAACGCGATAAAACAAGTACATCAATCTTACCAAATTTTTAATATTGGAGCATAAATTAATTCTTATGAAACATCTTATTCTCATACTAAGTGTAATCTTTTTAAGTAGCTGTTCGAGTTCACCAGAAATTAATATTTCGAATTTAAACGGGTATTGGGAAATTGAAGAAGTTATTCAATCAGACGGCACATCTCATATTTATAAGATAAATGAAACCATCGATTTTATAACATTAAACGATAGTCTTTCTGGGTACAGACAAAAAATGAAAACCGATGCCGATAACAATTACACGCCAGTAACTACTAAAGAAGCACTTAAAGTAATTACTGAAAATGATAGTTTAAAAATTAAATACCACACCCCTTTTTCTGAATGGAAGGAAACCATAATTGAATTGAATAAGGATCGTTTAAAAGTCGTTAATCAGCATCAAAACGTATATATTTACAAACGATATATTCCACTAAATTTATAATTATGGCTAAACGAAACAACGAAAACTTAAGCATCTCCGACGTTTTAAAAGAGTTTGTAGAAACCAATAAATTAGAAAAGGGTTTAGATAAAGTAAATGTTCGCGATGCCTGGACATCGCTTATGGGAAACGGTGTTAACAACTACACCACTGCAATAAGTCTAGAGCGTGATACCTTATATGTACAACTTAGTTCTAGCGTTTTACGTGAAGAATTAAGCTACGGTAAAGAGAAAATTGTTAGAATGATTAATGAGGAATTGGGTAAAGATGTGGTAAAGAAATTAATACTAAGATAAAAACAAAATTCAAACTTCAATTAGACTGCCTTTGTCTTAAAAATAAAGCTTAAAAAGTCTATAAAAAGATGCGCCTGCAAACAAAAAGACACTATTTATCTCGAGATAAATAGTGTCTTTTTTATTTAAAATATAGCCAAATAACACCGATTTAAAACCAATGTTTGATTAATTTGGAGGATAACAAAGTAATATTTTTGATGGTTCTGTAGACACAAATGTGATTTCTGAAATCGCTGCCGAAATAAAAATCTCATCCCCTTGATTAAACGTATATTCTTTATTATTACACATTATTGTGCCAGCACCTGAATAAATTACTGCCGCATAGAATGTTGAATTTCCTTTAATGGTATGCGAACCATCTAATAATAATTCACTCAAGCCAAAACAATTGGTATGTTTCTTATTGAATAAGGTTCTTAAAGTATATTCGTTCGAACTTTCAAGCACTTCGGGCGTAATTTTCCAAGCGTCTAGCGCTTCATCCAACGTATAATTGTCGTAATGAAAACATTCTAACATTTTTTCTTCACCAACTCCCTGATGTATAAGTTCTGGCCCTATGGTTAAACCATTTGGAGTTGTTTTCTCGACGCGCATAGTATAATCTGTAGGCTCCTGAACTTCCATTAAAAAGCATCCACTACCAATGGCATGTGGCACACCGCCGTAAATCATAAAGGCATCTCCAGGTTTGACTTCAATTTTATGAAGACAATCTAACATCCCTTGAATATTCTGGTTTTCGAAATGCAAGCGCCATTCTTCTCGAGTTACATGTTTTTTAAACCCCATGTATACAACAGGCTTTTCTCCATCAATCTCTCGCGTATTTAACACATACCAAGATTCTGTTTTTCCGAATTCAGAATTAAAAACAGTTCTAGCATAATCTTTATCTGGATGTACCTGAACGGTTAATCGCTCTTTAGAGTCTAACATTTTAATAAGGACACCAGTTGTTCCAAATTTATCGGCTAATGCTTTTCCTAAATAGAGCTCTACATTAGAATTAATTAATTCCTTTAACGGTAAAGTTCCTTCTTCGGTTTCTATAAGCGATAACCCTTCGTCCTCTGGTCTATTATTTCCACGCGCAGTAACGGTAGACATAATCCATTCTTCTGGCATTGCACCATCTACTTCAGGAGACGTTTTTTTCCATCTATCAATTAAAGCACCACCTTCGTAAGTTCTCCAAACTCTATTGTTAAGTTGTTTTAAAGGAATATGTGCGTATTTTTCTAAATCTTTACTCATGTTCTTTGGTTTTCATTGTCCTATTTACTGTAACATAAAAGGAAAATTGTATATTATATATGGTGTTTTAAGTCTAATAATTTGATTTATATTCCACCTATTTAAAAATTATCTGTTTTTAAATTCCTGTTTTTATAAAGCCAATAAAGCCATTAAGCGCGACATACAACATATAAAAATTGAATACTAAGGTTGCGCCTAAAGCGATGTTCATCCACAGGCTTGTTTTAAAGGTTTTCATGACATCTTTTCTATTCAATAAAATGATTAAAAACAATGTTATTAGAGGCATTATAAACGGACTTAGAGCTTGAGAGGCAATTAAAATCCAAACTGGTTTTCCGCCAAAAAACGGAACAATTATTCCGCTAAATGCCACTAAGACTACTAAAAACTTAAACAACGGTCTTTTCATATTTCTCTCAGTTCCCGTATAATCTGCAATTAACCAAGGAAAAAGTAAAAGGTTTGGAAATATGGAAGACAATCCTGCACCAATAATTCCTAACGTAAATAAGGTTAAAGCAAAGTCTCCAGCCCAAGGCCCTAAGGCACTCATCATATCGGTTGCATCAACCACTTTAATACCTTGAAAATATAGTGTTCCCGTAGCACTAATCATAATAGCGAGACTAATAAAGAAAGTCAATATCATTGATGACATGGCATCTCTATTTTCAGTTTTTAAATGTTCTACGCCCCATTTCTGTTCCTGAACCAAAATACTTCTAGACGCTAAACACACACCTGCCATAGTTGTTCCAACAATTCCGGCAATTACAAGACCAGCGTTATCTCCTTTAGGTAATTCTGGAAAAAATTCTATAAAATTTGTACCTGTTTCTTTAACCACCATAATACTAGTTGCAATAAAAGAAAGTGCCATAAAGCCAACCATAGCACTCATGGCTTTAATAAAATTTTCATGTTTACCTGTCCAAAACAGCGCAATTAACAAGCATGTAAATAAAACAGCGACCATTGGAGCATTAAGAAACGAAATAGACGTTCTTACAGAAATCCATTCCATAGCAACTTCTGCAACAACTCCCATAACACCAATAACAGATGACACTATAGACACTAATAAAGCTGTGATAATAAATATGGTTACAGGTTTTCCGAAAGCTTTTTTAAAATTAAACATTAACGTATTCCCAGAAACTATTGTTAATTTACTAATAGATATAAGAAGAAAATAGGTAAAGAAGCAAGATAATAATAATGCCCAAGACAGGCTTAAACCATAATTAGCACCAGACACAACCATAGAAGTTACACTCCCTGTTCCTACTACGTAACCAATTATAAAAAATGCAGGTCCAAAATTCTTTAACCCCTGTTGGACTCTGTTTTTAAATGATAATTTTTCTGTTGCCATATATATGTAATTCGTTTAGTTTGTTGCATTGTAAAAAAATAGATGCGTTACTTAACTATAATTTAGACCATTATAATCTACAATTCGCCCTATTGAAACACAGGTGATTTTAATTGTATTTATAATATTTTAGAATACTAGTTTAGTTTGGTGAAGCACTATTAGGAATATCAAAATTAGGAATTAATTCATTAAAAAACGTGTATTTAAATGCTAAAGAGATCTTAAAAAACATTTAAATAAAAAAGGGAAAACATATGTTTCCCCTTATAATTATTTTTCAAAATTGTTACAGAATGCTATAAGCATTTCAAAATGTACTTTCATAACTTTTACCGCGAGTTCAGTGTCTTGAATTTTGATTGCGTGATAAATAGCTTCATGATTTTGAAGTTCTTTAAGACGCTCGTCTGCACCACAAACGCGTGTATCTTCTAAGACCGAGATAATTTTAGGTGTTATTTGAAGCATTAAAGCATTAATTGTACTATTTCCACTGGCTTTAGCTATTGCTAAATGAAAAAGCAAATCTTCTTCTAACGCATCTTCTCTATTTAAAACTTTAACTTTATAATTATTAAGTGCCGTTTCAATATTCTCTAAATCTTCTTCGGTTCTTCGTATTGTTGCCAAACATGCTGTTTTAGTTTCCAACATTAAGCGTGTTTCTACAAGCGATTTAAAATCTTGTTTTTCTAGCGCTATAATATCTTCAATGATACCATTTAAAGCAATGTGACCAATATTTTCGACAAAAGTTCCTGATTGTGGAACTGATTTTAACACTCCATAAAACTCAAGTTTTTCTATGGCTTCTCCTACGTGTCGTCTACTTACATTAAATTTTTCTGATAATACCCGTTGAGAAGGTAACTTATCTCCTAATTCAAGATTTTTTAAGTTGATAAAATCTTTAATCTGGGATATAATGATATTTTGAATTTCTGTGTTATCTTTTATTTTGGTTGTTTCATATTTCATTATAATGAGTCTGACTAATTAAATGTTTAATCATGGTTTTAGATTAGTTGGTTTGATAAAAACTATAGTTTATAAGACATAAAACCTCTTAAGGTATAGTTTTACATAGTTAATTTCTAAAAAAAATACTGGCCTAAAACCTTAGACCAGTATTTAATAAAAACTAATTTAAATTATATCTAATGTTTAAATTATATGTCTAATATTTTGATATAATTAGTACCCAGGATTCTGAACTAAATTAGGGTTGATAATAATTTCATCAATTGGAATAGGGAATAAATAGTCACGACTAGAGTCAAATGATTTTGGTCCTGGTCCTACTCCAGATTCTGTAGACACTTCTGATTCTAAACCATCTGATCCAAATACATTATATGGAGCATCACCCATTTTACGTCTTGCGATGTCGTACCATCTTTTAAATTCGAAAGCTAATTCTAATCTACGCTCTTCTAAAACGATAAATCTAAATTCGTCTTGAGAAGTTCCAGAAACATCTGCAGGAGATGCACTTTCAGTATAACCATTAGTTACTCCACCTTTTCTAGCTCTTGCTCTTACTTGGTTTAATAAATCTTCAGCTTCAGAAGTTAATCCAATTTCATTAGCCGCTTCAGCTGCAATTAATAATACTTCTGCATAACGCATTAGCATATAGTTAGAATGAGACCCTCTACCATTACCATCTTGAGTTGGTAATTTACTTGCCATACGTGTGTATTTTGCAATATGTGGACGGTTAACACTTAAAGAGTTTCCTGCAACATAACCAGTATAATCTACTCGTGGTCCGTTTCCATTTTCATCTGCTTCAAATACCATTGTATCATCTAAAGATACAGCTCTTCTGTAATCATTTTCATCCCAAGTAGTGTATACTTTAAGTGATGGTACCTGTACAGACCAACCAGCTTCTGGGTTAATGTTTGGTAAATATTGCTTATCACCTCTACTACCTGTCATTGGCGCTTGGTAATCTCTACCTTGGTCACCATCAGAAACTCCTGTAAAGTCTAATACAAAAATTGGTTCTAAAGAAGCATCTACTTTTACAGCATCAAATAAATTTTGAAAATCTGGTTCTAAAGCTAAGTTATAAGTACCTGCATTGTTAATTACATCTTTAGCTTCATCGTAAGCTAATTGCCAGTTTTCCATTGTTAAATGAACAGAAGCTAAATATGCACTCGCTGCAGATTTTGCAGGTAAGGCTCTTGTAGGTTGTGTGTTTGGTAACCATTCTTTAGCATACTCTAAATCTTCAATAATTTTCGCATATACTTCAGCAGCTGGAGTTCTAGGAGCTACAGTAGCTTCAGATAAAGGCGTAGTATCATCTAAATAAGGAATATCTCCAAATTGTCTTACTAAGTGATAGTAAGCTAAAGCTCTAGCAAAACGACCTCTTGCAATTACTTCATTGATTTCGTTTTCATCGCCTTCTGTAAGTTGCTTTCCTGCTTGTACACCATCATTCGCTGCACGAATAATTTGGTATACTTTAGGCCAATATCCATTAGAACCAATAATTAAAGCGTTGTCTGAAGATACAGTAAAGTTATCCATATCTACTCTTTCTGCTACACCAGTTCTACCAATAGCAGTCATGTCGCTACGGAATTCTAATGCTTGAGCCATCTCTCTTGATAGAAAATTTCTGTGAAGCATGTGTACGTAAGCTCCAGATACAAAACCTTCTACCTGTTCTAAACTTAAAGAACTAAAATAATCATCAGGGCTTAATTGTGTTATAGGACTTTCTTCTAAATCGGAACATCCCAGTATTGATAACCCCATCAATACTAATATATATTTATATGTTTTCATATTGTGTTTTTTTTAAAATTTTAAATTAAGGCTTAAACTGAAAGATCTAATTGTTGGGTAATTTCCAAAATCATGTCCTTGAACTACGTTCCCAGAGGTAGTATCTCCACCACCGCTACCGAAATAGCTAACTTCAGGATCTAAACCAGAGTAATTTGTAAATGTTAACAAATTCTGTCCACTAACTGATAATCTAAGATTATCCATTCCAATTTTTTCAACTAAATCTTGAGGGAAAGTATATCCTATAGATAAGTTTTTTAATCTTACATAACTTCCGTCTTCAACAAATCGAGAAGAAATTTCTCTATCTCTAGTTTTGTTTGATGGGATATTAGACGTTGAGTTTTCTGGTGTCCAAGCATCTAACACATCTGTTAAAGCATTAGAATCTCCGTTAAATAACTGAACGTTAGTAAGGTTTAAGATTTCACCTCCGTGAGAACCTTGGAAGAAAATATTTAAATCGATATTTTTATATCTGAAAGTGTTTGTAAATCCGAAATTCCAATCTGGATTAGGATCTCCAATAATTTGTTGATCATTGTTATCAATATTACCATCACCATTAACATCTTGGAATAATGGGTCTCCAGCTTCTTGGTAAGAACCTTTTAAAGCAGAACCTTCTGGTACAGCACCTCCTTGGTATACACCTGTGTACTCATGCCCCCAAAATAAACCAACAGCTTCTCCTTCTCTTAAAATGTAAGTATCTTTTCCTGAGAAATATCCAGGAGCTGCACTATCAATAATATCTGCACCGTTAACTAATTTTACAACTTTGTTTTTGTTTGTAGACCAGTTAAAATCTGTAGTCCAAGTAAAATCGTCTGTTACAATGTTTCTAGTACTTAAAACAATTTCGAAACCTCTGTTGTTAAGCTCTCCAACGTTTTGGAAAACTTGTAAATCTGTTGCTCCACTATATGCAGGAGTTGTAGTTGCTTCTAATAAAAGGTCTTTAGTATCGATGTTATAATAGTCGAATGAGAAATTAATTCTGTTATTATACATTCCTAAATCTAAACCAATGTTTGTTTGGTAAGATGTTTCCCATTTTAAATCTGGGTTAGCCTCTTGAGCTACAGAAACAGTAGCATCTGTTGAATTAGCAGTAGATGGTGTAACACCTAATATTGCTAAAGACTGATAAGGATCGATTGCTTGGTTACCAGTTAAACCATAACTTGCTCTAAACTTAAGGTTAGAAATTGAATTACTATCTTTTAAGAAGTTTTCATTAGAAATTTTCCATCCAATTGCTCCAGAAGGGAACACAGCATATTTATTATTTTCAGCAAAGTTAGAGGCACCATCACGTCTTACTGTACCAGTAATTAAATATTTATCATCCCAATCGTAGTTAATTCTTCCGAATAAAGATTGTATTTCTGATTCAGACCATGAAGAAGTAACTCTTCTTGTTTCTACGTGACCAGCCGCTAAGTTATACCAAAGGAAACTATCTGAAAGTAATTCTTGAGTACTAGCAGAGAATCTTTCGTTTGTTACTTTTTGGTAAGAATAACCTCCTAATGCAGTTAAGTTTCCTTTTCCTAATTCAAGGTTATACGTTAAGTAGTTTTCACTTAAAATGTTAGTTCTTCTTAAGTTAGCAATACTTGCTCCACCTGTAGATAACTGGAACGTTTGAGGTTTAAAGTAACCTGCAGTTTCGTTAGTTGTACTAAAACCAAACGTAGTTTTGAAATTAAGATTTTCTAAAATATCATAACTAGCATATAAGTTAGATCTAAAGTTATCTGATTTTGTTTCGTTGATAATTTCATTTGCAACAGCCCAAGGGTTTTCAATACCATCTCCTACAGAGTTTTGAGTGAAGTTTCCATTAGAATCGTAAATTCCTCTATCTGGAGTAAATCTCATTGCTAAAGACACAACATCGTCTCCACCACCGTTTACGTTACCAATTGCATCTGAACCTGAAGATTGAGTAGCAACACCATCTTTAGTGCTTCTGCTTCCAAAAAGGTTCATACCTAACTTTAATTTATCTGTTACTTGAGCATCAACATTGTTTAAGAATGTAAATTTCTCAAATCCAGAATTTACAATAATACCATCTTGAGTAAAATAGTTTACAGAAGAATAGAAGTTTATTTTATCACTACCTCCAGAAAAAGAAGCTTGTGTGTTAGAGATGTTACCAGTTGTGTAAATCTCATCTTGCCAATCCATATCTTCTGTACCTTGAACATATGCAGGGTTAAAAGATTGTTGGTATTGTGCAAATTCGTCTGCGTTTAATAAGTCTAAACGGTTAGCAGTATTTTGAGTAGAATAAGTTGTGTTAATTTCAACATTTAATCTACCTGATTTACCTTTTTTAGTAGTTACTAAAATAACCCCTCCAGAACCTCTAGAACCGTAGATAGCCGTTGCTGACGCATCTTTTAATACTTCCATAGAAGCAATATCGTCTGCTTGTGGCATTGAAGCACCAACAAATCCATCGACAACTACAAGTGGCCCACTACTTGCACCAATAGAAGTATTACCTCTTACCTTAATATTAATAGGAGCACCTGGCTCACCACCATTATTAGATTGAACAACAACCCCTGCAGCACGACCTTGAAGTGCTTGTTCTGCATTTGAAGTTGGATAAGCTGTTAACTCTTCTGTTTTAACTGAAGATACAGATCCTGTAATATCACTCTTTTTACGAGTACCGTAACCTACAACCACTACTTCATCAAGTTCACTAGTGTCTTCTTGCATTACGATATCTAATCGTGTTTGATTTGTTATAGTAACAGATTTAGAAACATATCCTAAATAAGAAAAATTAAGAACATCTCCAGGGCTAACTTCCAATTGGAAATTTCCATCGAAATCTGTAGCAGTACCAGTCGTGGTCTTATCGATAATTACGTTAACACCAGGAACGGGCATATTGCTCCCATCGAATACAGTACCGGATAACTGATATCCGTCCTGTGCAAATAATGATAGATTGAAAATCAATCCTAACATTAAAATTAGTTTAGTTTTTAAATTCATTTGTAATTTGTTTTGGTTAATAAATACATGATTAAAATAATTTATTTTGGTTTACCAAACTGGTCAATTAGACTGGTTTACCAATTTGGTACCGCTAATATATGTTATTTAAATGTTAAAAACACAACATTTTGTGGAAATAATAAAAATTGGCTAAAAAAACATGCGATATAACAATTAAGCCCCCCTACAATTATCATTTTACACAATTGTTAACAGAAAAATTGACACCAACAATCTATAAACGCCCTAAAACACTAGGGTTTTAGTGTTTTCTATAAAACATTATTACACACTTGTAAAATGCAGGTACTTAATCAATTCAAAAAAAATATTAAAAACAAAAGCCTCATTTATCCTAAAAAGCGTATTAGTTAAAAAATTATTAAGAATAACATTTAGTTAATTCAACAACTGCAGGTCAAATAAGATAATTCCTCGTCTACTAAATAAAAAAAGTCGCTTCATCAAATCTGATAAAGCGACTTTAATTTTATAATAAAGACATTAAAAATGAAGCACTGAAAAAAAGAAAGACTTGTCCTTATTATATATAAGGTATACTAACCAAGAAAAAACTAATAATAAATGTATCGTTTTTGATTTTATAGCACACCCAAGATATAAAAATACTGAGAGACCTTTAAAAAATCTAGATAGGATATTGATTCTATAAACTACTCCTCTAAAAAATAGTTCTAAAAAAGAGACTGCCGTTTTAATGACTCTTAAAAAAAATCTATGGACGACATTCTTGATAACTCTTAATGTAAATTAACAAGAGATCAAAAAACCATCTGTAAATAGCTTAATTGAGAAAAAACTGTTACAGATGGTTTTTATATATTAATGGATCTAGTTACTATACTAGTTTAGACAACATTTTAGCAGCAACTTCTGCAGTAATATCTCGTTGTGGTGATCCAAACATTTCGTAGCCAACCATAAATTTCTTAACAGTAGCACTACGTAATAGTGGTGGATAAAAACTCATATGCCAATGCCAATGGTTATTATCTTCTCCATTAGTAGGAGCTTGATGTATACCACTAGAATACGGAAAAGATGTATTGAATAACTTATCGTAAGCCTTGGTGATAGCAGAAATAGCATCGGCAAATAACAAGGTTTCTTTATCTTTTAATTCAAGAATATTTTTTTGATGTCTCTTAGGTACAATCATTGTTTCGAATGGCCAAACTGCCCAAAACGGAACAATTACCACAAAAGCATCATTTTCATATATAATACGTTCTTTTTCTTTAAATTCTTGTGCAAGGTAATCCCCTAAAAGACTATGCTTAGTATTCGTATAATATTCTAGCTGAGCACTATTTTTTTTATCAACTTCGTTAGGTAAGGTCGACTGACTCCAAATCTGACCATGCGGGTGCGGATTACTACAGCCCATAACAGCACCTTTGTTTTCAAAAATTTGCACGTAGTTAATTCCGTCTTTTCCTCCAAGCTCTTTATACTCTTGTTGCCATGCAAAAACTACTTTTTCTATAGATTCCGTAGACATGTCTGCTAAACTCTTAGAGTGGTCTGGACTAAAACAAATGACTTTACAAATTCCTGTTTCACTCTGGGCTTGAAGTAAACCATCGTTAACTTGAAATGATTTTGAATCTTTTTGGAGTGCAGCAAAATCGTTTGTAAACACAAATACATCTTCGTAATTCGGATTTAGTTCTCCGTTAATCCGAGTATTTCCAGCACATAAATAACATGATGGGTCATGAGCAGGCCTTATCTCTTTAGAAATTTCTTCGTTCTGTCCTTGCCAAGGTCTTTTTGCCCGGTGTGGAGATACTAAAACCCATTCACCAGTAAGAATATTAAAACGTTTATGAGAATAATCTTGTAAATCAGTTTTCATTTCTATAGTTTTAATTAGTTTATTATATGTGTTCCATCAGAAAGTTTAACTTCGTAAATAGAGCACGCTTTATTAAATTTGTTTTGATACGCTTCAGAGATATAATCTTTAAAAGTATTTACTTCCGCCTTTGCAATTAAATTAATTGTACAACCACCAAAACCGCCACCCATCATTCTAGCACCAAGAATATTTGCATTCGATTTTGTTTCTGCAACTAAAAAGTCTAGCTCGTCGCAACTTACTTTATACTGTTTTTGCAAACCTTCATGAGATGCATAAATAAGCTGTCCTAAAGCTTGTAAATCATCAGATTTCATTGCTTTTGAAGCCTTAACTGCTCTGGCATTTTCTTGAATAACAAAAAGAGCTTTCTGATAGTTTTCTGGAGTTAATTGATCTTTAATTGTATCTAAATCAAATTCTGAAGCATCTCTTAATGCTTTTATATTAAGTAATTCGGAAACCGATTCGCACACCGAACGACGATCATTATACGCACTGTCTGATAGACTATGTTTTACATTCGTATTAATTAACAGAAGCTCATAATCTTTAAAATCTATTTTAAATGGAGACGCTTTTACAGTTCTACAATCCAGTAATAATGCATGGTCTTCTACCCCAAACATACTAGCATATTGATCCATAATACCGCACTTAACACCAACATAATTATGTTCTGCTTTTTGCGAAATTAAAATCATGTCGTATTTAGAAAGCCCTAAATTAAATAGTTCATTTAAACCAAAAACCACGCTATTCTCTAAAGCCGCAGACGAAGACATGCCTGCTCCTCCTGGGATATCGCCTCCAAAAACGATATCGAAATTTCCAATTATTTTATTTCTATTCTGAATTTCTGAAACCACACCTAAAATATAATTCTCCCAACTGCCTTCTTTAAATGGCTTTAAATTTTCTAACGAAAATTCTACTCGTTCATTTTTATCTATAGCAAAGGCACT
The DNA here is from genome assembly GCF_000723205.1 of Formosa agariphila KMM 3901. NCBI lineage: Bacteria > Pseudomonadati > Bacteroidota > Flavobacteriia > Flavobacteriales > Flavobacteriaceae > Formosa > Formosa agariphila. Next base: position 1,125,830 of record NZ_HG315671.1, on the reverse strand, counting down.
AGAAACCTCAGCATCGCTTTTTTGAATAGCTGCGACTATACCTTTATTTACAGCAGCAGGAAACACAAAACCATCATTATAGTCGGTGTGCTCTCCAATAATATTGATTCGTCCTGGTGAAAAAATCAAAATAGGTTCTTTTTTAAACGTGTTTAAAAAACTAATTTTCACGGTATCAATCAGCGTCGTATTCATGTCTATTTACTTAAATTATTATAATGAATTCCTAAGAATTAAAGTGTTTATATTTTCTATTTGCAACTGCTCATTATGTAATATCATTTGAGCTAAGCGTTCTCCCATTTGCTTAAAATCTGTTGAAATAGTCGTTATTCCACCTTCCACGATTTCCTTTAAAAGCGTATCGTTATAAGAAATAATACCAACATCTTTAGATAAGGTTAGTTGTTCTTGCTTCATCCCTTTTATAACTCGCAATAAATTTTTATCGTCTGGAAGTACATATACTTCGCCTTTGGTTATTACTCTATCTTTTAAAGAACTAATTACCTCATAATCCCATGCGTTTTCTTTACAGAATTTAATAAATCCTTTTCGCATCCCTTCAGGTTGACTCGCTTCTGAAAAATGAAGAATAATTTTAGAATATTTCTGTATAAGCGGTAAGGCTTCAGTAAGATTGTTATAAATATCCTTTTCAAAATTTTGAAAAATTGCTGAATATTGAGATAATTCTGGATGAGTTTGATCTAAAACATACACCTTATCTTGTGGTAGATTTTCAATAACTAAATGGGTGTCTTTTAAATTGGCTGGCATTATAACATAGTAATTATACAATCCAACATTTTCGGAAATCAGCTTTCTAAAGATCACCTCATTAAAATGATGAAAATAAATATCTACACGAATTGTACTATCTAGATTATTAATAAACGAGTTGTATAAATCCTCTTTAAATGAATTTAATTCATCAAACAGTAAGAAAATTTTATAATTTACATCTACATTATCATTCAACACATAATACCCTTTCCCCACTACAGCTTGGATAATTCCTCTTGCTTTTAATTCATTAAACGCTGTTAGAACAGTATCTCTAGACACTTTATGCTCATCTCTAATGTTATTTATTGAAGGTAATTGATCGCCCTTTTTTAATTCACCAGAATTTATAGCACCTTCAATAGATTCTATAATCTGTTTATATTTAGGGATACTCTTATTTTTTTTAATCTTAATTACACTCATACTACAAAGATATATAAAACAACTAAAACAAACTAGTGGGTACTAGTAGTATTTTAAATTATTTTCATATATTTGAATAATTAAATACATTTTACAAACTAACATTAACTACAATCTAATAAACCGCAATTATGACTAATGGATTTGAATTTTGGGATTACTTCGTATTTATAGCCTACGCTATACTTATTTTAGGTGTCGGACTATGGGTTTCCAGAGATAAAGATGGACATGAAAAGAATGCAGAAGATTATTTTCTTGCAAGTAAATCATTACCATGGTGGGCCATAGGAACTTCTTTAATTGCTGCCAATATATCTGCTGAACAATTTATAGGTATGTCAGGATCAGGTTTTGCGCTTGGTTTAGCTATAGCATCTTACGAATGGATGGCTGCGATTACATTAATTATAGTAGGTAAATACTTCCTTCCCATATTTATAGAAAAAGGATTATATACCATTCCTGAATTTGTTGAAAAACGTTTTTCTACAAACTTAAAAACCATTCTTGCAGTTTTCTGGATAGCACTTTATGTGTTTGTAAATCTAGCTTCTGTATTATATTTAGGAGGTTTGGCTATTGAAACCATTATGGGTGTGGATATGATGACTGCAATAATCTGTTTAGCTCTTTTTGCTGCTGCTTATTCCATTTACGGTGGTTTATCTGCAGTCGCTTGGACCGATGTAATACAAGTTGTATTTCTAGTTTTAGGAGGTTTAGCCACAACTTATTTGGCCTTAAACACAGTATCTGGAGGAGAAGGTATGATAGCAGGATTCTCTAAAGTTATGGATGCTGCTCCTGAAAAATTCCATATGATATTAGATGAATTTAATTCTGATGGAAGCAGTAATGATAATTATTTGAATCTACCAGGTGTATGGGTCTTAATTGGCGGATTATGGGTCGCAAATTTTTATTATTGGGGCTTTAACCAATATATCATCCAAAGAACATTAGCCGCTAAGTCTTTAGAAGAATCTCAAAAAGGTATTCTATTAGCAGCTGCTTTAAAAATTATAATTCCACTTATTGTAGTTATCCCTGGTATTGCAGCTTACGTTATGGTAAATGACCCAGAAATTATGGCTGGTTTAGGTGAAGCTGGTCAATTAAGCTTACCGTCATCAGGTCAAGCAGATAAGGCTTACCCATGGTTGTTACAGTTTTTACCTACTGGACTTAAAGGTGTTGCTTTTGCAGCGTTAGCAGCAGCGATAGTATCATCGTTAGCATCCATGTTAAATTCAACATCAACCATTTTTACAATGGACATTTACAAACAATATATTAACAAAAATGCGAGTAGTAAAACCACTGTAAATGTAGGTCGTATTTCTGCTGCTGTAGCCTTAATTATAGCAGTAATTATGGCACCACTTTTAGGAGGCATCGACCAAGCCTTTCAATTTATTCAAGAATGGACAGGTATAGTAAGTCCAGGAATATTAGCTGTATTTATGTTAGGTTTATTTTGGAAGAAAACAACTAATAATGCAGCAATTTGGGGAGCACTTTTATCGATTCCTATTGCATTAGCACTAAAATTTATACCTATTCCGGGACTAGAACCTTGGATGCACCAAATGGGATTAACCGCTGTACTTAGTATGTTGGTAATTGTAGTATTAAGCTACCTTCAAAATAAAGGAGCTGACGATGAAAAAGGCATTACATTGTCTAAAGAACTATTTAAAACCACTCCTCTATTTAATATAGGTTCATTTATCGTTTGCATAATAGTAGCAACACTATATTGTATTTTTTGGTAAAACATTTTCAACTCAAATAAATAATTAAACGAGATATGAAACATAAAATTATAGTAACTGGAGGATTAGGATTCATCGGTTCCCATGTCGTAGTAGAACTTCAGAATGAAGGTTTTGAAGTGATTATTATTGACGACCTTTCAAACTCATCGGTAGCTGTATTAAACGGTATCACAGCAATTACTGGTAAAAAACCAGTATTTGAAAAATTAGATTTACGTGACAAACCTAGCGTGATAGACTTCTTTAAACGTCATCACGATATCATAGGTGTAATTCATTTTGCCGCCTCTAAAGCTGTAGGCGAAAGTGTTAATCTGCCATTATTATATTACGAAAACAACTTAAATTCTCTTATTTATATTTTACAAGAACTGTACAAAAAAGATACTGCAAACTTTATTTTCAGTTCGTCTTGCACCGTTTACGGACAAGCAGATACACTTCCTATTACTGAGTCTGAAAGTATTAAAAATGCCGAATCTCCTTATGGAAACACAAAACAAATTGGTGAAGAAATTATTCGTGACACTTGTAAAGTTTCAGAAAATTTAAAAGCGATTGCATTACGCTATTTCAACCCAATTGGAGCACATGAATCTGCCAAAATTGGAGAATTACCTATTGGAACGCCTCAAAATTTAGTTCCATTTATAACACAAACAGGTATAGGTTTACGCGAACAATTATCAGTTTTCGGAGATGATTACCCTACTGAGGATGGCACATGTATACGTGATTATATTCATGTTGTTGATTTAGCCAAAGCTCATGTGGCTGCACTTAAACGTCTTATTGATAATAAAAATGCAGAAAACTATGAAGTATTTAATATAGGAACTGGAAAAGGCTCCTCTGTACTAGATGTTATAAAAAGTTTTGAATCCGTAGCTAACAAAAAATTAAATTATAAAATTGTCGACAGAAGACAAGGCGATGTCATTGCTGCTTATGCAGACACTCACAAAGCAAATACTGTATTAGGCTGGAAAGCTCAATTAAACTTAGAAGACGCACTCGCTTCAGCTTGGAAATGGGAACAAAAAATACGCAATACATAAAAGTAATACACCAATACATTAGCCTCATTCGGTAATTTCAAAAAAAGGTAATACATAAAAGTATTACCTTTTTTGTTTTTAAATACTACGCAGATTAAATTTAAACATCTGTGTAAGAGGCACTACAAAACTTATAATCATCCGAACTCAAATAAAAAACCAGCTCCTTCATATAAACATACAAGAGCTGGCTAAAAAAATGATAAGTCATTTGAAAAAGTCTATTTAATTAGGGTATATAACTTCTGCACTTATCGTGTATCTATAAATCAAATAATCGTGGTAAAAACATTGAAATTTCTGGGATATAACATACCATCATCAATACAATTATCATGATAACTAAAAATGGAATTAGAGGTTTTATTACTTCAGACACCGATATATTGGCGACTCCACTACCTACAAACAATATCGTTCCTACTGGTGGTGTACATAAACCAATACATAAATTAAGAACCATTACAATTCCAAAATGCACAGGATCCATACCCAATTCCATTACCACTGGTAAGAAAATTGGTGTAAATATTAATACAGCCGGCGTAATGTCCATAAACGTTCCCACAATCAATAAAATAATATTAATTATAAAGAAAATTACAAACGGATTACTAAACTGGTTCAGTAAAAAATCACTCATTAAGGCCGGAATACTCTCGAAAGAAAACAACCAAGACATGGCCATAGACGTACAAATTAAGAACATAACAACTGCTGTTGTTTTAGCACTTGCAAGTAGTACATCTGGAAAATCTTTTACGCTAATATTTTTGTAAGCTAAAGCTAATACAGCAGCATATAATACAGCAATAACGGAAGCTTCTGTAGCTGTAAAAATTCCCATTACAATACCGCCCACAACCACAACTAATAAGAGCAAACTAAAAAAGGCCTTTTTAAAATAGTTCCAAATATCTCTTAAGGGAGCACGCTCACCTTTTAAAAAATCTTTCTTAATAGCTACGTACGCTATATATCCCATTAAGGCTAAACCTAATAAAATACCTGGCACATATCCGGCTATAAATAAGGCGGCAACAGAGGCAGAACCTCCACTTGCCAAAGCATACACAATTAAAATATTACTTGGCGGAATTAATAATCCCGTAGTTGAAGACGTAATATTTACAGATGCACTAAACGATCTCGGGTAGCCTTCTTCCTCCATACGGTCGGTCATGATACTTCCAATTGCAGAAGTTGCCGCAATTGCCGATCCTGAAATCGCACCAAATAACATCGAAGCTAAAACATTTACATAAGCCAATCCTCCTGGGAGACTTGCCACTATAGATTTTGCAAAATTTATTAATCTGTTGGCTATACCTCCTCGTTTCATTATTTCTCCAGCGAGTACAAAAAACGGAATGGCCAATAAAGCAAAACTATCAATCCCCGTAATCATACGTTGGGCAATAGTTGTAATACCTGGTAATCTATCTATATTTAAAAGTAGACTTAAAGTTGTCGAAATACCAATACTATATGCTACAGGTACTTTTAACAGTAATAAGGCGAAAAAACTTATAAATAAAACGAGAATACTAATAACTTCTATACTCATAATTAATCGCGAATTTTGTTGGTTAATAATCCTGAAATGTGGTATACCGAGAACATCATAATAATTAAACCACTTATAGGTAAAATCATATAAACGTATCCTAACGGAATTCTTAATGTTCCTGATAATTGATTTAAATGAAGGGTGATATACACTAAATTAAAACCGCCAATAACCATTACAATTGCTGCAAATAAGAAGACTAAAACTTCTATGACTATGGATGCTTTTCTTTGAGTTGTAGTCGACCATTTTCTATATAAAAAGTCCATAGATAAATGTTCGCGTCTTGCATTTAAATAGGCTGCTCCAAGAATAGATAACCATATTAATGAGAATCTTGCAAACTCTTCTGTAAAAGAAAAAGACATTTTTAAAATGTAACGCGAAAACACTTGCCATAACACATCTAAAACTAATAACCCGAAAATAACAACAAGAATCTTTGCCATCCCATTTTCTATCCGTTTAAAAAAGGTATCTATTTTCATATTATTTAACGGCTTTTATACGGTTAACAAGTGGCGATAAATCTGGATAATCGGTTTCGAAATTTTCTAAAACAGATTCTGTTTTCTCTGCAAATAAAGATTTCTCTGGGACGATAATTTCAACACCAGATTCTTTCGCTATTTTCATAGATTCTAAAACCGAAAGTCTCCAATATTCTTTTTGCGCCTCGGCTGAAGCATCTGCAGCTTCTTGCAACCATTGTTGCTCCTCTTCTGTTAAAGTATCCCACCATTTGGTGCTTATAACCAATACATCTGGAATAGACGAATGCTCGTCTAACGTGTAGTATTTACTTACTTCATAATGGTTAGACGACACAAATGATGGGGCATTATTTTCTGCTCCATCTACTACACCTTGCTGAATGGCTGTGTACAATTCGCCATATGCCATTGGGGTTGCCGAACCACCTAAAGCATTAACCATATTAATAGACATTTGATCGTTCATCACACGGATTTTTAATCCTTTTAAATCTTCTGGTGTTCTAATGGCTTTTGTTTTGGTGTAAAAACTTCTACTTCCTGCATCATAATAACACAAGCCTCTTAGCCAAAAATCGCTTCCTTTTTCAAGAATTTCTTTTCCTACGGAACCTTCTAATACACTAAATTTATGAGCCTTGTCCCTGAACACATAGGGAATGGCTAAAACATTATATTCAGGCACAAAATTAGATAAGGTTGCCGCACTAACTTTTGCAATGGCAACACTTCCTATTTGAAGTAATTCTAAAACTTCTCGTTCTGACCCCAATTGGGCATCTGGAAAAATTTTAACAACCAATTTCCCATTAGATTTTTCTTCTAATACTTCCTGTAACTTAACGATGCCTTGGTGTACGGGATGAGATTGTTGCGCATTATGCGATATAAAGAAAGTTTTCACCTCACTTTCTTGCCTACAAGATTGTAAACACACCACGCTTAGTATACATACTAGTAATTTTAGTTTCATATTATTTTTTGAAATTAAAATAGTTTACTGCATTATGGTAACAAATATCTTGTACCATAGCACCTAAAAATTCAATATCGTTTGGCACCAATCCTTTGTTTAAATCGTCCGCTAATACATCGCATAAAATACGTCTGAAATATTCGTGTCTTGGAAACGACAAGAAACTTCTACTATCGGTTAACATCCCAACAAAACGACTTAAGAGTCCCATGTTAGAAAGGGTATTTAACTGCTTTTCCATCCCATCTTTTTGATCTAAGAACCACCAACCAGAACCCCATTGCATTTTACCTGGAGTACCACCTGTTTGGAAATTCCCCATCATAGTAGCAAACACTTCGTTTTGCGACGGATTTAAATTATAGGTTATCGTTTTAGCTAATTGATCGGTTGTATTTAATGTATTAAACAACTTCGACATAAATTCTGCCATCGGGAAATCGCCTATAGAATCGCAACCTGCATCTAAGCCTACTTGCTTTACTAAACGACTATTATTGTTACGAATGGGTCCTAAATGATATTGTTGTGCCCAATCTAACTTATGATATTGTTTCGCTAAATAAATGAATAAAAACGATCTGTATTTATTAATTTCTAACTTAGAAAGTACTTCCGATTGTAATCGTTTTTGAAAAACAATTGATGCTTCTTCTAAGGTACACGCTTCAATAGTTAACGCTTCACCAACACCAAAATCTGATAATCGGCAACCGTTTTCATTAAAATATGTCAACCTAGAGTCTATTGCTGCAATAAATTCTGAAAACTTAGTAATTTCAGTTTTAGAAGCTGTTTCTAATTTTTTTAAATATCCAGAGAATTTATCTTCTGCAATAAAAAATAGCTCATCGGCTCTAAAGGTCGGATATACTTTAGTAAAGAAATCTGATTTAGCAATTTGGTTATGATATGCTAAATCGTCTGTAGGATCGTCTGTTGTACAGACTACCTCTACATTCATTTGTTCTAAAAGTTGTGCCGGTGTTTTATCTTCTAAAATTTTATTTGCTTGCTCATACACAGTTTCAGCCGTACTAGGTTGCAACACCAAATCGATATTGAAATAGCGTTTTAACTCTAGATGCGTCCAATGAAACAACGGATTTCTTAACGTATAAGGCACCGTTTCTGCCCATTTTTTAAATTTATCTGCTTTTGAAGCTGATCCTGTAATAAAATGCTCATCTATACCATTTGCTCTCATACCACGCCATTTGTAGTGGTCGCCTTGCAACCAAGCATCGGTAAGATTCCCTATAGGTTGGTCTTCTGCAATTTGCTTTGCCGATAAGTGATTATGGTAATCGATAATCGGCATTTCTTTAGCGTATTTGTGATATAAAACCTCAGCCGCCTTAGAGTTCAATAAAAAATGATCTGTAATAAATCCTTCAGAATCAATTGGCTTCATTTTAAATGCTTTTTGAGATTCCGAATTCCAAACCGCGTAATTCAGCAAGACCTCTTAAACGTCCAATGCCTGAATACCCTGGATTTGTTTTCTTTTTTAAATCGTCTAACATCTGGTGACCGTGATCTGGGCGCATCGGAATATTCCAATCTGTTTTACCCTCAGCTTTACGCTTACGCTCTTCTAAGACAATGGCTTTTACCACATCGTACATAGGCACATCGCCTTCTAAATGATTGGCTTCATGGAAATTTCCAGCAGCATCACGCTCGGTACTTCTTAAATGAATAAAGTGTGCACGATCTGCAAAGCGCTTAAAAATCTGAACCAAATTGTTAGATGCAATGACACCTAATGATCCAGTACAAAATGTAATTCCGTTAGATCTGTTAGGTACTTGCTCAAATAAATAGGCATAATCCGCTTCTGTACTTACCACACGAGGAAGTCCTAAAATTGGAAATGGTGGATCGTCTGGGTGGATACACATCAACACGTCGTTTTGCGAAGCGACAGGAATAATTTCTTTTAAAAAGGCAACTAAATTCGATTTTAACGCAGTAGCATCAATATCTGAATACGTATCTAAAACGGTTTGAAATTGCTCTAATGTGTAGCCTTCTTCTGCTCCTGGTAATCCTGCAATAATATTATTTACCAACTGTGTTTTGTCGGCTTCTGTCATGGCATCGAAATAACGTTTTGCCGTGTCTTTTTCTGCTTCGGTATACGTCGATTCTGCTCCCGGGCGTTTCAGTAAAAATAATTCGAAAGCTGCAAAAGCGGCGGCATCGAAACGTAAGGCACGTGAACCATCGGCAACCTCGTAACTTAAATCTGTACGCGTCCAATCTAATACAGGCATAAAGTTATAACATACAATGTGAATGCCACAGGCTGCTAAGTTTTCGATACTCTGCTTATAGTTGTCTATATAGTTCTGAAAATCTCCAGAACGTGTTTTTATGGTCTCATGAACGGGAATACTTTCTACCACGCTCCATGTTAATCCAGCCTCTTCAATAGTGTTCTTACGCTCTAAAATATCTTCTGTATTCCAAACAGTACCGTTAGGAATGTGATGTAAAGCCGATACAACTCCTGTTGCACCAGCTTGTTTTATATCTGATAAGGTTACCGGATCTTTTGGTCCGTACCATCTCCATGTTTGTTCCATACTATTAAATATTATTTTTATTAAACCCCACTATATGCACTAAATCCACCATCGATTGGAATAACAACACCCGTTACAAACGACGATGCTTCGTCGCACAAATACAGCGTTGTACTAATTAAATCTTCTGGCACACCATAACGTCCCATTGGCGTTTGGTCTATAATTTGTTGTCCGCGTTGTGTTAAACTTCCGTCGGTATTTGTTAATAGGGTTCTGTTTTGATCGGTTAAGAAAAATCCTGGCGCAAGCGCATTTACACGGATTCCGACTTTAGAAAAATGAACCGAAAGCCATTGCGTGAAATTTGAAACTGCCGCCTTAGCACCACTATATGCAGGTATTTTTGTTAAAGGTGTAAAGGCATTCATTGAAGAAATGTTTAAAACACTACAGCCTTTTTTACCAATCATATCTTTTGCAAAGACTTGAGTTGGTAATAGCGTTCCTATAAAGTTTAAGTTAAAAACAAACTCAATACCCTTACTATCTAAATCGAAAAACGTTTTAAACCCTTCGGTTGTATTTTTTAAATCTTCTTCTTCTAAAAACGGATTAGAAGTTGTTCCAAGGGGATGGTTTCCTCCTGCACCATTTACTAAAATATCGACCGTACCGTAAGCAGCATTAATTTTAGATTTAGCATCTTCTAAAGACGCTTTTTCTAAAACATTGGCCATAACACCCATCGCGGTTCCGCCTGCAGATTCAATCTCTTTTGCAACCTGCTCTGCTGCTTCTAATTTTAAATCTAATACAGCAATTTTATGCCCTTGTTCTGCCAATGCTTTTGCTAATGTACTGCATAAAACACCTCCGGCTCCTGTTAAAACGACTACTTTACTCATATATGGATTCTTTTAATTATTATAATTTCGTGTTCGCACACGCAAATATAATAAATTTTAGTGTGCGCCCACGAGAAAGACCTTTTATTTATAATAAAATGCTTTAATTTGTACTTTCTAATTAATGAACACCAACAACAAGGCATGATAAGAATAAAGGATATTGCAAAAGAAGCGAATGTTTCTGAAGGCACGGTAGACCGCGTTTTACACAACCGAGGTGGTGTTTCATCTAAAACGGAAGCCAAAATACGTAAGATTTTAGAACGCAGAAATTACAGTATAAACCCCGTTGCTAGTGCTTTAGCAATGAAAAACAAACATAATGTTGCCGTTTTAATTCCGGAATATAACGAAACAGATTCTTTTTGGAAATCGCCTTATTTAGGGGTTTTAAAGGCAAGTGATGAAGTTAAAAATATCGGAATAACCGTAAATTATTTTAAGTTCAACCAATACGATCCTGCCTCCTACCTTAAATCTTTTGAAACGCTTTTAGAAACCGAACCGACGGCTGTTGTTTTTGCTCCTATGTTTTTAAATGAAACAAAAAAAATAACTACGCAATTAGAAACTGCTGATATTCCTTATCTTTTTCTAAACATCGATATTGAAGGCTTTAACAACCTTACTTATATTGGACAAGATTCTTATACCTCTGGGTATATTGCGGGAAAATTGATGCATTTAGGTATGGAGAAAGAGTCTAAAATATTAATAATTCAATCGCGAGAACACTCGGGCGATAATAACGCCATTTCTAAACGTATACATGGTTTTAATGATTTTTTTAAAAACCATACTCCAAATATGAATCCTATTAATTTGAAAATTGAAAATTTTAATGATGTCTTAAAAACGCAGCAAAGTATTAAAGACGCTTTAAATTCAAACGATTCTATTCGCGGAATTTTTATTCCATCTAGTCGAACTGCAGTTATTGTTGACTGCCTAAAACAAAGTAAACAAAAAGAATATAAAATTATAGGTTTCGATAATACGCCACAAAACGTAGACTGTCTTAAACAGGATGATATTTCCTTTTTAATTTCTCAAAAACCCTTTGAACAAGGTTACGAATCTATACGATTAATGTCCGATTATTTACTAAAATCGAAAGTACCAATTGATAAGGTTTACCTACCAATCGATATTCTAATTAAAGAAAATGTAGTGTATAACGACATGAATCAATTGATGTTTGAAAATGCGATTTCTGAAGCCTAAAATTTAAATATATTTCAAAAAAAATAATCAAATCACACATGGTTTTTCACCATAAGTCATTTGACTATTTTCTTATATCCTACTAAAATTACGAATTAGAATTTATTTTAAATCTAGATTTCGTTTTCTTGTTAAAGCTTCTAAAAAGTAATAATCTCCATATACTATAGGTTCATCTATTTCATCATTTTTAGGCCAATTTCCTGTACTATGATCTAAAATAAATGGTCCGTTAACCGTATCTTTTAAAAGGTAGGCTTCAGAATTTAATGTATTTAAAATCCGTGTTGCAAAATCAAGATAAGTTTTGTTATTTGTGTACGTATATAATTCAAATAAAGCCGATGTTACTATAGCGGCCGCCGAAGCATCTCGTGGTGCATCCGGAATTGCTGGATCGTTAAAATCCCAATACGGCACCCCATCTTTAGGAAGATTTTCATGTTCCATATAAAACTTCGTTGTAGCTTCTACTTGTGTCAAATACTTCGGGTCTTTAGTATATCTATAGCACATAGTATAGCCATAAATAGCCCAACCTTGGCCACGTGCCCATGTAGAATTTCTATCGAATCCTTGGTGCGTTTCTTTTGTTTTCACAACTCCAGAAATAGTATCGTAATTAATTACATGAAACACGCTGTGGTCTGGTCTAAACTGATGTTTTAAAGTTGTATTTGCATGTTGCACTGCAACATTATGATATATACTATCGCCCGAAATTTTCGTGGCTTCAAATAACAGTTCTAAATTCATCATGTTGTCGATAATCACTGGAAAATCCCAAACATCTTTATTGAAATCCCAAGAGCGAATAGATTTTACAGAATCATTATAGCGTGTAATAAGTGTCTTAGCACTTTCTACAATAACATCTTTGTAATATTGATTATCTGGATCTTGTTTTAAACCTTCTCCAAAACTGCAATATACTTTAAAACCCATATCGTGAGTTTTGTCATTCTCTTTTTGATCTTCCATTAAAACGGTCCAAGCCTGAGCTTTCGCTTTATAGATACTATCTCCGGTAAGCTCATGGATTAACCACAAATTCCCTGGAAAAAATCCGCTCGTCCAATCTTTAGATGGCACCGTATAGACCTCTTCTGGATTAAGCGACATACTTCTAGGAAAATTATTGGCTCCTACAGGATAATCTACCAATTTTTGAAATCTATGTTCTAAAGCCGGATTAAAACTCTCCGCGACTTGTTCTTCACTGATTTTAGCATCAGACTTGCATCCCGTATTAAGGAAAGCAAGTGCTAATACTAAAAATAAATAATACATTCTATTCATAAACTATTGAATTTCATATTTCCAATATAGCGTTAAAAACTTCTTATATTTTTTTTTAATAAGTGTACTATAAAGTTGCATTTGACTTTTCTTTCATAACTTTTTACCACAGCATTGGAGTGGTGTTAAAAGAAAATAAGTCAGTTTTAAATTTAAGGAAAAATTTTAAGAACTCCTACTTTATGGTGTTTAGGCTTTTTGTTATTTACCACATAAAATCAAGGTAGCAATCCTTCAAATATTGAATTATAAAGCGCTAACATTTAATAGACTCAATATTTTATATTAAGTTTATATCTTAAAAAATAGAATCAAAAAATAAATACAATGAGTACAATTTACGAAAGTCGTTATGCATCTAGTCCGCATACGGTAAAAAAATATGACACTCAAGAATTAAGAGATGAATTCCTGATTGACACCTTAATGCAAGCCGATAAAATTAATTTAACCTATACGCATTACGATCGTTATATCGCAGGTTCTGCTGTTCCTGTTTCAGGACCATTGACTTTAGAGACTATTGACCCATTAAAAGCGTCTACTTTTTTAGAGCGAAGAGAATTAGGAATTATTAACGTTGGTGGAAACGGAACTGTAACCGTAGATGGTACAGTTTATGACATGGGCTTAAAAGATGCATTGTACGTAGGAATGGGTATTAAAGATGTGGTTTTTGCAAGTGAAGATGCTAACAATCCTGCTAAATTTTATTTAAACTCTGCTCCTGCACACACCAATTATCCAACCAAAAAAGTAAGTAAAGCAGACGCTAATAAAATTGAATTAGGGTCTCTAGAAACTGCAAATCACCGTACCGTAAATCAAATGATTATTGGTGGTATTGTTACCTCTTGTCAGTTACAAATGGGAATGACAGAACTTAAAACAGGAAGTGTTTGGAACACGATGCCGGCTCACGTTCACGATCGTAGAATGGAAGTATATTATTATTTAGATATTCCTCAAGATCAAGCGGTATGTCACTTTATGGGACAACCACAAGAAACACGTCATATTTGGATGCAAAACGACCAAGCTGTAATTTCTCCACCATGGTCTATTCACTCAGGTTCTGGAACATCAAACTATACATTTATTTGGGGAATGGCCGGAGAAAATTTAGATTATAACGATATGGATGTTGCTAAAATAACAGAATTAAGATAAAAATATGAGCGTAGAATTATTTAATGTAAAAGGCAAAGTTGCCTTAGTTACAGGAAGCACCCACGGTTTAGGTATGGCTATGGCCAAAGGTTTAGGCTTGGCAGGAGCGACAATTATTGTTAACGGAAATTCATCGCAAGAAAAGATTGACAATGCTCTTAAAATTTATAAAGGTGAAGGTATAAACGCTTTCGGTTATAAATTTAATGTCACTATTGAAGCCGATGTTATTGAAGCTATTTCTAAGATTGAAACTGAAGTTGGTCCGATTGATATTTTAATTAACAATGCAGGTATTATAAAACGCACGCCTTTATTAGACATGGAAGTAACCGATTTTAAAGAGGTTATCGATATTGATTTAGTGAGTCCGTTTATCGTGTCTAAGCATGTGGTAAAAAATATGGTAAAACGTCAGCAAGGAAAAGTGATTAACATTTGCTCGATGATGAGTGAACTAGGCCGAAACAATGTAGGTGCGTATGCAGCAGCGAAAGGCGGACTAAAAATGTTAACTCAGAATATGGCTACAGAATGGGCAAAATATAACATTCAGGTGAATGGTATTGGGCCAGGTTATTTTGCTACTTCTCAAACAGAACCCATTCGTGTAGACGGTCATCCGTTTAACGATTTTATTATTAATAGAACACCAGCAGCAAAATGGGGAGATCCTGACGATTTAGCCGGAGCGGCTATCTTTTTAAGCTCGAAAGCTAGTGATTTTGTTAACGGTCATGTATTGTATGTCGATGGTGGAATTTTAGCAACCATCGGGAAACCTACGAACGAAGATTAACAGAATACTCAACTTCATTTTTTTAAGCTTTTTACTCGATTTTCAAGTTGTAACTTGTAAGCTAAAAAAATGACTAAAAGCACTATATAGATTACGTTTGCAATATAAAAAGAGGCTCAGAATTCAATTGAATTTTGAGCCTCTTTATTTTTAGAAAGCATTCATTTTATTTGAACACACAGCATCAAAAAAGTAACTTAAATTATAACCTACTTTTTATTTACAAACTCATTTCAAAAAACTAAACCACTATGGAATTAAGCCCATAAGTTTGTTACACGAGGAACTAAAGTTCCTCTTTGTTTTTACTCTAATACGAAGTTGGAGTTATCCGAATTAGGCTTCCTATGATGCTCTAAATATTCAATCACCATTTCTATCTGTGATATTTCCAGTATTCCAAACACCATAACCTGTTTCCCAAAAATGTTTATCCAATATTTTTTTTATTAATTTTAGAAATTCCTGCTGTAACTTCCTTGAACTTCTTCTCTTTATTTGTTTTGTAAAAAAAACTAATACTCTGTTTTAGTGAGTATTCAATATGCATGTGAGCATGATTAGAACTAACAACTCTTTTTAATGTTTAACTTCCTTTAACTTCAAATGTTTGAATCAGCAAATCCCAGCAACGAGACTGTACATCTCCTTTCAATACTTTATATCTATACTTGGTAGACCATACTATATGACAACCTAAACGAGTTACTGCATGCGATTCTTTGCGTTGATATTTTCCCATTTCATAAAAATAAAAATTTCATTTTACTAAAGTGTTGCAACGAAATTGCAGGGCTTTAAACCCTAATTTGAAACCTATGAAAAAGGTAGCAATTCATATTGCTACCTTTTAATAGATGATTAAAAAACCGACTTAATTATATCCGAAATTTTGTTCAATGCCATCTGTAACATCAATAGTAGATTGTGGGATAGCAAAAACTCTTAAATACGGTTGCGTAGCGGCTTTAGCTGTATACGCTTTGTCGTAAGTATTAAAACGAATCATTTGTTTTCTTCTGTACATTTCCCAATACATTTCAAATCCGATTTCGTTGTATAGAGTAACGTCATCTAAAGTTTCAAGGGCAACACCAGGAGCATTATCAAATAAAGCTTCTCGAGTTCTGCTAGTACGCAATTTATTAATATCGGCTAAAGCAAGACCCGTTTCTCCTTTTCTAAAATAAGCTTCTGCTCTCATACAGTAAATACCTCCTAAACGATATAACGGAATATCAACAGCACTGTTACCGTTTCCATTTTCTGGATCAAATTCCCATTTAAAGTTACGTACACCTGCATTAATTTGATCTTGTGTTAAAATGGCTTCCGACGGATTGTTAAAATTCATTTCTGGCGTATAGTCCATAGGAATAGTCGTGTTCTTTTCCATGTATAATTTGCTAATTGCAATTCTTCCGTCTGCAGTCATATTAAAGCCTCCTTTTCCATCAAGTGTAGGTCCGTATTGTTGCCCAACTTGTAAACCTCTATTAAAATGTACTAAAGGTTTTCCTGTATCTGGTCTAATATCTTCTGCAGGTACACTAGTCGTTGTGCCATCGTTCATAAACCAAGTTCCATCGGCATACTGATAATATCTGTGGAATCGTGGATCATCATGATTACCTTCCCAAGTCTTATAAAATTCAGGTCCCACATTAGAGCCATTAGTTCCTCTGTTGTCTGGAGTTTGTTTTTGGGCACGTCCGGTAGACATATAGGCAAAATCATTATCACTTCTTCTAATATTATCATTCTCCTGAATTACGGCAAAAATAATTTCAGATCCGTTAGAATTACTTAGTGCAAAATTGTCGAAGTAGTTGCTCTCTAAACTAAAGCGATCATTAATTAATAACGTAGAATAGTAAATAACCTTATCCATGTCTGTTCCATTGTTATCGACAGCAGTTTCTGTAAAATTAAAACTAGAAGAGGTATTATAACGATCTTTAAAAACAGCTCTGTTTAAATACATATCTGCTAACAAAGCATAAGCGGCTTGTTTTGTAAAACGGCCATTATAGGTTTGCTGTTCTCCTAAATCGGCAAGATTTGGAATGATAGCTTCTAAATCAGATATTAAATTATCTATTTCTGTATCTGCTTGAAGAAAAACTAAAGATTTATCGTCCGAGAATAAGTCTCTATATGGTGCTTGGTTAAACAAGTCCAAAGTGTTGTATACATATAGAATTAATAAAGCTTTGGCTTCTGCCATGAATAAATCATAATTCGCATAATTTGGGTTTTCTTGTAAAGATTCAATAGCAATTAGCGTTTTAGTGATACCGCTATTTAAAGCATTCCATGTCCCTGTAACTTGTGCATTAGTCGTTCCCCAAGTAAACTCTGTAAGGTCTCTCCATTTTCCACCGTCTCCCCAGTCGCTTCCTCGTGTAGGTAGCATACATTCGTCGGTAGGATATTCTTGTAAACCAAAAACGCTACCATGATCTGTAAACGTACCATCTGCCAATTGTCCGTAAGCTGCAGCAATTGCACTCTCTGGATTAGATGTTTGTCCGCCAATGACTTCGTCTTTAACAACTTCATCTAAATCCGAGCAATTAAAAGCCAGCGTACTTAAGATGAAAGTGAACGTTATTTTTGATATTATATTGATAGTTTTCATAAATTATAATTTTAGTGTTGCACCTAGCATATACGTTTTAGATGATGGGTAAGTCGTGTAATCTATTCCTATAGATTGGTTTCCTCCAGAATTTCGCGGACTATTAATTAACGGGTCGTAACCAGAATAGTTAGTGATTGTAAATAAATTCTGAGCACTTAGATATAGGTTTAAACCTTGTAGCCATTCTAAATTAAGACAATCTGTATCTAAGGAGTATCCTATTCTTGCGTTGTTTAAACGTAGGAAATCTGATTTTTCTAAATATAATGTCGAAAGTTGAGGTGTGTTAGAATAACTAGCTCCAGCATTATAGAATTCTGAAAGGACATTTCTATCAGAAACAATATTGTTAATGTTTAACGCTAAATTGGTATTGTTAACTAGTAAACCACCACTTTGTCCAATTAAAGAAAGACTTAAATCCCAACGTTTATAACTTAAGTTGGTGTTTATCCCGTATGTGAAATTAGGTAGAGCACCTTCAAAAATCTGACGGTCGTCACTATTTATAGCGCCATCGTTGTTAAAATCTTCAAAAATGTCTGCGCCATTCGCATCGAAACCTAAGTGTTTTAACATATAAAACGATCCTGCTTCGTAACCACTTTTATAAATGTTTGCAACTACTCCAGATAAACCTGGCCCTGCAACACTACCTGAATATAATTCTGAAACCGGTAAGTCTACTACCTCATTATCTAACGTTGCTCCGTTTACATCTAGAGACCATGAGAAGTCGTCTGTACTTACAATTTGCGACCCTAAACTTAATTCAAAACCTTTATTTACAATTTCTCCACTTATGTTTTGCCACACTGTTGTTGTTGGGCTTAATGGTTCGGCAGGAATGTTTAGAATGGCATTGGTTGTTGTTTTTGTGTAATAATCTGCAGAACCGTATAATTTGTTATTCCATAAACTAAAATCCGCACCAATATTTAATTGTGATACCACTTCCCATTGTAAATCTGGATTGGCAGTTCTGTTTACTACAATTCCATTTGTTAAGGTCGGATCGTTATATAAGTAATACCCACCTGCAGCCGATTGCGAATAACTAGCCTGAGTGATTTTGTTTTGTACTTCTTGGTTTCCTGTTTGTCCCCAGCTAAGTCTTAGTTTTAATTGGTTAATCACATCAGAATCCATTAAAAACTGTTCGTTGTCTAAATTCCAACCTAATGCAAATGAAGGGAAATATCCATATTTGTTATTCTCACCAAAACGGGTCGAACCATCTGCTCTTACCGATGCAGTAATTAAATATCTGTCATCGAAATTGTAATTTACCCTACTAAAATAAGATTGTAATTCGTTTTCTTGAGCGTATCCACTTAGGCCATTCTGTTGCCCAGAATATCCAGGATCGTATTCTGGTTTAACACCTGTGCCTTTAGGATCTATTCCTGTAACAGAAAATGTTGTTCCAGAGAAATCGAATTTCTGATATGAAAATCCTCCTAAAACTTCAAAGTTGTTTCTATTAAATCCAAAACGATACGTTAAATAGTGCTCCATTAAAGTACTCTGAGACTCTAAATTTGTTTGAACATAAGCACCTTCTGGCGTTCTATCTGTAGCATTTGGGTAAATAGTAGAATTACGTTCTGATACCGAACGGTCTACACCATAATTAAATTTATAGTCTAATCCATCAATTATTCTAAACGATGCTTCAGCATTTCCAAGAATTCGTACTGTATTGGTGTGATCCTCGTAAATGTCTAATAAATACATCGGGTTGTAGTTCTGATTTAAATTAAAGTTGGTGTATTCGCCATCTTCATCAAATACAGGTTGTGTTGGGTTGGCCATTAAAGCATGGATAATTAACTGTCCATCAGAACCTGCATCAGCACCATTAGGAACTCCCGTTTCATTAATCTGGCTGGCAGTTAAATTTACCTTTACCTTTAATCGTTTGTTATCAAAGAAAGATTCTTCAGCATTTAAACGCGCCGTTACTCTGTCGAAACCACTATTATGTACAATCCCTTCCTGATCCATTAACGATAAAGAGGTGTAATAATTTCCGCTTTCTGTTTTAGAGGAAAAGGAGAAATTGTTATTCTGAGTGATACCGCTACGAAGTAATTCGTCTTGCCAATCTGTGTTGCCACCATGATCGTAAGCGTCGTCGTTTATAGCATTTCTGTAGTCGTCTGCTTCTAGGACGTCAATCTTTTTAATTACATTGGAAACACTTAAATAAGAATCAATCGTAATAGCTGCTTTGCCTGTTTTTCCTTGTTTTGTGGTAATAATAACAACACCGTTAGAACCTCTTGCTCCGTATATCGCGGCAGCAGATGCATCTTTTAACACTGTAATAGAAGCAATATCACTAGTGTTAAGGAAGTTTAGTGGATTCTTTGCGCTAGAATTTCCAAGTCCAAAATTAGGACTAGGCGCACTTACATTTGTATTACTTAAAGGAACACCATCTACTACAAATAAAGGTGTGCTACCGCTTCTAATAGAACCTACACCACGAATAGAAACGTCTACACCAGAACCTGGTTCTCCGTTAGAAGGAATTACACGTACACCTGCAACTTTACCTTGTAATAAATTATCTGCAGAAATATTTACACCTTCCTTAAATTCGTTAGACGATAATTGAGTTACGGCACCTGTAAGATCTTTCTTTTTTTGCTGACCATATCCTACAATTAAAACCTCACTTAGCACAGCGCTAGAAGGTTGTAAGGTAATGTTTAGGTAGTCGGCATCTATTACAACTTCCTGGGTTTCGTAACCTATAAATGAAATTTGTAACGTTTGTCCGTAGCTGGCTTCGATAGAAAATTCACCGTCAAAGTTGGCAGAAGCACCTATGGTTGTATCTTTTATTAAAATAGAAGCGCCTAATAAGGGAACGCCAGTTTCGTCTACAATTTTACCTTGTATCGTTTTTTGAATCGCTTTATTAGACGTTTTGTTTATTGAAGCTGTGGCAGTACTTGTGTAACCCGTTTGGTATACAAGCAAGAATAATATTAAAAAAGTTATATTTTTTAATAGAAATAAATTATTTTTATTATACATATTTAAGTTATTGGTATTACAATGCTTAATTAATAGGCCGTAGTTGTTCGTAGCAACTATGGTTTTTTTATTTTGAGGAAAATTTATACGTGTTTTTAATTCATTAAGGGAGTAAAGGTTTTAGAGGTTAATTGGAGGTCGTTAACAAAACTTTATAAGTTTTAATCGTGTCGCAAATTAATGAAATCTTAAGCTCCCAAATTTTAGCTAATAGTTATGCAACTGTTAAATAAACAGTGTGGTGTAAATCATGATGATTAATATTAATACGTTGTTATTTAGTGGTTTAATGGTTTTGTATAGTGCACTTAAACGTGTTAAGTTTTTACATTTTGTTCTTAATTTACTAACATGAACTTAATGGATTAGAGGTAATTTTGGCCACTAATTTTTTTTAGTTATGAAATATTATTTGTCATTATGTTTATTGTGTATTCTATGTTTAAAAGTGAGATCTCAACACGATGCTTTACGCATTAATCAGCTTCAAGTTATTGGGTCTCATAACAGTTATAAAAAAGAAATAGAACCTAAACTATATCGTTTTTTAGAAAAAAAGGATACCACTAATAGTATACAATCTTTACAGTATACACATATACCTATATTAGAGCAGTTAGATATGGGATTACGAAATCTTGAAATAGATGTTTATGCCGATTCTAAAGGAGGGACGTATGCAAATCCAAAAGGATTATCTCTAGCGCAACCAGATGAGGCATTCGATCCTAATAAGGTCATGCAGAAACCGGGATTTAAAATTTTACATGTTATAGATATCGATTTTAGAACGCACTATTATACTCTAGATGCTTGCTTAAAGGATATAAAATTATGGTCTGAGGCGCATCCTAATCACGAACCTATTTTTGTAACATTAGAAGCTAAAGACGGAAAAGCAAATATGTTTGGCACACAGCCAGAAGAATTTACAACATCACTTTTTGCAGAACTCGATAATGCACTAAAAAGCGGTTTAGGAAGTGATAAATTAATAACTCCGGATAAGGTTAAAGGTAAATATGAAACTCTAGAGCAGGCAGTATTAAATAATAACTGGCCAACATTAAAAGACGCTAGAGGGAAGTTCTTATTTATTTTAGATGATTCTGGTAGAAAACGTGATTTATATATTAAAGGGCATCCATCGCTTAATAATCGTGCCATGTTTGCCAATGCCAATCCAGGAACGCCTGAAGCGGCAACTTTATTTAGAAATAACCCAGAAGATAAATCCATAAAAGATTTAGTATCTAAAGGATATATAATAAGAACACGTGCAGATGCAGGTACCAAAGAAGCACGATCTAACGACTATTCTCATTTTAATATGGCAAAGGATTCTGGTGCACAAATTATCACTACAGATTATTATTTGCCTAGTACATTATTTAAAAGCGATTATCATATTTCATTTGAAAACGGGACATATGTTAGAAAGAATCCGGTTACAAAAAAGTAAGTACTAGTTTTCTATAGCTTTTAAAGCTCCTGTATTATAATCTATAACAAAATGATTAGCAGGGGCACCGTTTAAGAATTTTAAAAAGATTGAAGAAAAGGTTAATAATTTCTGTCTGATATCGTCGTTTTTATTCTCAGATAACGTCAACTTATAAGTATCAAATAGCCATTTATAAATGGCTATTTGTTTGTCTCCAATATCGTTAATTGCTAAAACATCGGCATTCCGAATCCGGTAAAAATCAAAAATCATATCAAAGCCAGTCCAGTCTTTAAAATCTTCTACTGTTAAATCGGAGGTTTGTAAAGCCAATACAGCTTTGTTTTCGGCCATTTCCCAATCTAACTTATATTCGGTTTTGTTTAGGCATAAGGTTTCAATTGAGATGTTAGTATCTAAATAAGGTAGCAGAAGTAAATCTTTAGCGGTGATATTTAACATAAAATCCTTAAAACCCGGAGCCCATTCTTTTAGAAACCTTAAGCGTACTAGTTCTTTTAAATGAAACATGGTAAAATCATGATACGACGTACTGTTTAAAATTTCATGATTCCATAAAGGGGTTCCTTGCGAAGTTAAATGCTTATATTCCTTTTCGTAAAGTGGAAATAAATCATCAAAATTAGGAACATGGTTAACTTGTTCTGTCCTCACTTCAATCTCATTATTTGCTTTTATTTTTAATATTTTATAACCTGGAATATATGCGGCAATAGATGGTGTTTGTATATTAATTAAAGACTTTTCGTTTTCAAAGGTTCTCACGCCAGTGTCGTTAATGTGCATATGTCCTGCTACATGGATTTTTATTCCGGCATCAAAAAATATTTTAGAGACCGCTTCCTGAGGTACACGTTCTAATTGCCATTTTTTACCTTCGAAAAAGGATTCTAATTCATTTGATGCATCATCGTTAAAATCAATCATTGGGTAATGGCTAAAAGCAATAAGTGTTTTGTTTAATCGCTTGGCTTCCGAGGCAACCGTTTTCACCCATTGTATAAGGTGTGTTTTATGAGTAATTACATTGTTATATCCTATACTAGCGCCGCTGTAATTTTTCGGGTCTAAAGCATTGCCAGCAATAGAATCTTTTGGTAAATATACATTGGCATCTAAAGCGAGTAACCATACGTTTGGTGTTGGTTCTACAACATAGCTAGCGTCGGGAATGGTGTATCCTGGCGCCATATTATACATCCTATTATCTAATGTGCTTTGCTGTAAAGCTGTTTTATAAGTGTAAGTCTCGGGTGTATAGTTAGAAAAGGGAGTAGCCCAATACAGATGGTTTTCTTGAGGGAAAAAACCAAAAGATTGTAAATGATTAAGAACGCCTGTGTATCCTAATTTTTTAATGTCTTTAGAAAGAATGACAGGGAGGTCGGTTTTTAATGGCTTATAACTATAAATAGCTTGAGCCTGTCCGTTTGTTCCCATAAAATCAGATTTTCCAGAATCTTGAGCAAGAGGTCCAACAGGATCGTGATTACCGGTGGTTATAAAAAATTGCATACCATAGGTTGTTTCGTAAGACTGGAGAATGTGTTGCAAACCTTTTAAATGAATGGCTTGGCCGTCGTCTGTATAATCCCCCGGTAAAGCGACATACTTTATACCTTTGTTTACCATATCGTCTAAGGCAGCAAATAGTGCAAAATAATTCTCGTTAAAGATTCTTGTAGAATGCAATTGCGCATCCATTGTTCTTAAAAGCGTGTGCCTATTGGTCTTGTCATTGTATATTCCTTTATAATCGTTATCCGAAAATTCACCATAAATATCTTGAAAGTGTATATCCGAAATAAAAGCAATTTCTATAGCCTTTGTGGTCGCATTTAGGGTATTAAAATAGTTAGCGCATTCTAGCGGCTGATCTGTGTTTATAAAATCTACGCCCATTCTATAAAAAGTATTCCAGGCTAACGGTGTGTCTGGAGCACCCCAAAAACGAAATGGTTTATTGTTTGCGTGTGCTTGGTTTACAACACGTTTTAAGGTGTTAAAATCTGTTTTCGGAATAGAATCCTGACCTTTCCAAGACGAGAAATTTGCGTAGCTAAGACTTATTAATGCAATTTTATTCAGCGCTTTTTTAGGAATTGGCTTTAAGCTTTGGTAGTCGAATAGGATATAATCAGGATAGTTATTGTAATCTTTTAATTCTGGCCTATGTCCCGAAATAACAAAACTCAGTTTTGGGTTATTTGTAAGCTCAGGATATGTTTTTAATACCGTCTCAATAGCATCAAGTGTGGTATATGCTTCTGATTTTATATCGATTAAAAGTTGGATCTGCTGTTCGGCTCCTAAGTGGGTTTTATAAACTTTACTTAAAGGTGCTAAGTATAAAGATTCTAAGGTGTTTTGTGACTTAATTTCATGGGCTTCGTGCGTAGCGTATAAAGTGTCGTTTTTTAAAAATACATCCACTTCTATAGATTCTAAACCACTATTATAAGCTTTCCAAAAGGGTAAAATCTGACTGTAATCATTGTGAGAATGAATCTTATAAGTTGCTTGAGCAAAGCCAGAGCAGGATAGAAAAATAAAAATGTAAAATAAAGGACGAGATAAAGACATGAACAACCGTTTTACTTGAAAAATTAACTAATAAAATTACAATTAGTCGACGCACTATTCGTACTTCATGTATTATCTATCTATTAAGGATTACTGCTTCAGCATTTATAAATAGTTAAGTAAATTAATGAAACCTATGTAAAGTATAAAATACTATTTTAAAAAGCTTCTTTCTAACCTTAAAAGTAGAATTAGAAGTTACTGTAGTAAAATAATTAATTGGGCAAGACTTTAAACTAATGAATACCTAGATTTCATAAAAAAAGATAGCGTTTTGGGTTAACGCCAAAGCACTATGTGTTTTAAGAGTTCTCTAAATTTTAAACTTATAGAATAATAGGATTTACAATAAAAACAAAATATTTAAATTTGCACGAGTAATAAACAGAAATGACAATGCTCAGCCACCGTCCTTTGTTTTTGGAAAGCATTCATTTTATTTGAACACATAGCATTAAAGAAATAACTTAAATTACGACTTATCTCATAATCATTTAATACTATTTCTTTTTTTGAAATGACTTTAAAAGGTAGGGCAAATACATCTATATTTAGATTATCTCTTCCGCTATCAGGATTGAAATAATAAGTCCCATTAGTTATTGCTTCTTTTCTTTTTTTTGGTGATATTCATATTGTTTTCTGTCGGACAGATTTATATGGCCAATTTCTTTTCCATACATAAGGTGGGAAATTGCATATTCAGAATTATCTTTATCTAAATTAAAAAAAACATCTTCTTTCTCCTGACTGAAAGCAAGCGTTGTGAAAAACAAAAAATAAGGCCTATATTTTTATTGACATTCATTAGTTCCTCTATACTTTCATTATTAATTGAACCAAATTAATTTAGAAGGCGGGTTTAGTACTTCTTAGCTATTCCTTTTTTTTTGTAAAGCACTATGAAACAATAACCTAAATTAAAGTTAGGTAATATTTTTTCGTTTCAATGAAATAGATTGTGACGAAAAAATATTAGTGTTTCTCTATTTCAGGACGGGACAAGTTTTAAATAAAAAAAGAGTCCACATAATTTATGAACTCTTTTCAACAAACACATTAAAAATTAAACGTTTTTCAATTTTCAAAAATGACTTTACTCCCTTCCATTAATAGGGTTTAATTGTAAGGTTTTATTGTTAGGTATTTGCACCCTGTATGAGGTACCGTAATTATTAGTTTCTTCATAATAATCTGTGGAAATTACTTGTGCACCACTTGAAAAAGCTGCATTTGCACGTGACAAATCATTTACTTTAGCTTCATAAGTTTCAATATCTGCCCTAGTACGTACCATATACCCTTTCTTTACTGCTTCTTTAATATCTTCCTGTCTTATTAGCGCATTATCTAATAAAAGGAATCCTGAATGTGGAAGACCTTGATCTGCTTTAACAAACATCGCGCGATCTTTTAAGCTAGGATTGTTTTTAATATAGGCATTCTCACTAGATAAACCCGCTCCTCCAGGTAATAGCAAAAACATAAATTTACCTAATGCAGACTTTAAAGTTGGCCAGTTTTTAGCTAAAACGGCTTCATTTAATGTACTGTAATCCCCACGCACATCGTTTGGTGTAATTATTTTATCACGTCCTAAAACCTCAAGTAATTTGGAATCTAATTCATCATAAATTTCTGAAGTAAAAGGCTCAACCTTAGCTGAATTAGGAAACATAGGAAATGCTTTATCCTTAGCTTCCATCATAATAAATATAGGAGCATGTTCTGGATTTTGGTTAGACCATTCTTTTAAATCGATTAATGCTGCTTCTAAAGTATTATAATGTGATAAAAAATCGATATCAGGAATATGCATAACTTTAAAGCCTGGATTATTCAGACCTGTTGTATCAAAAGGCATGTAATTAGTAATTCCTTTGGCTTTTAAAACATCGTAAATAGCAGGTTTATTAAAACGCCCTCCTTCTGGATCATATACTATATCGATAGCTAAAGACCTCATTCCTGCATCTAATTGAGCTGGGAAATCGGGAAAACTATACGATATCATTTCTTTAAAACTCATTGTATTTGGATGAAACTCTTTCCACTTAGCCTCTTCTTTCACAGACATATTAGCCGTCATGCCAGACATCATTTTAGTAAACATTGGGTCTAAGAAATTCATAATTACAGAGTCCCGTTTCTTAGCATAGCTATTATGAGTACCTACAACCTGAATTTGATTAATCTTTATGTCTTTTGGAACATGTAATTGCCCATTCTGTGATGTAAAAAATTGATTTACATCTGTTTTTGTTTGTCCATTTACGTTATTAATAGCTAGACAGCTTAGCATTATACCAAATACTAGTTTATATGTTTTCATTCTATTCTTTATCATTTTATATTATTTGAATTTACAGGATTTAATCGCATAGGTTTTCCGTTAGGCATTTTCACAAAGTAATCTGTACCATAATTATTTCCTGGTCTAAAAAAATCTGTTGAAATAACCTGAGCACCACTAGTAAATGCAGCATGAGCTCTGGTAGTGTCATTTATCTTCGCCTCATAAGTTTCTATATCTGAACGTGTTCGAACGAGATATCCTTTTTTTACAGCATTTTTAATATCATCTTGTCTTACGATTGCATTATCTAAAAGTAAAAATGCAGCATGTGGTTGACCTATTTGAGATTGAACAAACATTACCCGATTCTCTAATACGGTATGATTTTTTACGTATTCACTCTCTGCAGACATCCCTCCTGCAGATGGCAATAACATAAATACAAATTTACCTTTAGCGTCTTCAAGTAACGGCCAATTGTTAGCTAACACAGCCTCTTCGAGTGTTTTAAATTTACCACGAACATCATCTGGTGTTATGAGTTTATCTTTCCCTAAGATGGAAATTACTTCTTGATCCAGAGCATCGAAAGCAGTTTCATCAAAAGGCATTACCTCTGCTGAATTAGGAAAAAGTGGAATCCCGCTATCTTTAGCCTCTATCATTATAAAAATAGGTGTATGCTTAGGATTTTGATTTGACCATGAATTTAGAGCCTCAAGCGCCTTTTTAAATGTTGGATAATGAGTTCTAAAATCGATATCGGCAACATGCATCACTTTAAACCCAGGCTTACTTAAATCGGTTGTATCAAAATTAGCTAAATCATTTATACCTTGATTTTTTAAAACTTGGTAAGCTGCAGGTGAGTTAAACCTATTTCCTGTTGGATCATTAAACACATCAATTTCAAGAGATCTTAAGCCTGCATTAAGTTGTGTAATAAAATCTGGATGACTATAGTTTAAACCCTGACTAAAAGACATTTCATTAGGATGGTATTCTTTAAACTTTTGTTTAGACACCGAATCCATATTTTGGACATATTGTCCCATCAATTTATTAAAGATAGGATCTACTAAAGCAGTAACGGCACTATCTATAGGTTTAGCGTAACTATTGTGTGTACCTAAAACTTGAATTTGATTCAGTTTTACAGTTTGAGTTATTTCAGGTTTAGGTTGCTGTTGGCTTGTTTTTTCTGGGGTTTCTTTGCATGATGATAATACAAGGGTACTCCCTACCAAAAATGGTATTAATATATGTTTCATGGTATTATTTATTTTAAGTTATAACTTAATCCTAATTGACCTCTAATACCAGACCAATCATCTGATTCTGGTCTATCGGAAGTACCATGATAATATCTGTTAGGCGCATTAGTTATATTACCTATTTCTGCAAACAACCTAAGATTATCGCTAATCGCATAAGACGAAGAAAAGTCTACTGTAAAGTTATTGTCAAACCACTGGTAATGATCTGGACCTGCTACACTTCTGATGGCTGTAACATATTTTCCCTTAAGATTTCCAGCAATACGTGCCATGAACTTATTGTTTTCATAAAACAAGATTACATTTCCTATATTTTTAGCTTGTCCAGGCAATGTTGTTTTATAGCTCCCTGTTTCTTCTCCATTAGTAAATGTTGGAATTTCGACTTCAGAATTAATAAAGGAATAGTTTAACTCGACCCCGAAATTTTTGAAGATATTTTCCATGTTATCGAACCTTTTAATAAAACTTAATTCGATACCATATAACCATGCACTATCTAAGTTATCAGGTCTAGATCTTATATAATTTGTACCATTTAAAGCAACAATACTTTGGTCGTCATAGATATAATCTGATAATCCTTTGTAATAAGCTCCTGCCGAGAATAATCCTAAACCTTCAGGATAGTATTCGAACATCACATCAACATTATTAGAAAATGTAGGTTTTAAATCAGGGTTTCCTTCTGTAATAGTTAATGCAATTTCACTTATTTGAGTACCAGGATTAAGTCTGCTAAAGGTAGGACGTGCATAGGTACGTGTAAACGCTGTTCTTAACAAGGCTTGGTCTGAAATTTTATATTTCAAGTGTAGCATTGGTAAAAAGGCATTATAATTTTGTTTGGTAGTAATTTCTTGTACAACAGTGCCAGTTTCATCAGTAATTACTTTAGAACCTTTTAACTCTACATAATTTGATTCGTTACGAACCCCACCGACAAACTGTATTCTATCGTTAAGTTTATAATCGGCCATAATATATCCAGAAATCACCTCTTCTTCTGCTGAATATGACTGTGGGGCATTACTAGGTGAGTCTTTATCTAATAATGTAATTAAACCATTTTGAGTTGCAAAGTTCTCTGTAAACATTTGGTCGATTTGACCGTTGGTTACTTGAGGCACATCTACATTACTGTAAGTACCATTCATCTCTTCTAGGAAAGAACCATCGAAAGGCTCTGATTCTAAGTTAAGGTCAGACATATAAAGTATACCTGGACTATTGGGTACACCCAATAACGCACCTTGCATTTTTAGCCCTGTATAGCTATTGAAATCGCGAGTTTTTCCGGCATATTTACCACCAAACTTAAATTCAAGCTTTTCATTTTTAGTATATGTTAAATCGAAATTAGCTGTATAATCTGTTTCTTCTTTATTTAAAGCAGACATAATTACTTGATTTAAATATGCTTTACTTGGGTCTAAATCTGAATTGAAATCTGGAGTTACATGATCTTTAGAACCACCTATACCGTTAGGAGAATCCATTGCTAAGTACTTTAACCCATTTGAAGATAATCCACTATAAGTCATTGGCTGAATAAAGTTAACGATTGGATAGCCACGTTCTGATTGAGGGACAGTATTCGGTGAGTCTAATTTAAAATCTGACGAAGCCATTTGTAACGCCCCTTCTAATACTAATTGTTCATTCAACTTAAAATCTCCACCTAATTTTAAGGCATATAAATTAGTTTTATAATCGGCATGACGAGCTTGATATTGAACATTATTTTGATTGTAATTAAAATATGTTTCTCTTACGTTTTGTTGATCGAGATAGTTAGAATATAACCCTTTAAAATACAATTTACTATTTTGGCCTAAATCATAATCCATTGCTAGATTAAAACCAGTTGTTTTTCGTCTTGCTTGGTAATCTCTTAACTGCAATCTATTAATAGCAAAAGCTTGTTCAGCATCAGTATTTGAAAAATCGTAATCTACCATATATCTATCTGTTCCTGCTTTTCTATCCCAAACCACAGCAGAACCAATAAATCCGAACTTTTCTCCAATACGATCTCCATAAACCAAGGATGCATTATATGAGGGATCCTTCGCATTTGTATTATAACCACCAGCTCCAGTAACACTTAACGTACGTTTTAATGGGGAAGATTTTGTAATAAAATTCATACTCCCTCCAATGGCATCACCATCAATATCTGGTGTTAAGGCTTTATTTAATTGCACGTATTGAATAAGTTCTGAAGGAAAGACATCTAATTGAGTATAACGTTCATCACTCGCCCCACCTGCGCTAGGCAATCTATTTCCGTTTAAGGTTATAGATGTCCAATGTGTAGGTGCACCCCTAACGATTACACGGCGTCCTTCCCCCATGTCACGTTCAATAGATACTCCTTGCATACGTTGCACAGCTTCAGCAGCGTTACGGTCTGGTAACTTGCCAATGGCATCGGCAGCTAAAACTTCGGAGATTGTAATCCCTTTACGCTTCATGTTTAGTGCTCGTACTTGAGACGGATAATAATTTCCTTTAATCACAATTTCGGATAAACTTTCGGCATCCTCTTCAATTAGAATAGCTCCTAGATTAACATTATTGCTATTTGAAATGTTTAAAGGGATTTCTTTAGGCTTATAACCAATATAAGATACTACCAAGACTTGGTTACCTTGAGCTGAGTTTAGGATACTAAATACCCCATCAAAATCGGTTGTCACTCCATTAGAGGTACCCTTTAGATAAACTGTAGCACTTGGTAGAGGACCATTCGCATCTGTTACTGTCCCCGTTATGTTCATTTTTTGACCAATTGCCAAGGCAGACATTAATGTAAAAAAAGCATTTAATACTGTTTTAAAAAACTTTTTGGTTTTCATTTTCGTAATTGATTTATTTAATTTTTCAGCAAATAAATAACAATGAGGCGTAAAAAAAGTTCGTACCAAGAAGAACGAACTTGAATTGGTTAACACCAAGCGAACCAAACCTTCAATTGATTAATATTCAGCAAATTAACCAAGGTTAAAGAATTATTAAGTTAACTTTAAGAGAAAGATATACTAGTTAAAACAAGTTAATTCGGGTCTTTATCGCTTAATTTTTTACGATACTCAGATGGCGTTATACCTTCGATTTGTTTAAAATATTTTATGAAGGTTGTTTTAGAGTTATAGCCAGAAAAGTGGGCGATAATATTTAGCTTCTCAGTTGGCCTTATTGCCATTTTGAGTTTAGCTTCCTTTATTCTATATTCATTGATATAAAGGAAAAAGTTTTTATTCAATACTGTATTTAGTACTTCAGTTATATTATGCTTGGAAATTTCAATATCATTAGCCATATCTAGTAATGCAAAATTAGGGTCTAAGTATGGTTTATCGTTAACCATATACGCTTCTAATTTTAGTAAAATTGCATTCAAGTCGTTGTCTTTTAAAGATGACTTTTCGTATTTAGGCTTTTTGGGTAAGGTTGATTCAATGTTAGCCGTATCAGAACTCCTTAATTCTAATAAGTTTTGCTTTAATTTTGATAGCTTA
Source organism: Formosa agariphila KMM 3901 (assembly GCF_000723205.1). NCBI lineage: Bacteria > Pseudomonadati > Bacteroidota > Flavobacteriia > Flavobacteriales > Flavobacteriaceae > Formosa > Formosa agariphila. The sequence continues at coordinate 1,093,968 of NZ_HG315671.1, read as the reverse complement.
ATTAAAAAAATAATAAAGCCAATCATGGCAAATATTATGGAAGTACTTATTAATTGTTGATTATCAATTATTTTACTAAACAACAATAAGGCTACACCACCAATCCATAATATTACTGGCCATTTTAACCATAATAGTTTAGGGTTAGTTATGTTTTTTTTATTTAAAATAATAGATAGGATATAGGAATGATAAGTTAAGTTTACTGTGAAAAATAAAACATCATATACTTTTTTATAAAGGTTAATCCAGCTATAATCTTTATTTATAACAATATTTATCCCTACAATTACAAATGCTATTGTTAGTAATGCCGAAGGCAATAAGTGTTTAATAATTTCTTTTTTTAACACAGGTATTTCACTAAACACACTTTTAACGTATAAGTATAATAAAGGAGGAGTCGCTATGGTGATTGCTGGGGAGTACCGTGCATACAGTACATTTTCTGTTAACATAAGAAAGGCAAATTTCATTAAAAAAATGATTGCCATTATAAGTACTATACACAACAAGAATAACTCTTGTCTGTTCTTTTTAAAATCCTTTCTAAATAGATAGGCAATAGTAAAGGATTGGGATAAAATTGCTATTAACAGGTATGACATTTTGTTTGTTATAGAACTCGCAAAATTACTTGATAAATGAAGTTAATCTAATCTGATAAGCCTCTACAATATAAATTAACCTAAAGTTATAGGCTTGGTAACTTTAATTTTACTTTATAATTATTGTTTATCGTGTATGCTTGCTATGGAAAGAGGTTATTTCTTTTCCATACATAAGTAGGGAAATTGTATATTCAGAATTATCATTATCTAAATTTAAAAAACATCTTCTTTCTTCTGACTAAAAGCAAGCGTTATGAAAAACAAAAAAACAAGGCCTATATTTTTATTGACTTTCATTAGTTCCTCTATACTTTCATTATTAATTGAACCAAATTAATTTAGAAGGTGCTTTTAGTACTTCTTAGCTATTCCACTTTTTGTAAAGTATTATGAAATTAGAACCTAGATTAAAGTTAGGTAATATTTTTTCATTTTAATGAAATAGATTGTGAAGATAAAAAATGTTTTTAGTGCACAAGTTAGACATGCTTAAAACTAATAAAAGCCTTACAGAAACTGTAAAGCTTTTTTATCGTCGGGGTGGCAGGATGATAACCAAATCGCCACTGTATAGTAAAATCAATGGTTTAGATTTAAAACTTCGACACCCCAGTTTTCAACCACATATGATACGCTTCTACATCTGGAATATAACCTACAGGTTCTACTAGTTTCTCTTCGTTATGATTGATGATCACATAAAACGGTTGCGAATTTGATTTGTATTTAATGGTTTGCATCTCACTCCATTTTTGTCCGATGTACTTTAGCTTTTTTCCTGGTTTTAACTGAGAGTCTACAATCTCATCAGCCTCAAGTTTTCGTTTGTCATCTACATATAAGGAGATTAAAACCACATCGTTTTTTAATAGATTTAAAATCTCTGGCTCAGGCCATACATTCTGTTCCATTTTTCTACAATTTACACACGCCCAACCTGTAAAATCTAGCATCACAGGTTTACCTACTTTTTTAGCGTATGCTAAACCTGTATCGTAATCGTTGAAGGCCATGATATCGTGTGGCGCTAATAAATGTGCACCTTCAGGTAAATCGCCATGAGCTGAAGCGCTACCACCTGATTCTAATTTTGAGAAACCTACACCATAAGGCGATTCGCTATAGTCTTGTGGTGGCGGAAATGCACTAATAATAGTTAAAGGTGCGCCCCAAAGGCCTGGAATCATATAAATAGTGAAGGTTAACACGATAAGACCTAAGCTTAATCTCCCCACCGAAATATGCGTTAATGGGGAATCGTGTGGTAATTTAATTTTCCCGAATAAATAAAACGCTAAGGTTCCAAAAATGGCAATCCAAATCGCGATAAAAACTTCACGTTCTAAAATGTGAAGCTGCAAAACTAAATCCGCTTGACTTAAGAATTTAAATGCTAAAGCCAGTTCTAAAAATCCTAAAACAACTTTCACGGTGTTTAGCCAACCTCCTGATTTTGGTAATGAGTTTAACCAACCTGGAAAAGCTGCAAATAATGCAAACGGTAATGCAATGGCTAATGAAAATCCAAACATTCCAATTATTGGTGCGACTCCTCCTTTTGATGCCGCTTCCACTAATAAAGTTCCCACAATTGGACCTGTACATGAAAAGGATACAATAGCCAAGGCTAAGGCCATAAAAAAGATACCCACAAGTCCGCCACGATCTGCTTGAGAATCGACTTTATTTGCCCAAGAATTTGGTAACATGATCTCGAAAGCACCTAAAAAAGACACAGCAAAAACGACTAAAAGCACAAAGAAAATAATGTTAAACCAAACATTCGTGGCTAGTGCATTTAAAGCATCGGCTCCAAAAATTCCGGTTACAGCGATACCCAAGAGTAAATAAATAACGATAATACAAATACCATAAATAATGGCATTCTTAATTCCAGCAGCTTTGTTTTTACTTTGCTTAGTAAAGAAACTCACCGTCATTGGAATCATCGGGAATACGCATGGTGTTAATAAGGCTGCAAACCCTGATAAGAAGGCAATAAAAAAGATTGACCAAAGTCCTTTATTAGAGGCTGAATCATCGGTGGTTTTAATGGTGTTATCTACAGCGACCGCGGGTGTTACAGCTTCAGTCGTTTCTGTAGCTAAGGCTGTTTTTCCGTTAAGCTGAAATTCTAAATCTATTTCTGTAGGTGGTAAACAACGTGTATCGTCGCAGACCATAAACTCCACAAATCCGTTTATTGTAGAGGTTGCTTTTGTGACTTTTACGTTTTGACTAAATTTAGCTTCACCATCAAAATATTTTATTTCCATTTCGAAAATAGAATCATGTACCGTATGCCCTTCTCCTTCTACAGTATTGCCGTTTAAAATGAAATTTTCTTCCGAGTTATCGTAGATAAAGGTCGTCGCTACCGGGCCACCTTCGGGTACGACTTGCGAATATAAATGCCAACCCGCATCGATATGTGCTGTAGCAATCAAGTTATATTCAGTATCTGATATTTTCTCTACAGAAGTCGTCCATTTTACAGGATCTAGGACTTGGCTATTTACAAAACCACATGTTAAAAAAGCGAGTGCTATTAGTATGTTTTTCATTTAATAAATATTTAAATTATTTGTCTGATATAGGACAGTTTATTCATCTTACTATGCTGGAATATTCATCGTGCTATTTATTGTAGATTAATTTAATTGCATGAATTAGATTCGATAAGGATTTTAAATGCACAAGGGGATAAGTTGCATGTCTTTTTGGAACATATGTCCAAAACACTACTTACATTGTTAATGAATCTACCTAAGTTAATCTTAAGAAATTAAAGGACTGCATGTTAAACACAGTCCTTTTTCACTAAATAATATGGACTAATTCAAAAGTGTTTTCAAACAATTATTTAGTAAAAATTAAAAAAAGTTTAATACTTAAATGTAGTATGATTTACATTCAAGATTATTTTTTTAGATATTCATAGATTCGAATTGCTTATGTAAATCTTTGTCTGAAGGTCTAGGCGCATTAGCGTTATAAATTTTCCCTACAGGATCGATAATAATAAAACGAGGTATACCTTTAATAAGATAATCCTGAACAAATTGTGAATTCCATGCATTATCTGCATAAAGTTGAATACCACTCAAGTTCTCTTGGGATACCATTTTTTTCCATTTATCAAAATCTGATTGTTTATCTATTGAAATTGAAATGAACTCAATATTTTTATTTTTATACTGCTGTTCAATTTCTTTTAAAAATGGAATTTCTTTCTTACAAGGTGCACACCATGTTGCCCAAATATCAATATATACATATTTGCCTTGATAATCTGATAATGAATTTTTACCTCCATTAAAATTTATATAATCTATAAATTCTGGAGACACTTGCCCTTTATCTACTTTTTTTAATTTCTGAAACGCTTCAGTTATTTCTAACTTATCATTTTGATTAGTACTCCCATTCATAAAGATTTTATAATAATCATCCAAATTATTAGTGTATGTAATTCCATAGACAGATTCATTATAAAGCATACTATTTCTAATTGTATCATTGTCAATTTCAGCTATTCGACTAAGCAACACTATATCTCTAGGGCTATCTTTGGTTTTAAGAACAGCTTCGGTCGAGTCTTTTAAACTTAAGTTTAAAATTCTTTTGTATGCAGGAGAAAACAAATAATCTTTTCCATTATTAAAATCAAAATTAGATAAATCAGGGAGAAAAGTACTTGAGACTTCAAAAGAATCTACTTTTGTAAAGTAGGCATGGAATTCTTCATAACTTAATAGGTTATTTACAAATTCATATTCAATATTTTTTAATTCTTTAGATTTGAAATTAATTGAAATAGCTTCATATTCTTTTAATAATTTTATATTATTATCTTTTATAGCATAAACTTTAGACTTATATTCACTTTCTGGCAAGCCATAAAATTCAGCTCTATTTTCTATAATATCTAATTCGTTTTGTCTTTTTTTGGTTACATAATTATTAATTTCTGCACCACTACCCTCATATCTTAATGTTTCTGTGAAATTTTCTACATCAAAGTTTACAGAAAAATCTTCTCCCACTTCAAAATAAGGTCTTAAGAATGTTTTACCATGAGATATTAAATAATAACCATTATTTATAAATAGGGTATCTATAAACGTCCCAACTGAATCTATATTAATTGTATCTATATCTTTATTGCTCTTAGTTAAAATCAAATAATCATTTACCTGATTTTTAATAACTCCTGAAAAAACAATATAATTAACATCTTTTTCTTTCTTGCAAGAAAAAATGCTAAGAACAATGAGTAAACTTATAAAAGCTTTCATATTATATTTTTATTTTATTTATTATTAAGCATTCCAATTTATTGCATGTCTTGCAAATTTTTCTCTGCTATTTTTTTTATTTTACTACTGATAGTATCTGCCATTTTTACTGCAAGTTCTCCAGCACGTATAGCTTCTTCTTTATTTCCTATTTTATTTTGAATGTCTGCATATGTTGATACTGTACCATAACTAGGAGATTCTGTTCTATAAGCTTTCGTAATTAGAACTGAAGCTTGCTCCAAAACCTTATGATTTAGAGGTTGAGAATATCTTGTTGCCGATCGCGCTATAAAAGCAATAGTTTCTGGATCATTTTTTAAATCATTATCCACATAATAGTTAGATGTTTTAATAAAATTTTCAGGATCCATATTTCGCAAATAGTAGTCACAATGTAGAATAGGGACAGTTCTAGAGTTTAAAGACACATTTTTTAAAGAATCTAGCTTACTAAAAAATAGTAAGCTATCTTTTTCTTCAAGATTACTATAAATATCATTTAACAAAACTCTTTCATAAATTTTATTTACAGATTCTATTCCTGCCATTTCAGTATAATGTTTCTTATTGTTATTTAGGGTTTTAAAAAGATTTGACTGATTATTATCTGTAAAAGCTTCAATTATTTTCCAACCAGAATAAGTCTGCATATAATTACTATCAACCTCAGAATAAATTTCATTTAAAACTTTCTTACTTTTAGCCCCATCAGCACCTTTTAACATAATAGCATATTGAACTTTATCATCTAAGTTTAAAAAACCTTTTTCATAATTTTTAGCTAATAATCCTATAGCTTTTTTAGGGTTCAATGCATTTCGGCCTTCCTCAATAAATCGTTCTACACTCATTTTAGAGCCAGACTTATGAACTAATTCTCCTTCTGCATTTAAATACAAATATGTTGGAAATGACTTTACACCGTAAGTATCTCTTAGTTTAAGCCCTTCTCCTTTTTCCATATCTAGTTTTACATTAATAAAATTTTTATTGTAATAGCTAGCTACATCTTTATTAATAAACACATATTTATCCATCCATTTACAAGGTGCACACCAAGTTGTATAACAATCAATAAAAATTAACTTATTTTCTTTTTTAGCTAAAGCCAAAATATTCTGAAATGAATCTTCATGAAACATTATTTCCTGATTCTGTTTCTGCTCCTGTTTACCCTCAGATTTACAGGCAATTAATAGAAAGCAAAATAATACAACAAATAGATTTCTCATTAGTAATTTGGATTTTGAACTATTTTACCTTCTGATAATTGAATAGACTGTGTAGGTAGAGGTAAAATAAGTTTTGAGTCGGATGTTAAAGGTTTAAAATCATTTATATTGATATCTCCCTCTATGTGATATCTTACTAAATCAAACCATTCTTCACCACTCTCAGCTCCTAATTCATACATTTTTTCCTCTCTTATTTTATCAAGCAAGGACTCTTTCGTCGTCATTTCAAACAAAACATTTCCACTTCTTTCTCTAATTTTATTTAGAGCAGATAATGCTTCCTCTAAATTATCATCACCTCTTAGCACCGCTTCTGCATAGATTAAATACACCTCATCTAGACGCATAAAATATTCTGTATCTGCAGTTAAAGTTTCTCCATTATAAGTTGAATTATTGAATTTATTATTATTCCCATTAGATGCTATTGCTGCATCATATCGTAAATCATCTTGCATAAATTCTTTATAAGTATCTGACAACGAAAAATAAGATCTAAATATGAAAGCTTTATTATTTCTATCATTAGCATTATCAAAAGGAGTCTGGAATAAGACCTCATTTGTATTACTTATTTTTTTTATAAAAATATCAGCATAAGTATCTTCTAAATTTCTTTCTCCTGAATTGATAACTTCTAAGGCTAATTGAGCCGCATTACTATAATCTTTTTTATAAAGAAGTACTTTACTTTTTAAAGCTTTAGCAAATAAATTAGACGTATAGAATGTGTTAGAAAATTCAGGTCCATGCTCGATAGCAAATTCTAAGTCTTCTAGAATTAAATTATAAGTATCTAATACACTTGATCGTTCCTGGATAACAGCATCACTAATTGGTTGTTGTTTCAATACAATTCCATAACTTGAATTTTCATCATAGAATTGACCCCATAATCTTAACAAGTAAAAATGAGTTAAAGCTCTTAAAGTTTTTGCTTCAGCAATAATTTCATTTTTAGCAGAAGAGTCTCCTTCTAATTCCTGAGTCTTAGTAATTATATGATTTGCATTATTTAGAAGAAAATACATTTTAGTATATATTAATTCTACATAAGTATTACTAGAGTTAACCTCATTATTTACAAATTGATTGAATGAGGACGGACCTCTACTCCCCACCTTCATTGTTAGTCCCATACAAGAAGTTAAACCAGGAGCATATGAAGTAAATTCTAAACCATCTATAAGAATACCATAAGTACCATATAATACAGCCTGAGCTTGTTCTAGATTAGTGATAACATTTTCTTCAGAGACTTGATAAACAGGTTGAACATCTGTAACATCAATAACCTCACAAGATGTAAATAAATTAAAAGACGTAAATAAGAATATGTATATAAGTGTAAATTTTAAAATTTTCATAATATTATAAGTTTAAGTTTAATCCTAAAGTGATTGTTCTAGTTGGAGGATAAGCAGCATTATCGTAACCTTGATTAAAATTACTAGTCCCATTATAATTCACCTCTGGATCTAAACCACTGTATGATGTAATAACAAAAATATTACTAGCTGTAAGTGAAAAACTAGCGCGTTGTATAAATATTTTTTTAAGTAATTCAGGCTTTAAATTATATGTAATATTTAAATTTTTAAGTCTAAAAAATGAAGCATCTTCTATAAAAAAAATCTGAATCTCTATTATTATCATTCGGATCTCCATATGCTAAACGCGGAATACCTGAGTCGGTATTAGTAGGACTCCATGCATCTAAAATTTCTGTAGAATAATTGGAAGTGTAATTTGTAAAAATTGTGAGATCTTTTTTATTGGTATTGTATAAATAATTACCAACGCTAAAATTAAACAATGCAGATATTTCGAAGTTACCGAATCTAACTATGTTATTCCATCCTCCAAAAAAATCTGGTGAGGCGTCACCTATAATAGTAGAATCGTCTTCACCAATATAACCATCATTATTAACATCTACGAATTTAAAATCTCCTGGTGATGTATTTGATGATTGGTAAATACTATTAGGCGAATTACTATTTAAAGCATCTATTTCATTTTGATTTTGAAAAATTCCATCTATTTTATATCCAGAAAAATAGCTAATAGACTCACCTTCAATTAAGTTATTATAATATCCTCCATTCAATTTAAGAACTTTACTATTAATTGTAGAAATATTAAAATCTGTAGTCCATTGTACTTTGTTTGTAGAAATTACATCAACACTCAACTGAAACTCAAAACCTTCATTTAAAAAATCTCCAATATTAGAGAATTGGCTACTTCCTCCAGTTTCTAAAATAACATCTCTTAATAAAATTTGATCGAAGGTTTTCTTATTAAAATAACCTACTGTTCCATTAATCCTTCTATCCCATAAAGAGTAATCTATTGATAAATCTAACTGATTTGTCGTTTCCCATTTAATATTAGGATTTGGAATTGTATTAGAAATTACCCCATTATTATTATTATAAAAACTACCAGCTGCAAAAAATGTATCATATTGGAAATCTGAAAAGTTTGCAGAACCCGTTTTTCCATAAGATGCTCTAAGTTTTAAATCATTTATAAAATTAGAATCTTCTAAAAAGGATTCTTTAGAAATCCTCCAAGCTACTGCACCAGATGGAAAATATCCCCATCTATTTTCTGGACCAAATTTAGTAGACTTATCGGCTCTTCCTGTAAAAGTTAAATAATACTTATCATTATAATTATAGTTAGACCTAAAGAAATAAGATGCTAAACCACTAATAGTTCCTCCGCTTGTTAGTGAAACACTAGAAGCTGCTCCAGGAGTAATTAAATTTTCATCATCAGGAAAATCGGTAGCACTAATACTTAAAAACTCACTTTTGTTTTGTGTATAGGAAGCACCTAATATAGCATTAACACCATGTTTATTATAGTTTTTATTAAAACTCAATACATTATCTAATACCCTTGAAGAAAATTTATTTTCATTTTGATTTAATGTTCCTTTTCTACCATAAGCCTGTTCTAAAGGATCATAACTTGGTGTATATCTAAAGGTATCATTGTCGTTAGTGGTATAAGAATATGTTGTTTTAAATAATAAGTTTTTAGTAATTTCAAATTCTCCGAATAACGATAAAATTAAACTCTTGCTATTTATATCGTTAGAATATGTTGTTTTGGCATATGGGTTAGCTTGAAAAGAATAACTTGGAGCATCATAAGCAAAATCGCCATTGTCATCATAAATAGGGATATCTGGTCTATATTTAGCTGCTTGATAATATGTTAAAGTACCTTTTCCTTCATTATTAGAATCATTATAATTAAAATTAGTTCCTACTCTTAATCTTTCAAATAGTTTTGTTTCTAATTTTGTTCTTAATGTATTTCTTCTAAAATTAGTTCCTATTAAAGCTCCTGCTTGATCTGTAACTCCTGCAGAAAGAGAATAAAGTGAACCTCCATCCAATGAGCCACCATTAGCATTTAAATAATAATTTGCATTAATTGCAGCTTGGTCAGTTTCTTTCTGCCAATTAGTCTCAACATCCTTTCCATAAGGATATAAAGAACTTTCGGCCGGTAACGTTGTTCCAGTATTACTATAAGCTTGTTCTATCACATCATGAAATTTTTCAGAATTAAGCATATCATACTGATTAGTAAAATTAGAAATACTTGTATTTACACTTAAACTGATACTAGGCACTGAAGAATAACTCCCTTTTTTAGTAGTTACAATTACAACACCATTGGCCCCTCGTGAACCATATATCGCTGTAGCTGATGCATCTTTTAATATATCAATACTTTCTATATCTTGTGGATTAATTGAACTTAGAGGTGAAATTGTAGAATAAGAATTTTCGTTATAAAAAGAATTCCCTAATCCCTGCCCCACCTCAATAGGTAGACCATCTATAACATATAATGGCTCGTTATTACCAAAGATGGACGTTATACCACGAATTCTAATAGAAGCTTCAGAACCTGGTGCTCCAGAAGAAGGCACAGTATAGACACCAGAAACCCTACCCACTAAAGCGTTATCGAAGTTTATAGGGTTAGTTTTCTGTAATTCTTGAACATCAACCGAAGCCACAGACCCAGTTAAATCTCTTTTCTTTTGACTTCCATACCCAACTAAAACAACTTCATCTAAAGATTCTGAGTCCATCTTAAGTATTACATTCATATAAGTATCATCAGTTGCTTTTATTTCCTGAGCTTTCATACCAACATAGCTAAAAACTAAAACGCTTCCTTCATTTACAGAAATTTTAAAATTCCCATCAAAGTCGGTGTAAACTCCATTGAGTGTACCTTTTTCAAGTACGTTTACTCCGGCAGCCGGAACTCCATTTTCATCTTTGACTGTACCTTTAATGCTTAATAAGTTTTGATCTCTATTTTGAACTTTATCAATTATAATTGTGTTTTGGCTATTAATAGAGAATACCAAATTATTAGAAGTGATATGATTTTCAAGTATTTCCTCGACCTTAGGATTTCCTTTTTTTAATTTAATATCCGGAACATCTTTGAACAGATTGACTTGATATACAAATATAAAATCGGTTTGTTCCATTATTAAGTCGAACAACCCATCAATAGACACTGTAACATCTTCTTCAATTTTTATATTAACATTTTGAGATGAAATTCTATTTGGTGCTAATGCAAATAAAGATGTGCAAAAGAAGAATATAAAAGTTTTAACCATTAATCTAAAAAGTTTTTTCCTTACACTAAGAAAGGGTGCTATTAGTTTATTTTCCATAAATTTGTAATGATTTTTTAATTTAACATTTGTTGATTATTAATTCTCAAAAGGGAGAAAAGGTTAATACTTTGGACGGTGTGAACTTTAACTCCCTTATTTTTTTATTTCTATTTTATTTCCTTTTATTTCATAAGATTTTAAAAAGTTTGTTTTTTTTATTAATTCTAATATTTGTTCAATAGACTGATTTTTACTTAAGACTCCTTTAAACCCAACAGATTCTAAATTTTCGTCATCAATAGTAATTTCCACATCATACCATCTAGATAAAATAGGCACAATTTCTAAGAGTGTTTTATTTTTAAATGCAAACAACCCCTTTTTCCAAGCTGTAACAAAATATGTTTCAGTAGATTGAACTTGAATAGAATTATCGCTTGTATCTAAAATAGATTGTTCACCTGGCTTTAGTTTTATTTCCTTTTCATTTGTAACAATCGACACACTTCCTTCAACTAATGTTGTATATATTAAAATTTCATTTTGATATGCACTTACATTGAATTCAGTGCCTAAAACCTCAATTTCTTGCCCTTTAGTTAAAACTCTAAAAGAACTTCCGTTATTAACTGCACTTGATGTAACTTCAAAATAAGCTTCACCGTAAATAAGTTCAACTTGACGAACTTGTCCCTCCTCAAATTCTACGGGGTATTTGATTTTAGTTTCAGAATTCAACCATACTTTGGTGTTGTCAGCTAATTTTACAACATACTGCCCACCTCTTGGGATAGTTAAATAATTATAAATAACTTCACTTCTATGTTTTTTCGAACACTTATAAATTAATTCTTTACCATTGGAGGAGGCATTTGTTAATGCTTGGCTATTACCCTCTTTTAATTCTAGTTCTGAACCATCATTCAATGTTAAAATTGCCTTATTAGAACCAATACTTATTTCTGAAATTTTTGAAGATTCTTGAATGAAATTTTCACTATCGTTCTGTTTTACTATAAAATTAGCAGTAACTAATATTCCAATTAAAATAGCCGCAACCATATATTTCCAATTTACTTTAAATCTTGGCTCTTGTGTACTATTTTGAATCTTACTCCATGCCTCATTCATATTAAAATTATCGATTTCAGAGTTAAAATTCACTTTAACCTTATTGAAATATGCACGATGTTCTGGAGACTCATTAAACCAAGCATCAAATATTTCAGATTCTTGTTGGTTTAATGTCTTTTTTATTTTTTTAATAATAAGTTTGAATGTCATATCTTATAAAGAAATCAAGGTTTTGCTCTTAACAGAAAAGTAACCTTTTTTTAATATGACAACAGAAAATTTAAAAAGGGTGACAAAAACATGAATTTTTTTCTGAGTTCAGACAAAAAAAGCAAACATACTCTAACAAAAAAAGAAAAACATTACGAATTACTTATCAGAAGAAGAATTACAACCATGGCCTCATTCAATTTTAATTTTGCTCTCTGTAGTTGAGTTTTAACTGAATTAATAGAAACATCTAACTCCTCTGCAATTTCTGAATACTTATAACCTTGAAGATATTTCAACTTAAAAATTTGTTTCATTCTTTCAGGAAATTGATCAACTACTTTTAACACATGATTATAAATAATTAATTTATCTTGATTATCTAAAATATTTAAATCATAATCGGTCGTGATATAAGTATTTAAATTAATGGTATCTAAATCAACTTCAACTTTTAAAGATTTTAGATAATTTAAACATCGATTTTGAACCGCTTTATATAGGTAAGCACGTATTGATGTTTTAATTTCTATTTTTTCTGAATTTTCCCATAAATAAATATAAACGTCTTGTACTAAGTCCTCACTTGCTTGCTGGTCATACAAAAAGTTATGGGCATATATAACCAACTCCTTATAAAACTTATTAAATGTAGACTTAAACACAGCTTTATTGCCTATATTATTTAAAACGTTATTTTCTTGCAAATTTTCAGAAGAATTATTTGTTAACAAAACTAGATAAAACCTATTAGAAATACACCTATCTACATTAGATGATATAATAATTTCTAAATAAAAACTCGATTTATAATTTTGAATATTCTTTTTTATCAAATTATTAAAAAAATCAAACTTAAATCGTCATAATTTAAATGACAAATATTGAAAAGGGACGAAACACCTCTATAAAGATTAAATTTTAATATTAATACTTTCTCCTCTAAACATCATATTTCTTATAGGTTGATTATTATTTATATTTCACTCAAAGGTTTTACATTCAAATAAGATTAATAATACTCTCCTTAATATTTTACATATATAAATTGATAAGATTTACAAACTGAAGACTTTATACTTGTTCAAAGAATAATATTTTATTTGCTATCGTTTATCCTTTGAACTAGTATCGAATGCTATAAGATTAAACATACTTCGCAATCTTGAACGTACACGGGAACCATAACGGTTTTCGAGTTCTTTGGCGTTGAGGTTGGTCGTTGCATGGGATTTTATTTTATACTTCATAAACAAGTCTAACTCCTTTACGGCATAAATTCTACCTTAATTAGAATTTGGCAGTTACAAATGAGAAATTAGCCTTAATACTATAGAAAACTCTTTAAAGCAATTATTAATGAAAATGGATTACTGCTTGTTACTCTTAAACGAGTTTGGATAAAACCTAAACTGAATAGACTTTTGATTTTGATAAAAGGTATGGATGAATAAGCACTTAACACTGTATTAAAAGCGTCTCGTAAACACTCCAGTTAACTACTACTCTTTACATTAACAAAAACACACTATAATTTCCAACTTATAACTAAGGAAGCTGCTTTTTCTACTTTTAAATGTATAGATAACAGTCTCTACTTTATATAAAACGAAATTGTTATTTTCTTCCCTCTCTAAAAAATACAGGTTTTTAAAATTACGTGTTTCATTTGTTACTATTTTCCAGCTGTTATCCTTAATCCAATTATAATCACCCCCTTTTAAACGACTTATCTCATAATCATTTAATACTATTTCTTTTTTTGAAATGACTTTAAATGGTAAGGCAAATACATCTATATTTAGATTATCTCTTCCGCTATCAGGATTGAAATAATAAGTCCCATTAGTTATTGCTTCTTTTCTTTTTATGATAATTATATAGTGTACAGTCGGACAGATTTATATGATCTATTTCAAAAAATGTTTTAGTATGATACTTATAATTTTAAGCGCCATGACAAAATTAAAATGGTTTTAATGTGTCAGATGATTTCCAAGGATACTAAATTATTTGAATTGTATTAGTTCTCAAAAACACTCATTGATAGGGTTTATCTTTGAAGTATTTTGCTTAAAATAAAAACAACATCCCTGCCACAGTTGCACTAAATACAATGTGAGCTCCAACAAGCTGAACATAAAATGGGAATTTAGGAAATTGTGGCGGATTATCGTGTAAAGCAAACATAAGTCTCCACCCTACTACACCAAGTAGTCCTGCTAAAAAACCAAAAATTAAAGCATATACTAACTCAGGACCGTTGGGAAAAATGTTTCTAAACAGAAAATACACTAACAAAAACACTAAGCCAATACCAAAGTGTAAACACCATCCCACCCATATTCCAAAATCAGATTTTCTTATGATACGTGCACGATTTACTAATTGTTTTAAACGCTTGGGTTCACTGAAATTAATATTATAAGCCTGAGAGATTACATATGAAAATCCAGTCATAAGTGCTACAGCTACTGTATTAATTAATATGAATTTTAATATGGTCATACCCCCTAATTTTCAGTTTTGTTTTAGTCGATGAATTTAAAATTAATCAGCAAAAATCAAGATTGCAAACGCAAATATCTTTATCGTAATCAATTGTTTATAGTTTTTTTTTTACTTTCAAAACCTCAACCCAATCAATTTTTTTGAATTAATAAATGCACTTCAGGCTAAAGTGAAATAATGTGAAATTAATTATTTGTATACAATTATTATGGACAACACAAAGGTGTCTCCTGACTATATGCAAACAGTAAAACAACTCATTCCTAAATAAGAATGTGGTGCAAAAACCGTCACTAGAATATCCTAAGATGGATTTCTATTTTAATAATACGATGTAATCTCATAACTTTACTATCGGAAAAAAGAAAACGATTTTGGTACCGTTAAATTAATCCGTACAGGAGCATCATAGCTCGTTGTAGGCAAAGTATCGTTTCAGTACTACAAAACCTTTTTAGAGGATCTTACTACATGAATGTCTGATAATTTTGGCTCGTTTATTTTATTGGAAATTTTTTCAGGACCAATAAGAAGTGAAACGTTTAAAGTTAGAGGGCCAACGCATTAATCATACATTATACTTTCTATTTTACCACCACCTGCATAGCTGTTACAGGAATCACCTCATTTAATATTACCTATTTTTAAACATTCTAAGTTTAATTTAAAGATACCCTAAATTTTTATATAAAGGTTTAAATTCTTATTTAAACATACCAATATCTAGTAAAATCAGCTTCACTAGTAAAAGTATAAGTAAGCATAAAACATATGTGCTAGAGTGCAGATTTTATTTTTTAGTGATGAGAAACTAATTCGAAATTCATATTCTGTGTTTCAGCTTGTAAAAGCTTTAACTCTTTATAAATATAATCTTATTGGCAGTGTTTTAAGTGTACTCTAATTTACTCTCTGTTTTTTATATATAAATCTTGCACTAATACAATTAGGATTACAATTATTGGAGTAGCTAAAACCAATCCCCATATCCCTGTTAGTGTTCCCATAATAAGCTGTGCGATAATTATAAGCGCTGGAGGCAGGTCTAGTAATTTTTTCTGAACAAGTGTTGTAATAAAATTACTTTCAATAAACTGAATTAGTATATAAAGTCCAACGACTAAAAGCGCCGTTTCAGGACTCTGTAAAAGTCCAATTAATACCGCTGGGATTAATGCTATTAAAGGTCCAAAATTTGGAATAAAACTAATTAAACCAGCTAGAAGAGCTAGAACAAGCCAAAGCGGGATCCCAATAATAGCCAAACCTATTGCCGTTAAAACAAAAACAACAAACATAGAGAAGAAGGTTCCTTTTAACCAGTTAAGTAACTGATTGCTTATATTATTTAGGACCTGCTTACCAGCTTCTTGCCCCTTAATAGGTATGAGTTGTACTAAGCCATTAATATAGATTTTAGGAGATATGGTAAAGAAAATTCCAATGAATAAAACAACATAAAGATCGCCAAAAAATCCGAATGTAGATTGGAAGAATTGCCCAGCAAAACCTTGTGCTTTCTCAATCGAGTCTACAGAAGAGAAATTGTCTACAATATTTCTACCTATCGAACTTTCATTTAATTTCGCCTTTGCATTTTCAACGGTCTTAGGTAAGGTTTCTACGAGTTCAGCCATTTGATCTTGTACCTTTGCACCAATCAACCAGAATAATCCTATGACTATTAAAAAGGTACTTATAATGGAAATAGCGACACATATTCCTTCCTTCCATTTGGTCTTTTTTTGAATAAAACTACTCAATCCTCTAAAAAATATAGCGATAAGTGCACCAGCTAATATTAGTAAAAAAACTCTAAATGTAGCTTTTAAAAGTAATATGGTAATTATTGAAAAAGCAAGTATTCCAACGACTATCCATACTTTTTTTTGAAAAGACGGATTGTTTTTTGAAGTAGATTGAGGTTTGTTTTCTTTCATCTTTATAGCGTAATTACTTAAATCATAAATTTACATTTAAATTATTTGATTTATGTGCTGCATTCCAATAGACTTAGACGCTAAAAATCATAATAAAACTATAAAATTACAGACGTTTAAAGTGCAAAGTCTCACTACTAAATGGAAATGAAATAATGTAACTTACTGTAAGTGTTTGAGTTAGCTGAAGCGGGATTAAAATTATCTATTTGATAATAATTTACGTGAAATTTTATCATATTAGCAAATGTGGTTGCTTTTTAGTACTTTAATTGTGGAATTTTACAAGTGTCCATGTCAGATGCATTTGTGAATTAAAAACAAAAGGATGGAATTTTTTAAAAAAATAAAACAAATTACACACTTAATGAAGCAAGTAGACTTTGCTGAATTAAATGAGATTTCAGAGAAAATAGACTTACCAAAAATTATGAAATCAGTTGGGGAATTGGACGATACTCAGCTTAAGGGATTAACTAAACTACTCACCGAAAAAGCCAAAAAAGGACAACGTCAATTGCCTCCTATAGATGGCGATTTCTACGATTATGATTTAAACCTGACTCAGGAACAGCGAGAAATTCAGATGAAAGTGCGTAATTTCATGGAGACCGAGGTCGAACCTATTGCAAACGACTATTGGAAGCGCGCAGAGTTTCCCATGGAAATTATCCCAAAATTAGCCGAACTAAATATTACAGGTGTGGCCTATGTAGGCTATGGCTGTCCTAATTTATCATTCGTTATGGAAGGTATTATCGCTGAAGAAATTTCTCGAGTCGATGTGTCTATATCTACTTTTTTTGGGGTTCATAGCGGATTGGCAATGGGATCTATTTACCTATGCGGAAGTGAAGAACAAAAACAAGAGTGGTTACCAAAAATGCAAAAAATGGAAAGCATTGGCGCTTTTGCTTTAACAGAACCTAATGTAGGAAGTGGCGTTGCGGGTGGTATGGAAACCACATGTAAGAAAGTGGGTGATGAATGGATTTTAAACGGACAAAAGAAATGGATTGGAAATGCCACTTTTGCCGATGTTATTATAATCTGGGCAAGAGATGTAGATAGTAATCAGGCGAAAGGCTTTTTAGTTAGAAAAGGAAATCCAGGTTATAAAGCGGAGAAGATTGAAGATAAAATGGCCTTAAGAACGGTGCAAAATGCCTTAATTACAATTACAGATTGTAAAGTGCTCGAATCCGATCGGTTACAAAAAGCAAATTCATTTCGAGATACAGCAAAAGTGTTAAGAATGACTAGAGCAGGCGTAGCTTGGCAAGCTTTAGGTTGTGCCAGAGGTGCTTATGAAAGTGCATTAAAATATACCAAGAAACGGGAACAATTTGGGAAACCTATTGCTAAATTTCAGCTGATTCAAAATCATTTGGTGGAAATGTTAGCAAACTTAACTGCAATGAAAGCGATGGTATATCGTCTTTCAGAATTACAAGATCAAGGACTTTTAACAGACGAGCATGCATCGCTTGCAAAAGTGTTTTGTTCTATGCGAACTCGAGATGTAGTAAGTCGTGCGCGAGAAGTGATGGGCGGTAATGGAATATTATTGGAATATGATGTGGCGCGCTTTGTAGCCGATGCAGAAGCTATATATTCTTATGAAGGTACCAAAGAAATAAATACACTAATAGTTGGAAGGGCGATAACAGGTTACAGTGCCTTTGTGTAATGGTTTTTACGATTTATTTCTAAAAAAGATATTTGAACTCATGCTATTCAATTAACATGGGTATCATTTTTAAATTTTAGAAATAGATCTTTTAACAGTTAAACCATGCAGAATAATTGAAATTAAAATGACTAAGGCTATAATAGAAAATAGCTGGTCGGTATTCTCAAATTCACCATTTTTAATGGCATAGGTTAAATAAAAAACAGAGCCTATGCCTCTAATTCCGAAAAAGGATATGGCTAATTTTTTCTTTAAATCTAAACCAGAATGTGTTAGTGAAATATAACCTAATACAGGTCTTGCTACTAAAACTAAACATAAACAAAATAGTACTAATTTAAGATCGAGGAAATTTAAGATACCCCCCATTATAGATCCTCCAAAAAAGACCATCCAAAAAATGATTAGAAATTTTTCAACATTGGTAATGAATTCTAAACTGGGTTCGTAATTATTTCTTTCACTATTTATATGCGCATGATAATGTGCAAAAAGGCCTGTAAAAAATACACTTATAAAACCATAAGAGCTCATAACCTCAGCTAAGCCATAGGACACTAATGTTAGCGAAATGGCGACAAAGGCTTGATGAATTTTGCTTTCTCTTTTTTTAGTCAGTTTAGTGGTAAAATAACTATATAGAAATCCGATAAGTATACCGACTACAACCCCAACTACAATTTTATACAACACATGATAACTTAACCAAGTTGTCCAAACTTCGCTGTTTAAATTATCTTTTTTAGACCATAAAATAGCCAAATAAACAAACGGAAATGCCAAACCATCATTTAAGCCTGCTTCTGCAGTTAAATTATATTCTACCCCAGTATTTCTTTTAGACACATCGGATTGTTTTTCATTAAGTTGAATTTCGGAAGCCAATGCTGGATCTGTCGGCGATAAAACCGCTGCTAATAGCAATGCAAGTGCTCCAGAAAAGTCTAAAATAAAATATGAATATAGGAATACAAAAATCATGAAAAGAGGCATCGTAATACCTAATAATCGTAATGGGTTCAGCCATTCTTTCCACGTATAGTTTAAACCTATTTTTAACCCTGCTACCATTATACTAATAATTACAACCATTTCAGAAAACTTTAAGGTTGAATCAATATCCCAAATCGGATCGGGCCAAGGTAATGGCGCTTTTAAATAATACAATAAGCCACCTAAAACAAGAAAAGGTATGGTGTAACTAATCTTAAAGTACTTTAGAACTATGGGTGAAAAACTAGCTAAAAGTGTGGTTAAACCAATAATTAATAATATTATAAAATAGGATGGCATAAGAGGTTGGAGGTTAGTAAATAATCATAATAATTTATTGGAATAACTAATTTTAAAAAAAATAATAAGGATTATCCCATAACGGAATAATCCTTATTTTAGAATTATCTTCTAGACCCCTGATTACTTTTAAAAGGGTTGTTTTCGAACTCATGTCTGTTGTAAAAATTTTCCTCGTCATACGGGTTATTTTTATGAGTTTTCGATGGTAAATCCGTTTCATCTGTTTCAACTTTAGAGAAATAGGAGGTGCCAATGTTATGAAATTTTCTTATTTCGTCACGCACCAGTTCTCTTATACGTTCTTCTTCAAAAGTTTCTGTTCTTTCAGTTTTAACTGCATCCTGAAGGTTTTGAAGCGCGATATCACGTTTATAAGAATCTAATACTTGTACTTCGTAAGCGCGATCTACATTGTCACCTTTTCTATAACGCTTAGTTTCAGAAAACGTTCTGTAGTTTACAGTGTGGGTATAAACGTGTTTTAAATCGGAATTGATATCTAACAAACCTATGGGAATAATAATATGATTTTCACCATCTTTATTAATAAATTCCCTAACCTCTCGGTTGCTGTCTGTACTATATGGATCATGACTTGCGTCGATTATAGATTTGTCTACCTCTACGTCAATGTAAACGACGCGCTGTGCTTCTTTATTAACTAGTAAATTATCTACTTTTCCAATTACTCGGTTATCTATGTCTTTTACATCCCAACCTCTAATATCGGCATAGCCTTCAGAAATTTTATAATCAGAAAGTTCGTCTAAATCGTATAAGTGCTTTTCGTTTGTGTTCATTTTGTAAGATTTAATAATTAATAGTTGTCAAGATTTCATAAGATGTATTAAGATAATCTTGAATGTTTTTCTGTTGCTTTGTCCAGTCTGTAGAAGAATTTAATTCATTAGAAAGGGTCTTTAAATTAGAAACTTCCTTGTCTAAATTTGGAGCATTTTTATTCTGAATTTCAGAAATAACAGCGGTAATCTCAGAACTTAGCGTTTTTAAATCTATTTTGCTGAAATCTTCTTGCCCCATTTGAGCCGACTTAAATTGATTTAAATCTGATTCTAAACTGCTTAAAGCTGGAGAACTATACAAGTTCATTTCTACTGCTTTAGAAGCAGAGGCATTGGCTAAATTGTAAAAGGCCTTTGCCGTGTATATAGAATCTGTTCCCAGTTTCATAGAATCATTTAAGGACTTCTGTACATTCACCAAGTAAGTTGAGCTGGGTTTATATTCAGTTGTAGTGTTGCTAGACGGTGCATTATTATAAGTCGCATTACTATTATCGGTAATCGTATCGGTCATTACTGGCTGATTTGTATTAGTATCATCCATATAATCGTCGTTATTATTAGTCGCATAAAACAGGAATAATATTATTCCTAAAACAACTAATAATCCTAAAATCCAAGGCCATATTGGCTTTTTCTTTTCTATTTTAATTTCTGCCATATCATTTTAATTTTATTGTATTCAGAATACTACAGGAGTTTCTTTTACATTGTTAGACTATAAAATTATAAATGAAAGCGCGAGTTGGTTTACTCTATCGAGAATTATATTAACCTTAAAAATTAAGGAAGATATTGTATCCTGTTTTTAGACTAAACCTATTTTTATAGGAATGGAATTTCGGTTGTGTTTACTAAAAGAGTTGCTTAAAATTTAAGCAATAGAAAAAAGATTAGTTAAAAATTTAAATGTTACTTGGGATAAATTCATATCCTGATCCTTCTGCTTTGCAAGGAATAACTTAATATATTTTTGAGTAGTGTAATAGTTTATAAACATACCATAAGTGAATGCCCTACTAATTTGAATAGTATGATAGTTAATTAAAGTGAGTAAAGAATACTCCTGTAAATCTTGACCTAAACCCGTGATTTAATAGCCTGAGCATCTATAAAGCATTTTCCAATGGCAAAAGAAACCACGCCAAGACTATTATAAGTTACTTAATAAAATCTTAAAAAACGTTGAGGAAAGTCTTCGCTATTTAAACTGATATCACCGCGTTTCACATTTACTGTAATTCTAGTGTAAATAGATACAAAATTATTCCTTGCTCTGGAAGCAGTAATCTAGAACAAAATACTGAGTGTGGATTGTGTTTGCATAGTGGTTGTTTTAATGTTAAACATGTTCAAGACGAAAGTCAAATCAACTATTACTATACACGTTTTTTAAAGTTAATCGGTTTACATTTTTAAGATTTAAAAACTGTGAACCGAATTGTGAACCGATTAGATTGATATGATATCAATTTAAATAAATGTCCTAAAACAATAAAACCTTGTAAATCATACGATTTACAAGGTTTTGAATCAATTTACAATTGACTATTGTCGGGGTGGCAGGATTCGAACCTGCGGCCTCCACGTCCCAAACGTGGCGCGATAACCGGGCTACGCTACACCCCGAGGTGTATTGTTAAAATCTTTAATTCCCGATATTATATTAAAGATTAATTGCGGAGAGACAGGGACTCGAACCCTGGCGACAGTTACCCGTCGACAGATTAGCAATCTGCTCCATTACCACTCTGGCACCTCTCCTAAATTCATGAACATTGCAATAATTTTGCGGTTGCAAATTTAAGCTATATTATCACAAATCAAAACCTTTTTACGTCTTTTTTATAAAAATTATTCAGGGTATTCAATTCTTAAATGGTAAATGTTTGCTAGCTTGAGTTTTAGCACTTTTTTAATAGATTGAATTTCTTTAAAAGTAATATTAGAATTTAAAAATTGTCCTTCGTCCATCTGCTTATCAATAATATTTTCAACAAACGCATCAATTTTTGTAGAAGTAGGGTCTTTTAAACTTTTTGAAGCAGCTTCCACACTATCGCACATCATTAAAATAGCGGTCTCCTTACTAAATGGCTTCGGCCCTAAATATCTAAAATCATCTATATTAACATCTTCTGGATTCGATTTTTTCTCCATCATATAAAAATAATAAACCACACTGGTTCCGTGATGTGTTCTAATAAAATCGATTACACGATCTGGCAGATTGCGCTTCTTCCCTATTTCGATACCATTTAAAACATGGTCTATAATGATTTTTGCGCTTTCCTTAGGTGCTAACTCATCATGTGGATTTATACCTGTAGATTGATTTTCGGTGAAATATGTTGGGTTTTTCATTTTACCAATATCATGATACAAAGCTCCAACTCGAATTAACATCGCATTTGCGCCAATTTCGTTTGCTGAAGCTTCTGCCAAATTAGCGACATTTAAGGAATGGTGAAATGTACCCGGGGCTTTCTCTGCTAATTCTTTTAATAACTTAGAATTGGTATCTGTAAGCTCCAACAAGGATACGTCTGACACTAACCCGAACATTTTTTCGTAAGCATAAATTAATGGTTGCACAAACAGCGTGGCTAACCCGCATAGAATAAACATTAAAAAAGTTTCCCATTTCAGGTTATCTATACTTCCTTCATGAATTACAAAGAATGCAAAATAAGCAATGATATAAACTATGGTAATTTGTCCTATCGAAATAAATAAATTGGCACGTTTGTATAATTCTGAAACCGTTAAAATTGTTACAATTCCCGCAATAATTTGAAGAAACATATACTCGTAACTATTAGGCACAATAGACCCCAATAGCAACATCGTTACTACATGAGTAAACAAACCTAATCGCGCATCGAAAAAGGCTTTTAAAACCAATGGCAGAATACAAATAGGCACCACATAAATATAGTGCGCATTATAATTTACAACAAACGAGGTGATAAAAACCATGAATAATATGTTGAAAAAAATAAAGGTTACTTTATTATTATTTTCGAACACATCGCGTCTGTATTTTCTTAAAAACAGTAATAACATTAATAAAGCGAGTGAAACCAACACGGTATATGCAAACACAATCCAATTGTAATTGGACGCATTCCAAACTTGCGATTCGTATTCAGATTCTAACGATTTTAAGACTTGAAACTTGTCACCCTCAACAACTTCTCCCTTAGAAATTAGAAGTGTTTCTTTCTCGATACTTCCTCTTGTGTACGAAATTTTACTGAGTTCTTCTTCTAGTGCACGTTCGGTAAACTCTTTATTATACGTTAAGTTAGGCTCTACAACATCATAAAAAATAGATAAGAATAATTTTTCATAACTACTCAATTCATGATTGATTAACGTTTGAATGAGTTGTGGTTTTATATTTCCTTGCTTAACTAAATTGGAATATTCTGCACTTACTTTTTCTACACGGTTTTCTAAAAGAACTACCGTACTTTTTGCATTAAAACTATGATCTTCATGCAGTACACCATAATGATAGAACTCGTTTAGAATTTTTGTTCCTTCAGAAAAGAGCGTTCTATAATCGGATTTAGGGATTGAATCTGGGACGGTTTCTTCAAACGTAATTTTATAATTCTTAAAAACTTGTTCTTTTATACCACTATCGATGTCGAAATACCGAATGGCATTATTAGTAACATCTTGTTTCTCTGTAGAAATTTCTTCATTACTTTTTTTAATGGCAAAATTGAAAGGCGCATATAAGTTTTCGGACTGCCATGGCTTACCTTTTTCAAAATCATATTTAAATCGTCCGCTTTTAGGAAATAAATACACTATTAAAAAAGTGGTACATATAAAAAGCAACACTTTATATAACAACGTATGATTTCTATACAAGGTATTTACAAAATCTTTCATGAATGGAATTAAGTAAATCAAATGTAATAAAAATTAAGGCGTTTTAACAGCTTTATAACTGAGGAATCCTTTATAAATCCTATTAATTTCATTAAATTCGTAACAATTAATTGCAAATAGATTCAAATGAGTAAAGAAGTCGTTATTGTTTCAGCAGCCCGAACACCAATTGGAAGTTTTTTAGGCTCAATTTCTACTATTCCCGCGCCAAAATTAGGTGCTGTCGCCATTAAAGGTGCGCTCGATAAAATACAACTTGACCCGAATTTGGTCGATGAAGTTTTTATGGGACAAGTGGTACAAGCTGGTGCAGGGCAAGCTCCGGCAAAACAAGCGGCTATCTTTGCAGGTATTCCTAATACAGTACCTTGTACAACAGTAAATAAAGTTTGTGCTTCGGGTATGAAAGCCATGATGCTAGCTGCACAGTCTATTGCACTTGGCGATGCTGAAATTATTGTAGCAGGTGGTATGGAAAACATGAGTATGATTCCACATTATATGCATGCTAGAACAGGTACTAAATTTGGTCCTACGACTTTAGTCGACGGACTTCAACAAGATGGGTTATTAGATGCCTACAACCAAAATGCTATGGGAGTTTGTGCAGATGCCTGCGCAACAGAGCATAAATTTACTCGAGAAGCACAAGATGCTTATGCAATACAATCCTATTCACGTTCTGCAAAAGCTTGGGAATCTGGAAAATTCGACAATGAAGTTGTTCCGGTTGAAATACCTCAGCGACGCGGAGAGCCTGTTATCTTTAGGAAAGACGAAGAATTCACAAATGTTAAATTAGATAAAATTCCTTCACTACGCGCCGTATTTACAAAAGACGGTACTGTAACTGCCGCAAATGCCTCTACAATAAATGATGGTGCTGGCGCTGTAATTTTAATGAGTAAAGACAAAGCGGAATCTTTAGGATTAAAACCTTTAGCCGTTATAAAAAGCTATGCAGATGCCTCTCTTGCTCCTGAATGGTTTACAACGGCTCCTGCAAAAGCATTACCAAAAGCATTAGATAAAGCAAATTTGAAAATTGAAGATATAGAGTTTTTCGAATTTAATGAAGCCTTTTCTGTAGTAGGTTTAGCCAATATGAAACTCTTAGGATTAACAGATACCAATGTAAATGTTAACGGAGGTGCCGTTTCTTTAGGGCATCCTTTAGGCTGTTCTGGAGTACGAATTGTTATCACGCTTTTAAATGTTTTAGAACAAAATAATGCTAAACTAGGTGCTGCTGCAATTTGTAATGGAGGTGGTGGAGCTTCTGCAATGGTAATAGAACGTCTTTAAATTGAAAATATCTTTTTTAAAAACACATTAAATTCTATATTTAGACCAAAATCCAATAGTTAATTAATGCAATACGGCGTTTGTAATTTAAGCATTGTCCCTTTAAGAATAGAACCTAGTGATGCTTCTGAACTTATTTCTCAGGTACTCTATGGTGAACATTTTAAGATATTAGAACAGCGAAAAAAATGGAGTAAAATAAGATTGGCTTTCGACACTTATGAAGGTTGGATAGATAATAAACAATATGTTGAAATTTCTGAAGACATATACAACTCACTAAATTCTGAACCTCTAAAATTATCTACAGATTTAGTCGAATTTGTATACGATAATAATCAACAACTTTACCCAATTCCTTTAGGGTCTACATTAAACAGTTTACAACTTTTAAACCATTCTCATGATGGTGAAGTAACAGATACAATTAAACCTAAAAGCAATCTTATAGATACCGCATTTATGTATTTAAATGCTCCGTATTTATGGGGAGGAAAAACACCGTTTGGTATAGACTGTTCTGGGTTTACACAAATGGTTTATAAACTTAACGGCTATAAAATATTTAGAGATGCCTCGCAACAAGCTACTCAAGGCGAAGCCTTAAGTTTTATAGAAGAGAGTGAAGCTGGAGATTTAGCGTTTTTCGATAATAATGAAGGACAGATTGTTCATGTTGGTATTATCATGAACGATAATTATATTATCCATGCACACGGAAAAATTAGAATAGACAGATTAGACCATTCTGGTATTTATAATGCAGATAAAAATATGCACACCCATAAATTACGTGTCATAAAAAAAATCATTTAATAAAAATCAAACCGGTCTAAGTAATACTTTTTCTGTATATTTATTTTCAAATTAACGACTATTAAACAAAAATTTTCATGAAAACCATAACTAGAAATCTGCTTACAGCACTTGTTGTATGCGTATTGAGTATTCAGTTTGTTTCTGCACAAAGAAACATACGCCCACCAGTTCATAATAACAATTATAATAACAGTAGCAAGCCTATTGGCTGGGTTAATCTAGGAACTACGCATGCTAAACACACAGCGGATCACGATAGAATAAATGTTCCTGGACCTTTCGATTATTACAGAAAAATTAAATTTAAAGTAAGAGATGCTCCTGTTAACATACAGCGTATGGTTGTAACTTACGATAACGGTGCTCCAGAAAAAATTGATACCCGATTCGATATTCCTAAAAATGGAGAAAGTAGAGTTATCGATTTAAGAGGAGGAAAACGAAAATTAAGAAGTATCGAGTTTTGGTACGACACTAAAGGTATTTTAAACGGTACTGCAGATGTAACAGTATACGGTTTAAAATAACCAATACTGTACAATAGAAATAAAAAAGCTAGTAATTAAAATTACTAGCTTTTTTATATTAAAAGGATAAAAACTCCCTTGGAATGGCGTTAAATCCTACTTCGTTAACGGCTTCTTCTACAAAACGAACTTCAATCATTTTTGAAACACTTACCTTAAACTGCTTAGGAAAAACAACATCTAAAAATTCAATAGATTCTACACCTTCGAGAGCCATTACAGCTTGTTTTACTTTTATAACATCTTTATGGTCAGATGCGTTTGTAGTAAATGTTCGAGGATGATCTTCTGGTATTACATTATCTAACAAGATTTCCATGTATAGCTTTTTGATTAATTAAAGTATTAATACAATCGCAAATTAACATTTAATTACGAAACACTCCACATATAGACTCGTTTTTTTGTGTTAAAGTATTTAATTATTCTCACTAAATAATCATAAATTCTATCATAACCCAAATTAACAGTCTTTTTTACTATAGTATTTTGTCATTTTCACCACAACCTAACATTGCAGCACCATAATACGGATTCAAGATCTCTTCTGATAAACTTAGCCAATATCCACCTTTGTTTGTATTTGCCATGGGACAAAACTGAACATAAACTTGTATGGGAACACCATATTTTTCAATCAACTGAATTAAATCTAAAGAGATTGTAGAAAATTGTGAACGAAAAGATTTTAAGTTATCTTCATTTTGAATAGTTACTAAATCTGTTTTCATCTGTTCTGAAATTGTTTTCCAATCCTTCATCATTTTTGGATGATTTGAAATAGACTCCGTTGTTATTGTGTTTAACCGCGCTAAAAGCAAATCTGCTTGTAATTTAGCCGATTTTAAATCACTGTCTACCAATTGATCTTTTAAATTTAGATACAAATACAATACCGACTCAAGTTCTTTCTGAAACACTTCTGGTACATCTTTAAATTTTTCTGAAGTCATTGATTTTGTTTCAATAACAGCTGCAGTGGTTTTAGAAGTTTCATTTGTATTCATCATAGATGCTTTACCTTTTAATTGTGCTGCTGCATCTACAGTAAAAGTACCATGAGTAACAATAACATCTCCAACATCTACCCCATCTAATACCTCGTAAGTATCGCCTTGTTTTGTCCCTAAATCTATTTCGCGCATTTCAAAAACAGGTTCATCTACATTAGCTTTTAAATAGACTACAGAACGTTTTCCTGTCCACATGACTGCCGAAGCCGGAATGGTTAATTTATTTGTGTTTATTGTTTGCATGCGTATAATTGCACCCTCTACAAACATACCGGGTTTAAACAAATGATCTGAATTATTTAAAACAGCTCGTACTGTAACCGTTCTTGTCGATGCGTTTAAAATAGGATCGATAAATGTAATTTTAGATGTAATAATGCGATTTGGATACGCTTTTGCTGAAATGGCTACGGTTTGCCCCACTTGTAATGCGGAAATCTGATTTTCGTAAGCATCAAATTCTGCCCATACCGTATTTAAATTAGCGACTTTAAAGATGGCTTTGCCGTCCATTACATGATCACCTTCTTTTGCTGAAATTTCGGAAACAGTTCCCGATACATGCGAATAGATTTGAAATGGGTTAATTACTGTTCCAGATGTTTCGATAGCATTTAATTGTGCATCATGAATCATCCAGTTTTTAAATTTATTACGAACCGCTTTATATAATTCGGGTTGAGACCCCTTCATCTTATACGCCGTAATTAATTCCTGTTGCGCACTAAGTAACGCTGGAGAATATATTTTAGCAACCAATTGACCTTTATTAACCTTTTGACCAACAGAGGTAACATATAGTTTTTCAATACGACCATTAAAATGAGCTGGCTGAATAAATATCTCATCATCATTCACCTGAATTGTTCCTGACAATTGTAATTGGATATCGTCAGAACTAGCTTCACCAATAGTTGTAGTCTCAATATTTGCCAAAGCCATAGCATGTTTAGTCAGCTTAAATTGCTGAGCTGTTAATCCATCGCTATCTATAGCTATAGGAATAAGTGCCATACCACAAATGGGGCAACTTCCGGCTTCATCTCTCACAATTTGAGGATGCATGGAACAAGTCCATTTTTCTGAACTTTCGCCAATTTCATGATTATGAGATTCTGTCAGAATTTGAGATTCTGTATGTCCAAAAAACACGAATCCCAAGCCCAAACCAACCACTAATGCCAATCCGATATAAATTATATTTTTATTCATTTTTCATGTTGTTCTAAACGCTTAATCATAAGCTTCATCTCTTCAATTTCTTTCCTTTGTGCTTCTATAATATCTTCTGCTAATCTCTTCACTTCCGGATCTTTAATATCTGCTCTTTCACTCGTGAGAATTGCTATAGAATGATGCGGAATCATCGCTTTTAACCATAATACATCTCCAACAATTGGAGCTTGAGAACGTACTAACCCGAGTGCTCCAAAAAACAGAACAATGCTTCCCGCTATTATGGCTATATTCTTCTTTTTATTTTGATACATGTTTCGCATCGCCACAAACATGATAATAGCCATGGTTGAAATTCCTAGACACGTCATGTAAAAACGTGTTAAACTAAAATAGACATGATCAATTGTATACGTATTTAAATACATAGTGACATACATGGCTAAAAATGAAGCACCAAGCATAATAAAAAATCGTGTGTAATTATTCTTATTTGAATGATTTTTTGAATGTTTCATAGGGTTTATTTTAATTGATTAATCTATACGCTTTGTTCGTAATCGCAGCGCATTGGCGATTACCGAAACCGAGCTAAAGCTCATGGCTAAAGCCGCAATCATTGGCGATAATAATAATCCGAAAACCGGATATAAAATCCCAGCAGCTATAGGCACACCTACGCTATTATATATTAAAGCGAAGAATAAATTCTGCTTAATATTTTTCATCACATTTTCACTTAATGTTCTCGCTTTTACAATACCATGCAAATCGCCTTTTACTAAGGTGATTTCTGCACTTTCTATAGCCACATCGGTTCCTGTTCCCATGGCAATCCCAACATCACTTTTCGCCAATGCAGGTACATCATTTACACCATCGCCAGCCATAGCTACAATCTTGCCTTCGGCTTGTAAACGTTCTACCTCACTTAATTTATCTTGAGGCAACATACTGCCCTTAAAATGAGACAGACCTAATGCATCTGCAACCGCACGTGCTGTATCCTCATTATCTCCAGACAACATGATAACATCTATCCCTGCATCTTGTAGTGCTTTAATGGCTTGTTTACTTGTTGGTTTTATTTTATCTGAAATAACAACATAACCTACAGCCGCATGATCTACCGATACATACGATACTGTTTTACCTTGTTTTTGAGCCTTTACTACTTCATCTTCTAAAACTTCAGATACAGACGATTTATTTGTTTGCATCAGTTTAGCGTTTCCTAGAGCAATAGATTTACCGTCTATAATTCCAGTAACACCCTGACCAGAAATGGCATTAAAATCGGTGACTTTCAAAAGTTCTACAGATTTCGATTTTGCGTATTTTACAGTGGCTTCTGCTAACGGATGCTCACTAAGCGTATTTAAAGACGCGATATATTGTAATACCTTAGAATCGTCTATCGATTTAGACACACTTGCTACAGATTCCACAGAAGGCTTCCCTTCTGTAATGGTTCCTGTTTTATCTATAATTAATGTATCTACAGTATTTAAACGTTCTAACGCTTCAGCATTCTTAATTAACACACCATTTTGAGCACCTTTACCAATCCCAACCATAACCGACATGGGTGTAGCTAAACCTAAAGCACACGGACATGCAATAATTAACACCGCAATAGCATTAACAAACGCAAATGCATATTTAGGGTCTGGACCAAAAGCTACCCATATAATAAAAGTTAGTATTGAAATCCCCACAACCACAGGTACAAAATACCCCGATATTTTATCGGCTAATTTCTGAATCGGTGCTTGACTGCGGCTGGCTTTATTTACCATCTCGATGATTTGAGACAGTAAAGTATCGTTACCTACTTTTTCGGCAGTCATAATAAATGATTGATTACCATTTATGGTTCCAGAATTCACTTGATCTCCTACCCGTTTTGTAACAGGAATGGGTTCTCCTGTAATCATTGCTTCATCTACAGCACTTTCACCCTCTTGAATTCGTCCATCTACAGGAATTTTTCCACCTGGTTTTACACGTAGTAAATCTCCTAATTTTATTTCATCAATAGCAACAACTTCATCTTTTCCATTTACAACGCGTGTCGCTTCATTGGGAGCTAATTTTAATAATTCTTTTATAGCATCGTTAGTTTTACTATGCGCTCTTGCTTCTAAAACTTGCCCCATTAATACTAAGGTTAATATCACTGTTGCGGCTTCAAAATACACATGAACAGTTCCTGCTTCAGTTTTAAACTGATCCGGAATAACATCAGGAAACAGCATACCAAACACACTAAATAACCAAGCAACCCCAGCTCCTATTCCAATTAGGGTAAACATATTTAAATTCCAGGTTTTTACACTTTTATACGCGCGTTCAAAAAACATCCAAGTAGCATAAAACACCACAGGAATGGATAATGCAAACTGTATCCAATTCCACATTTTTAAAGGTAAAATAGTGTATAATGGATTATTTGGAATCATTTCGGACATCGCTATAATAAAAATAGGAAGTGTAAATGCCGTAGCTAATTTTAGCTTTTTAAGAAGTCTATTATATGTTTGTTCTTCTGCAGAAGCTTCCGGTTCCATAGGCACTAAATCCATACCGCAAATATCACAATCTCCAGGTTTATCGGAGATGACTTCTGGATGCATAGGACACGTATATTGTGTTTTAGACGGCGTTAAACTTTGCTCCTTAACCAAATCCATTCCACAAACAGGGCAATCTCCATGTTGATTATAAGTTTTATCGCCTTCGCAGTGCATCGGACAATAATATGTGCCTGCACCTGTGTCTTTAACTTTTTTAGTTGGCAATTGATGTTGTGGCGTTCCTAACGGATGAATAGTATACGTATCTCCATCGGCTTGTAATGCCTTTTGAAACGTTTCTATTGGAATCAAATCTTCAGATACAATAGTCGCTTCAGATTTCTCTAAATCTACCGATACCTGCTTCACGCCTTCAACTTTATTTAAAATTGTTTCTACATGATCACGACAACCATTACACGTCATCCCGTGAACATAGAATGTTTGAGATTTAGTTTCAGAACCAGGTTTTGAACCACAACATTCTGCCGGTTTAGCTTCGAATTTTTCATCTTCAGAATCTAAATTTTCAGCAGTTGAAGAATCTGGCAAGGATACTATACTATAACGTCCGCCATCGGCTTGTAATGCCTTTTGAAACGTTGCTATCGGAATCAAATCTTCAGATACAATAGTCGCTTCAGATTTCTCTAAATCCACCAACGCCTGCTTCACGCCTTCAACTTTATTTAAAATTGTTTCTACATGACCTCGACAACCATTACACGTCATCCCGTGAACATGGAATGTTTGAGATTTAGTTTCAGAACCAGGTTTTGAACCACAACATCCTGCAGGTATAGCTTCGAATTTTTCATCTTCAGAATCTAAATTTTCAGCAGTTGAAGAATCTGGTAAGGATGCTATACTATAACGTCCGCCATCGACTTGTAATGCCTTTTGAAACGTTGCTATCGGAATCAAATCTTCAGATACAATAATCGCTTCAGATTTCTCTAAATCTACTGACGCCTGCTTCACACCTTCAACTTTAGAAAGCGCTTGTTCTACATGACTACGACAGCCATTACATGTCATTCCCGATATGCTATATATATGTTTCATTGTCTTTTGTCTTGACTATAAAATTACCACTTAAACACCAACTCCAATTACATTATTATGGACAATACTTATATAATTTTGTCGATTGTTTTCCTATTCCATTCCTGTAATGTCTTGTAATCGCTCATTGACATACCGGTGACACTTTTAAACTGATTTGCCAAATGGCTACTACTTGTATATTTTAAATAATCTGCTATTTCCGCAAATTGTAATTGCCCCAATTGCAGTAACTCTTTAACCTTTTCAATTTTTAATTGAATCACATATTTCTCGATAGTAATTCCCATACGTTTACTAAACAACTTGCTTAAAACCGAATACTCCTTTGGAATGTTCTGTGTCAATAACTCTGATGTTTTAATTTGTAATTGCTCTGGAGTGTTTAGACTTTCAATAATTATAGTTTTAATCTGTTCTATAAGTACATCATCTTCGCTCTCTATCAATTCAAAACCTGTCTGTTTAAGTTTTTCTTTTAAAACAGCATAGGTTTCATAATCTACTTGTTCTACAACAACGTCACCCAAATTTAATGTATACACATGTACATTTAAAGATAACAGCAACTGATCGACTGATGCTTTACAGCGATCGCAAACCATATTTTTTATATAAAGATGTTGTTTCATTATGTCTATATTTGTGTATTATTTGTAATTGACCCATGCACTGAATCGACTAAAATTTAGAGTGATTTCAGCTTGATTTTTTCAAGTGAACGGCTTATTGTAAAGTCTCTTGCACCAATCCGCAATGCAACATTTTATCTCCGTAATACGGGTTATTAATTTCTTTCTCTACGGCGAACCAATTTGCTCCATCTTTTAAAGCCATCGGACAGTGTTGCTCGTATATTTCACCAGAAGATAAATTTGCTACCAATACCGGTTTAAGTAAAGTTGTTAAATCTGAAAATTGCTCACGTTGTTTAGCGATATCAGATTCTGAAGCTATCGCTGATGCTAAGGCTTTAATTTCTGAATTTTCGGTAGTGTTAGCAATGAGTTCAGCTCCATTTTTAGCAGCAACAGCATCGGTATTCACCAACGCATCTTTTAATTTTATATAATTTTGAAAAGTGGCAGTAACGTTCGCAGCTTTAAATTTTGGCTTTGCCTGAACTACTTCTACTGTATTTTCTTTTGACGACTCTACTGCAGTCTCTACAGATTTTTCCTTTGTTTCATTTTTACAAGACACAACCGAAATTAAAGCGATTCCTAATACGGTTGCATTGATGATGTGTTTTACGTTTTTCATAATTTAAAAGTGATATAGATTTGATTTATTGTGTTAAATAATTGATTATTGTTTGTTGTTGATAATACGATTTTATTGCAGTAATACGACTTACTTCATACTTCAATTGAAGCTCTTGAATATCTAATACATCATTAAAATCGATGATACCTGTTTCGTAACTTTTTAATAGAATATCCTGAGCGTATTTTGCTTGTTCTAAATTTTTAGTCTGTGTATTAAAACTAATTTTTGCTGCAGTCCTATTTTTTTCTGCTGTATCTAATAAAGCTATCAGATTATTTCTTTTCTCTGCTTTTTGTGCGCGATACGTTTCTTTTTGAATCTTATTTTGAACGCTTTGAGATTTATATTTTGAATTAAAAACAGGAATAGACACCGATAACATAGGCATTAAAACGTCCTTTCCGTTATCGACAACAGGCTCCGGCCGTTTTTCTATAGCAATGTAATCTAACCCAAATCCTATCATTGGTGCACGTGCTTTAGCTAATAATTGGTCGGATTGTTCTACAGATTCATACAGCTTGTCATACTGTAATAATTCTGGATGTAAATCAGTAATTTCTACAGTATCTAAACTTTCATAATCAGGAATTTTCAAGTCGGAAGTCACAGTAACACCTACCGTTTTCTCACGATTTAAATCCATATTAATGTCTGTTTGTATTGCGAGATACTCTTGTTGTAAAATAGAAATCTGTTCTTTAATATCGTTTGCTCGCATCTCCAATTTTAAAACATCTACAGCATTGGCCTGACCAACTTCAATACTAGTTAATGCTAACGTTTTATAATGATCTAAAAGCTCTTTTTGGGATATCATTATCTCTTGGGTTGATTGATTAGCCCACAATTCGTAATAGTTCTGAGAAATAGACATTACCAACTGACGTTGGGCAATGGCAATGCTTTCATATTCCGCATCTGCTAGTGCCGTTGCATAATTCTCGCGTGCTGTAATAGATCCAAACCAAGGCAACATTTGATTTACCGAAACCTTAAACTTTTGAGGCCCTGTTCGCGTTTCTGGTTCACTTACAAAATATCCCAATCCAAATTCTGTATTCGGTAACTCGTTTACTTCATTTACTTGTTCTGAAGCTATTTGATATTGTAAATCGGCTTTATTTATACTTGGATTATCCTGTAACCCCAACTGAATTAACGTCTGTAAATCTTGAGCAACTACCGTTGGAATAATCCCCATAAAACAACACCAAACAATACCGAATGCAACACTATGTTTTATTTTAATTTTCATACGTTTTATTCTATTTTTTTTTGATTTCTCTTCCACATAAATTCTTGTTTCCAACTGTATAACACTGGTACAATAAAATAAGATGTAATATCTATAATCATACCTCCAAAAACGGGAATGGACATGGGGATCATAATATCACTTCCGCGTCCCGTTGACGTTAACACTGGCAACAATGCTAATATTGTGGTGGCTGTAGTCATTAAACACGGACGAATACGTTTCTCTGCTGCCTGTATCGCAGCCTTACGAATGCTTTGAATGTCTTGAGGTTTTTCTTTATTGAATGTCTGAGTTAAATAGGTTGCCATAACAACACCATCATCTGTAGCAATACCAAATAGCGCAATAAAACCAACCCAAACAGCCACACTCAAATTGATGGGATGCATTTGAAATAAATGACGCAGATTTTCGCCAAATACACTAAAGTTAAAAAACCAATCTTGCCCATATAACCACATCATGATAAATCCGCCAGCAAATGCAACCGAAATCCCTGTGAATACCATTAGTGACGTTGAAATCGATTTGAACTGAAAATATAAAATTAGGAGAATGATTGCTAAGGCTAACGGCACCACGACACTTAACGTTTTTTCTGCTCGTAATTGGTTTTCATAAGTTCCTGTAAATTGATACGTAATCCCTTTTGGAATAATTAAATCTCCGCTTTCAACTTTATCTTGTATGTGTTTTTGCGCAGTTTCTACAACATTAACCTCAGCAAAACCATCTTGTTTATCGAACAGAACATAACCAACCAAAAATGTATCTTCACTTTTAATAACTTGTGGCCCTTGCTCGTAACGAATGCTAGCCAATTCACTTAAAGGTACGGGGCTTCCTTGGGCAACAGGAATATAAATATCATTTAAATCGTCTGGACTTGAACGTAATTCTCGTGGATAGCGCACTCGAACGCCGTAACGCTCACGCCCTTCAATAGTTTGAGTCAGTACCATACCACCAACGGCAACCTTTAATTCGTTTTGTACTGTTTCTATAGAAATACCGTATCGCCCTAATTTTTCGCGATCAATATCAATTAACACATATGGTTTTCCAACAATACGATCGGCAAAAACAGCTTCTTGTTTTACACCTTCAGAGGTTTTAAGAATATCTTCAAGAGCTTTTCCAAAAGCTTCAATTTGTTTTAAATCCTGCCCTTTAATTTTAATACCCATTGGTGCTCGCATTCCTGTTTGCAACATCACCAAACGGGTTTCTATAGGTTGTAATTTAGGTGCAGATGTAACTCCTGGAAGATTCGTTTTTGAAATAATTGCTGTCCAAATATCGTCGGCCGATTTAATTTCTGGTCGCCAGTTTCTATAAAATTCACCCTCATCATCAGCTATCAATTGATTTGCTTCAACGCTTAATTGTGTTGATAGTATCGCTCCTGAATCTATTGGTTCTTCAGCTGAGTCTTCATGATTAATATTCTTTATTAAACGACCATCTTTTAGCATAAAATAACCAGATTCATTAACTTGATAACGCTGAAGTTTACCGGCTGTATTCAACATATATTCGGGTTTATATTGAATAATATTTTCATACATCGATAAAGGCGCAGGGTCTAAAGCCGATTCGGTACGACCAGCCTTTCCAACAACGGTTTCAATTTCTGGAATACTTGCCACCGCCATATCTAATTGTTGTAAAACACGTTTATTTTCTGCGACACCTGCATGTGGCATAGACGTTGGCATCAGTAAAAAAGAACCTTCATTTAAAGATGGCATAAACTCTTTCCCGGTATTTCATAATTAAAAATCCAAACACCACAATTGTTGTTGGAATTAATAAAAACATGACTTTATTGCGCAATGCCCAATGTAATATCTGTGTATAATAACGTCTAAACACCGAGAAAAAACCAAGTAATCCGAAACAAATTACAGACACAAAAATTAGGTTGATAAATAAACTCCTAGACACGCCTAAAGGTCGCCAGTATTCGGCTAATAAAAAGACAATCGTGGTGGCTACTACTATACTGTTAATGGTATTTATTCGTGTGTCAGGCCACTTAAATTTCAGTTTTAAAAATCCTATAATTCCAAAAGCTAAAAGTATCAATCCGATTAAGAATCCAGTAAATACGGCCCATAACCCTAACCCGATTAGTATCACATTCAGGACTAAAGTTAATTGCTTTTTAATGTTTCTTTTTCTAAATAAAAATGCAGCGAATGGCGGAATTAAAAACAGAGCTACCATAACAGAAGCAACTAAAGCCATGGTTTTTGTGAATGCTAACGGACGAAACAGTTTCCCTTCCGCACCAATCATTGTAAATACTGGTAAAAAACTAATTATTGTTGTGGCAACTGCCGTAAGCAATGCGCCAGAAATTTCTGAAGTCGCATTATAAACCACTTCATTTATGGGCGTATCATCTGTATCTTCATCAAGATGTCGTATAATATTTTCGGCTAAAATTACCCCAACATCAACCATAGTTCCTATAGCAATTGCGATTCCAGAAAGCGCAACAATATTTGCGCTAACATCAAAATACTTCATCGCTATAAAAACCATTAATACCGCTACAGGAAGTAAACCTGAAATTAAGATAGACGCCCTTAAATTAAACACCATAACAACGATAACTAATATGGTAATCAGAATTTCTAGGGTAAGGGCTTCATCTAGCGTATTTAAAGTTTCTTTAATAAGAATTGTTCTGTCGTAAAATGGCACGACTGTAAGCTGAGAAACAGTACCATCTGCCAATACTTTTGTTGGCAAACCGTTATGCATTTCAGCAATTTTCTGCTTCACATTTGTAATCACTTCCATAGGGTTTGCACCATAACGTGCCACAACTACACCTCCAACCACTTCGGCACCTTCTTTATCTAAAATACCACGCCTCGCTTCTGGGCCTAAAACCACATGCGCGATATCTTTTATGCGAATAGATTTAAAATCTTGAGACGTTACTACGGCATTTTCTATATCTGAAATTGATTTTACATACCCTAAACCACGCACTAAATACTCAGCTTGATTAATTTCTAAAGTCTGAGCACCGATATCTTGATTTGTGCCTTTTATGGCTTTTACTACATTTTGAAGCGAAATATTATATTGCCTCATCAATTCAGGATTTACATCAACCTGATATTCCTGAACATAACCTCCTATAGAAGCTACTTCAGAAACACCACTTGCCGAGGACAATCCATACTTTACAAAGTAATCTTGAATACTTCGTAACTCCTGAAGGTTCCATCCGCCGGTAACGTTTCCATTTTTATCTCGTCCTTCTAAAGTATACCAAAAAATCTGACCTAAACCTGTGGCATCTGGTCCTAAAGCCGGTTTTACATCTGTCGGTAATAAACCGCTTGGCAAAGCATTTAGTTTCTCAAGAATGCGACTTCTACTCCAGTAAAACTCAATGTCTTCTTCAAAAATGATATAAATACTAGACACTCCAAACATAGACGAACTTCTGATGGTTTTAACACCAGGAATACCGAGTAAAGTTGCTGTTAGCGGATAAGTAATTTGGTCTTCAATATCTTGAGGCGAGCGCCCATCCCATTTGGTAAAGATAATTTGTTGATTTTCTCCAATATCAGGAATCGCATCTACTGCCACGGGATTGCTAGGCAGAATGCCGGTATCCCAACCAAAAGGCGAGTTTATAATACCCCAACTTACAAATAGAGCGAGCATTAAAACCGCTACAAATTTATGTTCTATTAAAAATTTTATGCTTTTATTCAGCATGATATCTGTATAAACAATTAAACATAGAAAATTGAACAGCATAAGGCCGTTCTGCTAAAACCATACGTTTTAACGTGTTTAAAGTTTAAAAAAATCAGATTAAGAAGGTCTCGAAATCCACTTGAAAATCGGATACGAGTATGGGTGGACGGTAGTCCTGAAAAGGAATAATTTCCTTAGGTAATGTTTCGAATAATAAGGTTTGATAAACGTAAGCAAATGCAGTTACAAATAACTGATGATCTAATGATAATTGACTAGGTGATAATTTTAATTCATCTTGTCCGCTAACCACCAATTTTTGATATGTACAACAGCCCGACTTCGTGATTGATGATTCTAAAGGCAAGTTCTGCATACTCTCCATGCCACAAGTAGCTGCATCTGTATTTAAAGCCACATCTACCAAAGTATCTCCACAATAATGCATATCTACACTAAAAGACAAGGTAGACATTAAGACCACAAAGGCCATAAAAATTGCTGTTATATTGTGAAAAATGGTTTTCATTCGAATACAAAATTAGTCATTTTAATTTAAACTAAATTTAAGCCGATACTTTTTCTATAGATTATTACAAAAGGTCAACTGATTTTACATATTTTAATGGTGTAGAATATTATCAATACTATTTCCTGCTAACCTAAGCGATTACATGAGTCTCATCTTTATTCTAATTTTAGCCATTCCGAGTTTTTTCATCTCCAAATGGAGTTTAAAAAAGCTAGATATAGGCACGAGTAAAAACCGCAAATACATTGCCTTATTTCCTACTTTTAATTTAAGTCCGTTGTTTTATATAGCTTTTATATTAATTTGGATGGCATCATCGTCCTATTATCCTACGCATGAATTTAACAAATTGCAATGGGAGGCCAATAGCGAAGAACGCTACACCATGTCTCAAAATCTTATTGAGAGTGAGATGCTTATTGGCAAATCTAAATCGGAGGTTTCAGATGTATTAGGTTCAGATTTTTATGTTTATAACGAAAATCATATTTCTTACAACCTCGGTTTTCTTCCAGGTTTATTTAATATAGACCCAGATGTGCTAGACATTTACTTTAAGTATGGAAAGGTGGTTCGCGTGTCTCAGCACGAGAGTTAACTGATTTTCATATGAGTCAAAAATAACGCTCACTTAACACCTCAACGCCATTAATTACTGTATTTTTGGCACTTGAAAAATATGCACTATGGAATTATCTCAAGTTAAATTAGTAGTCACCGATATGGATGGTACCTTACTGAATTCTAAAGGGCAAGTAAGCTCAAGTTTTTATAGTTTATTTCGTGAATTACAAGCCAATAATATTCAATTTATTGCAGCAAGTGGCCGACAATATTTTAGTATGGTTGAAAAATTAGACGCTATTAAAAACGATATTACTATAATAGCTGAAAATGGAGGAATTACCAGACGTGGAGACCAAGAATTGGCAAAGATGCTACTTTCTAAAGATAAAATTGACAGCATATTACCGCTTCTAAGAACAATAGACAAAACGTTTATTGTACTATGCGGAAAAAACAAAGCGTATATTGAAACTGACGATATACATTTTCCTAAACTTTTAAGTGAATATTATACCGAATTTAATACCGTTTCCGACCTTAGTGAAGTGACAGACGATGAATTTCTAAAAATTGCAATTTACCATACAGACAGTTCTGAAGATTATATTTACCCAATAGTGAAACATTTAGAAGATCAACTTCAGATTAAAGTCTCCGGACAAAATTGGTTAGACATTTCTCATCATGACGCCAATAAAGGTTTTGCTCTAAAACAAGTGCAAGAAGAATTTGGGATTTCTGAAAATGAAACCATGGTTTTTGGAGATTATAACAACGATTTAGAAATGCTTAATCGTTCGTATTTTAGTTATGCCATGGCAAATGCTCACCCAAATGTAAAAAAAGCAGCGCGTTTTGCCACAAAAAGCAATGACGAACTTGGTGTTGAAACTATTCTAGAGCAACTTATTGCCGCTAAAAAATAAGATTCAAGCATAGATATTCGGCATCTATTCTATAGCAGATTAAGTCCCAAAAGCAGTCAATACAATACGTCTTGAACCTCCATAATCTCGATGCTCGCATAAATAGATTCCTTGCCAAGTTCCTAAATTTAGGCGACCATTAGTAATTGGAACTTGTACACTTGCACCCATTAATGAGGACTTAATATGTGCTGGCATATCGTCTGCACCTTCATAGGTATGAATATAATACGGTTGATTTTCGGGAACCATCACATTAATATGACTTTCAAAATCGGTACGTACCGATGGGTCTGCATTTTCATTAATAGTTAAACTCGCCGATGTATGTTTTATAAACACCTGAAGCATGCCCACATTTATATGTTTTAACTCTGGGAATTCGGTAACAATAGTGTCGGTAATAATATGAAAACCGCGTTTGTAAGGTTTTAAAGTGATTTCTTTTTGATACGTTTTCATCATTGAAATTTATATTGAAAAATTCACGAGATTTAAAATGAAGAGCTTTTATACGGTTTACTTCTTCCTACTTTTAGTCAGCCCTATATAAACACATTAAACATCAAAAAAAGCTTAAACGACAACAAATTACGTTTTCTGTTTCTTCTTCTTAGCAGCCGGAAATAACACATTATTAAGGATTAACCTGTAACCCGGCGACGTGGGATGTAGCTCTAATTCGGTTTTAGGGTCTCCTACTTTATGCGTATAGTCTTCTGGATCATGCCCGCCATAAAATGTAAAAAAACCTTTTCCTTTTATACCATGAATATATTTTGCTTCACCATTACTTTTATTTTCTCCTAACACCAAAACATTCGATTTAATTTCATCTCGCGTAAACGAAGTGGTTTGCCCCATAAATCCTTTTACCAAAGCCGTATGGTTCTGGCATAACATGGTTGGAACAGGATCCCATTTTGCCGAGAAATCCATTAATGAAAAATAATCTGCTTCTTTAAAAATACGCCGTTTAGGCGTCATATCTATTGATGAAAACTCATATACTTTAGGATTACGCTCTAGGGTAAAATCTGTAAACGCAAAGGTTTTGGAATAATCTATCTGTTTCTGATAATCGGGATCACTAGCATCGCCATCAAACATGGCTTCACATATATCTACACCTTCGGCAGATAGAGCAATATCGAAAGAATCGGTGGCACTACACATGGCAAACATAAAACCACCACCAACAACATAATCTCTAATCTTTAGAGCAACTGCTAACTTCTCTTCAGAGACTTTATTATACCCTAAACGTGCCGCTAAAGCTTCGGCTTCTTTTTTATCTTCTATATACCAGGCAGTAGTTTTAAAACTATTATAAAATTTTCCAAACTGTCCTGTAAAATCCTCATGATGCAAATGCAGCCAATCGTAAAGTAATAAATTATCGTTTAAAACATCTTCGTCGTATACGGTTGTATAAGGAATCTCTGCGTATGTTAACACCATAGTTACCGCATCATCCCAAGGTAATTTACCTTTAGGTGTGTACACTGCTATTTTAGGTGCTTTTTCTAACACGACGGACTCCATATTCTGACTCGGACTTTCCACTAACTCTAGAATGCTTTCAGCTTTTTCATTTGATATCACCTCGAAAGACACACCACGAATCTGACATTCTTTTTGAATAGCATCTGTATCTGGCAACAAGAATGAACCACCACGATAATTTAACAACCACTTTACTTTTAATTGTTTATCGAGCGTCCAAAAGGTAATTCCATATGCTTTTAAATGGTTTTTTTGTCCCTCAGAATCCATAGGAATGAGAACATAAGATGCAAAAGCTTTTGCTGAAAGGCATAGAAATAAGAAAACAAATAGG
Organism: Formosa agariphila KMM 3901; assembly: GCF_000723205.1. NCBI lineage: Bacteria > Pseudomonadati > Bacteroidota > Flavobacteriia > Flavobacteriales > Flavobacteriaceae > Formosa > Formosa agariphila. The sequence continues at coordinate 1,051,111 of NZ_HG315671.1, read as the reverse complement.
ATGTGTTTCAAAATATTTACAGACTGAAAATTGAATTTGAAAGATACTTAATTTTTGATGTGGTTTAAAACACTTTATAAAAAGATTGGTATTAATGTTTTATTAATCTTAACCTGATTTCTCTATTGCTATTAATCTTAATCCATTTCACATTTATATAAAATTGAGATTACTAACAACTAGTTAAATAGAACATAATCAAAAACAAAAACCACGAAACACCTTTTGCAGAGATTTCGTGGTTTATGTTAACATATTTATTTTTTGAGATTAGAACGGTACGTCGTTATCATCGTCTTCATTCATCGCACTACCAAAGGCATCAGTTGGTGTTGGGAAACTATTTCCTGATGCAAACCCTGAGTCTTCATTTGGATTGGTATTCATTTTACTATGGAATTCGTATGGCGAATCGAAATCGTCTAAGTTGTCGAACTTCCCTAAGTGTCCTAAGAACTTCAGACGGATATTTTCTAAACCACCATTCCTATGTTTCGCAATAATAAATTCGGCTTGTCCTTCGGTTGGAGAACGCTCGTCATCATCCCATTCTTCAATTTTATAGTATTCCGGACGATAAATAAACGATACAATATCGGCATCTTGCTCAATCGCACCAGATTCACGAAGGTCAGAAAGTAACGGCCGTTTAGAACCTCCACGTGTTTCAACCGCACGCGATAACTGAGACAGTGCAATTACAGGCACCATTAATTCTTTTGCTAAAGCCTTTAAGTTTCGAGAAATCATCGAGATCTCTTGTTCACGGTTTCCACCATGGCTTGGTCCACCTGTCATTAACTGCAAGTAGTCAATCATGATTAATTTAATACCGTGTTGCGACGATAAACGTCTGGCTTTTGCACGTAAATCGAATATAGAAAGTGAAGGCGTATCATCTATAAAAAGCGGGGCTTTTTCAAGTCCTTTTACTTTTACATTTAACTGTTCCCACTCGTGTTTTTCTAATTTTCCTGTTCTTAATTTCTCTGAAGATAATCCCGTTTCAGACGAAATTAAACGCATAATTAACTGTACAGATGCCATCTCTAAAGAGAAAAAGGCCACTGGTATATTTTGGTCTACGGCAATGTTACGCGCCATGGATAAGGTTAATGCTGTTTTTCCCATCCCTGGACGAGCAGCCACAATAATTAAATCGGAAGGTTGCCATCCCGAAGTTAATTTATCCAGTTTATCGAATCCGGTAGGAATACCACTTAATCCTTCTTTATTAGATATTTCTTCAATTTTTTTCTTGGCTTGAATTACCAAATCTTGAGCAGTTTCACTCGATTTTTTAATGTTCCCTTGGGTAACTTCGTATAATTTGGTTTCGGCCGCATCTAATAAATCGAAAACATCTTTGGTTTCATCGTAAGCTTCTTCAATAATTTCTGAAGAAATCTTGATTAAACTACGCTGAATAAATTTCTGAAGAATAATACGTGCATGAAACTCGATATGTGCCGAAGACGACACTTTTTGAGTTAATGAAATCAGGTAAAAATCGCCACCTGCTGCATCTAGCTTGCCATTCTTCTTTAATTGTGTAGAAACGGTTAATAAGTCAATCGGTTCACTATTTTCAAACAACTGAAATATAGCGTCAAATATGTGTCTATGCGAATCTTTGTAGAATGCATCGGAGCTTAAGATGTCGATAACTTCATCCACACCTTTTTTATCAATCATCATCGCACCCAACACAACCTCTTCTAAATCAGTAGCTTGTGGCGGAATTTTACCACGTTCTAAATTGATTAAAGTACTTTTATCGACTTTGTAGCCTTGTAATTGATTGGGTTGTTTCATAACTGCGAAAGTAACTAAAATGGTGCTATTATAATATGATTTTTAAGTCTTGATGTTAACCTTTCTTCAACATTCTAACTGTTAACAACTTATAAAAATTGTTAATAACCATAAAAAACCTGAAGTTTTTCAACTTCAGGTTTTATAACATAAGGGTATCAAAGGATTAGTCTTTGTAGACACCCATATTTTCATATTTTGTCATTCGTTTTTTAACTAAATCTTTTGGTGATAAGTTTTTAAGCTCTTTAAAAGATTTTAAAATTGCATCTTTAACAATTATAAAGGTTTGTTGGCGATCTGTGTGTGCCCCACCTAAAGGTTCTTTAACAATTTCGTCTACCAACTTCTGTTTTTTCATGTCGGTAGCAGTTAATTTTAAAGCCTCGGCAGCTTGTTCCTTGTATTCCCAACTACGCCATAAAATAGACGAACATGATTCTGGTGATATTACCGAATACCATGTGTTTTCTAGCATTAATACGCGGTCTCCTACACCAATACCTAGCGCTCCTCCAGAAGCACCTTCACCAATAATTACAGTAATAATTGGCACTTTTAGACGTGTCATTTCCAAGATGTTTCTTGCAATAGCTTCTCCTTGTCCGCGTTCTTCTGCTTCTAAACCAGGGTATGCACCAGGGGTGTCTATTAAAGTAACTACAGGAATTCCAAATTTCTCGGCAGATTTCATTAAGCGTAACGCTTTACGATAGCCTTCTGGATTAGACATTCCAAAGTTTCGTAATTGTCTTGTTTTGGTATTAAACCCTTTTTGTTGACCAATAAACATAAAGCTTTGGTCTCCAATTTTACCTAAACCACCAATCATGGCCTTATCGTCTTTTACATTTCTATCGCCGTGAAGCTCTAAAAACGTATCTCCGCACAGGGCTTTAATATAATCTAATGTATAAGGTCTGTTGGGATGACGCGATAACATAACGCGTTGCCATGGGCTCAGGTTTTTATATATATCTGTCTTAGTCTCAATAAGCTTCTTCTCGATTTGCTTACAAGTTTCTGTTACATCAACGTCACTTTCCTTGCCTATAATTTGGCATTTATCTAATTGCTCTTCAAGCTCTTTTATAGGAAGTTCAAATTCTAAATACTCCATACCAATTAAGGATTTCTATTTTCGTTAGCTTACAAATATAAAAACTTTAGCGTTCAAATATCATTAAGACTGTTTTCTTTTTAAAGCTTTCCAATTTTTCAAGATACCATTTAGCAATACTGCTCCCAAAATAATTGCTGCACCGTAATAAAAATTAGTAGACATTTTTTCTTTTTCTGGGAACAAAATTAGAGCTAAAATAATCCCATAAATAGGCTCTAAATTATAAGTTAGCATCACTGTATACGGACTAATATGCTCCATAACTTTTACCGATGCAATAAAAGCATAAGCAGTACAAACTGAGGCTAAAATAAATAGATACCACAGGTCTGAAGTGCTTACATTAAAAAATTCTTGATTGAATCCCGTACCAAAAAGGGCAATAAATAAAGTGATAAATAAGACACCGCTAATGAATTCATAAATTGAAATCACAGAAGGTCTATATTCTTTAACAAACTTTCCATTTAGTACAGCGAATAAAGCCGATAAAAATGCTGAAACAATACCTAAAATTATACCTTCTATGTACTGAAGTTCGCTTTGAGTGATTAAAAAAACGCCCAAAACCACGACTAAACCGAAGATCATTTCGTAGGCAATAATTTTTCGTTTATGAATAATTGGCTCTAAAATGGAAGCAAAAAAAGCTCCAGAAGATACCATAGATAGCGTAATTGAAATATTTGATGCTTTTATTGCTCCAAAAAAAGTGATCCAATGCAAAGCAATTATAATTCCGGCGAACGATAATCTAGCAATGGCTTTTGGTGGTATTTTAATAGCAATACCTTTAAAACGAATATATGCATACATTAAAACTGTAGCCATAAGCATACGAAACCAAACTAAAGGAATGGCATCTATGGTTATTAACTCTCCTAAAATGGCGGTAAATCCTGCTATAAATACCAATAGATGTACATGCAGGTAATTAAGTAATTTAGCGTCTCGCATTATATAATAGGTAGGCGGCTAGCACCCCAAAAATAATATTAGGAAACCAAACGGCAACAATTGGTGAGAAATCTGACTGTTCGGCCATGACACCAAATATTTTGTCGAAAAAGACAAAAACCATGGCAATACTAATCCCGAAAGCTAAATTTACTCCCATTCCTCCTCGTCGTTTTTGAGACGAAACAGCAACGGCAATAATAGTTAATATATAGACAGAAACAGGTAAACTCCATTTTCTATATTTTACCAATTCGTAACGTCCTATACTTGAAGACCCTCGTTTTTTTTCTTTATCAATAAATTCGTTTAAGTCACGATATGTTAAGGTCTCCGCAATATATTCTAGAGGAGTTAAATCAACTAAGTCGAAACTAAAAACAGTATCTTTTCTTCGTTCTGATTCTAGAATATCGCCATCTACACCTACTGTTCTTTTTACGTAATCGACCATGCGGTACACAGAGTCTTTTTCAATCCAACGAATGTTTCTAGCACTCATTTTATAGACCATTCTATTATCGACAATATGTTCTAAAGAGAAGTTTTGTCCTAATTTATTCTTAGCATCAAAACTACTTACATAAATAAAATCGTTATCGTTAATTTGTCTGTATACACTACCCGTTTCTACAGCTTTTCTATTGTTTTTAAAGTACTTATAATCGAAATCGTTAAACCCTTTACTTGCTTTTGGCGCTAGATACATTCCTAAAACCAAAGCCAATAATGCAACAATAGTTGCTCCAATCATGTAAGGTCTTAAAAACCTTGAAAAGGAAACACCAGAACTTAAAAAGGCAATAACTTCTGTATTATTCGCTAATTTGGAGGTGAAAAATATAACCGACAGGAATAAAAACAACGGAAAAAGTAGGTGCGCAAAATAGATGGTAAAGTCTAAATAAAACAAAGCCACCTCTCCAAAAGGCACTTCTCTTTCTAAAATTTTACCAATTTTTTCTGCTAAATTCACGGTAATCCCTATAGGAATAAAGAGCAACAACATCATTAAAAATGTGAGCAAATACCGCTTTAATATGTACCAGTCTAATATCTTCAAGCCTATAGCCTATTATCCATTTGTTTAACCATCATATCTTTCCAAACTCTAAAGTCTCCGGCTAAGATATGTTTTCTCGCTTCACGAACCAACCACATATAGAATCCTAAATTGTGAATGGTTGCGATTTGCTTTCCTAATAATTCATTTACCGAAAATAAATGTTTTAAATAGGCTTTAGAGTATTCTGTATCTACAAAAGTGATGCCCATGTCATCAATTGGAGAAAAATCGTCTTCCCATTTTTTATTTTTTATGTTGATAGAACCGTAAGCTGTAAACAACATTCCGTTTCTTGCATTACGCGTTGGCATAACACAATCGAACATATCTACACCCAATGCAATATTTTCTAATATATTAATAGGTGTACCTACGCCCATTAAATATCTAGGCTTATCCCATGGTAAAATATCTGTTACCACTTCTGTCATGGCATACATTTCTTCTGCAGGTTCTCCTACCGATAATCCACCAATAGCGTTTCCTTCTGCTCCTACTCCAGCAATATATTCTGCAGATTGCTTACGTAAATCTTTATATGTACTTCCTTGTACAATTGGGAAGAATGTTTGTGCATAATCGTATGTAAACGGTGTTTTGTCTAAATGCGTTAAACAACGTTCTAACCAACGGTGCGTCATATGCATTGAGCGTCTTGCATAGTTATAATCGCAAGGGTAAGGCGTACATTCGTCGAATGCCATAATAATATCGGCACCAATACTACGCTGAATTTCCATTACATTTTCTGGCGTAAACACATGGTAACTGCCATCGATATGCGATTTAAACTTCACACCTTCCTCTTTAATCTTTCTATTAGAAGATAACGAATACACTTGGTATCCTCCAGAATCGGTTAAAATGTTACGATCCCAATTTATAAATTTATGCAAACCACCTGCTTTTTCAAGGATTTTGGTTTTCGGGCGCAAGTATAAATGATAGGTATTCCCAAGAATAATATCGGGATTTATATCATTTTTAAGTTCACGCTGGTGCACCCCTTTTACAGAACCTACAGTCCCTACGGGCATAAAAATTGGCGTTTCTATTTTACCATGGTCTGTAGTAATTACTCCAGCTCTGGCATTACTTTGTGTGTCTTTAGCTTTTAAATCGAATATCATGTACAAAAATTCTTCAGGGCGCAAAGATAATTAACTCATTGTGATATATTGGTATTAAAAAAAATATAAAAAGACATCAACGTAAACCTTTACGTAAATTACTAAAACATTAATTTGTTAAACAGACATAAAGGGTTATTTTTGAGCCTTTAAAAATCAAGTTATAAAACATGGCTAACACAAAAGAATTACAAGATTTAACGACTCAGGTTCGTAGAGATATTCTACGCATGGTACACAAAGTAAATTCTGGTCATCCAGGAGGTTCTTTAGGATGCGCAGAATTTTTAGTTGCCCTATACAATGAAATCATGGACCGTAAAGACGGTTTCGACATGGACGGTATTAACGAAGATTTATTCTTCTTATCTAACGGACATATTTCACCTGTATTTTACAGTGTACTTGCACATGCTGGATATTTTCCAGTTGAAGAATTAAACACGTTTAGATTAATTGATTCTAGGTTACAAGGACACCCAACTACTCACGAAGGTTTACCTGGTGTACGTATTGCATCTGGTTCTTTAGGTCAAGGTATGTCTGTTGCACTTGGTGCAGCTCAAGCAAAAAAATTAAACGGAGATGACTCTTTAGTTTACACTTTACATGGAGATGGTGAATTACAAGAAGGTCAGAACTGGGAAGCGATTATGTATGCTTCAGCAAAGAAAGTAGACAATATAATTTGTACAATCGATTTAAACGGACAGCAAATTGATGGGGCTACAGATACGGTTTTACCAATGGGAAGCATAGAGGCTAAATTTGTGGCTTTTGGTTGGGACGTTATAACTATTGAAGAAGGGAACGATATAGACGCGATATTAAAAGGTATGGCTGAAGCTAAAGCATTAACAGGAAAAGAAAAACCTGTTTGTGTTTTATTAAAAACAGTAATGGGTAATGGTGTAGACTTTATGATGTACACACACGCTTGGCATGGTAAAGCACCTAGCGACGAGCAATTAGAAAACGCATTAGCTCAAAACCCAGCAACTTTAGGCGACTATTAATCTTCACAATTTACAAAGACAATGAAAACATACACATATACAGAGAAAAAAGATACAAGAAGCGGATTTGGAGCAGGGTTAGCCGAACTTGGAAGAACAAACCCTAATGTTGTAGCTTTATGTGCTGATTTAATTGGTTCATTAAAAATGGACGAATTTATTAAAGAAAATCCTGAACGTTTTTTTCAAATTGGTATTGCTGAAGCAAACATGATGGGAATTGCTGCAGGTTTAACTATTGGTGGTAAAATTCCATTTACAGGAACATTTGCTAACTTTTCTACAGGTCGTGTTTACGATCAAATTCGTCAGTCTATTGCGTATTCAGATAAGAATGTAAAAATTTGTGCTTCTCACGCAGGTTTAACTTTAGGTGAAGATGGTGCAACACACCAAATTCTTGAAGATATTGGGTTAATGAAAATGTTACCTGGTATGACGGTTATTAATCCTTGCGATTACAACCAGACTAAAGCGGCAACTATTGCTATTGCAGAACATAAAGGACCTGTTTACTTACGTTTCGGTCGTCCGTCTGTGCCAATTTTCACACCTGCAGATCAGAAATTTGAAATTGGGAAAGCACTTCAATTAACAGAAGGTGCAGATGTTACTATTGTAGCCACTGGACATTTAGTTTGGGAAGCTTTAGAAGCATCAAAAGCATTATACGAAAAAGGGATCACTGCCGAAGTGATAGACATACATACTATTAAGCCTTTAGATGCTAAAGCTATTATAGATTCTGTTTCTAAAACAGGATGTATTGTTACTGCAGAAGAACACAATATAATGGGCGGTTTAGGAGAAAGTGTTGCACGTGTGTTAGCAACTAACAAACCTACACCTCAAGAATTTATAGGAACTAACGATACGTTTGGAGAATCTGGAACACCTGCACAACTAATGGATAAGTACGGTTTAAATGCAGAAGCTATTGTTAAGGCTTGCGAAACCGTAATAAAAAGGAAATAATTTTAGTAGTTTCGCGTTTAAAAAAAAACGCTTGCTATGAAAAAATTAATATTAATACTTAGTGTAGTTGTTGGAGCAATTCAACTAACTTCTGCACAAGCCGGTTCTGGTTTCGGAATTAAAGGCGGATTAAATTATAGTTCTAACGGAAATTATATTTCGTCTATAGGAGAACAAATAAAGCACCCAGACAGAAACGTTGGTTTCCATCTGGGTGTTTTTGGTAAATTTGGTTCAAAAATTTACTTAAAAACCGAGGCGATGTATACGCAAACGAATAGTAGTTATAACCATAAAGACTTTTTAGTACAAAAGGTAGATGCACCTGTATTGGTTGGTTTTAGACTTATTGGTCCGTTAAGTGTTTTTGCAGGACCTGCATTTCAATTAATAATAGATTCTAAACTAGACGACGTAAAAGCGGAAGACCGAAGTGAAGATATTACTATGGGATTAAACTTTGGGTTTGCTGTAAACATTAGACGCATTGGAATTGATTTAAGGTACGAGCGCGGTTTTAATGATTACGAAATGCGTTTCATTACTAACAACGGCTTAGATGTAGCTACAGTAGATGCGAGGTCAGACCAACTTATTTTAAGTGTATCTTTTAAATTATAAACACAACATATCATTCATAAAAAAATCCGCTTTAAGACGATGCTTAAAGCGGATTTTTTTGTATCCAAAAGAATTTGAATTTAGTCTTCGTCTTGAGTCGAAGCTGTTTCAGTTGGGTCTAAATAATTAGGTATTCCATTTGCACCAATATCATTAGTAGGATCACCATCTTCGTCTAAATCTTCCCAAATAGTAAATACACCGTCACCATCATCATCTAAATCTAAAACATCATAAATACCATCTCCATCGGTGTCATCATCATAAACATCACCATTATTATTAATATCTTCTAAATACGAATAAACACCATCATTATCATGATCTAAATACGTTACTCCTGGCGTTCTAAGTGTAAATATAAGAGGAGAATATTGTGGTATTTTTGTAGTTGAAGCACTAAAATAGCCTAAACCAGATGGAAAAATTGTAGCTCCAATTCCATGCTTATGATATGTTACTGTACCATCTCCGTTTTCTGAATTTGATGTAGACGTTTTAAACTCTATAACACCTTCTTTAAATCCATCTACCACACCATATTCACCACCAATAGAAGATAGACTTAATCCTACCGGAGTAATGGTACTATCGAATATTGTGCCATCTAATAATGTTCCTGAATATTGTACATGAGCACGATCTGTAAAATGAATAACTTCACCTTCACCTTCTCGTACCATTAAATAGTACATGGTATAAATTAAATCTTCTTCTTCAGAATCAGCAACTTGTTTACTAATTAACTCTGGACGTTGACTTAAAGGAATTTTATCACTGTTCTCTCCTGCTATTGTATCAAAAACAACCTGAAAACTATCGTTAGCTTCACTGTATGGGTTTTCAAAATCGAATTCGTCGTAATTATAAAAATGCGTATCTAAATAAACATCAATCGCCGCTTTATCTTCCTCATACACTTCTGTTCTATCTCTTACTTCTACGTCTATAATATCATCGCCATCATCGTCGCTTTTACAGGTAAAAACTAATGCTGCCAATAAAATAGTTAAAGTGACTGTTCTTAATTTCATTATTGCTTATTTTTGGGGCGCAAGATACGATTTAAAATAGAATTTTGCACAATTAGTTAATTGATGATTTTCACAAATTAAAGATGCGAATAGATAAATATTTATGGTGCGTGCGCTATTACAAAACAAGGAGTATTGCAACAACAGCATGTAAAAAAGGCCATGTAAAAGTAAATGGAGCTGTAGTGAAACCTAGTCGGGACGTTTATCCTCAAGATAAAATAGAAGTTCGGAAAGATCAAATAAACTACAGTCTAAAGGTTAATGACTTACCTCCAAATCGTGTTGGAGCTAAATTAGTCGATATTTATCGCGTAGATACAACACCTAAAGAAGCTTTTGAAGCTCAAGAACTTTTAAAATACGCTAAAGATTATTACCGTAAAAAAGGAACCGGACGCCCAACTAAAAAGGATCGTAGGGATATAGACGACTATCAAGATGACCAGGAAGAAACTACTGAGAACAATTAATTAATAAGATTGGTCTTACTAATTTTTATTCTTAAAATGATAACGGGATAAAAAAACTCTTTTATCTTTGATTAAATTTCAATACTCAAATGGAAACAACTAAAAACATTATCTTAACTCACGATGAAATCAATCATAAAATTAAGCGTATCGCTTATCAAATTTATGAAAGTAACGTCTACGAAGAAGAGGTAATTTTAGCTGGAATTGATAGTAATGGGTATGTATTAGCTAAAAAATTAAAGGCCGTTTTAAGCAAAATCTCACCTATAAAACCCGTGCTTTGCAAGGTGAGTATTGACAAAAAAAATCCGAGAAACGAGATTAAAACGTCTTTAGCTGTAAAGGATTATAAAGACAAATCTATTATTTTAATTGATGACGTTTTAAACTCTGGAACCGCTTTAATTTATGGTGTACGTTTCTTTTTAGATGTGCCCTTAAAGCAATTTAAAACGGCTGTTCTGGTAAATAGAAATCATAAAAAATATCCAGTAAAAGCAGATTTTAAAGGAATTTCCTTGTCGACTTCTTTAAACAACCACGTAACGGTTGATTTTGATGGTAAACAATATGAAGCGTATTTAGACTAATTGAGTCATTAACTCGTCTAAAATTTCAAATTGCGACTTTTTATCTACACTTAAAACAATATCGGCTTGGTTGTAATATGCAGCACGCTCAAACAAATGCTTTCCTATAAACTCTATTAATTCTTCATCAGAATTAAAACGACTTAATAATGGACGCTTAGCGCGTTCATGTTTTAAACGTCCAACCAATTCATTAATTCCTGCTTTAAAGTAAATTGAAGTGCTTGATTTATCTGCGGCAATTAATTCCATATTATTGGCATAACAAGGTGTTCCTCCTCCTAGCGCTAATACCACATCACTTTGCTCCTCTAGTATCTCCTTTAAATACTCATGTTCTTTTTTACGGAAATAAATTTCACCACGTACTTTAAAAAGTTCTGAAATAGACAACTGTTCTTTTTCTTCAATATAATCGTCTAAATCTATAAATGAATGATTTAGTGTTTTGGCCAACTTTTTACCTAAAGTTGATTTTCCAGAGCCCATATATCCTATTAAAATTAAATTCATTTCAGGTGCTTTTTATTGATACTTAAAAACATACGTATTTAGACAACAAAAAAACGAAAAAAAATAAGAAACAGGCTTGGTTTTTTAAATAAAGGTGATATATTTGCACCCGCAATACGCAAACAAAAACAATGACCTGGTAGCTCAGTTGGTAGAGCATCTCCCTTTTAAGGAGAGGGTCCTGGGTTCGAGCCCCAGCCCGGTCACAACAAAGAAAAGGTTAAACATATTCGTTTAACCTTTTTTAGTTTTATACCTTATTTAATGCGCACGTGGCGGAATTGGTAGACGCGTTGGCTTGAGGGGCCAGTGTCCGTTAAGGACGTGGAAGTTCGAATCTTCTCGTGCGCACTTTATCTTCTTTAACTTCTCTTTTAATTTATTTTCAGTTTTTTTTATTTTTATTTTTAGAAAAACACGAATCACAACTTACTCATTATCAATAAATTTACTCCTATTTTTATTATAATGCTGTATTTAAAATGATTAAAATCGACACTTATTTTACGATTTTATTGAAAATAGGTTGTTACTTTAATAAAAGATAGTATCTTTGCACCCGCAATACGCAAACAAAAACAATGACCTGGTAGCTCAGTTGGTAGAGCATCTCCCTTTTAAGGAGAGGGTCCTGGGTTCGAGCCCCAGCCCGGTCACAACAAAAAAGGTTAAACATTTCGTTTAACCTTTTTTTATGCCTAATAATTACATACTTTGTAATTACTCTTGTAATAAAACTTCTATGGTTTCACGTACCGTATCGCTATTCCAATTAGACGCTCCTGTTTTATCTATAACGATTTTACCAGCTTTACTTATTAATAGTGTTCGTGGAATTGTTGACGTGCTTAAAATCTCTGGAACAGATGAAATAGGCTGATATACTTTAATCTTAAAATCACGTTTCTTTAAAAACCCTTCTACAACGTCCTTATCTTCGTTAGAAACAAATAAAAATTCGATTTTACCTTTATAGTCATTGTGTAGACCAACTAAACTTGGCATTTCTGCAATACAAGGCGGACACCACGTAGCCCAAAAATTAATAAGTACAACTTTACCTTCTGCCGACTTAAAATCGTACGGTACGCCGTTTAAATCGGTTAATTTCCATTGGTACGACTCTAATTGTTTCTGATCAGCTTTCGCTTCAACCGACGGGCTAAACATTGCTAATCCTTTTTGGAGAAACACTTGTATAGGTTGCCGTGTTTGCGGAATAATTAACAACACTATAAATATTCCGAAAAAGAGATTTGAAAGCTTATTTTTTTTTGATTTCAACATGGTATACGAAGTCTTTTAAACTAAAGAAACGCATCTATCTTAACGATGATGCGTTTCAAATTTAGTGACAAAATTCTAATTACATTAAGAATTTCGATTTCAATTATAATTATTAGTTTGCTGTAATTGTTACTTTAAGAAGCGTGTTTACTGCCGGATAAGTAAATCCATCGTTTGTATTATTTAAAAGTATTACTGTACCATTTTCTTCAATTCCTGTATTGCTATCTAATTGATTTGTTACCGTATTTGGTCCTATTGCAGGCTCTTCATTAACCTCTGTTCCTACATCCCATAAATAAATACTATTTGTTAGATCGCCACTAATGGCATTTCCATTTGCATCAAAAAGCGCAATTCCTTCGTCTGATGTTCCAAAAAAGACATCGTTAGTTGCTGCTAACATATTTACAAAAGATAAATGGTCGCCTACTTGAGCATCGAATGTAAATGCATAAGAACTCCCTGGTAAAATTGGACCTGGACTACTACTTCCTACTGGTGTATTAAAAATGGCACCTTTTGTAACACCTTCTAAACTTAAAACATTTGCACCTAACAAAGCTGTATTTCCATCTTCGGCTATGGCCTCTACACCATTACCATAATCTACTGCACCTTCAGTAAACAACGGTTTAGTTCCATCATTATGTACAACCCAAACTCCAGGAGAAGCTGGATAAGTAACACCTGTATTATCTGCCGTATAATTTCCTAAATTAGTAACATCTCCATCTTCCGCAATATTTTCAACCCCTTGTCCTAAATCGGGTTCACCTTCAGTAAATAAAGGATTTGTTCCGCCATGAACAACGTAAACCCCTGGAGATAATGGCGCGACTCTATCACCTAGACTTGTAGATAATGTAGCATTGGCTAAATCCTCAATACTAATTAAAAATTGAGTCCCCTCTATATAAGTTACACTTACATTAATTATGTCGTTAACCTCTGGAAAATCGAAAGCCTCACCGTTTGTAACATTACTCATTAATAATACATTTCCATTTTCTACAACACCAGTATTAGGTCCCGATTGATTTGTAACCGTATTAGGACCTACGGCAGGCTCTTCATTAACTTCTGTTCCTGCATCCCAAAGATACACTTGGTCAGTAACATCGTCAGAAATAGGATTTCCGTTATCGTCGTACAATGCAATACCATCATTCCCTGGCCCGAAAAACGCATCGTTAGTAGCAGCTAACATGGTTATAAAAGAAAGTTTTTGACTTCTCCCTGCATCTATAGTAAATTCATATTTTTTCCCTGGTGTTGCAGGTCCTGGGTTGGCATCTCCGGCTGGCGTGTTAAAGACACCCGACTTTAAAAAGGCATTTACTGGTGCTATATTTTCAATAGTTACTGTAAATGATCCATCTGCTGTTGTGTTTTCGTTTGAATTGTCGTCATCACTTGAACACGACATGCCTAATAAACCTAAAAAGGCTATTCCTAATACTAATCTCTTCATAATTTATATTTTAATTTCAGTTATTAAATATTTATGAAGCAAATCTATAGGATAACAAGAACTTGTTTTGTTAGCTATCTAACACAAATGAAAATAGTTTGAAAAATTATGCTGCTTTTTTTAGTATTCTGATTTCTTTACGATGAAATTCTAGATAATTTTCCTCTTTAAGTTCGTTAAGAAGAATATTTAAAGTTGGTCTTGAAGTCCCAATTAGTGAAGCAATATCACTTTGTGTATAATGATGACATATAATTGTATCTCCTGTATTAGGACAGCTATATCCTGAGTCTGCACACAACTCGTCAATAAATTCTTTTAATCGTGTTTTAGAATCTTTAAACAATAACAATTGCAATCTGCGTTCTAGTTTTTTAAATTTTAGTCCGATAAACTTATAGACTTTAAAACTAAACGATTGATTATTTCGCATTAAATCGTACATGGTCTCCACGCCTATAGGACAAATTGATGTAGTATTATCTAGAGACTGTGCAAATTCTTCGCGTTTAGCTTCACCTAAGATGGCTTTTTCTCCAAAAAGTTCGCCTTTAGCTAAAATGGCTTTGACAATTTCCTCGCCATCTTCATTATAATATCCGATTTTCACTTTGCCTTGTTCAATCAAAAAGATTTTATTAGAAGCATCTTCTTCAAAATAGATATAATCTTTTTTCTTGTATGCTTTAAATGCATGATCTTTTTTATAAGCTTTAAACTTATGAGGGCACAACATTTTAAATAAATTGACATCTTCAAAAAACCAGACTGTGCTCATATGTGCTTATGTAATAAATTAATATAACTAAACGGTCGGTATCGTGTTGATTTGCTTACATCTGAAACTAAAAAAGCTCCTGAGAACAGGAGCTTTTTAGATATAAAATTTTAAAAATTAATTATGCTGAAGCATTTTCCTTTTTAATTAAGTTTAATGCAGAACCTTCATTATACCATGCAATTTGAGCTGCATTATAAGTGTGATTCGCTAAAATGACATCTTTAGTTCCATCTGCATGTACAAATTCTATAGAAAGAGGTTTATCTGGAGCAAATTCATTTAAATCTAAGAAATTGATTACATCGTCTTCCTGAATTAAATCGTAATCTTCTTCGTTTGCAAACGTTAATCCTAGCATCCCTTGTTTCTTAAGGTTTGTTTCATGAATACGCGCAAAAGATTTTACCAATACAGCAGCTACCCCTAAATGACGAGGCTCCATAGCCGCATGTTCACGAGATGATCCTTCTCCATAGTTATGATCTCCAACTACTATAGATTTAATACCTGCCGCTTTATATTCACGAGCTGTGTCTGGAACTCCTGCATAATCTCCTGTAAATTGATTTTTAACAAAATTGGTCTTTTTATTATATGCATTTACAGCACCAATTAAACAGTTATTAGAAATATTATCTAAATGTCCACGGAAACGCAACCATGGTCCTGCCATAGAAATATGGTCTGTGGTACATTTTCCGAAAGCTTTAATTAATAATTTAGCGCCAGTAATAGAATCTCCTATTGGAGTAAAAGGCTCTAGCAATTGTAAACGCTCTGAATCTGGATCTACAGATACCACAACATTGCTACCATCTTCGTCTGGAGCTAAATATCCGTTGTCTTTTACTTCGAAACCTTTAGGTGGTAATTCCCATCCTGTTGGTTCATCGAACATCACTTCTTCTCCATCCTCATTAATTAACTTATCTGTTAACGGATTAAAGTCTAAACGTCCCGCAATCGCAATGGCAGCAACCATTTCTGGAGAGGCTACAAAGGCGTGTGTATTTGGATTTCCATCGGCACGCTTAGCAAAGTTTCTGTTAAACGAGTGAATGATACTGTTTTTGGGTGCGTTTTTAGGATCGCTATATCTTGCCCACTGTCCAATACATGGTCCGCAAGCATTCGTAAATATTGTAGCATCTAATTTCTCGAAAATTTCAAGAATCCCGTCACGCTCTGTGGTATATCTTACTTTTTCTGAACCTGGATTGATACCAAATTCTGCTTTTGTTTTTAATTTTTTATCTAAAGCTTGTTGCGCTATAGAAGAAGCACGAGATAAATCTTCGTAAGACGAGTTCGTACACGACCCGATTAATCCCCATTCTACTTTTATTGGCCAATCGTTAGCTTTGGCTTTTTCAGTCATTGCAGCACCTACGGTAGTCGATAAATCCGGTGTAAATGGCCCGTTTAATAATGGTCCTAATTCAGATAAATTAATTTCAATAACTTCATCAAAATATTGTTCTGGGTTAGCATACACTTCTGGATCTGCAGTTAGATACTCTTTTACTTCATTTGCAGCATCTGCAACATCGGCACGTTCTGTAGCACGTAAATAACGCTCCATAGACTCGTCGTAACCAAAAGTAGAAGTTGTTGCTCCAATTTCGGCACCCATATTACAAATGGTTCCTTTTCCAGTACACGACATAGACGTTGCACCTTCACCAAAATATTCTACAATAGCACCTGTTCCTCCTTTAACGGTAAGAATTTCTGCCACTTTTAAAATAACATCTTTAGGCGCAGTCCAACCTGTAAGTTTTCCGGTTAACTTCACACCTATTAATTTAGGGAATTTTAATTCCCAAGCCATACCTGCCATAACATCTACAGCATCGGCACCACCTACTCCAATGGCTACCATTCCTAATCCACCGGCATTTACAGTGTGAGAATCGGTACCAATCATCATTCCTCCTGGGAATGCATAATTTTCTAAAACAACTTGATGAATAATACCTGCTCCTGGTTTCCAGAATCCGATACCATATTTATTAGACACCGATTCTAAAAATTTAAATACTTCGCTACTTACATCGTTTGCGTGTTTTAAATCTGTTGAAGCGCCTTCTTTAGCTTGAATTAGGTGATCGCAATGTACAGTTGTTGGTACAGCTACGTTATCTTTTCCGGCTTGCATAAATTGCAATAATGCCATTTGTGCCGTAGCATCCTGACAAGCGATACGATCTGGTGCGAAATCTACGTAGTCCTTCCCCCTAACAAATGCTTTATTAGAAACCCCATCCCAGAGGTGAGAATATAAAATCTTTTCAGATAGTGTTAATGGTGTTCCTACTACCTCTCTTGCTTTGTCTACACGTTCAGAAATCTGACTGTAAACGCTCTTAATCATATCAATATCGAATGCCATATTTTTTATTGTTTTATTAAACTATTTTAGATTCTAATATACGAAATGTAAGATGACTATAAAAAAGTTTATATTATATAGAATGATTATAGGAAACATTTTAACTGTTAGAGCTAAAAACCAGAGTGATTTAGTCTTTTTACCAAAGAAATTAAGGCCTTTTGATAAAAATACACTTAAATTGAAACGACACTCTTTTAAATGAAAACATTTAAAATGAAACACAAAAAAAGCCTGAATCTTAGATTCAGGCTTTTAATATATAATTAGTGTATGCTGTAAATTATACAGACAATAACTTACTTGAAGGTTTAAACTTCGTTAAATTGATACCTTCTACAGCTTCTTGGTATTCTGCTAAATTAGGTGTTCTACCTAAAATTGTAGATAATACAACTACTGGAGTTGAAGATAATAAAGACTCTCCTTTTTTCTCTCCAGAATCCTTAACCACACGTCCTTGGAATAAACGCGTAGATGTTGCCATTACTGTATCGCCTGGTTCTGCCTTTTCTTGGTTACCCATACAAAGGTTACACCCTGGACGCTCTAAATATAGCATGTTTTCGTATCCTGTACGCGCTACTGCTTTTGGATCATTATCATCGAATTCGAAACCAGAATATTTTTGTAATACTTCCCAGTCTCCTTCTGCTTTTAACTCGTCTACAATATTGTAAGTTGGAGGCGCCACTACTAGAGGTGCTTTAAACTCTACTTTTCCTTTTTGCTTCTCAATGTTTTTTAACATCTGAGCTAATATTTTCATATCACCTTTATGTACCATACAAGATCCAACGAATCCTAAATCTACCTGCTTAGTTCCGCCGTAGAAAGATAATGGTCTAATAACATCGTGAGTATAACGTTTAGAAACATCGTCGTTATTTACATCTGGATCAGCGATCATTGGTTCAACGATTTGATCTAAATCAATTACAACTTCTGCTTCATATTTTGCATTAGCATCTGGTCTTAACGCTGGTTTAATTCCAGTTTTAAGCTCAGTGATTCTAGTTTCTGCTTTTTCAACAAGCCCTTTAAGTACTTGTTTTGCGTTGTCCATTCCTTTATCAATCATGATTTGGATACGACCTTTTGCTATCTCTAAAGATTCGATTAAAGTATCGTCTTCAGAAATACAGATAGACGCCTTAGCTTTCATTTCTGCAGTCCAATCTGTAAATGTAAAAGCTTGATCGGCAGTTAATGTTCCAATATGAACCTCGATGATTCGTCCTTGGAATACGTTTTCACCACCAAATTGCTTCAACATTTGTTGTTGCGTTGCGTGTACCACATCACGGAAATCCATATACGATTTCATTTCACCTTTAAAGGTTACTTTAACCGACTGTGGAATTGGCATAGAAGCCTCACCTGTAGCTAATGCTAAAGCCACCGTTCCTGAATCTGCTCCGAAAGCCACACCTTTAGACATACGTGTATGAGAATCTCCACCAATAATGATGTCCCAATCCCCTACTGTAATATCGTTAAGTACTTTATGAATAACATCTGTCATTGGGAAATATTTCCCTTTAGGATCACGACCAGTAATTAAACCAAAGTCGTTCATAAAGCTCATTAATCTTGGTATGTTCGCTTTAGATTTATTATCCCATACAGATGCTGTATGACATCCTGATTGGTAAGCTCCATCTACAATTGGAGAAATTACTGTAGCAGCCATCATCTCTAATTCTTGAGAAGTCATTAATCCTGTAGTATCTTGAGACCCTACAATATTAACTTCTACACGAACGTCTGAACCTGCATGTAATACTTTCCCTGGCGTTGTTCCTACTGCATTTTTGTTGAATATTTTCTCAACAGCTGTAAGCCCTTGTCCTTCTATAGAAATTTCTTTTGATGTTGCATATACTGGTACAATATCTATACCTAATATTTTAGAAGCAATGGTTTGTAATTTCTTACCGAATACCACAGCGTAAGATCCACCTGCTTTCATAAACTCCATTTTTTGTGGTGTAAATGCTGCAGAAATATCTTTTAAAACGGTATCGCCGTTATATAATTTTTTCTCTTTTGTATTAATAGTAAGTACCGTTCCTGTTGCAACAGAGTACTCTTCTTTTAAGATAGGTTCTCCTTCTTCGTCACGGATCGTGTTTCCGTCTGCATCTTTTTGTTGCACCCAGTTTTTAAGATCTAAACCAATACCTCCTGTAACACCAACTGTAGTTAAGAAAATTGGTGAAATTCCGTTTGTTCCAGCAATTACTGGTGCTATATTGATAAATGGTACATACGGGCTAGCTTTAATACCAGTCCATAACGCCACGTTGTTAACACCTGACATTCTAGAAGATCCAACACCCATTGTTCCTTTTTCGGCAATTAACATCACACGTTTATCTGGATGTTGTGCTTGTAAGGCTTTTAATTCAGCTTGTTGTTCTTTATTGTGTTCGAATAAACACTGACCGTGTAATTCTCTATCTGAACGCGAGTGTGCATCACCACCTGGAGATAATAAATCTGTTGAGATATCACCAACTCCTGCGATAAATGTTACCACGTCTATTTTTTCGTCTATTTCTGGAAGCTTAGTAAAAAACTCTGCTTTCGCGTAGCTTTCTAATAAATCTTTCGCAATTGCGCTTCCTTCATTATATGCTTTTTCAATACGTGCTGTATCTGCTTCGTAAAGGAATACTTGCGTTTTTAAAACAGCTGCTGCATCTTTTGCGATAGCTTCATCTGAACCTAAAGCTAAATCTAACAACACTTCAATAGAAGGTCCACCCTTCATGTGCGATAATTGCTCTAATGCAAAAGCAGGTGTAATTTCCTTAACTGCTGTTTCTCCTAAAATAATTTCTTTTAAAAACTTTGCTTTAACACCAGCGGCACTTGTTGTACCCGGTAAAACATTGTAGATAAAAAAGTTAAGAGAATCTTCTCTATACTCATTATCTAAATCTTTAATTTGCGCAATGATTTCGCTTAATAATTCAGCGCCATCAATTGGTTTAGGATGAAGTCCTTGCGCCTTACGCTCTTCAATTTCTTTGATGTAATCGTTATATGTGTTCATATATACTTAGAATTCTTTTTCAGTGTTAAATGCAAATATTAAATAAGTAACTGGTTCACCAATTTGTTTTTCAGCTCCGCAAAATACAAAATTTAGGACAAATTACTTAAAAGAAACCTTGTAATACAATGCTGTACTATACTAAATTATTATACTATCATAATTTTTTAATATCGCTGAGATTATCATAACATATTAAAACATTTACTGAATATTCTTTAACGAAAAAACACTCATACCTCATTGATTTATATTAAAAATACTCACTAATTCATTGATATTTTATCAATAATACCATAAAATAAACATGAAATCGAGAATAAAAGCCAAGAAAATGCAATTATCTCTAAATAGAATAATACATTTTAGAAGTTGAAATTTTAAAACGATTTATATCGATACAATTGAATTAAAATTTTATGACGTTAGAATTAAATTCAGGTAGTAATAAAAAGGCTTTTAAAATGTGTGAAATATGATAACTGATAAGAAAATACGGTAGCCTATTTAAAATAAACTTTTAATAATATCTGATTCTGATACACCTTCTGCTTCTGCTTTATAGTTCTTAATAATGCGATGTCTTAAAACACCTAAAGCAACGGCTTGAACATCTTCAATATCTGGAGAAAACTTACCTCGAATTACCGCATGTGTTTTTGCAGCGAGAATAAGATTTTGAGATGCTCTTGGTCCTGCGCCCCAATCGAGATAATTTTTAACTAAATCTGTCACAGATTCGGCATCTGGTCTGGTTTTTCCAACCATACGTACAGCATACTCAATCACATTATCTGCAACAGGAACACGGCGAATTAGTTTCTGAAAATCGACAATTTCACTGGCATTAAATAATGGATTGACTGTAATAGATTGATCTGTAGTTGTAGCTTTAACCACATCTACTTCTTCTTGAAATGATGGATAACCTAAATGAATAGCAAACATAAAACGGTCTAATTGTGCTTCTGGTAACGGATAGGTTCCTTCCTGCTCAATAGGGTTTTGTGTAGCTAACACAAAATAAGGCAAACTTAATTTATAATGCTGTCCTGCAACTGTTACAGAACGTTCCTGCATGGCCTCTAATAAGGCTGCCTGTGTTTTTGGAGGTGTTCTATTTATTTCGTCGGCTAATACAATGTTCGAAAAAATAGGGCCTTTAATGAATTTAAAATTTCTGCTTTCGTCTAGAATTTCGCTTCCTAAAATATCGCTGGGCATTAAATCTGGTGTAAACTGTATTCGTTTAAAATCTAGACCTAATGCTTGAGAAATGGTATTTACCATTAACGTTTTTGCTAAACCAGGCACACCTATTAGTAAGGCGTGACCTCCAGAAAAAATTGAAATCAATATTTGCTCGACCACTTGATCTTGGCCAATTATAACCTTAGATATTTCGGATTTTAAAGCAGCAAATTTCTTAACAAATTGTTCTACAGCAGCAACGTCTGACATCCCTTATTTTTTTAACCAGTTACTAGCAAAATCACAATCTCTATAATCACCACTTATTTTAATATAAGTATCTCCAATAGTTTCTTCTTGCCATTTTTCGATAGCGTTTAAACGTTTTTCATCTAAAGCTAATTCTTTAATTTTAAGATAATCTTGAGCATAGTTTGCAACGTGCTCATCTACACGATCTGTAACAGTAAGCACTTTAAATTTAATACGTCCAGTACGATCTTCGTCTTTTAAAACCAAGCTAATTTCGTTGTCTTTTAAACTCTGAATTTGTGCGTATAATTCTGGATCCATTTTTGTTAATTCAAAATTATAATCTTGAGTCGCTGGATTAATCAATTGTCCGCCATCAAATTTAGTTTCTTTCTCGTCACTATATTTTTTAGCCGCTTCTTCGAAAGTAATTTCTTCGTCTACTAGTTCTTGTCTTACTTTATCAATTTTCTCTTTAGCCTTTTTTATTTCTTCATCAGATACTTTAGGCATCAACAATACGTGACGAACATCATATTCTTGACCTCTAATTTTTTCTAGATAAATAATATGATACCCGTACTCTGTAGCAAAAGGCTCTGAAATTTCACCCTCTTCTAAAGAAAAAGCAACTTGTCTAAACTCTTTTACCATTTTTGGTTGCTTACGGTTTAATGTGTATAAACCACCATTACCTCTAGAAGCAGCATCGTCTGTATACAACACAACTTTAGATCTAAAACTCGCGCCGTTTTCTATAACATCGGCTTTCATTTCTTTTAAACGATCTATTACTTTTTGCTTTTCTTCTTCAGTAACTTCTGGCTCTACAACAATTTGTGCAACGCGTAATTCTGTACCAAATGTTGGACGTTCGTCTTCAGGAATTTTATTGAAAAATTCACGAACTTCTTCTGGTGTAATTTCTACTTCTTCAACAATTTTCTCTTGCATTAATTGAGCTAGTTTCTGACTCTTGTTTATTTCAAACATTTCGTCTCTAAAACTTTTTTCGTCTTCCTTATTATATAATTTTAATAAGGCATCCATAGACCCATTGGTTTGTTGTAAAAAGCGTTGAACTTGTTGCTCAACAAATGAATGAATTTCAATATCAGAAACAATAATACTATCTTGAATTGCTTGATGAGAGTACAATTTATCTTCAAGAAGTTTTCCAAACAATTCACAGTCTGTAAAATCGTCTGTATTTACACCTTGAGCTTTTAATTGTAAGATGGTATTATCTACATCAGATTCCAGAACAATATATTCTCCGATTACTGCTGCAACACCATCAATTTTTTTAGCTCCAGGAGAAACTCCTAATTTTCCAACTTTTTTTGGCTGAACCACTGCTTCTGGTTTTGTATCGGCAACTTCGTCTGGAATAATTTCTTGTGCAAACATACCATTTACACAAAGGATAAAGCTTAAAAATAAAGCCTGTTTAAGGTTAATTATAGATTTCAAATTGTTTGTTCTTAATTGCATCTTTTGTAATGTCTTTTTCTAAATCTCTAATGAGTTCTAATTTTCTTTTGTTTATCACGATTTGGTCAATCGTAGGCTTTACGTACTCCAGTGGTGCCGTGCTACCACGCAATAAAACGTCGTTAACATGCATCAAATATACTCCTAATGAATCTTTGAGTTGTATAAAATTAGATTTTTTTAACAGTTGCTCTTTATTTTCGGCAGAAACCACAGGAATCTTGCTTAAAACCTGACTTACTTTAATCCAAATAGAATCGTTTAAAGCATACGATTTAAATTGTATGGAAACAGAATCTAATTCTCTTTTATCAACGGAATTATATCGTTTAAACTTAGACTGAATATTTTTAAAGTCTAATCGGTTTTCATCTATATTAATGTAGCGAAATTTAATTAAATCTTCATTTAACTTAAAGGCTTCAATATTAGTTTTATAGTAGCGCTCTGCCTCTTGTATAGAAACCGAAGTATCTACACTACGTCTTACCAACGCTTCTAAATAGGCTTTAGAATATAAATCTCTTTTGTATTGATTTACTAAGCGTTGAAAATCTTCAAGTTTATCTTCGTTTAAATTCCTTTTCGCACCATCTACCAATAGTTCTTGTGTTGCCCAACGTGTTATAAAATTCTGAACTAAAAGCGTACTATCTTCCACAGAAGTCCCCTCGTCTATTAACGTTTCGATATCTTCCTGGTATAGGTACGAATCGTTAACGCGAGCGATTGGAATGCGCGTATCTTCGGTTTTAAAAAGTTGGCACGAAGACAAACTTAATAAGGCAAATACTATTATAATTCTTACTTTCAACTATTGATTATTAATTTCGTTTCTTACTTCGGTTAACACACTTTCGTTAACAGTAACAGTATATTTAGCATGTAATTCTTGCATCCAAAGATCTTCTTTGTTTGCTTGAAAATCACTAATTACATTGCCTTTTGCTTCTTCGTAAGATTTGGGAGATTGTGGAAGCACTGTATTTACTTTAGCAACAATATAACCATCATTAAACTCGTATATATCTGAAATTCCTGTTTTAAATTCAAAAGATTCAGGAAGACTCTGATGGTTCTTTTCTAAAATTCCTGAAGTAAAAATAACGTGAATTTCGTCGTTAACATTATACTTTGCTTTAATGTCTTCTAAAGGTACATTCTTTTTTAACAGTTTCGCTACTTTTTTTACAACCTTCTTTTCTACAGAAGCCGCAACAACAGCATCAATTCGGCTATTCCAAATGTAATCTTCTTTATGCGAATTGTAATACGCTTTTACTGCTATGGTATCAGAAATCCCTGCATTCCAAATTTCAGTTTCCATTAAATCAAACAATAATAAACCATCTCTATACTCGCCAACAATATCTGCAAACTCAGGATATTCATTTTCTAAATTTGCTTCTTGGTAGATTTTTAATTCTTGGTCTAAAAACGCTTTATAATTAATATCTACAATAGTAGAATATGGGACTTTGTCTGAAAATAACATTTGGCGGTCTTTTAAAAATGTTCCGAAATCACGATACATAATAGATTTCGTTCCTAATTTTAAAAGTTCTTTATCTCCTGTAAAATTAGAAGGCAACTCCCAAGTGTTAGTGTAGTACTTTTTGTTTAAAATTTTAACGAAATATGGTAATGCATCTTGCTTTTCTGTTACCTTATATTTGTCTTTTAAATCCTGAATACGAGTTTCGTTAATTCGTTCAGACCTTGTATCTTGTTTTACTTTATCTTCTAGTTCTGCTTTTATTTCTTCGAAGGGTGGTACAGGTTTCTTGTCTAATAATTTAACAATATGCCATCCAAAATCTGTTTTAAAAGGTTCTGAAACCTCACCTACAACAACTAAATTAAATGCAGCTTCTTCAAATTCGTTAGATGATAATTGCCCCATAGAGAACGGCGCCAATTCGCCACCTCGATCGGAAGAACTTTTATCTTCTGAAAATTGTTTCGCCAAACTCTCAAAACTTTCACCTTGATTTAATTTTTTATAAATATCGTTAATTCTAGCTTCTGGATTAGAAATGGTATCGCCAGGTTTATTTTTATCAACCATTATATGAGCCACTTTTACAGTTCCTCTAGCGGGACGTTTATCGAGAACTTGTACAACATGATAACCAAATCGTGTTCTAAACGGCTGAGACACGTCACCTACTTGTGTGTTGTACGCTGCGTTTTCAAAACTATAAACCATTCTAAAAGCAGAGAAATATCCTAAATCTTCAACGAAAAGTTCTTTCCCGTCATGTACATCTTTGCTTACTTTTTCGAAACCTTCATCAATTAAACGTTTTCTTAATTTAACGATTTTCATGTAAGCCGCAAGCGTATCGCTAGGACTAGCATTGGCATCTATCTTCACTAAAATATGTCGAGCTTTTACATCTGTTTTTAATCGTGTATAGGCTTCTTCAACCAACTCATCGGTCACGGTATTATCGGTTAAATAATTTTGTGCTAGTTGATTTCTATAGGATTTAAGTTCCTTTTGGTAAGAAGTTTTTTGGTCTAGCTTTAAGGCTTTTGCTTCGGCTAACTTTAATTTATAATTGATGAATAATTGCAGATAAGCATCTACATCCTTCTGAGATTCGTCTTTTACTAAGTCTAAATTTTTATTATAAACTCTTACAAATTCTGATGCATATACTGGCGTATCATCTACAGAAAAAAGTATATCGTCTGCTGCTATCTGTGCTGTGCTAATAAAAGAAACAGTAAGTAATAGCAACAACAAAACGGATTTCAATTTCATTATTATTAATTTAATGTGAGCAAAAATAGCAATATAAAGCTATAATACAAGTTGCTTTAACAAACGGAGTTAAGATAACTTTAGTATTTCAATTTGTAGTTTACGTTTTAAATATATTAAATCCCTGTTTTAATAAATGAAATGGCTTTAGCTTCAATTACAAAACCATTCAGAGTTCTACTAGACAGTACTTTAAAAACTGACTTAAAAAACAACAACCAATATAGTTCGAGAAAGCACGACCTGAACAAGGAATTTGTACTTTTGCGAAAACTTTAACACATGCGACAATTAAAATTAATTTGGGATTTTCGTGGGCCAAATGCATTGCAAACAGCAAAACATCATGAAATTCATTTAAAGGAATATATAGCCATAGAAAACTTAGATATTACCATAACAGGAATTACCGAATTGACAGAAATGCACGCTATAGCATTTTTAGTAGTAAACGAGTCGGACATGAAACCCGTAAGAGATGCATTAAAACCACATCGCGGGCAAGTTTACCTATCAGAATCATAAAAATTTATGTTTAAATTTATTATATTATCACTCATAAACTATAAGGTTTTAAACTACATTTGCATATCGATATTTTAAGTGATTTTATGCTATGTTAAACGATAGACGAACAACAAATTTTCTCTTACTTATTATAGTAATTCCTTTAGTTTTTTATTTACTAAAGGTGCTATCTTTTATATTTGTGCCATTAATTTTTTCAATGTTTATAGCATTGCTTTTTTTACCAATAATGAGATGGTTAACGAAACGCAATTTACCTAAAGCTGTAAGCATAATAGTTATTGTATTAATTATCTTAGTGTTCTTTAAACTCCTAGGTCATTTAGTCCATTTATCTAGTAAAGAAATTTTATCAACTAGTGATGCCTTTATATTTAAAGCTGAAGAAAAAATTAAGCTTTTAATTTCGAGTTTGGAGGCATTTTTTGGAACCGACTTATTAAAGGATAACATTAGTATTTCTAAACAGTTATTTGATAAAGATACCTTAGTTAATAATTTTGGTCCTACTTTAAATTTCTTGCGTTCTACAATAACCATGATGTTAATGACTGCTTTTTTTGTAGTACTTTGGTTAGCCGAATCTATAAACGTACACAACTTATTAAATCGTACGATTTTAAAACAAAAACATACTTCGGTAAAGACTTTTATGAAGATTGAAAAAGATCTTATAAAATTTATAAAAGTAAAAGTCTTCGTGAGTTTAATGACAGGAATTTTTACAGGATTAGCCTGCTATGCTTTCGATGTTAGTTTTCCTATATTCTGGGGATTATTTGCATTTATCATCAACTTTATACAAATGGTGGGTTCTTTTGTAACAGTAATATTGCTTTCTATTTTCGCATTTGTAGAAATAGAAGCCACGAGTACTTTAGTATTTTTTATTATGAGTATTACTGGAGTTCAGGTTATGTTTGGAACCATACTAGAGCCTGTATTCATGGGAAAATCTTTCTCAATAAACATTATTACCGTATTAGTTATGTTAATGCTATGGGGCTTTATTTGGGGTATTCCGGGTTTAATTATGGCTATTCCAATTACTGTTTTTGTAAAAATTATTCTAGAACATTTCCTAGTACTAAACTTATAGCCGCAATACTCTCTAAAGGCTAATACCGCTTTTTTACACTATTTTAAATCCCTCAATTGATATTTCGTTTGAGAATTTAATAGCAGTAAATTTACACCTTACAAAGCGTGCTTGAATCAATTAGGTCTTTATAGATGAGAACGACCTATACGTAATAAATTATTAGACATAAAAAAACTCCAATTAAAACAGTAATAAGTTTTAATTGGAGTTATTTAGTATAATAGAGAAAGCTAATTTACTTTCTATTATTTATTATCTTGAGTAATTTGGAGACTCTTTAGTAATGGTTACATCGTGAGGATGACTTTCGTTAATTCCACTAGCTGTAATTTTCACAAAACGTCCAGTTTCTTTTAACGTCTCAATATCTTTAGATCCACAGTATCCCATACCTGCACGTAAACCTCCAACAAACTGATGAATACTTTCAAACAATTCACCTTTATAATCTACACGACCAACAATACCTTCTGGTACTAATTTTTTAATATCGTCTTCTACATCTTGGAAATAACGGTCTTTACTACCTTCTTTCATAGCTTCTACAGAACCCATTCCTCGGTAAGATTTAAACTTTCTTCCTTCAAAAATAATAGTTTCTCCGGGAGACTCTTTTGTCCCTGCTAATAAAGATCCTAACATTACCGTATCTGCCCCGGCTGCAATAGCTTTAGGAATATCTCCAGTATAACGAATACCTCCATCTGCAATTACAGGTACACCAGAACCTTTAATGGCCGCTGCAACTTCTAATACCGCAGAAAATTGAGGAAACCCGACACCTGCAACAACACGAGTAGTACAAATAGATCCAGGACCAATTCCTACTTTTACTGCATCTGCTCCAGCTTCTACTAAATATTTAGCAGCAGCACCTGTAGCAATATTTCCTACAACAACATCTAAACTTGGAAATTTCTTTTTTACATCTTTTAATACATTCACCACACCTTTAGTATGTCCGTGGGCTGTATCTATAATAATTGCATCTACACCTGCATTAAATAAAGCTTCTGCACGATCTACAGCATCTCCTGTTACACCAATAGCAGCAGCAACACGTAAACGTCCGTAAACATCTTTGTTTGCATTTGGTTTCTGCGTTAATTTTGTAATATCTCTAAAAGTAATTAACCCAATTAAGTTATAATCAGTATCAACTACAGGAAGTTTTTCAATTTTATTTTCTTGTAAAATAACCTCAGCATCTTTTAAAGAGGTACCTTCAGCAGCAGTGACTAGATTTTTAGAAGTCATTATTTCTACAATCGGACGATTGTTTTTATGCTCGAAACGTAAATCTCTGTTGGTAACAATACCTTTTAATTTACCGTCTTCATCTACAATTGGAATACCTCCAATACCATGCTCTTTCATGCTGTTTTTTGCATCAATCACTTTCGCGGTTAACGGCAACGTTACAGGATCGATAATCATTCCACTTTCTGCACGTTTTACTTTACGCACTTCTTGAGCTTGCTGCGTAATGGTCATGTTTTTATGCAACACACCAATACCACCTTCTCTAGCCATAGCAATAGCCATAGCGCTTTCTGTAACCGTATCCATGGCTGCAGAAATTATAGGTACGTTAATCGTAATGTTTCTCGTGAATTTTGTTTGAATGCTTACCTCTCTTGGTAAAATTTCTGAAAATGCTGGAACTAATAAAACGTCGTCGTAGGTTAGTCCTTCTCCTAGAATTTTGTTTTCGTGTGCTGTCATGTTGCAATTAAGATATAATTGCGTGCAAATATATGGTTTTTAATTAGTAACTATTGAATTGCTACGACCTATTTTTTTCAGAGCCCTTATATTATACGAAAAATTAAATATGATTTTTTTTATAAACCTCTAATACATTTTATATTCTCGAAATGATATTGGCAAATCATTACACTTTCTATACCATTTCTATTGTATTTTATAAATTTTAAGCAGGTAGAACTCCAATTCCCTACAGTCCACTTATTTTATCATGAAATGGCAGAATCCACTTTTTATGACTAAAAGACTCCTCTTCTTGTACTAAATTCACTTCCGGATTTATAAACCTTTTGCTTGGTCTACCATTTAAAGTTACAAAACTATCTGCATAAATAGCGACATATTTATAACCTTCTGATTTATAGTGTTCTGCTAAATAATGAGCGTATTCCAAAATAAAGTCTGGTTGAAAACTCATTTGCTGTTCCTGTCTTTCGGTTAGAAATTCTGAATTATCGACATAACATACCTCTTTATTTTCTGGGTTAACCACTTTAAAACTAATTGTTCCAGATTTCTCGATTAGCGAGGTACGCCATGAAAACAAATACCCTTCGCCTGTCCAAAACAATTCGCCTTCATATAACATATATCGTAACGGGAATAGCAATTGAAAAACAAAAAACAAGCTAACAACTAAAAAAGGCAAAGGTGTTACGTAATGAAAATCTTTTGTCATTTTTAAAGCAGAAGACATATGAAACACATTCTGGAAAGGCGATAATAATGCTCTTAAAATCAGTAATGCTTTTTGATGCCATTCTGATGAGAAAAAAATAGGCGCACTAAAAACAAGAATTAACGGAAACATGCCTAATGGAAACATGGCTTGAGAAAACAACTGATTTCCTATTAATAAAATAAAAGCTATAAGTTGTGTGCGTTTATATAATAATAAAAAAGGAAGCGCTAACTCAAAAATCATAAAACTCCAGCTTACAGTATAATGAAACCAAGACGACTGTAACACAGACGCTCCAATAAATGGAATATTCTTACTAGAAGTTAACCACAACTCTAAAGGCATAGCACGAAACAACCAATCGGAATTTAATTTTGCTAAACCAGAATAAAAGAACACGATAAAAAAGATAAACTTAACACTGTCTAAACACCATTTTGGAACTGTTCGGTATGAGCGTTTAGAGCGCAAAGAATCGATTGAAAATGCAGCATTTGCAGGAAGAAAAATCATTAAGAAACTAAGTATCATAATAAAATAAGACGATGATTGATACACCGTTTTATCCATAAATTGAATATATGCGAAACTCAAAAAAAATGTAACCATTGCAATACGATACTTAAACCCTAACGCAACAAAAACAGATGATAGCGCGCAAATAGCAAACAATGCATACGTATACACACCTAATGGTTTAACCCAACTAAAAGCATAAAATGTAAAATGAAACTTGGGTTCTAGATATAAAGATTCAATCCATCCCTTTTGCCAAAATATAATTAAACTCACAGCCATTAGAAAACCAAAACAAACTCTAAATACCACTAATGGCGCAGGATTTGCTGTTTTCCGTATGTATGTGTTTAAATTAAACATAAAGGTTTGATTACTTTTTAATATTATTTTTTTTAAACGAATGGAATACCTAAAATCTGTAGAAAATAAAGTGGTCTAAACCATGGTATTAAAAAAAGTTACTTACAAATCTCTAAATATTTTTTAGTATAGGTAAGTAAAACGGACATTAATTCCATTTTTTATAATGAATTATAGTACTAACTAAAGAAATCAATCCGTTTTGAGCTTAAATTGGTTAAATCTATTACTTTTAATTATTATTCGGCTTTAGCCCTCTGTTTCATTTTAAGAGTAACTCATTATTAAACATAAAAAAAACATCAATATCTCATAGTTTATACCACTACCTGAAATTGATGTTCTCGATTGCTATTAATCTTCTATCGTCTTCCACCTCCGCCACCGCGATAACCACCACGTCTGCCAGAATTGCCTTGGACATTCATTCGTTGTCCTGCGAAACTCCCGAATTTATACGTGAAGTTTAACATGAAATATTGTTCTAATATATTGCTTTCTGTATCTTGAATATAGGTTTCTGTTACCGTACGTCTATACCCATTATTTTTACCAAGCATATCGTAACCCACTAGAGTTAACGTTGCTTTATTGTCCCATAATTCGACACCTAACCCAGCATTCCAAAACACAGCATCACCATCAAACTCATCACCTACACGGCTATTATAACGGTAAGACACTTTATTGGATAAAAACACATTTTTCAGAAAAAATATCGAGGCTTCAAAATCTACATTCTGAACAAAATATTTGTTATCATTAAATGCATCGGTATCATAAATAACCTTAGTTGAAGAATAACTGTATGAGGCACTTAAATCTAATTTATCATCGTATGAATATTTAAAGGACACCGACGGTCTTATGTTTGTTGTTTCACCCGTAAACTCAATTCCGTTTTGTATAGACAAGGCATTCTTAAATGACCCATTAATACGGCCATTTATATTCATATTTGTCTTTTGATTATAAAATGATTTTGTAACCGCCGCATTTCCAGAATACGAGTAATTGCCATTAATATTATCGTAAGTTGTATATTTAATTAAATCTTCGTTTGTAATTGTTGAGCTGATAATTTTATCGTCAACAAATTCGGCTCTAAGACTTCCCGTAACATTAATATTATTAAACGCTAAATTGTTTTGATATTGAAAGCTAATATTATGTGTTACCTCCGGCTCTAAAAAAGGGTTCCCAATAACAACATGTGTAATATTACTTTCATCTATAACAGGTTGCAATTGATTTACTGAAGGTAAATTTACATTCTGATTATAATTTAAATTAATATTCTTGTAACCATTTTTATCGCGATATCGTATTCTTCCCGAATAGGTAGCGTACTCAAAATCTGTTCTAAAATCCCGAGCTTCAACCAATTTATCTTTATAATTTCTAAAGGTATTGGTGTAACCTCCTTCTAACTCGAAACGGAAATCTTTATACTCGTAACGCAATCTTAAAGCAGGCCTAAGTGTGGTTGTAGCATATCTACTATCTGAACTTTGAATTTCATTAAAATCATCATATTCGTCTGTATTTTCATCAAAATCATAAATATAATTTTCATTTTTTTGCGAATTTATACGAGCAGAATAGCGAGGCATAATTCTGAAGTTTGTAAACAACTCTTTATTCCATAAGGCATTAAAGCTAATATTGCTGCTATAGCTATCTCTATTATTAATTTGATCTTGAATGTCTGTACTGTTTAGTCTTTCAATATAATTTTCTGAATAACTTTTGCTCTCAGAATTTCCTTTGCTAAAATCTGTATCTAACGACATATTTAAAAAATCTCTTTTCCCTGTTATTGTCGTTACACTAAATTCGTTATTAATACTATAGTTATCTGAAACAGATTGGTTTTCGGAATAATAATCACTAACTAAATCGCCATTTGTGTACTCCGATTTTTTTTCGGTTAAAGATCCAGACTCCGAACTCCCTACATTAACATCTATTTCATTAGAAATTTGAACTTTATTATTAGATAGTTTGTTTTTAGGTGGAATAATAAATTTTAAATCGCCTCCAGCTTTATGACTGTCGGAATCGCTAAAACTCTTACTTTTAGAATCTGTAGTATAATTAAAGTCTGGTAGAAAGTTCTCTGTATGCGTTATTTGTTCAACATCATTATTCTGCGCACTATATCTATAATTTCCATTTACCCGTGTTTCATTCCATTTTCCTTTTGTGTAATTGGCACCAACAAAATCGGATTCTATATACCCATTACTTGTATCTGTATCTGGCAAAGAATTAAATCCTCTTGTCATGTTAATGTTATTGGTTCCTCCAATTAACCCTAATTGTTTCCCATCTATCAATTTAAAAATATTGGCATTTGCTTGATATTTTTCATCGGTACCATATCCCACTTTAACATCACCAAAAGTGGCTCTGTTTTTTCCTTTTTTAATGGTTAGATTTATTTCTTTAGTTCCTGAATCGGATTCTTCACCCGTAAATTTCTGATTGTTGGTTTTATAATCTGTAACTTGAACTTTACTAATTACGTTGCTTGGCAAGTTTTTTAATGCAATTTCTCCATTTTTCTCACCAAAAAATGCCATCCCATCTACATTAATAGCCTCTACTTCTATACCATTCATGGTAATATTTCCATCTGTATCGATTTCAATACCGGGTAATTTTTTTAAGAGATCTTCAGCTTTATCATTGGGTAAGGTTTTAAAACTATCGGCATTATATTCAATTGTATCTTTCTTAATTAATATAGGTGGAGCTTGAGCTATTATAGACACCACATTTAATTCCTCAACTTGCACCTCTATAACAATCGCCCCATATTTAATTCCTTTCCGTCGGGCACATTTATATCTTGTGTATAGGGGTTTATACCCCATATAAGCAATATTGAAAATAGCTTTTGCCTCATTTTCTGCATTTACCTGAATAGAAAATTCACCATTTTTGTTAGTAATACCATAAGACATGGGAATACTGTCTTTAATGCTTTGAAGATAAACTGTAGCACCTTCTAAAACCGTTGAACTTGCATCTTTAACAACGCCTTCTAAAGTGAATTTCTGAGCAAATAGAGTGCTTGAAAAGCATAACAATAATAATAGGATTATTTTTTTCAATGTGGAGTGGAATAAGTTAGTTTAGAACTTAGACCTAACTAACTTAAAAAAGTTTAACCTCGAACTGTTAAAAGGTTAAGAAAACACTAATGGTAGTTTTTAAAAATCTTAATCGCCTCATTATACGCACTTTCAAAACTCAATGCATTTAACTGATTTTCTTTTTTTACTGTAAAATAAGATAATAACTTTTCGGTAGGCATATTTCCTACAAGTTCGTCTTTTGCCATTGGGCAGCCTCCAAAGCCTTGAATGGCGCCATCAAAACGTTTGCAACCTGCTTTATAGGCAGCATCTACTTTTTCGAACCAGGACTCTGCTGTGGTATGTAAATGAGCACCGAATTCGATATTAGGATATTTCGGAATTAAATTAGAAAACAAATAATCTATCGTCTCTGGTCCCGAAGTACCCACCGTGTCGCTTAAAGACAAGATTTTAACGCCCATGTTACTTAATCGCTCGGTCCAATCGGCAACCACATCTACACTCCATGGGTCTCCATAAGGATTCCCGAATCCCATAGAAATGTAAACCACAACTTCTTTGTTTTTTTGATCTGCAATATTAAGAATCTCCTGAAGTGTAATTACAGATTCAGCAATTGTTTTATGTGTATTTCGCATTTGAAAGTTTTCTGAAATAGAAAACGGAAAGCCTAAATAATCTATCGCTTTATGCATAGAAGCATCTTCTGCGCCACGTGTATTGGCAATTATTGCAAGTAATTTACTTGTGGTCTTAGACAAATCTAAACGTGCTAACACTTCGGCCGTATCGGCCATTTGCGGAATGGCTTTAGGCGATACAAAACTTCCAAAATCAATAGTATCGTAACCAACGCGTAAAAGCGACTGAATATACTGCACCTTACGTTCGGTAGGAATAAAGGTTTTAATGCCTTGCATAGCATCGCGCGGACATTCTATTACTTTTACCTGTTTAGACATGGATTGTTAGCATTTAGACTTTAAAAATACCATTATTTTTCTGAAAACAAGATGAAAATTGCAATCCCCGTAAATACAATTATTTGCATCCATTTTAAGAATTGACCAACACCTTTATGCTGCGTAATATATTTTGAAATGGTACCCGCTAATACAGCCAAAATTAAAAACACTAAAAAAGACACTGCCATAAAGACAAATCCAAGAATGTAAAATTGTTTTACGGTACTAAGCGTAGTACTAAACAAAAATCCAGGAAAAAAGGCTAAGAAGAATATAGATACTTTCGGATTTAAAACATTCATGATAAATCCTTGTTTAAACAATTGTAACCACGATTTCTGCGGCACACTATCTTTACTCAAAATAGCATTAGCATCACTTTTAAAAACATTATAAGCAAGATACAGTAAGTAAAAAGCCCCAAAAAGTTTGATTATAAAAAAGAGAGCATCGGATGCCTTAATAATAGCAGATACACCAAATGCCACCAGAGTTGTATGTACCAAACAGCCCGTAACTAATCCTAAGGCTGTTGCAATTCCAAACGATTTTCCGTTTGTTATACTTTGCATTAACACATACACAATGTCGGGCCCTGGAGCTACTGCTAAAGTTGCCGTTGCTAATATAAAAGAGATTAAAACATCGAGTTGCAAAAGTTATTTACGTTTTAGAATCGCTTTGTTAATTTTTTTAATGAGTGATGGTCCTTCGTAAATAAAGCCCGTATAAATCTGCACCAATGTAGCGCCAGCATCTAGTTTTTCTAAAGCATCTTCGGCAGAATGTATACCTCCTACTCCAATAATTGGAAAGGCTTTATTGCTTTTCTCGCTTAAATACTTAATTACTTTTGTGCTTTTTTCTTTAACTGGTTGCCCACTTAAACCACCGTTACCTATTGCGTCTAGTGCTGTTTGTGGTGCTTTTAACCCGCTTCTGTCTACCGACGTATTTGATGCAATTACACCATCTAACTTCGTTTCATTAACTAAATCTATAATTTCATCTAATTGAATATCGTTTAAGTCTGGAGCAATTTTAAGTAAGATTGGCTTTTCTTTAGCAAACGTTTTATTTGCTGTTTTAACCGTACTAATTAATTCTAGAAGATAATCTTTATCGTTTAATTTTGCATGACTCCCAACATTAGGACAACTTACATTTAGCACAAAATAATCTACGTATGGATGTAATGCATTAAAACAAGTCACATAATCTGCGGTATAGTGTTCTGGAGTGGTTTGAGTATTTTTTCCAATATTTCCTCCAATAAGAATTTTACCTTTATTCTTTTTAAGTTGCGTAATGGCAGTCTCGACACCTTCATTATTAAACCCCATACGATTTATTAAACCTTGGTCTTCAATAAGTCTGAAAATACGTTTTTTAGGGTTTCCGGCTTGAGGAATTGGAGTTACTGTTCCTATTTCTATAAAACCAAATCCGAAGTTAGCCAATTCGTTATATAGCACTGCATTTTTATCGAAACCAGCAGCTAACCCGACAGGGTTTTTAAATTTTAATCCGAACACTTCACGTTCTAATTTTTGGTCTTCAACAACAAATAATGCTCTAAAAACACTTGGAATTAAAGGGATTTTAGAAAGGAATCTCACCATTGAAAACGTAAAGTGATGTACTTTTTCAGGGTCAGCACTAAAAAATAAAGGACGAATTAATAACTTATACATTTTGGACTTATTTATGCAAAAATACTTTTAATTAAAAAATCCTACAATTCAAAAAGCATAAATAATTAATAATAGTATTTTTGTTTAAAATCTTAGCCCTTATGATAAATAGACAACACCTTATAGACCGTTTTGTAAGCTACGTAACTGTAGACACCGAATCGGATCCAGAAAGTAATACAACGCCAAGTACAGCAAAGCAATGGGACTTAGCCAATGCCCTTGCAGAAGAGTTAAAAGCAATAGGATTAGAAGATGTAAGCATAGATAAAAACGCATACATTATGGCTACTTTACCTAGTAATGTAGAACACGATGTACCAACCATAGGTTTTATTTCTCATTTCGATACGTCTCCAGATTTTACTGGAGCCAATGTAAAACCACAATTTGTGGAGAATTACGACGGAAAAGATATTGTTCTTAACAAGGACCAAAACATTATTTTATCTCCAGATTATTTCGAAGACTTACTTTTATATAAAGGCCAAACTTTAATTACTACAGACGGTACAACACTTTTAGGTGCCGATGATAAAGCAGGCATTACAGAAATAGTTACGGCTATGGAATATCTTGTACAGCATCCAGAACTTAAGCATGGTAAAATACGTGTTGGCTTTACTCCAGATGAGGAAATTGGCCGCGGTGCGCATAAATTCGATGTTGAAAAATTTGGTGCGGAATGGGCCTACACCATGGATGGAAGTGAAATTGGTGAATTGGAATACGAAAACTTTAATGCTGCCGGAGCTGTAGTTACTGTAGAAGGTAAAATTGTGCATCCTGGTTACGCTAAAGGTAAAATGGTAAACTCTATGTATATCGCTACTGAGTTTATTAATTCGTTACCACGCTTAGAAACTCCAGAACATACAGAAGGTTACGAAGGCTTTTTTCACTTAACCGATATTAATGGTGAAGTAGATAGTACTGTTTTAAAATATATTATCCGTGATCACGATAAGAGTCATTTTGAAGCACGTAAAGATATGATGCAAAAGTTAACCGACGAGTTAAATATGCAATATGGTCGTCAGGTGGTTTCTGTTGAAATAAAGGACCAATATTTTAATATGAAGGAAAAAGTGGAACCTGTAATGCATATTGTAGATATTGCTGAAGAAGCGATGAAACAAATTGGCATTACACCAAACATTAAAGCCATTCGTGGTGGTACTGATGGCTCTCAACTTAGTTATATGGGTTTACCATGTCCTAACATTTTTGCTGGCGGACATAATTTTCATGGACGTTACGAGTACGTTCCTGTAGAAAGCATGATAAAAGCCACAGAAGTTATTTGTAAAATTGCTGAACTTACTGCTAAACAATAACCGTTGCGTTAGCGATTGCAGTGGCATCCTTTTTTAGCTTTAATACATGGCTAAAAAAGATATAACGAAAAGCGCGACCCCTTGGGTAACGCCCAAAAAAGAATGTCTGATTGACTTAAAAGTTTTCAGACATTTTTTATTTTTGAAATACTGCAACACCCAACAACTTTAACAGATTAGGTTTTACCCTTATGTTATCTATTAAAAAAAAATAGTATTATCTTTATAGAAATTATCTCGTGTATGTCTTGCTAACCATATATTTTGGCAAGCAATTTGCAGTTCTTACACACAATCCTTTAAACAATAAAATGACCGATAATATATTTGTAAACCGATTTAACAAAATGACTAATGACGAACTTGAAGCCATTAGTTTTAATGAAGATACTTACACGGACGAAGCGCGATTAACAGCATTAGATATTTTAAAAAGCAGAGATGTAAATACAGAGGCTATAAATGCAGCACATAGTACTTTGGCCGCGGGAAGCATAGCTACTGAAAAAATCGTATTAGATATTCCTGGTTCTACAGAAACGTTTACCGCTATTAATACCAAAACTGAACCTTTACCCGAATTATATTCTAAGAAATTAATTTTAGTGATTTCTATTTTATTTTCGACGCTTATTGGAAGTATATTGCTGATTTCTAATTTAAAGAAAGTAGGCCATAGACAAGGTATGATTCAAGTAATTATATTTAGCTGTTTTTACTTATTTGTGCCTGTCACTTTAATTTCAACTTTAAACATAAACCCACAATTTGCAATTTTAGCAAATGTGCTTGGTGGCTATATTTTAACTGAATATTTCTGGAATAAATTTCTTGGAAAAGCTGTTGAATATAAAAAACGTGATTGGAGCAGAGCAGTTCTAATTATTTTAGCCATTACTATACCACTGTCTTATTTTGTACTTAAAAGTGGAGGTGCAATCTAGATTTAAGATTATATTGAATACAAAAAAGGCTTCCAAATTTGGAAGCCTTTTTTAGTATATATATATAGATGTCTTATTTATTTAAGTACATTCTACGACGTGAATAAATGTTGTAGAATTCATCGTCTCTTAAGTTATCTATAAACAAGATACTTTCTCCCGTACTTTTCATTTCTGGACCTAGTTTCTTATTTACATTATGGAATTTATTGAAAGAGAATACTGGTTGCTTAATTGCATATCCGTTTAATTCTGGCTTAAAGTCAAAATCGGTTACCTTCTTCTCTCCTAACATTACTTTAGTTGCGTAGTTTACATAAGGTTCTCCGTAAGCTTTCGCTATAAATGGAACCGTACGAGATGCTCTTGGATTCGCTTCAATAATGTATACTAAATCGTCTTTTACAGCAAACTGTATGTTTATTAAACCTACTGTATTTAAGGCTAAAGCAATTTTCTTAGTATGGTCTTTAATTTGCTCCATAACCAAATCACCTAAGGTGAAAGGTGGTAGCAACGCATTACTATCTCCCGAGTGGATTCCACAAGGTTCGATATGTTCCATAATTCCGATGATATAAACATTTTCGCCATCGCAAATCGCATCGGCTTCAGCTTCTATTGCACCATCTAAATAGTGGTCTAACAGTAACTGGTTTCCTGGCATTGTGCTTAAT
Organism: Formosa agariphila KMM 3901; assembly: GCF_000723205.1. Taxonomy (NCBI): domain Bacteria; kingdom Pseudomonadati; phylum Bacteroidota; class Flavobacteriia; order Flavobacteriales; family Flavobacteriaceae; genus Formosa; species Formosa agariphila. Next base: position 1,011,411 of record NZ_HG315671.1, on the reverse strand, counting down.
AAGTCTACAACGTGTTTTTCAAGTTCTTCTTTATTAATTACAATTTTCATCCCTTGTCCTCCAAGCACGTAAGATGGACGTACTAAGATTGGAAAGTCTAAACGATCTGCAATCTCCGACGCTTCGTCTGCCGTAGTGGCAATATCGAACTCAGGGTAAGGAATATTATTTTCTTTTAACATATTAGAGAACAATCCGCGATCTTCGGCTAAATCTAAAGCTTCAAAACTAGTTCCTAATATCTTAACACCGTACTTGGTTAATTTTTCAGCAAGTTTTAAGGCCGTTTGACCACCTAACTGAACAATTACACCTTCTGGTTTTTCATGCTTAATAATGTCGTAAATATGCTCCCAGAACACAGGCTCGAAGTATAATTTATCGGCTGTATCGAAATCTGTAGATACAGTTTCTGGATTACAGTTAATCATGATGGTTTCATAACCACATTCTGCAGCGGCAAGTACACCGTGAACACAACAGTAATCGAACTCGATTCCTTGTCCGATACGATTTGGACCAGAACCTAAAACAATAACTTTCTTTTTATCTGTAACAACACTTTCGTTATCTGCATATCTATTACCATCTGCAGTTTCCATATCACTTTCGAAAGTAGAATAGTAATACGGAGTTTTTGCTTCGAATTCGGCTGCACAAGTGTCTACTAACTTGTACACACGATTTACACCAAGTTCTTCACGTTTATTATATACTTGACTTTCTAAACAGCCCAACATGTGTGCTATTTGTCTGTCGCCATATCCTTTTTGTTTCGCTTCTAAAAGTAAATCTTTTTGAATGGTATCGATTTTAAACGTCGAGATTTCGTTTTTAAGCATATGTAATTCTTCATATTGCTTTAAGAACCACATGTCTATTTTTGTGATTTCATGAATTCTACTTAACGGAATTCCCATCTCGATTGCATCGTAGATAATAAATACACGATCCCAAGAAGCATGTGTTAACTTCTCGATAATTTGTTCGTAGTTTTTATTTTCTTTACCGTCGGCACCTAAACCGTTACGTTTAATCTCAAGAGATTGCGTTGCTTTGTGAAGTGCTTCTTGGAACGAACGTCCAATTCCCATAACTTCTCCAACAGATTTCATTTGAAGTCCTAAAGTTCTATCTGAACCTTCGAATTTATCAAAATTCCAACGCGGTATTTTCACGATTACATAATCTAAAGTCGGTTCGAATAATGCCGAAGTTGATTTAGTAATTTGATTGTTTAATTCATCTAAATGATAACCAATAGCCAATTTAGCCGCAATTTTTGCAATAGGATACCCCGTTGCTTTTGATGCTAATGCAGAAGAACGCGATACACGAGGGTTAATCTCGATAGCGATAATGTCTTCTTTTTCGTCTGGAGAAACAGCAAACTGCACGTTACAACCTCCTGCGAAATCTCCAATATTACGCATCATATGGATAGCCATATCACGCATTTTTTGGAATGTTTTATCGCTAAGTGTCATTGCAGGTGCTACAGTAATAGAATCACCAGTATGAATTCCGATAGGATCCATATTTTCTATAGAACAAATAATAACCACATTATCATTTGCATCTCTAAGTAATTCTAACTCGTATTCTTTCCAGCCAATTAAAGCTTTATCGATCATAACCTCATGAATAGGAGAAATCTCTAATCCGCGGGTTAATAATTCGTCGAAATCTTCTTCTTTATATACAAAAGATGCCCCAGCACCACCTAAGGTGTAAGATGCTCTAATAATTAAAGGGAAACCAAATTCTTGTGCAATTTCTTTACCTTTTAGGTAAGATGTAGCTGTTGCTTGAGGTGCCATTGGAATACCAATTTTAAGCATCAACTCCCTAAATTGCTCTCTATCTTCTGTAATATTGATGGCATCAATATTAACACCTATAATATCTACACCAAAATCTTTCCAAATTCCTTTTTCATCGGCTTCTATACATAAATTAAGTGCTGTTTGCCCACCCATAGTAGGTAAAACAGCATCAATATGCGGATGCTCTTCAAGAATTTTTACAATCGATTTTGTAGTTAACGGCAACAAGTATACGTGATCGGCCATAGAAGGGTCGGTCATAATCGTTGCTGGATTCGAATTTATTAGTACGGTTTCTATTCCGTCCTCGCGAAGCGATCTTAAGGCTTGAGTTCCTGAATAATCGAATTCACAGGCTTGCCCAATTACAATTGGTCCAGACCCTATGATAAGAATAGATTTTAACTTTGGATTTTTTGGCATTGTATTATATTAAGATATTTCAAAAGTAGTTATAAAAACGAGATATAAAAAAAGGCGTTACCATTAAGTAACACCTTTCTATTATATCAACACATTGATATCATTATTTTTTATGTCTTGATTCAGAAGATACAGACAGTTTCTTTCTTCCCTTAGCACGTCTACGCGCTAAGACTTTTCTACCATTGGCAGAAGCCATTCTTTCTCTAAAACCGTGCTTGTTTCTTCTCTTTCTTTTTGATGGTTGAAACGTTCTTTTACTCATTGTCTTGTATCTTTAAAATCTTCAATATTCTATCTAAACGAAGTCTTGATGGTTTCTTCAAAACTGCGGGCAAATATACAAAGACTTTTTTATTACACAAACCTTATTTTAAAAATATTTTTTAGTAAAATTTTTAGTTTCTTTGTACTCCAAATCAAAATAGTAAAAATGGGCCATCGCTTTCATAAAATCTTAGTATTTACTTTACTATGTACATGTTCTGTATCTGCCCAATCACTGCTGCAATATCGCTTAAAAATTGGAGATAGCATAACTATACTACAAGAAGCAACACAAAATATTGTGCAAAGCGAGCAAGGTGTAGAACATAAAATATTAAATAACCTAAAAGAGAACTATACTTTTAAAGTATCTGATAAAACTGATAGCACTTATATATTTAAGTTCCATTTTAATCAATTTAAGCTTAAAACAACATCTAATAAGTTTGGTGTTTTAGTTGATGTTGACACAAATAAGACTGCAAATGAGGATGATCCAGAGGGAAAAATGTTTGGAGGTCTTACAAATTCTGAATTACAAATTGTAATGTCTAACACTGGTGAAATTATAAATGTATTTGGAGCCGAAGATATGATAAGCAACATGATAAGCTTAACTGGGGTACAAGATGAATTTACAAAACAATTGATGATTGAATCTATGAAATCTGAATTTGGAAACGAATCTTTATCTAAAAGTTTTGAACAGCTCACTCATATTTATCCGAAACAGAAAGTAAATATTGGAGATACTTGGACAAACGAGTATACAGGAGATATAAAGGCAAAAAATACTTGGAAACTTAAAAAAATAACAGATTCTATAGTTTTAAATGCAGAATCGACTTTAAGTATGAGTATTGAAGACGAATACAATAACATGCTTTTAAAGGGGAAACAAAATATTGTGGTTATAGCCGATAAAAAAACAGGTTTTATTAATAAAATGACTGTAAATGCAGAAGCGAACAATATATCTAACGTAAACGAACCGCAACACAACCCAACATCAATAACATCTACAACAACTTATAAAATTAAATAATTACACATGTACAACAAGAATTTAAAATTAGTTATCGCCGGTTTAATCATTGCATACGCTGTTTATCAGTTTATCGAAGGAAACATAGGGAACGGTATCATGTTAATCTTATTTTCAACCCTATTTATCTTTTTATATTTTAAAAATGAATTTATTTTACTTGCGTTTTGGAAGTTACGTAAACAAGATTTTGAAGGTGCTACAAAATGGTTAAATAAAATTAAAAATCCTGAATCGGCTTTAGTAGCTAAACAACAAGGATATTATAATTACCTACACGGAATTATGGTAGCACAAACCAACATGACGGAATCTGAAAAATATTTAAAAAAGGCTGTGTCTTTAGGATTAAATATGGATCACGATTTAGCGATGGCAAAATTAAGCTTAGCTGGTATTGCATTATCTAAACGTAGAAAGCAAGAAGCTACTAAATTATTATCTGAAGCTCAAAAATTAGACAAACAAGGTATGTTAACTGACCAGATAAAAATGATGAAGGAAAATATGAAACGTGCACAAGCCCCTAACCAACATTTTGGCGGACATAAACAACCAAGAGGCGGAAGACGATAGTTTTTGTTTTCAATTATAATCTAAAAAAAAGGGTGTCGAATAATTAAATTCGACACCCTTTTTTATTTAAGATAAGTTCTTAATCTTTATAATATCCTTTTTCAGGAATTTCAATATGATATAATTTTCTTGAACTATTATTTAAAAATGGTTCTCGCAACCATGGGTTGTGAATTTTTAAAATCTTATAATTAATATCGAATTTTTGAGCAAAAGCAGCAAAATCAGTAACCGCAGTATCTACTTTTACAGTATGCGATGGCACTAAGTTATACAAATCTTTATCTCTAAAATTGAATCCATATTTCAACGGATTATTCATAATCTCCTTTAAAGCCACAATTCTAAAAACATAGCGACCAGTTTCTTCTCCAAGTAACAAATCGTAATAGTCGTCTACTTTTTGTTTTTCTAATCGTGAAGTTATCCCTCTATTCCCTGCATTATAAGCTGCAGCTGCGGCAGTCCAACTTCCTAATAATTCTTTAGATTTCTTTAAATACTCGCAAGCAACTTCTGTAGACATTACCAAATTATAGCGCTCGTCTACATTGTCATTTATCTCTAAACCAAAATCTCTACCCGTACCTTTCATAATTTGCCAAAACCCACGTGCTCCTGCTGGAGAGACCGCATTGGTTAAGCCACTTTCTATAACTGCCAAGTATTTAAAATCGTCTGGTACGCCGTGTTTCTTTAAAATAGGTTCTATTACAGGAAAATATTTATGCGCTCTCTTAAACAACAACAAGGCGTTAGATTGCCAATACGTGTTCACTAACAATTCGCGATCCATGCGTTCGTAGATATCGGGGTCGCTTAAAGGCAAAGCTTCTCCAGCAAAATCTAATTTCTCTGGCATTGTCAATGCATACACATTATAATCGTTTAGTTGTTTTTTTTCAAAACTTTCATCTGTTCCTGGGTCTTGAACGGCATTAATAGATAATGCAACTACACTCAATACTCCCACAAACATTAATCCTTTTTGGATACGCTTCATAGTAATCGGTTTTCTTTTTTAAATAACAAATATCTACATCAAAATCTAAGCCACGTTAGTGTCTAAAATTAGTTTCGGAAGATTTTCATTAAACCATTTATATTTATTGATAATCATAATATGTGTACCTCCTTTTATAGGGATACAATTGTTTATATATTGATACGGAAACACAGCATCCTTTTCTCCATGAATATGAATTGTATTTGGCAGCGGCTCTTCTTGTTCCCAACACACAACCTGCTCGATTGCCCAGTCTAAATAATTTTTATCGCGAACAGAGAGATATTTCTTATATAAATTGACACGTTTAGTTGCTGTATCTCCAAATGTATATTTAGCATAAGCTTCGAAATCTTGCACTAAATGTGTAGGAAGAAATTTGTACATTTTAGTTGCCCTAGCAAGTTTCATACGTTTTGGCAACTCGTATTTTGTTAACACACTAGAAATAACCACCACCTTGCGTGTTTTTATAATCTTACTCATTTCTTGAACTAAAATTCCACCAAAAGACACGCCTACAAGAACAGGATTCTCTGCTTTTACACCTTCACAAACCCTTTTAGCGTAGTGACTCAGGCTTTCTTTAGGTTCCGGAATAATCCATTCTAATAAATGAATCTTGAATTTATCTTCGGGTAACTTTATATATTCGAAAATTGAAGGGTTAGCAGCCATGCCTGGCATAAAATACACATGTATTACATCTTGACTCATAAGGTATTAAACTGTTAAACGCTTTAATTTTTGAATAAAATTCCGTAAATTACACACGGTTTTTAAGATAAACCAAAAATAGTGAATTCTATTTTTCTTACCTCACTACGTTCGTTAAAAAATATGACCATGACAGAAACAGCAGAAGTTACAGACAACGATTTTTTACGTCAGTTTGAATACAAAATTGACAACGATTTAGCTATTATTGAATACTCCCTCCAAGAACGAAAGATTTTTTTAACCAAACTTATTGTTTCCGAAGCCCATGACAATGAAGACTTTAAAAACGAATTTATAACTTTAGTGTTAAAAAATATTCAGGAACGAAATTTAAGCGTGATGCCTACATGTCCAGCAATTATAAAGTTTATGAGAAAGAATAAACAGTATAAAAGTATGTTACCTATAGGTGTAAGAATCTAAGATAACATAAAAAAAGCCACTTAAAAAGTGGCTTTTTTTATGTTATGCAGATGCAATGGCGTTTACAAACTCGAACCGGACCATGCCGTCTTCGTCTATTTTTGTTAATGTAACGTCTTGCAATGTATTTACTAATTCGGGATTCCAAGGTGCTTTTACTTTTACATAATTCTCTGTAAATCCATGGATATAGCCTTCTTTGTTTTCACCTTCAAATAAAACCGTACGCTGACTTCCTATTTGACTTTCGTAAAAAGCTCTACGTTTTTTAACCGATAGACCACGTAGCATCTTACTACGCTTACTACGAACATTTTTAGGCACAACACCCTGCATGTCTGCGGCCTCGGTATTATCACGTTCTGAATATGTAAAAACATGTAAATACGAAATGTTTAATTCGTTTAAAAAATGGAATGTTTCTAAAAACAATTCATCTGTTTCCCCTGGGAAACCAACAATAACATCGACACCTATACAAGCATCTGGCATTACTGTTTTTATTTTATTCACGCGGTCTACATATAATTCTTTCATGTAACGGCGCTTCATTAATTTCAGTATAGTATTACTTCCACTTTGTAACGGAATATGAAAATGAGGCACAAAAGTTCTGCTTTTAGAAACAAAATCGATGGTTTCATTTTTCAGTAAATTAGGTTCAATAGAGGAAATTCGAAGACGTTCAATTCCTTCTACTTCATCTAAACCTTGTACTAATTCAAAAAATGTATGCTCGTGTTTTTTATTGCCAAACTCTCCTTTTCCGTAATCTCCAATATTAACTCCCGTTAAAACAATTTCTTTAATATTTTGTTCTGAAATCTCTTTAGCATTCTTAAGCACATTTTCTAACGCATCACTTCTAGAAATACCTCTTGCCAAAGGTATTGTACAATACGTACACTTATAATCGCAGCCATCTTGAACTTTTAAAAATGCGCGTGTTCTATCACCAATCGAATAACTACCAACGTAGAAATCTGCATCTTCAATTTCGCAAGAATGTATTTCTCCAAAATCGTTTTTAGTTAAATCGTTAAGATAATCTGTAATTTTAAATTTTTCGGTAGCTCCTAAAACCAAATCCACACCATCTACATCGGCTAATTCTTGAGGTTTTAACTGGGCATAACACCCAACGGCAGCAACAAAAGCCTTCGGATTAACCTTTTGAGCTTGCTTCACAATAGACTTAAAACGCTTATCTGCATTATCGGTTACCGAACATGTATTAATAACATAAATATCTGCAGGGTCTGAAAAATCTACGCGGTCAAATCCTTCATTCTCAAAATCTCTAGCAATGGTAGAAGTTTCAGAAAAATTCAGCTTACAGCCTAAAGTATAAAAAGCAACTTTTTGTCGAGTCATAATTTGATATTCTAAAAAAGTGCAAATTTACAAAAAAACTATGGTGTTTAAGCTAAATCCATCTTAATACCTAATCTCAACATATTTAACAACTTAGCAATCGTTAGTTTTAAAACTTAAAAATTAAAATAATTTAAAAAGGACGTTCCATTTGTGTGATATTACACTTACTTTTGAACCTCTAACGATTCTAGTGTAATTTTCTTTTATTAATTTATGACATCAGTATTAAAAGCTTCTACTTTATTCTTAAAATACAGCCTTCTTATAGGCATTGGGACTTTAATTTTAATAAATTGTTCTTCTGATAAAGAAAAAGCAGACAACAATCTGGTTTTTAGATACAATGAACATAAAAACATTAGTTCGTTAGACCCTGCATTCTCCAAAGACATCGCCGATATATGGGCTACAAACCAGTTATTTAATGGTTTGGTTCAAATGAATGATAGCATGCAAGTTGAACCTGCTATTGCAAAATCATGGACGGTTTCTGAAGATGGTTTAACCTACACCTTTAAACTAAGGACTGATATTTACTACCATAAACACGCATTATTTGGAAGAGATTCTACACGCGCCGTTAATGCCGACGATTTTGCCTACAGTTTAAATCGCTTGCTCGACCCACAAGTTGGATCGCCAGGGCGTTGGGTTTTAAATAAAGTTGAGCATTTTAACACTATAGACAAAAACACATTTCAGATTCATTTAAAACAACCCTTTCCTGCATTTCTAGGATTGTTAACCATGAAATACTGCTCTGTTGTTCCTAGAGAAATTGTCGAACACTATGGCTCAGAATTTAGATCACACCCTATTGGTACAGGTCCCTTTTATTTTAAACGTTGGGAGGAAAATGTAAAACTTGTTTTTAGAAAAAACGAATTATATTTTGAAACGAACCACGAAGGAAGACACCTACCCTATTTAGAAGCCGTTGCCATTACTTTTTTCCCAGACAAACAAAGCGAATTTTTGCAGTTTACACAAGGTAACATCGATTTTATTTCAGGTTTAGATGCATCTTACAAAGATGAAATTTTAACGGCAGACGGACACTTAAGAGCACGCTATGCCACTGAAGTAAATATGATTCGAGGTCCTTACTTAAATACAGAATACCTGTCGTTTTATATGGATTCTGAGTTAACTGAAATTCAATCGGAATGGCTTAGAAAAAGTGTAAATTATGGTTTTGATCGTAAAAAAATGATGACCTATTTACGAAATGGCATTGGAATTCCTGCTCATGGCGGATTTATTCCTAAAGGATTACCTGGTTATAATGAATCTATCGGATATAATTATAATCGAAAAAAAGCTAAAGACTATCTAGAAAAATTTAAACAAGAAACAGGTATACAAAACCCTGAAATAACCATTTCTACAACGAGTAATTATTTAAGTTTTTGTGAATACATTCAACGTGAAATCCAGAAAACAGGCTTGGTTGTACATATTAATGTGGTTCCTCCTTCTGCTTTAAAAGATGCTAAAGCAAATGGTAAATTAGATTTATTTAGAGCAAGTTGGGTTGCAGACTATCCAGATGCAGAAAATTATCTATCATTATTTTACAGTAAAAACTTCGCACCAAATGGTCCAAATTATTCGCATTTTAAAAACGATTTGTTTGATACGTATTACGAGAGAGCTTTCAACGAAACGAATACTAAAAAACGAGAAATACTCTATGCTAAAATGGACTCCTTAGTTATAGAACACGCTCCTGTTGTTCCGTTATTTTACGACGAAGTGGTTCGTTTCACCAGAAAAGAGGTTCACGATTTGGGTATTAACCCTACTAATTTATTGGAATTAAAACAGGTAAGAAAACTCGATTAATCTCTTCTATACTTTTTAGACGCTTCAAAAACATGTAGCATAATAGCTTTATCTTTTTCAGAGAATTCTAAATCACGCCTTTGCATTACTACTTCTGCAACCTCGAAAGCCTTGTTAGTTGTGTATGTTGTAAAACCGTTACTTCCTCCCCAACTAAAGCTTGGCACAAAATTACGTGGAAATCCAGTTCCGAATATGTTCGCATTTACACCAACTACCGTTCCTGTGTTAAACATGGTGTTAATTCCACATTTACTATGATCTCCCATCATTAAACCACAAAACTGAAGTCCCGTTTTAGCAAAATTCTCAGTTTCATAACTCCACAATCTCACCTCTGCATAATTGTTTTTTAAGTTAGAATTATTAGTATCCGCACCTAAATTACACCACTCCCCTAAAACAGAGTTTCCTAAATAACCGTCGTGTCCTTTATTAGAATTCGCAAATAACACAGAATTATTAACCTCTCCTCCTATCTTACTGTAAGGTCCAATAGTTGTTGGTCCGTAAATCTTCGCTCCCATTTTCACTATTGCTTTTTCACATAAAGCAAATGGTCCACGAATTAGAGCCCCTTCAAGAATCACAGCATTTTTACCTATATATATAGGACCAGTAGAAGCATTTAAAGTTACAAAATTAAGTTCTGCCCCTTCTTCAATAAAGATATTTTCTGGAGCTATAGTATTCACGGTTGATGGAATAGGTTGCGATGTTCTACCTTCGGTTAACAATTCGAAATCTTCTTGAATCGCAGCACCATTCTTAGAAAAAATATCCCATGTATGTTCAATCTTCAAACAATCTTCATCATACTCAATAGCATCGTAGGCCTCGAAGTCAATATCTTCTTGCGAATCGGTAGCATAGAAAGCAATAACGTCTTCATCTTTAAAAACTGCCTGATTAGGCTCTAACCCACGTATTAATTCCACCAATTCTTGATTAGGAAGATACGAGGCATTAATCATAACATTCTCATCCATTTCAACCATCGGATATTTATCAGATAAATATTCTTCGGTGATTGTAGTTGTGGTACCTCCTAGGTATTGTTCCCATTTTTCACGAATGGTTAAAATACCAATTCTAATATCTGCTACAGGTCTTGTATACGTAAAAGGTAACAAGCTGTTGCGTGAAGGACCATCAAAGAGAATATAATTCATGAGTCTTTTTTTTGGAGTAAAAATAAAAAAGCCTTTCAGAATCTGAAAGGCTTTAGTAAAATATATTTTTGCTAAATTATTTTTTGAATTTAGCGTATTTGTTTTTGAATTTATCAATACGACCTGCCGTATCAATTAATTTAGATTTACCTGTATAAAACGGGTGTGATGTTCTTGAAATCTCCATTTTAATTAAAGGATACTCAACACCATCTACTTCTAATGTTTCATTTGTATTAGCAGTAGATTTTGTTAAAAACACATCCTCATTCGACATATCTTTAAATGCTACTACTCTATAATTTGCTGGATGTATATCTTTTTTCATCACTAAATGTTTTAATCTTATTCAATTTTTGAGATTGCAAATTTAATTAAAATTAATTATCACGCAATCTTTTTTTGCAATTTTTATTTAAGTTTCTTTTTGTAACGTTTTACTATATTTGTTAACTAACTATTTATAACCTAAAACCAAACCACAAAATTATGGAAAATTCTTTAAAATCTATGGCTTCTACTTACGGTATTTACTTAGCCATATTATTATCTGCTGTAACGATAATCTCGTATGTTGTAAACCTTGAATTCCTTACGAGTGTATGGGTTGGAGTAGGCCTATTTATCATTATTATTGTTTTTGGAATTATATCTACAGCGAAAGCTAAAAGTTTACAAAACGGATTTATCTCTTTTAAGGAAGCTTTTACTGCTTATTTTACAACAGTGGTAATTGGTGTAATTATTAGTTCAATAGTTAGTATTGTCCTTTTTAATTATATAGACCCAGATGCTGCCGAAACAATTAAACAACAAGTAATTGAAAAATCTACAGATATGATGAAAAATTTTGGTGCACCGCAAAAAGATATTGATAAAGCTGTAGCTGAAATGCAAGACCAAAATCAATTCGACATAGTTAATCAAGTGAAATCTTTAGCTTTCCAAATTATTTTTTATTGCGTTGTAGGATTAATAATTGCTTTTGCAATGAAAAAAAGCGACCCAGAAGCCATTTAAATATAGTATTTTTGGAACTTATTAAAGTTTAAAACGCGTAGATGAATATATCAGTAGTCATACCACTACTTAACGAACACGAATCTTTACATGAATTATACGATTGGATTGCACAAGTTATGCAATCCAATCGCTTTTCATATGAAGTCATTTTTATAGATGACGGTAGTACCGATACATCTTGGAATATTATTTCAGAATTATCTCAAAGCCATCCAGAGGTTAAAGGCATACGTTTTTCAAGAAACTATGGTAAATCTCAAGCCTTACACGCTGGTTTTGCCAAAGCTTCTGGCGATGTTATTATCACCATGGATGCCGATTTGCAAGACAACCCAGAAGAAATCCCCGAGCTTTACAATATGATTGTAAACGATAATTATGATTTAATTTCGGGCTGGAAGAAGAAACGTTACGATTCTGTAATATCTAAAAACTTACCTTCAAAATTATTTAATTGGGCAGCTAGAAAAACCTCCGGAGTAAAACTTCATGATTTTAATTGTGGTTTAAAATCCTACAAAAACGAAGTCATAAAAACCATCGATGTGCATGGAGAAATGCATCGTTACATTCCACTTTTAGCTAAAAATGCTGGTTATTCAAATATCGGAGAAAAGGTTGTGCAACATCAAGCGCGAAAATATGGCGAAACCAAATTTGGTATAGACCGTTTTATTCATGGCTTTCTAGATTTAATTACCATTTGGTTTATATCGCATTTTGCAAAACGTCCTATGCACCTATTTGGCGCATTAGGTGGCATAATGTTAACCATCGGATTCGGATTTTCTGTATATTTAGGAATTGATAAGATGTTTTTAAATCCGCATGGTCGATTAATCACCCAAAGGCCGCAGTTTTATATTGCGTTAACCACAATGATTCTTGGAACACAATTTTTTGTAGCAGGATTTTTAGGCGAACTTATTTTAAGATCTAAACCCAATAGAATTAGATATAATATTAAAAACGAACTAAATTTAAAGGAGAGTTTATAACAATTTAACGCCCCTTTAATTATTAACATTTAACGAAAACTGTATTTTTGCTTACTATATATTAAAAACTTATGATTTACATTGAACCAGAATTATTAGAACGCGTAAACACATGGCTAAACCCTGCCTTTGATGAAGAAACTCAAGCTAACATTAAAGACCTTATAGCAAACAACCCAACAGATTTAAAAGAAAGTTTTTACAAAGACTTAGAATTTGGAACTGGAGGAATGCGAGGAATTATGGGTGTTGGTACCAACCGAATTAATAAATATACTTTAGGTAAAAACACCCAAGGTTTAAGTAATTATTTACACAAAAGTTTCCCAAACGAAACGATAAAAGTAGCTATTGCTTACGATTGTAGACATAATAGTAAAACATTAGCAAAAGTAGTTGCCGATGTGTTTTCAGCAAATAATATAGAAGTTTATCTTTTTGAAGATTTACGTCCAACACCAGAATTATCTTTCGCAGTAAGACATTTAAACTGCCACTGCGGAATTGTTTTAACAGCATCTCACAATCCACCTGAATACAACGGATACAAAGTATATTGGCAAGATGGCGGACAATTAGTTCCTCCACACGACGATTTAATTGTAAAGTTAATTGACAGTTTAGATTATTCTGAAATTAAATTTGAAGCCAATACAGACTTAATTCATTACATAGGTGAAGATGTAGATAATGCATTTATTAAAGCCTCTATAGAAAACGGAAGCTATACTACAAATGAAGCTCGAGAACAATTAAACATTGTCTTTACACCGCTACACGGAACATCTGTAACGTCTGTCCCTCAAACCTTAAAACAAGCGGGTTATAACCATGTACATATTGTAAAAGAACAAGAAGTACCAAACGGCGATTTCCCAACAGTAAAATCGCCTAACCCAGAAGAACCTGAAGCTTTAAAAATGGCTTTAGATTTAGCTAATGAAACAGGATCTGATATCGTAATTGGAACAGACCCTGATTGTGACCGTTTAGGTGTAGCTGTTCGTGATTTAGATGGTAACATGATTTTATTAAACGGAAATCAGACCATGTTATTAATGACGGATTTCTTACTTAAACAATGGAAAGCAAAAGGTAAACTTAAAGGAAACGAGTTTATCGCGTCAACCATTGTATCGACTCCAATGATGCACCAATTAGCAAAAGCTTACGATGTAGATTACAAAATTGGACTTACAGGATTTAAGTGGATTGCTAAAATGATTCACGATTTCCCTGAGCAAACTTATGTTGGTGGTGGAGAAGAAAGTTTTGGATATTTAGTTGGCGATTTTGTTCGCGATAAAGATGCTGTAACGTCTACCCTATTGGCTTGCGAAATTGCAGCTCAAGCAAAAGCAAATGGAAGCTCTATGTATAAAGATTTATTAGATCTTTATGTAGAACACGATTTATATAAAGAACGCTTGATTTCATTAACCAAAAAAGGAATTGAAGGCGCACAAGAAATCACACAAATGATGATTGATGCTCGCGAAAATCCACTGTCTGAAATTAACGGTTCTAAAGTTGTTAGTGTAGAAGACTACCAAACAGCTACAGTTAAATACTTAGCGACAGGAAAAGAAGAAACTATCGATATTCCTAAATCTAATGTAATCATTTATTACACAGAAGACGGTAGTAAAGTAGCCTTAAGACCAAGTGGAACGGAGCCTAAAATTAAATTCTATATTAGCGCAAACACACCATTAGACAGTGCAGACAATTTTAAAGCGACAGAAGCAAAACTTGAAGCTAAAATTGATGCTATTATTAAAGATATGAAACTTAGTTAATGAACTATTTTAAACAGATATTTAGTTTCGCTAAACCCTATAAAGGTTATGCGATTCTAAATATCATTTGTAATATATTTTACGCTCTTTTTAGCACATTAGCAATGGTATCTTTATTTCCAATGCTAAATGTATTATTCGATAAAACGAAACAAATAAATACAAAGCCCGTCTGGGAAGGCTTTTCAGGAATAAAAGGTTATTTAGAAAATTATTTAAATTTCTTTGTCACTCAAAAAGCAAACGAAGGGAGCGAACAAGTATTATTTTTTATGGTCGCTTTAGTTGTAAGTATGTTTTTATTAAAAAACTTCTTCAACTATTTAGCCATGTATTTTATTACATTTTTACGAAATGGCGTATTAAAAGACCTTCGAAATACACTTTACGATAAGTATTTAGATTTACCATTATCCTTTTTTTCTGAAACAAGGAAAGGAGACAGTATTTCTAGAATTTCAAGTGATGTACAAGAAATTCAAACCTCATTTTTATCTGTTCTAGAACTTATTGTTCGCGAACCTTTAACTATTCTTTTCACTATCATTACCATGTTTATGATTAGTGTTAAATTAACCATTTTTGTATTCATTTTTATTCCAATTAGCGGATTTTTAATTTCATTAATAGGAAAATCTTTAAAGCGTAAATCTGATAGTGTACAAAGAGAACAAGGTTTCTTTTTATCTATAGTCGATGAAACTCTTGGTGGTCTGAAAGTTATTAAAGGATTTACTTCAGAAGGTGTTTTTAGTAATCGGTTTAAAGATTCTACCTTAAGATATTACAACTTTTCTAACACCTTATTAAATCGTCAAAACTTAGCATCACCTACAAGTGAAGTTTTAGGAATTACTGTTATTTCGGTTTTACTTTGGTATGGCGGACGAATGGTTTTAAACGAAAACTCTCTAGACGCTGGTTTATTCATTGTATATATAGGTCTTGCCTATAACATTCTAACGCCTGCAAAAGCTATAAGTAAAGCGAGTTATGGTGTTAAAAAAGGGAATGCTGCTGCAGAACGTGTTTTAGAAATTTTAAACACAGAATCACCTCTAGAAGACAAACCTAACGCTAAAGTTAAATCGGATTTTGAAAGTGAAATTTCAATAAACAACATCTCGTTTAAATACGAAGACGATTTAGTATTGAAACAATTTTCTCTAAAAGTACCTAAAGGGAAAAGTGTGGCACTTGTTGGACAATCTGGTAGCGGAAAAAGTACCATTGCTAATCTTGTGACTCGTTTTTACGATGTTAACGACGGTAGCATCTCTATTGATGGCGATGATATTCGCGACCTTACAAAGCACTCACTGCGCTCTTTAATGGGCCTCGTTACGCAAGATTCAATCTTATTTAACGACACGATTAAAAACAATATTCTTTTAGGAAAAGAAAGTGCAACAGATGATGAAGTTATAAACGCATTAAAAATTGCCAATGCTTGGGAATTTGTAAAAGATTTACCGCTTGGTATTGAAACCAATATCGGGGATTCGGGTAATAAACTCTCTGGCGGACAAAAACAGCGTTTAAGTATTGCACGTGCCGTATTAAAGAATCCTCCTATTATGATCTTAGACGAGGCCACCTCTGCATTAGATACAGAAAGTGAACGCTTAGTACAGGATGCTTTAGAAAACATGATGAAAAATAGAACATCTATTATTATTGCTCACCGTTTATCAACCATCCAAAGCGCCGATATGATAGTTGTTATGCAAAAAGGAGAAATTGTAGAACAGGGTACGCATGACGAATTACTTCTAAAAAACAAAGCCTATAAGAAACTTGTAAACATGCAAAGTTTCGAGTAGTACGTAATACACAATTTTTAAAAGGATAAGCAGAACTAAATTGTTTATCCTTTTTTTATTTGAAATTTTTCAAACTTTTATGATTAAATTTCAACTTTAAAATTAAACTTTTAGTATTTTTTACAGTCTAAGACTAAAACCTAATAATGATTAACGAGTCTCAACTTTTAGAGCAACTTAAATCTGATGCCAATAGAGATTCAGCTTTTAAAGAACTCATTCGCCAATATAAGGAACGACTATATTGGCATATTAGGAATATAGTAAAGTCTCACGACGATACCGATGATGTTTTGCAAAACACATTTGTAAAAATTTTTAAAAATATTAATACCTTTAAAGGAGACAGTAAATTATACTCTTGGATGTATCGTATTGCAACAAACGAAGCCATTACATTTATAAATAAAAGAGCAAAACTGTTACAAATTACAAACGAAGAAACACAACAATTGGCATTAGACCATTTGCAGTCTGATGTTTATTTTGAAGGTGACGAAATTCAGTTTAAATTACAGCAGGCTATCGCTAAATTACCTCAAAAACAGCAACTAGTATTTAATATGAGGTATTTTGAAGATATAAAATACAAAGACATGTCAGAGATTTTAGAAACCAGTGAAGGTGCATTAAAAGCATCTTATCACTTGGCTGTAAAAAAAATTGAAGACTATTTAACTCAAGATTAAACCATTTCTAAAAAAAACAGTCAAAGTATTAATATGAAACTGAAAGACTTACATAACGGAAAAAAGACAGCATTTAAAGTACCAAAAGATTACTTTAACACTAATCTTGAGGAATCTATTTTAAGTGAAGCCAAACTGCGTGCTAAAGTCCTTAATCACGGTTTTAAAGCTCCCGACAATTATTTCGAGACTTTAGAAGAACAGATTTACAGTAAGACAGACAGGAATCCAAAGGCAAAAGTTAAAACCATTCAATTAAAACCTTGGATTTACGCTGCAAGTATTGCTGCAAGTTTAGCATTAATCTTTACATTAACATTCTCTAATAATCAGTCGAATTCTATAAGCGCTATAAACAACGACTCACTAGAATCTTTTATTTTAGATGAAGATTTAAACACTTCAGAAATGGCAACATTAATTACAGATTCAGATTTGTTTGGAAGAGACATTTTAAATAACGCCCTAAGCGACGCCACAATAGATTACTATATTGAAAGTGAAATTGATGACCTTGAAGATCTTTTTGACAACTAAAATTTAATATATGAAAATACGATATATCATTTTACTATTCACCTTGTTCACTGTAAATATCTTTGCACAAACCAAGGATGAAAAAATAGAGACTTTAAAAATTGCTTACATTACAGAAAAGCTAAATTTATCTAAAACTGAAGCTCAGAATTTTTGGCAAATTTACAATGCTTTTGAAGAAAAAAACGACGCCATTCGTGACGAAATGAGAGCACGAAGAAAAAACACAGATTTAGAAGCATTATCTGAAGCCGAAGCAAAAAAACTGTTAAGCGACATGTTGAAGTCGAATGATGAAAGACATCAACTATTCAACAAATATATGGCCGATTTAAAAGCTACCTTACCTGCTAAAAAAATAATCATTCTTAAGAAAACAGAAGAAGAATTCAGGCGAAAAATAATTGAAGAATATAAAAAAAGACATCAAAACGATAAAAAATAACACTTTAAAAAGAGCCAATTGGCTCTTTTTTTATGCTTAACCCACAAATCAAAACCCATGTAAACAACTGTATATAAACACATAACAACAAATTCAATTAAAAATTTCGGCATTGCATTTATCTGTTTCTTTGAGCTTCTAAATTTATTGTTTTATGTATTAAATATTTTGCTACATTTACAATCAACAATTGCTAACATCTAAAACAACGGATGTCATCGCATAATTTTTCAATACATGATTGGATCGAATATTAGACATTTAAGAACCTTAAAAAAACTATCTCAAGAAGCTTTAGCAAAAGACCTTGCTATAACACGATCTAGAATTGGATCTTATGAAGAAGGCCGATCTGAACCTGCAATAGATATGCTTATTAAGTTTTCAGACTATTTTAAGCTTCCTGTAGATACTTTTCTAAAAACAGATCTTACTAAAACCAAAGATGGAGCGTTCTTAAAAGTTGGAGAAAACCGAATCCTGTTTCCAATGCTTGTAGATATTAACGACGACGAACTGATAGAAGTTATTCCTGTAAAGGCTTCAGCCGGATATTTAAATGGTTACGACGACCCTGAGTACATTAATCAGTTACAGAAAATAAAGCTACCTTTCTTACCCACTGGAAAACACAGAGCGTTTCCCATAAAAGGAGATTCTATGTTACCACTAAAGTCTGGTTCTTTTGTTGTTGGAAGATTTACAGAAGACATTCGAGATGTAAAAGATGGCCGTACTTATGTTGTTTTAACCAGTTCACAAGGCATGGTTTATAAACGTGTCTATAATCAAATTGAAGAGCATAACGGTTTACTATTAGTATCCGACAATAAAACTTACAATCCGTATATTGTTCCTATTCATGACGTTTTAGAATTATGGGAATTTACTTGCTGTATAAACACGCAAGAGTACGAAGAACATGAATTGCAATTAAGTAGCATAATTAGAATGTTTAATGAGCTTGGCATAGAATTAAAAGCTTTAGAAAAAATGATGCAATGATTTACACAATTATAGATATTGAAACTACCGGAAGCGGTAATAAGATTACAGAAATTGCAATTTTAAAACACGATGGCACACAAGTAATTGAAGAGTTTACATCACTAGTAAATCCTGAAGCTTACATTCCAGAATACATTACTGCTTTAACAGGGATTGATAATAGTATGGTTGCAGATGCACCAACATTCTCCGAAATAGCACAACAAGTACTAGACATAACCGAAGACACTGTTTTTGTTGCTCATAATGTGAATTTCGATTATAATATTATTCGTAATGCTTTTAAAGCACTTGATATAGAATTTAAAAGAAAGAAACTTTGCACCATTCGGTTGTCCCGAAAACTACTTCCAGGACATCAGTCTTACAGTTTAGGAAAATTATGTACGTCATTAAATATTGAAGTTTTTGACAGACACCGTGCTAAAGGTGATGCAGAAGCAACAGTAATTTTATTTGAACTGTTATTAGCACAAGAACAATCTGAAGCTATTTTTAAGGACTTTTTAAAACCATCTTCTAAAGAAGCAACCTTACCTCCAAATTTACCTAGCTCTATTTTTAATGCTATTCCTAATAAACCTGGTGTGTATTATTTCAAAAATAAAAAAGGAACTATTATATATGTCGGAAAAGCTAAAGATTTAAAAAAGCGTGTATTAAGTCATTTTTACAATAAATCTGCAAAAGAAATGAACCTTTGTAGAGAAACAGCAGATATTACGTTTGATTTATCTGGAAGTGAATTAATTGCCTTGCTTATGGAAGATGCGGCAATAAAAGAACATTACCCAGAGTTTAATCAAGCTGCTAAACGCAATCCTAAAGCCTATGCCGTGTTTAGTTACGAAGACAGAGATGGTATTAAACATTTAGCGTATAATACCTTAAAATCGGCTCCAAATCCGCTTCAAATTTACTATTCAATTACAGATTGTAGAGAACAATTAGAAAAATTTTGTAAAGCTTTTAATCTTTGTCCGAAATATTGTCATTTACAAGAAGTAACATCGTCTTGTTCGCACTATGCAATACAGGATTGTAAAGGTATTTGTAAACAAGAAGAAGATGCAGAATCTTATAACCAAAGAGTTAATGAGGCCATTACGGCAATTAGAGAAAATAATCAAGATATTATTTTAAAACAAACAGGACGCCATACAGAAGAATCTGCATTTATATTAATTAAAGACGGTTATTATAAAGGTTACGGATTTATAGACAGTAGTGAACAAGTTATGCATAACGATGAATTAGATCGTTTTCTAATACCACAAAAGGACACTATGCATACCCAAAAGATTCTGCAAAGTGTCCTTTTAAAACATTCTAATAATATATTTCAGAGTAATTCAGTCGCTATTTAATAAATAACCATAATTGCATCAACTTCTAGTAGTTTTTAATCATTCAGTTTAAACAGATTAAAGGGAATCTTTACATATATGTTATGTATGCTAATAAAATTATTCTTTAACGAAATAGATTTACACTCGACAGTATAGTTTTAAATTCTAAATTAAATACGCTTTAACAAGCCTTTTATTCGACCTAAAACACCTTTCTTTTTATCGTTTTCATGATACGCATTCCCGTAAACGCCATAACCGTATCCATAACCATACCCATAGCCGTATCCATAACCGTAATTATGGTTCGTTTTATGTTTATAGAAGTTAAGTACGAAACTAATATTCTTAACTTCTCCCATTCTATATTTGGCATTAATTAAGGACAACATACCTTTTTTAGTATAATCTAAACGCACCATAAATATTGTAGCATCGGCAAATTGAGTTAACTGCAAAGCATCGGTTACCAACCCTAATGGAGGTGTATCTAGAATAATCATATCATAATCCTGACGAAGTTGCGCAATTAAATCCGTCATCATATCACTCATTAGTAATTCAGATGGATTTGGAGGCACTGGACCAGAAGGAACAACATCTAAATTATCTACTTTGGTATGATTTATAACTTCCTCTAAAGTATGCTCTCCAATTAAGTAATTTACAACTCCTAAATCATTAGTAATTTCAAAATCACCAAATATTTTAGGCTTACGTAAATCTAATCCTAACAGAATTGTTTTTTTCCCTGACAACGCATAAACTGTTGCCATATTTATAGAAGTAAACGTCTTACCTTCTCCACTAACAGAAGAGGTAATCATGATTGTTTTACCTAACTTCTGATTACTTTCTTGCTTCTTAAAAATAAATTGCAAACTAGACCGAATAGATCTAAATGATTCGGCAACGGCAGATTTTGGTTTCTCAAAAACTACTAAATTATTATGATATTTATACTTCCCAATTAAACCTAAAATTGGAATTTTAGACAAGCGCTCCACCTCATCTGACCCATGTATTGTATTATCTAATAAGTAGATAATAAATATAAAAAGCATAGGTAGAAAGAATCCAATCATAAGTCCCATCATATAATTTAGAGACTTGTTTGGACCTATAAAACCACCACCAATATCTTTAGCATCATCTATAGATGTAATGTCTGAAATGTTCGCTGCTTTTACAATTGCAGCTTCGCTGCGTTTAGACATATAAACATCATAAGCCTCCTGACTAATATCTAATTTACGCTGTATTTTAAGATACTGTTGTTGATCTTCTGGCAAATTACTCAGTTTAGATTCTAAATTTGCTGCTTGTCGTTGAATTGTATTCAACTGAAGTCTTATAGTTTGCTTTGTAGCATCTATTGTTTCTAGCAATACTTGTTTTTCAGCATTTATTCTACGATCTAAATCTTTAAATAATTCAGAACCTTCTTTCATGGTGTACTCTAAACTTTGGCGTTCTATAGCTAGAGCCGTTATTTTCCCTACACTTTGCTGAATATTTGATTCATCAATCCCTACCGAAGACGGAGCAGCAATATTAATATAATTGGTCTTAGTCCGTAAATAATCTTCTAAAGCATTTAAATAATTTAGCTTGGTTTGCTCAATCTCTTTAGCCATTTCATATTCTCGTAAACGGGCAGACACTTCAGTCATTTCAGCTCCAACATCAAAGACTTTATTTTCTTTTCGAAACGTATTCATTTCGTCTGAAAAATCTTTTAAACTATTGTTTACACTAGCTAAACTACTATCAATAAACTTAATAGTATTTGTAGCATAGAGATTTTTACGTTCTAATTCTGTACGACTTAATATTGCTGTAGTTGCATTTAAATAATCTACAATTTTTGCTTTATTATGGCCTGACAATGATAATCTTAAAACTGAAGATGATGCCTGAGAAAAAGGAGCTGCTTTTAAAGTATTCTTATAACTATTTACAACCTGATCGAAATTTAAAAATTTAATAAAGTATTCCGAATTCTTCTCAATAGTTTGTTCATACTTTGTAAATAATGTAAAATGAGCAAATGGTAAAGTTACAGGTTTACCGACTGTAAATGTTTTACTATAAGCACCTATTGGCAAAGCTACACGCCCTGTATGCTTGTCGCCATAAAACTGAACGGTACCACCGTCACTTTCAAATTCGGTAAAAATTTCAAATTCAGATTCATTAATAAATCGAATGCCTAAGGGCTGATTTAAAAGTTGACCCTTTTGTTTATCTATTTCGATAAAAAATGGAGCATCTGTATAAATATCTTCCTTTCTATATTTCCCTTCTTTTAAATAATCAATATAAAATTGAAGAGAATCCACAACCTTTTCATTATGCGTTCTAGTCTGCAAAGACGTGATAACTTTACCAACTTTTCCAGAAACACCTCCCCAGTTAAATGAAATACTGGTGTTCGCTGTAAAAAAAGGATTTTGATCATTTTCAACAGAAATTAAAGAATCTAGCTTATAGATATTTTGTTTTCTAACATTTATAAGATAGGCTATTGTTAAGGCCGCACCAACACACAATAAAACCAACTTCCAGAGGTTGAGAACTTTAAATAAATAACCTCTAAAATCGAAGGTCATCCCCCCAGATTCCATTTGATCCTGATCGTCATACTCGTATTGTGTCATCTGTTATAATCGATCTATTAATAATAAAGTAGTAGTTCCTAATGTTAAAAGAGTTGCAATAGTTGCTAAAGTTTGCATACCTGTTTCTCCTGTTCCCCAAGACTTTTGTTTAAGCGGTTTAACATAAACAATATCATTAGGTTGTATGTAATAGTAAGGCGAATTCATTACATCTTCTTGAGTAATATCTAAATGATGTATTTTCTGACCTTGTGGATACTGTCTAATAATCATAATATCTTTTCTATCGCCTGTAATAGGGATTTCACCTGCATTTGCAATGGCCTCAAAAATATTTACTCGATCCTGAAATAAAGTATTTGTTCCTGGACTACCGACTTCGCCACTAACGGTATATCTTAAACCTGTAAGTTTTACGGTTACAAAAATATTAGCGGTCTCTTTAAACTGTTCTTCTAATAATTTACTTTCTAGAATCTTTTCAATTTCTTCTAAAGTATATCCTAAAACATTAATTCGTCCTAAAGCTGGCACTCTAATTTCACCGTGTAAATCGACAGTAAAACCATCGAAATAGGCGCGTTCATCGCTATTTGCGCTTAATAAATCTTCGCCCATAGGATTAAAAATCTGAACAGCATCTTGATCAAGAGCCTTTACTCTAATATTTAAAATATCGTAAATCTGTACACGATAAGGCGACTGCGATGCAACTACTTTAGAAATAGAGTCAGTAACAGTTTCTTGCGGTTGTAAGTACACCATTTCTTTATGAGGCACACATCCAACTACTAGAACACATAATACAATGCAAAAAAAAAGTAAATTTTTAGTCATGAATGAAGGTGGGTGATTTACTGACAAATATAAGTTTTCGGTAGGAATATCAAAACTAATCGTTTACTTTTTGGATATTTGCATATCAATTCTAAAATAAAAGAAACACTTGAATTATTTAACAGTAGAAAATATAGCTAAATCTTACGGAGAACTAACGTTATTCGAAAACCTTTCGTTTAGTATACACAAAGACCAAAAAGTGGCTTTTGTAGCTAAAAACGGAACAGGAAAAACATCGATTCTTAACATTCTCTCAGGGCTTGATCAGCCAGATACTGGACAAATAATATTCAGAAAAAATATAACGGTCTCCTTTTTACCACAAGAGCCAATATTAAATCCAGATTTAACTATTGAGGCAACCATATTCGATGGTGATCACGACATATTAAAAGTGATAAGAAATTACGAGACCGCTTTAAATAATCCTGAAGATGAAGATGCTTATCAAAAAGCATTCGAGCAAATGGATCGTTATAACGCTTGGGATTTCGAAACGCAATACAAACAAATCTTATCGAAATTAAAACTTGATAATTTCTCTCAGAAAGTGAGCACGTTATCTGGAGGTCAAAAAAAACGTCTGGCTTTAGCGAACGCTTTAATTAATAAACCCGATTTATTAATCCTCGATGAACCTACCAACCATTTGGATCTAGAAATGATTGAATGGTTAGAACTGTTTTTTGCAAAAGAAAACATGACTCTTTTTATGGTTACTCACGACCGTTTTTTCTTAGAACGTGTTTGTAATGAAATTATTGAACTAGACCAAGGTGAGATGTTTAGTTACAAAGGAAACTATTCTTATTACCTAGAAAAAAAGGAAGCTAGAATTACTCAAGAAGCTGTAGAAACAGGAAAAGCAAAACAGCTTTTTAAGAAAGAACTTACATGGATGCGTCGTCAACCTAAGGCACGTACAACAAAATCAAAATCTAGAATAGACGATTTTCACGATATAAAACAACGTGCTCATAAACGCAGAAAAGACCATCAAGTTGAGTTAGAACTTAATATGGAGCGTTTAGGAAACAAAATTGTAGAACTCCATAACATTAAAAAATCTTTTAAAGACAAAACCATTTTAGAAGGTTTTACTTATAACTTTCAGCGTGGTGAACGTATTGGTATTATTGGTAAAAACGGTACAGGTAAATCTACTTTTTTAAATATATTAACCGAAACTACAGCACCTGATAGCGGAACCATAACCCTTGGAGAAACGGTTAAGTTTGGATATTACACCCAATCGGGAATAGATGTTAAACCCAACCAAAAGGTAATCGATGTTGTTCGTGAATTTGGAGATTACATTCCGCTTAAAAAAGGCCGTCAAATTAGTGCACAACAACTTTTAGAGCGCTTTTTATTCGACCGTAAAAAACAATACGATTTTGTTGAAAAATTAAGTGGTGGTGAACGTAAACGTTTATACCTATGTACGGTTCTTATTCAGAATCCAAATTTTTTAATTCTAGATGAACCTACAAACGATTTAGATATTGTAACACTAAATGTTCTTGAAGATTTCTTATTAGACTTCCCGGGATGCTTATTAGTAGTAACGCATGACCGTTACTTTATGGATAAAATTGTAGACCACTTGTTTGTATTTAGAGGTGAAGGTGTCATAGAAGATTTCCCTGGTAATTACAGCGATTTTAGAGCCTATGAAGACAGTCCGGAAGTTTCTCCTATTGAAGATAAAAAGGAAAAGAAAAACTGGAAACAAGATTCTGGTGTAAAACTATCTTACAACGAGCAAAAAGAATATAATAATATTGAAAGCAAGCTAAAATCGTTGGCGTTCGATAAGACTGAATTAGAAGCTAAGTTTAATAATCCAGAATTGTCTCAAGACCAAATTAATGAATTGTCTCTAAAATTAGAAAAACTAATCAAAGAAATGGACGATAAAGAAGAACGCTGGTTTGAATTGGCTGCAAAATTAGAAGACTAAAGTTTAATTACGAATTTTTCAGACTTGTGTTTTATCAGATATCACAATATTTTAATTTTTTAAAGCGCTCTACAAATCAGCATGGGGTGCACTCCCCTTTTGTTTATAATCTCGTTACAAAATGTTTTTACAGTAAAACAAATTCTGCGGATTATACTTTAATTTCTAATTATAAAAAAACGCTTTTAAAGAATAATACGGTAATTGAAATTACAGATTTAGGCACAGGTTCAATGTATACTAAAAACAATAACCGTAGTATAAAAAGTATTGCTAAAAACTCTGGAGCAGCTATAAAGCGTGCTAAATTATTATACCATTTAGCTAATTATTTTAAGTTTAACAACAGTTTAGAATTAGGCACATCCTTAGGTATCTCTACACACGCTATTGCTTTAGGAAATACAAACGGTAAAATCACTTCAATTGAAGGTTGTCCTAAAATTGCCCAATTTACAAGCCAAAATTTAAAAGACAAAAAAATTACTAATGCTGAAATCTTAATCGGAGATTTCAGTAAAGTAATTCCTAAATTACATCAAGATGCATTCGATTTCATTTTATTCGATGGCAATCATAATAAACAAGCAACTTTAGACTATTTCGATTTATTATTACCAAAAATTCATAACGACACCGTATTTATTTTTGATGACATTTATTGGTCTAAAGGCATGACTGAAGCTTGGGACATGATTAAACAACACCCTAAAGTAACAGTGACTATTGATACATTTCAATACGGGTTTGTCTTTTTTAGAACCGAGCAAGTCAAAGAACATTTCACTATCAGATTATAACTTTTTCAATTTAAGTTTTTAGTTTTCTTCATTAAACCTGTAACAAATCATAAAGTACAGCGTCTTACTTCTTATAAAATTTGCTGTATCTTGCAGCAACCAATATCAGCAATTGTTTTATGGATAACGTCATAGAAATAACCAATATTATTCGCGATTTTAAACTCGGCCAAGAAACTGTTCATGTTTTAAAAGGTATTGATTTAACCATTAAACGTGGCGATTACATCGCTATTATGGGGCCATCTGGTTCAGGAAAATCAACGTTAATGAATTTGCTTGGGTGTTTAGATACGCCTACCGCAGGAACATATATTTTAAACGGTAAAGATGCCAGTAAAATGACCGATGATGAATTGGCTGATATCCGAAATACAGAAATTGGTTTCGTTTTCCAAACCTTCAACTTACTTCCAAGAACAACCGCTCTTGACAACGTGGCTTTACCAATGGTATATGCGGGCTATTCTAAAGCAGACCGTACAAAACGTGCCGAAGAAGTTTTAACAGAAGTAGGTCTAGCCGATAGAATGGACCATAAACCCAATCAGCTTTCTGGAGGACAAAGACAACGTGTGGCTGTTGGTCGTGCGCTTGTAAACAAACCTTCAATAATTCTAGCCGATGAACCTACAGGGAATTTAGATTCTAAAACCTCTGTTGAAATTATGGGATTATTCGACACCATTCATAAGCAAGGAAATACAGTAATATTGGTTACACACGAAGAAGATATTGCCGAACATGCACATAGAATTATTCGTTTACGCGACGGACTTATTGAAAGCGATACTAGAAACGAAAAAATTACAATTCCGGCTTAAACAAAATCAGTCAAACAATTTTTATTTCACTTTTAAAGCCAAAATTTTCAATGTAACTTTGGAATGAATTGACATACGATTCAATTTTAATTTAAGCATTCATTACATGAAAATTTATACTAAAACAGGAGACAAAGGCACAACCGCTTTATTTGGAGGTACGCGGGTGCCCAAACATAACATCAGAATTGATAGTTATGGTACTGTAGACGAACTTAACTCATACATTGGTCTTATTCGCGACCAAGATATTAATCCAGCCTATAAAGATGTTTTAATAATTATACAAGACCGATTATTTACCGTTGGTGCCATGTTAGCAACGCCACCAGAAAAGGCCATTCTTAAAAACGGAAAAGAGCGATTAAATATTCCAAAAATAGACGATGCCAACGTTACGCTTCTAGAAACAGAAATGGATACTATGAATGCCGAATTACCGCCAATGACGCATTTTGTGTTACCTGGCGGACATCAAACCGTGTCATTCTGTCATATTGCACGCTGTATTTGCCGCAGAGCAGAGCGCTTAGCATCAGAATTAAACGAAATTGAACCTCTAGATCCGCAAACACTAATTTATTTAAACCGTCTTTCTGACTACCTTTTTGTATTGGCACGAAAGTTGTCTAATGACCTACATGCAGATGAAGTGAAGTGGATTCCTGAAAAGCATTAATTTCACCGATTCAGGAAATTTATAACCCACTTTAAGTCAATTTGTTTGCTAAAAACAAAGCGTTCTTTAATTTAATGATGAAATAATTCATTTTTTTCTTGACTATTTAAACTAAAAAATTATTTTTGCAAAAAATAAAACGAATTACAGATGTATTGGACATTAGAATTAGCATCATATTTAAGTGATGCGCCTTGGCCAGCTACTAAAGATGAGCTGATTGACTACGCGATTAGAACTGGAGCACCTCTTGAAGTTGTAGAAAATTTACAATCCATTGAAGATGAAGGCGATTCGTACGACTCAATCGAAGAGATTTGGTCAGATTATCCTACAGATGAGGATTATCTCTGGAACGAGGATGAATATTAGTATTACATAAAGAAAAGTTAAAAAGTCTCGTATCGAGGCTTTTTTTTGTGCTATTCTTTATGAAACAAAACAACAAAACGTATATTTGAGTGCTTTATTTTTTTAGCATTTAAAGTACTTAACTGTATCTATTAAGTCGGTAGACTTAATGCAACCATAAACACACATACACATGAATTTTTTAAATTCTGTACTTAAGGTATTTGTTGGAGATAAATCCAAACAAGATGTAAAAGCCATCATGCCTTTAGTAAATAAAATTAAAACTTTTGAAAAAGCCTTAGAAGGGTTGTCTCACGACGAACTTAGAGCAAAAACAGCCTTCTTTAAGGCTAAAATTGCGGAAGGCCGTAAACCTTTCGAAGATCAAATTACTGCGCTTTTAGAAGAAGCTAATAATACTGAAGATATCGACAGACGTGAAGATATTTATCAGGAAATAGATAAATTAAAAGACGATTCTTATGCGGCCACAGAAGATGTATTAAACGACATTCTTCCAGAAGCCTTTGCAGTTGTTAAAGAAACAGCAAAACGTTTTAAAGACAATACAAACATAACAGTTACAGCTAATACTTTTGATAGAGAAATTTCTGGAACTAAAGATTATGTTGTTTTAGAAGACGATAAAGCCATTTGGGCAAACTCATGGGATGCTGCAGGAAAAGCCATTACATGGGATATGGTACATTACGATGTACAACTTATTGGTGGTATTGCTATGCACCAAGGGAAAATTGCTGAGATGCACACTGGGGAAGGTAAAACCTTAGTTGCAACTTTACCAATGTACTTAAATGCATTAGCAGGAAAAGGTGTTCACTTAGTAACAGTAAACGATTACTTAGCAAAACGTGATAGTGCTTGGATGGCACCAATATTCGAATTCCACGGCTTAAGTATCGATTGTATCGATTACCACCAACCAAACTCTGAAGCTCGTAAAAAAGCATACAACGCCGATATTACTTACGGAACAAATAACGAATTTGGTTTCGATTATTTACGTGATAATATGGCGCACTCGCCAAACGATTTGGTTCAACGCCCACACCACTATGCTATTGTCGATGAAGTCGATTCTGTATTAGTAGATGATGCGCGTACACCATTAATTATTTCTGGTCCGATTCCTCAAGGAGACCGTCACGAATTCACCGAATTAAAACCAAAAGTTGAAGATATTGTTAATGTACAGCGCAAGTACTTAACAGGAGTTTTCGCAGAAGCTAAAAAATTAATTGCAGCAGGAGACACCAAAGAAGGCGGATTCCAATTGTTACGTGTATTCCGTGGAATGCCTAAAAACAAAGCCTTAATTAAATTTTTAAGTGAAGACGGTATAAGACAATTACTTCAGAAAACTGAAAATCATTATATGCAAGACAACAACCGCGAGATGCCTAAGGTAGACGAAGCGTTGTACTATGTTATAGATGAAAAAAATAATCAGATTGAATTATCAGATAAAGGGGTTGAATACCTTTCTGGTAAAGATAACCCTGACTTTTTCGTGATGCCAGAAATTGGTATTGAAATGGCTAAAATTGAAGCAAAAGGTTTACCTGCAGAAGAAGAAGCTAACGAAAAAGAAGATTTATTTAGAGACTTCGGAATTAAATCTGAACGTATTCATACCTTAAATCAATTACTTAAAGCCTATGCCCTATTTGAAAAAGACAATCAATATGTGGTAATGGACAATAAAGTAATGATTGTTGATGAGCAAACTGGTCGTATTATGGATGGTCGTCGTTATAGCGATGGATTACACCAAGCGATTGAAGCTAAAGAAAATGTAAAAATTGAAGCGGCCACGCAAACTTTTGCAACTGTTACACTTCAAAACTTCTTTAGAATGTACCGTAAACTTTCTGGTATGACGG
The DNA here is from genome assembly GCF_000723205.1 of Formosa agariphila KMM 3901. Taxonomy (NCBI): domain Bacteria; kingdom Pseudomonadati; phylum Bacteroidota; class Flavobacteriia; order Flavobacteriales; family Flavobacteriaceae; genus Formosa; species Formosa agariphila. The sequence continues at coordinate 981,075 of NZ_HG315671.1, read as the reverse complement.
GTACGGCAATTACCGAAGCGGGAGAATTATGGGAAATCTATAAACTTGATGTTGTAGAGATTCCAACAAACCGTCCGATTGCTAGAATAGATAAAGACGATTTAGTTTACAAAACTAAACGTGAAAAATACAATGCGGTAATCGACGAGGTTACTAAATTATCTCAAGCCGGTCGTCCAATATTAATTGGTACAACCAATGTAGAGATTAGTGAACTTTTAGGAAAAATGTTAAGTATCCGTAAAGTACCACACAACGTATTAAACGCGAAATTACATAAAAAAGAAGCCGACATTGTTGCCGAAGCTGGTCAGCCAGGACAAGTTACTATTGCCACAAACATGGCAGGTCGTGGTACCGATATTAAATTAATCGATGAAGTTAAAAAAGTTGGAGGTTTAGCAATTATTGGTACAGAACGTCACGATTCTCGTCGTGTAGACCGTCAGTTACGTGGTCGTGCTGGTCGTCAAGGAGATCCAGGAAGTTCTCAATTCTATGTATCGTTAGAAGATAACTTAATGCGATTATTCGGATCTGAGCGTATTGCTAAGATGATGGATAAAATGGGATTAGAAGAAGGTGAAGTGATTCAGCATTCTATGATTTCAAAATCTATTGAACGTGCTCAGAAAAAAGTTGAAGAAAATAACTTCGGTGTTCGTAAACGTCTATTAGAATATGATGATGTTATGAATGCGCAACGTGAGGTTGTTTACAAACGTCGTCACCATGCCTTATTTGGAAAACGTCTGCGTGTAGATTTAGCGAATATGATTTTCGATACTGCTGAAAACATTGCTGAAGTTAATAAAGATGCTAACGATTATAAAAATTTCGGATTTGAATTGATCCGTTATTTCTCAATGAGTAATCCTGTAAGCGAGCAAGAATTCAACAAATTAACTGTTCAAGACATTGCTTCTAAAGTATATACAGCTGCTTTCGAACATTATAAAGCTAAAATGGGTAAGAATGCCGAACTTGCATTCCCTATTATCAAAAATGTTTACGAAACACAAGGCGACAAATTTAAACGTATTGTTGTACCATTTACAGATGGTGTAAAAACATTACAAGTTGTTACCGATTTACAGCAAGCTTATGAAACAGAAGGAAAGCAATTAATTACAGATTTCGAAAAGAACATTACTTTAGCCATTATCGACGATGCATGGAAATCGCATTTACGTAAAATGGATGAGTTAAAACAATCTGTTCAATTAGCGGTTCACGAACAAAAAGATCCATTGTTAATTTACAAATTCGAAGCTTTCGAATTGTTTAAAGACATGATCACTCAAGTCAATAAAGATGTGATTTCATTCTTATTTAAAGGAGAATTACCAAGCGAAGACCAAAATGCAATTAGCGAAGCAAAACAAGTGGCTCCTAAAAAGCAACAGGTAGAAACGACTAAAGAAGAAATTCCTAATTTAGACGAACGTGCTTCACAAAGTAGAGCTGCAGGACAAACACAACGTCAGCCAGAGGTTGTAGAAACTATTGTAAGAGACAAGCCAAAAATTGGTAGAAACGATAAAGTAACGATAAAGAATGTAATGAACGGCGAAAGTAAAACCGTAAAATACAAACAAGCCGAACCGCTTTTAGCTAAAGGTGATTGGGTAATTACAGAATAGTACATTCTACTATATATTTAAACATCAAAAAAGCTGTCTATTTTTAAAATAGACAGCTTTTTTTCGTTTTAATTAATTTAACAAAGGATAAATAGACCTCATTTTATCATTAATAATAATTATTTCAACTTCAATTCCTGATACTGTTTGAGATATAAATACGTTCTTTTTGCCAGCTACTTTTTGTTTATGTTCAACAGCAAATTCACATTCATGAAATAACTGATGCATACTCCAGTTTCGTGGAAAAAAAGTAGTTGACTTTTCTTTTTTAACCCAAGTATTAGTTTTCTTATCTAAGAACTCTATTTCTGCTTCCCATATTCCGGTCTTGTTATTTTGTTTGATAAGCTTTAAAATTTTAACTCTCTCCGAATTATAATAGTGAACTCCAGACACCTTTCCTTTTTTCACTTGCCCCTTGATACAGTGTTCAAAGATTTCAACAAAGTTCAAATCGACACTTGAATTCTTTTTAGTAAGAATTAAATCTTTTATTTCTGTAATGTTTTTTTCAAGACAAATTTGCTCAGCTCTTTTTGGGTTTCTTAAAACTATATTCCGATAAATAGTTGATTTCCTCTTTAGAGTTGGTAAATCATTAAATGGACCTTCTCCTTCTGCAAGTTTAATAGTGTACATAGCAGGAATCTTATTAATTCGAACTCCTGGTTTTAAACCTTGCTTATCATTTATGAAAGTATTTTTAAGTATGTAATATTTGAATTTCAAAAAATTATGTTTTAATACATTTTAACTTTTACAACTTAGTAAAACAAATATAGCCGATAATCCATTACTATTCAGGATATCGGCACACAAAGTCCTATGTTAATAAGACATATTTTATCTATATAAAATCGTATTTACTCCATTGACACCTTACTAAATTTCGCATTCACAATAATCGTTTTATTGCTACTTAAATTCCCCGTAGAAAATGTAGACACGTTTTCACTGCTCGTTTTCTTTGGATGTTTAAATCGAGATTGCTTACCATTGTACTGCAAGCTATAGTCTGTGTTTGGCAAACTAATAAGCGCATCGCTATTTTCTAAAACAATATTTAGATTCTGAAACGTATCTGCAATTTTAGATATTTTAAGATCGCCAAAACTCCCATTAATTATGGTGTTTCCTGTAAGTTGCCCCAATTGTATATTCGAAGAATTTGAATTTAACACCAACTGATTTACAGTTTCAATTTTAGCCTGCTCTACATAGTTTAAAACCAACTGCCCTTGATTCCAATTGGTAATAGACACGGGCGCATAAGACACAACGATGGAAGTGTTACTCCCATCGATTGTGTTTGCTGTTAATTTGGTATGCGACATTTCGGCCTTTAAATTTTCTATAAGCGATACAAATTGTAATTCGCCATATTTTACATTCACTTTTAAATTTGCCTTTTTGGGCATGTGAATAATAATGGTCTTTTTAATATTAGGCCCACGATCAGGCATGCTTCTGCCCTGCTCTGCGCGTGCTCTAACTTCTTCGGCTTTCATTCGGCTCGCTTCGGCATGCTCTTGGGCTTCCATTTGCTTTTCAAATGATTTGCCAAACGATTCTCCCCAAGCTTCCATTTGAGCCTCAAAATCCTTTCCGAAGCCATTTTCAAATTGTTTTCCCCAGGCTTCCATTTGTTTACCATAAGTTTCTCCAAACTTTTCGCCCCAGGCTTCCATCTTTTTTTCGTAATCTTCAAAACCAGAGGCGCTAAACTTCTTCGCCCAAGCCTTCATTTTATCTTGATACTCTTTTCCGTATTCTTTCTGATAGGTTTTACTCCACTTATCTAAATACTTTTCACCTTCGGCTTTATACGCTTCATAATCAAAATGTACTTGATTCATACCTTCTGGTAATTCGGGTAATTCTGGCATTGTTGGTGGTTCCGGCATATTGGGCATTTGTGGCATATTCGCAAAATGCTTCATATCTGGTAACGGTGGCATGGGTGGCATATCGGCCAATTCGAATTCTAAATGTTGTAGTGCTGAAATTGAATTCACATCAAAATCATAACCTACATCCCAACCATTTTGCATGCCTTTACTCGAAATATTCACAAAATCGCTAGACCCACTTACATCTACATGCCACTCTTTTAACGCCTTTTGTAAATCAGACTGACTTAATTGATCGCTTTCTACAAAAGCTTCTACTTCAATCACGTCTTTATTCCACGTATCGATTTTTACTATGGTGTAATTCGATTCTAAATTAATAGTCACCTCTTTATTCACTTTTAAAGATTGCGATGCCTTAGATAGCTTTTGTTGTGCTTGTGTTAGATTAGACGCAAACACAACAAGCACTAAACTTGTAATTGATTTTATAATTAACTGTTTCATTTTTTTGATTGATTTTTTAAATAGATTGTTCCACCGCCTCATCGGCAATAGCATCGGTACTGAATTCTTTTAATTGGTCGCGTAAACGGTATAACAAGTTTAAACGCAATTTTAAATTATCGATTAAGGCATTTACGGTTAATTCGCTCGGGCCAGATTCGGTTAATTCTATAGATAACTTTTTGTATTCGTTGGTTAATTCTTCTAAACGCTGAATGTAACCATCGATTAATTCTTTATTTTCTGGTGTCAATTCTACCTTAGATAATTCGGTATGAATACTCGCCAAATAATAATCTTCAACTTTCTTTAAGTCGGGTGACAAATCGCCTAAGGTTTTTGTTTTTACAACTGGCTTTACCTCGGTTTCTACAACTTGCTGTTGTGTTTCTATTACTTGATCAGCATTAAAAAATGTATATCCTCCATAGCTCAACGCAAATAGTAGCACTAAACTCGCCGCGATAGCCATCCAATTAAATTTAGATTTTGGCGGATCTTGTGGCAAACTCGCATTTAACTTTTCTAAAAAACGTGCTTCATGTCCTTCAGACAACCGGTCGTCTTTTTGATGTGCTTTATCGGCTTCAAATAAATCTCTAATATCCTGTGCCATAGTCTTTCATTTTTAAAAGTTCTTGTAATTTTTGTTTTCCTCGCGATAATTGTGTGCGTGAGGCGACTTCAGAAATGTTTAAAATTTCGGAAATCTCTTGATGATCATAGCCTTCAATTAAAAACAACATCACCACATATTTATACTTTTCTGGTAAGGTTTCTATAACGCGTTTTATATCATTTAGAGTCACACCATCATCCACCGTCCAATTATCATGAGTATCTGCATCGACCACCTTGAGGTGCACCTCTTCTAAAACATCTACATCATGTTTTTTAGATTTAAGTGCGTCGATACACGTATTCACAACTATACGTTTTAACCAAGCTCCAAAAGTGACATCGCCTTTAAATTGATGCAGTTTACTAAAGGCCTTTATAAATGCATCCTGCACCAAATCTTCGGCCTCTGCTGTATTCGAAATAAACCGTTTGGCAACACTATACATACCTTGGCAGTACTGGTTGTATAACTGCAATTGCGCCTTCCGGTCATGCCGCTTACATGCTTCTATAAGATCAATAGAAAATAAATTCACTTGTGGTTATATTGGTTAGTGTACAGCTTAAAGACGTTCTTTTTTTTGAAGTGTTGCAAAAAAGTAATATATTTTTTTCTAAGGCTTGTTAAAATTGAATTAATTAAATTAAAGGGTATTTAAGTTCAGTATCTTTTAAAGTATCTTTATCCTCTAAATACAAATTATTTTATGAATAGATTTTTAAAATGGGTTATGATTCTTCTGTTGTTTGTTGCAATTGGAGTATTTCTATATGCATATTTTGAAAAAAACGCTTTCAGTAAAGTACTAAGTCCAAAGGACACTGTAGAATATAAACTCAATGATTTAGAGTTAGAAGTATTTTACAACAGACCATCTAAACGCGACCGATTAGTTTTTGGAGGCTTAGTGCCGTATAACGAAGTTTGGAGAACGGGAGCCAACGAAGCAACTACTTTTAAAACAAACAAAACCTTAAATATAGGAGACAGCACTTTGCCGGCAGGAAAATATACGCTTTGGACGATTCCTAACGACTCAACTTGGCATGTTATTTTTAATAAAAAGCAATATAAATGGGGCGTAGATGAAACCATGCAAGCCATGAGAGATCCCGCTTTTGATGTGGTTGACTTGCAAGTTCCTGTAGAAAAACTCAATAACTCGGTTGAAGAATTTACTATTTCTTTCGATAATTCTACCGATAATTTGGCCCTTACCATGGCTTGGGACGATGTAAAAATTGCTGTTCCGCTTAAATAGAACTAACGGTTTAGCATACGTTACTTTAACATTTTTAAATGTTAAAAATTACTTTTCTAGAAAAAAGAATACATTTGTACTCTCTAAGCATAATCTATGAACTACCAATTCACCATTATAGTACCAGTTTATAATGAAGAAGATAACCTATTACGAGTTGAGGAAGAACTATTGGCATACGCTAAAATAGCGACTAAAAAAACCAAAATTCTACTTGTAAATGATGGTTCAAAAGATAACAGTCAGGAACTTATTGAAGCCATATGCTCAAGAAACCCTGAATTTACCTTTATAAATTTTAAAGAAAATAGAGGTTTAAGTGCGGCCATTAAAGCAGGTTTCGATTTTACCGATACACCGCTCGTTGGGTATATAGATTCTGACCTACAGACCACTCCTACAGATTTCAATATTTTATTACAACATATTGGCGAGTACGATTTGGTTACAGGTGTTCGTTCTAATAGAAAAGATTCGTTTGTAAAGAACATGTCTTCTACCATTGCAAACGGAATCCGTAGAACATTCACGCACGATGGTATGGACGATACAGGTTGCCCTTTAAAAGTGATTAAAACCGATTACGCTAAACGTATTCCTATGTTTAAAGGCCTGCACCGCTTTTTACCAGCTATGATATTACTTCAGCATGGAAAAATTATTCAGGTACCTGTGCAGCATTTTCCGCGTATTGCTGGAGAAGCTAAATTTGGACTCTGGAACAGATTACTTGGACCTTTAGTAGACTGTTTTGCATATATTTGGATGAAAAAGAAGTATATTAACTACGAAATTGATAGCCGTAGTTAATGAGCAATTGGATTATATACACTATAGGATTTATTGCACAAATCTTATTTTCTTCAAGATTAGTAATACAATGGATTACGTCGGAAAAAAAACGTAAAGTTATTACACCTACGCTTTTTTGGACGTTAAGTTTAATAGCTTCATTCCTTTTATTTGTGTATGGATATTTAAGGCAAGATTTTGCCATTATGTTAGGCCAAAGCTTAACCTACTATATTTATATACGGAATCTTCAGCTTCAAAACCAATGGAAAAAATTTCCGAAACTTGTACAGTGGTTTTTACTTGTTATACCTATACTTATCGTAATATATTATTACAATAATAATAAAATAGACATCACGTTATTATTTAACAACAACGATATTCCGGTGTGGTTATTAGTCTTAGGAATAGTATCTCAAATTGTATTTACGTTACGGTTTATTTATCAGTGGTTTTACTCCGAAAAGAAAAAAGAATCTACCTTACCATTTGGTTTTTGGGCGTTAAGTTTAGCAGGTTCAATTCTTATTTTAATTTACGCTATTTTACGTAAAGACCCCGTGTTATTTACAGGACATATACTTGGCGCAATTATTTATATTCGAAATTTAGTTTTAATAAAGAAATATCATGATTAAAATTATAGAAAAACATCCCATTGCAGCCATTTGTATATTGGTAGCACTTATGATGCTTCCAAATTTACATGTCATGCAAGTCACCATTATGGAGGCTAGAAACTTTATTTCTGCTCGCGAAATGATTACAGATAACCATTGGCTACTAACCACAATGAACGGTGAAGCTAGGTACCAAAAACCACCTTTACCAACATGGTTATCGGCCATATCTGCGGCTGTCTTTGGACTAAACGTTTTTGCTCTTAGATTACCTACTGTTTTCATGATTATGGTAATTGGAGTTTATATATACAAATTATCTTTTGTCATTTTAAAAAACAACGTTCACAGTTTAGTCAATGCGTGTATTGCGTTTACGTCATTTTATATTGTAGGTATTACTATTGAAGCGCCTTGGGATATTTATGCTCATGGATTTATGACGATTGCTATTTATCATTTCTATCTCCTTTTTCAAAAAGAAAACAAATATTGGAAACATACTCTTATAGCAGGAATTTGTTTAGGACTTTCTTTTTTAAGTAAAGGACCTGTCTCGTTATATGCCTTGTTTTTACCATTTCTATTGGCCTACAGCTTTACATATAAATTCAAAACCTTTAGACCTAAAACCTTTTCTATTTTTAGTGCATTAATTTTAATGATTGGTATTGGGGGCTGGTGGTTTATATATGTAAGATATATGGATCCTGAAACATTTACACACATTACCACTAAAGAAACAAGCAATTGGGGCAGTTATAATATAAGACCTTTTTATTATTATTGGAGCTTCTTTACCCAAAGTGGTATTTGGACGATACCAGCATTTATAGGTTTGCTTTTTCCTTATTTAAAATCTAGAGTACGAAATTTAAAAGCGTATAAATTCAGTTTTTATTGGACCATTTTTGCAGTGATTTTACTGTCTGTAATTCCAGAAAAAAAATCAAGATATCTTATGCCAGTTTTAATTCCTTTGGCAATAAATACAGGTTTCTATATCGATTATTTATTTCAACGTTTTAGAACTTTGCAAAACAAAAAAGAAACGTTTCCTGTATATTTTAATTTCGGATTGATTGCAACTATTGGCCTGGCGTTTCCTATTATTGCTTATTTAGGCTTGAAAGATAATTTAAACGGATTCTGGATACAATATGGACTGGCTTCCATAGTACTGTTAACACTTGGTGTATTCATTTTTATAAACTTGAAAAACAAAGCCATTAAAAACGTATTTTTTCTAACGGTTTTATTTTTCGCCGCCATTTTTGTTGTAGGGCTACCGCTGTATAAATCAATGGTTCCGTCTCATTATTCAGATATTAAACAATTACATACAGCTGTTACAGAAAAAGAGATGTCTCTATATGGCATAAACTATGTCGCACCAGAAATGATATGGATGTATGGTGATATTGTGCCTTATATTGAAAAAACTAATAATCAGTTTCAATTTCCTAAAGCAAACCGCTTCGGACTTCTAGCACATGATTTAACCGATGCAGATAAACAAATAATAAGTTCACATTACACTATGGAATATGTAAGAACTTATGATATAAATATGTCGGATGCATCATCTAGCAAGCACAACTCTAGACTTGTAAATGAGTATTATATACTAACTAAAAAGTAGATATATTTCTACGTTTTAAAATATATAAGCACAGTTTATAAAATCCGTAGCCTGTAAGTACTCCAAAACTCATTCCACAAATAATATCTAAAGGGTAATGCACGCCTACATATATTCTACTATATGCCAGAAGCATACTCCAAGCAATTAAAAAATAAATTAGATTTTTATAATAGGGCTTTAAAAGTAAGCCTGAAAAAATAGCTGCAGCCATGGAGTTAGAAGAATGGCCTGAGAAGAATCCAAATCGTCCGCAGCGCTCTGCTACAAAACGCATATACTCCATAACACCTTCTGTTCTACAAGGTCTTGTACGCTCTACTGTATGCTTAATTAAATTGGTAAATTGATCTGTAAATGTAATCATTAAGACAATTACAACAATAGATACCAACAAGGTTTGTACACCTCTATACTTGTAAATTAAAAATAATAACAAAGCGTATAGCGGTATAGAATACAGCTTATCTGTTACCATTAACCAAAATGGGTCCCATCCTTCGGAACCTAAATTGTTTAAGTACAGAAACAGCTCTGCATCGGCATTTACAAGTTGGTCGAACATAATTTTTATTCTTCGTAACGCTCTACTTCTCTATCGTAAAAGTCGGTTGCTTTTTGAATTAATCCTTCTGTTTCCATTTCGATTTCGCGTTGATCTTCTTGATCAAAATCTTCAAACCACTCCACTTCATCATCTTCCAAATTGATAATAAATCTTGGAAATTCTGTATGAATAACGAAAATTGCATTCGGATGGTCGGTGTTGTCTCCTAATATAAATTTTGGAAGTTCCATATCTGTAAAATTATTTTTGTAAAATTAATTGTTTTGTTAGATAATTAAATCTAAAATAAAGTAAAATTGCTGCCGAAGTTAATCCTGCTAAAAGTCCTAACCAAATCCCAAAGCTTCCTAATTGTTCTTCTTTTCCGAAGTAAAAACTAATAGGGAAACCTATAATCCAATACGATATAAATGTAATAATAGTAGGTACTTTTACATCTTGTAAGCCACGTAAGGCACCTAAGACAACAACTTGAATACTATCACTAATCTGGAAAACAGCTGCCGCAAGTAATAAATTCGCAGCGATATGAACCACCTCGGAGTTATCGGCAAAGTTTGCAGCATCGCTTAAATCTACATAAATTTTAGGTAATTCTGTACGCAATAGCATAAACATCAATGCAAAGCAAACGGCGAATAATGTGCCCATTAAAAATAATGAAAATGCAATACGTCTTAATTCATGATAATTCTTGAGTCCTTTTTGGTTTCCAACGCGTACCATACTTGCTACACTTAATCCTGTCGCGACCATAAAAGTCATAGACGATAAGTTTAAAGCAATTTGGTTTGCTGCCTGAGGGTTTTTACCTAATAAACCACTTAACCATACAGCCGATGTAAATATACCTACTTCAAAAAACATTTGCATTGCACTAGGTGCTCCCAAGTTAAAAATGCGTTTTATCATGCTGTTTTCTAGCACAAAGAATTTAATGTTTGTAACGTAATCTGTAGACTTTTTGTTCCCTTTTAAAACCCACCAAATAAAGGCGACCATGATAAATCGAGATGCTAAAGTACCGTATGCAGCACCAACAATACCGTAAGCTGGAGCTCCAAACTTTCCGAAAATAAACATGTAGTTTAAAACAATATTCACAACATTTGCTATAATGGTAGCATACATTGGGTATTTAGTTAAAGACAAGCCATCACTAAATTGTTTAAAGGCTTGAAAAACAATTAATGGAATTAATGAAAACGCCACCAAGTCTAAATACGGGATTGCCAACTCCACAACCTCTATGGGTTGTTTCATGAGGTACATTAATGGCTTGGCAAAATAGAGTGCCAAAAATAATAAGACACCGAGTATGGTACACAAAATGAGTCCGTGTTTAAAGGCCGATTTCCCAGATTCAAAATCGTTAGCCGTATCGGCTTCGGCCACTAATGGTGTTATTGCTGTAGAAAAACCAATACCAATAGACATTGCAATAAACATAAAACTGTTTCCTAAAGATACTGCAGCCAGTTCTGCCGTACCCAATTGACCAACCATAATGTTATCGACAAAACTAACAAAAGTATGTCCTAACATTCCTAGCATTACTGGCGCTGCCAGCTGCCAATTGTATTTAAATTCTTTAGTATATTGAGATAAAAGCACGCTTTAATTTTTGTTGCGCAAAGGTAGAATTTAAAATAGCCTAATAACTACCTTTTATTAATATTTTATAAAGCCGAAATATTTCTCTTTGCCTGTTCGAATTCGGTTATAATTTCTGAAACGATTTCTGAAACTGGTTGAATATTATGAATTAATCCTGCAACCTGACCAATCTCCAATTCGCCATCTTCCAAATCGCCTTCAAACATTCCGCGTTTAGAACGTCCGCGTCCTAGAAAGTGTTTCAATTCGTCTGCAGTCGTCCCTTTTTGATATAGCTCCTGCACTTCATTATAAAACTTATTTTTTATTAAACGTACTGGCGCAAGTTCTTTTAAAGTCAGTTGTGTATCGCCTTCTTTAGTAGTGATTACAGTATCTTTAAAACGAGTGTGTGCCGATGATTCTTCGCTAGCCACAAATCGGCTACCTATCTGTACAGCGTCTGCACCTAAAACCATTGCTGCCAACATGCCTCGTCCTGTAGCAATACCTCCAGCGGCTATTAATGGAATTTCTAATTGTTCCTTCACCATAGGTATTAAAGTAAACGTTGTAGTTTCATCACGCCCATTGTGTCCTCCGGCTTCAAATCCTTCAGCAACTACAGCATCTACACCAGCAGCTTGTGCTTTTAACGCAAACTTTACACTACTCACCACATGAACCACAATAATACCACGGTCTTTTAACCACGAGGTCCATGTTTTGGGATTTCCTGCAGCAGTAAAAACAATTTTCACATCTTCTTCAACAACAATATCCATAAGCTCTTCAATGTTTGGATATAACATCGGAATATTAACTCCAAATGGTTTGTCTGTCGCTTTCTTACATTTCTGGATGTGCTCTCGCAAAACTTCTGGATACATAGAACCGGCACCAATTAATCCTAAAATTCCTGAATTACTTGCTGCAGAAGCTAAACGCCAACCTGAATTCCAAATCATTCCGGCTTGAATTATTGGATATGTTACCCCAAATAATTTAGTGATTCTATTTTGCATTAATTTTTATAAGTTTTTTTGTCGTTATCTTATCTAATGCTGAAATCTGTAACACATATACCCCTTCAGAAAAAGTTGATACATCTAACGCTTCTTGCTGTTTTAAAGTACGTTCTAAAATCTGTGTTCCTAAAACATTAAATACTACAACATGGAGTTCGGTATACGAAGCATCCTTTTTAAAATATACTTTATTGGTCGTTGGATTTGGATACATAAGCAATTCTAGCTCCTGCGCCTGATTTTCTATTCCTAATGCTCCTAATGCTGTTGCTAAATTTGGTATTCCGTAACCTAGTAAATAATCTGGTGTTGTATATTGAGACGACGATTCTCTTACCAATTGCTTAAGTTCTGTATGTGTTAAATTTGGTAATGCTTGCCATAAACACGCTAAACCACCAGCAATAATGGGAGAGCTAAATGACGTGCCATTTAAAGTTTGAATTGTATTTGTTTTACTTACCACAACACTACCTAGACCTTGGGCAGTAACATCTGGTTTTATTGAGGGTTGAATATCTGAACCTTGCGAACTAAAATAAGCATAAGCTCCTGAAGCATTAACCGCTCCTACCGAAAATACGGCTTCAGAATCTGCTGGAGCACCAACTCCAGATGCTCCTGAATTCCCTGAAGAACTAACAACTAGAATTCCTTTTTCGGAAGCAATAGATGCACCTTTAGTAATAAAAGTAGTCAGCCCATCTAAGTCGGCATCTGTATGATTATAATTCGGATTATCGTAAGTTTTATATCCTAAAGAAGTGTTTATAATATCTACACCCAAGCTATCGGCTCGTTCTGCAGCTTCAACCCATAAGCTTTCCTCTACAGGATTTTCGCTAGCACCATCTTCTGTTCTAAATAAATAATACGAGGCATCTGGAGCTGTACCAACAAATTCATTTTCAATATAACCTGCCATAGTACTTAACACCCAAGTACCATGTTCGTCTTGAGTATCGGCATACACATCGTTATCTCTTTCCACAAAATCGTAGCTACCAAGAAGGTTATTATTGTTTCTTAAATTTTGAAATGCCCCAATAGTATTTACATTAGGAAAACCTGAGTCTAAAACGGCAATTGTTATTCCTACTCCTGTATAATCGTTTTCATGTAAAGTATTAACGTGAATCATTTCAACCTGATTCAGTGTATTTCCGTATACAAATTCTGACACAGAAGCGACTTCAGAGAACGTTTCTTCGTTTTGGCTTTTATTCGTTGCAGCTAAGGTTTTATCCGCAAAGCTAATTTCAGACACAAACGGGAAATTTAACAAGGCCGTTATAGCAACTTCACTGCCGCGAACATGAACGGCATTAAACCATTTCGATTTCGCTAATACTAAAATATTTTCTTGAGCCTTTAGTGCTGTAATATACGTTGCGTTAACAGGAACATCTCGAGCATCTATAATAACACCATGACGCTGTTTTCTATCAATTGCTTTCTGACTTAAAATAGTTATAGGATTAGCAAGGGAAGTCTCTACATTCTCTTTATCAGAAAAATAAACCCAAGCATCTTGTTGCCCATAAACCTGTAGCTGAACACAAATAAAAAGTAAAAACAGTAATTTTGAAGCCATATAGTATTGTTTATGCTTCCACAAGTTAAGAAATAACTCCTGAACCTACTAATTCATCTTCTAAGTACCACGCTACAAATTGTCCTTCGGTAATAGCAGATTGCGGGTCTTCAAACTCCACATATAATCCACTGTCAACTTTATATAATTTTGCTTTTTGTAAAGGTTGTCTATAGCGGATTCGTGCCATAACATCCATAGTTTTGCCACTATCTAATTGTAAATCTTCACGAATCCAATGTTCCTCTTCGTTTGTTACAAAAAGTGCCGATTTAAATAATCCAGGATGCGCATGCCCCTGACCTGTATAAATCACATTTTCAGTAACATCGGTATCGATAACAAATAAAGGCTCTACTGTACCACCAACACCTAAACCTTTACGCTGACCTTTAGTAAAATAATGTGCTCCTTGATGTTTACCCACAATTTTTCCGTCGGTAACGGCATATACTTTTTTTGTAGTTAAGTATTCAAGTTCATCTAATTTTGATGCAAATGTGGTCTGTGTATTTTTATATAAATCATTGTCTTTATCAATCTCTACAATAACCCCTTCTTTTGGTTTTAATTGTTGTTGAAGAAATTCTGGTAAACGTACTTTACCAATAAAACATAAGCCTTGAGAATCTTTCTTCTCTGCAGTTACTAAATCTAATTCGGCAGCAATTTTACGTACTTCAGGCTTAATTAATTCGCCAATTGGAAATAACGCTTTAGATAATTGTTCCTGTGATAATTGGCATAAAAAATACGATTGGTCTTTATTCCCATCTGCACCTGCCAAAAGTTGGTAGGTTTCTTCTCCGCCTTCATTAGTTACACCTCTTCTACAGTAATGTCCTGTTGCAACGTAATCTGCGCCTAAGTCTAATGCAATTTTCATAAATACATCAAACTTAATCTCTCGATTACAAAGCACATCTGGGTTTGGAGTACGACCATTTTCGTATTCCTTAAACATATAATCGACGATGCGTTCTTTATACTGTTCGCTTAAATCGACAGTTTGAAAAGGAATACCTAATTTTTCGGCAACCAACATGGCGTCGTTGCTATCGTCTAACCACGGACATTCGTCTGAAATGGTAACAGAGTCATCGTGCCAATTTTTCATAAAAAGTCCGATAACTTCATAGCCTTGTTGCTGTAATAAATACGCTGCAACACTAGAATCTACACCACCCGAAAGTCCAACAATTACTCGTTTCATGCTTTAAAATTTAATCATGCAAATACATGCATTAAGGGAATAAAATTTACTAAATAGAAAACATCTAATTCAGCTTATCTTATAAATCTATTATTGTTTGTATGGATTATTACTATAATTAGTAAAATCCTTGGTATCGTCTAATTCTCCATTTTTATAGAAATTCCAGATCCCATCTTTTTTATCGTTTTTAAAAGCGCCTTCTGCTAATAATTTTCCTTCTAAGTCGTAGTATTTAGACATCCCTTGCAACTTATCGTTAACATAATTAAACTCTTTAAGCACAATCTCTTCTTCGGAATACCAGGTCGATGTTCCGTTTAATAAACCATTTTTATAGAAGGCACGTTCGGCAAGTTTTCCGTTGTCGTAATACACTAAGCGTTCGCCTTCAAGTTTTCCGTTTTCATTATAAAATTCGGTAATCATAATTTTATCAGAGTTTTTATGGTAGTACACCCAATCTCCGATATATAACTTCCCATTCATTTTTCCTTTACTAATCACTTTACCTGAAGAAGTTAAAAACTGAACTTTAGCAATATCGTTATCTGCATTAAATTCTTTAACAGCAGACAATACAGCTTTATTTCCTACTTTCTTATAGAACTTAAAGGTCCCTACTTCTTTCCCGTGAGAAAACTGACCTTCGTAACGTAACACTTTAGTTTTATCGAAATTCTTTTTCCAGACACCATCGCGTTTTCCGTTGGCATCGAACTGATTTACACTTTGTGCCATAACTGTACTTACAACACACATTAATAAAAAGGCAAATACATTTTTCATATTAGTATAACGTAAAATTTTTAATAATTACAAGTAACAAAAAAGCTGCCAATTAAGGCAGCTTTGAATTATTTTTTGCGATTTTGCATTTGTTTCTGCTGTTCTGCCTGCTCCATCATATCTTTCATTTTCTTCTGAAAGCGATTTTCCTTCTTAGGCTTCTTTTTATTCTCTTGAATTTTAGCGTGGATTTTATCTTCATCAATAATGAAGTTTTTAATCACTAACATAATTCCTATTGTAATTAAGTTAGATACAAAATAATACAAACTCAATCCAGATGCGTAATTATTAAAGAAAACTAACATCATGATTGGAGAGAAATAAATCATATATTTCATCATTTTCTGCATATCTGGCATACCTTCTTGTGTTGGCTGAGATGCAGCTTGTTGTCCCGTTGTCATTTTCATATAAAAGAATATGGCAACAGACGCTAATATTGGGAATAAACTAATATGATCTCCATAAAACGGAATCTTAAATGGTAATTCTGCAATCGTATCGTAAGAAGATAAATCGTCTGCCCAAAGGAAACTTTTATGTCTTAAATCGAATGCCGACGGGAAAAACTGAAATAACGCATAGAATACCGGAAGCTGCAATAATCCAGGTAAACATCCAGCCATAGGGCTTGCTCCTGCTTTGCTATATAACGCCATTGTAGCTTGTTGCTTTTTCATGGCATTATCTTTATACTTCTCGTTGATTTCGTTTATCTCTGGTTTAAGAATTTTCATCTTAGCCTGAGATAAATACGATTTATAAGTTACTGGAGACATTACAATTCTCACCAAAATAGTCATAACTACAATAGCAAAACCGTAAGGCATCAAACCACTTAAAAAGCTAAATAATGGAACAAATACATAACGGTTAATCCATCCAAAAATACCCCAACCAAATGGAATACTATCGTCTAAACTATAATCATATTGTCTAAGAACTGTATTATCTGTTGGTCCGAAATAGAATTTTAAAGGCGCGTTAAGTTCTCCGCCTTGAAGTTCTAAAGGAATTTTAGACGAGTATAATTTTGTAAATTCAGCATCATCATCTCCACTTTCTAATAAGTTTTCTGAAATTAAATCAACAGTTTTAAAAGGCTTTTCTGATACTAAAATTGAACTAAAGAAATGTTGTCTATAAGATAACCACGTAACATCTTCTTCAACATCGTCGTCGTCGCTAGTAGGACTTAGCTTATCGATTTTACCACCATCATGCTGATACGTTAAACGTGTATAACGATTTTCGTATTCCACACTTTTATCACCACGAATCATTTTTTGTTTCCAATCTAAATTAACACCTTGCGAGCTGTTAACCACATCGCTTAAACCTTGAGAACGGATGGTGAAATCCATCATGTAATTATCTGGTTTAAGCTCGTAACGGTATTCTAAATATTTAGATTCCGACACCTTAAGTTTCATAGAAACTACAGTGTTATCACCGTTTTCAGAAATTGTTGGCTCGAAATATAAATCTTGAGTATTTAAAATACGACTATCTGTAGTTCCGAAATTAATGTTGAACCCAATGTTTTTATCTTTTATAAGATATACAGGTAGAGAATCGTAATTATCGAATTTTTTAAGACGAACTTCAGATAAGAACCCGCCTTTATTACTAAATTTTAAATCGAATAATTCAGTTTCAACTCTAGTTTCCTTATTTGAAGCTGAAGGTAAAGTTGAAGAATAAGCAAAAGCTCCTAATTTGTTTTTAAGACCTTCTAGTTTTAAAGAATCTGTAGCCGATGTTACTGAAAAATCTTCGGTTGAAGTTTCAAAAGTTTCAGTTTTAATTTCAGCTTTCTTCTCTGCTTCAACTTGTTCTTGTTTTGCTTGCTCCTGAGCTTCTAACTCTTCTGGAGTTGGCTGATTTTGCCAAAGCATAAACATTAAAATTCCAAAGATTAGGATAAATCCTATGACCGAATTCAGGTCTAATTTCTTTTCTTCCATGTAATTACATTCTAAGTATAAATAGAAATCTTTCGACTAAACGCGAAGTCTTTCTTAGTGTGAGTATAGTACTCAAAAAAGTGACCACTTTTAAATTATTGACAATGTGGCACTTTTATTTTTTCTTGTTTTCTAAGGCCGCTTTTACAAACGCTACGAATAATGGGTGTGGATTTTTAACCGTACTCTTATATTCTGGGTGATACTGCACACCTACAAACCATGGATGTGTAGGCACTTCTACAATCTCTACTAAATTTGTTTTTGGGTTTACACCTGTTGCAACCATTCCTGCTGCTTCAATTTGTTTTCTAAAATCGCTATTAAACTCATAACGGTGTCTATGGCGTTCTTCAATAATTTCTGAACCATACACCTTTTTAGCAATACTATTTTCGGTTAAAGTACATTCCCAAGATCCTAGACGCATAGTCCCGCCCATATCGGTAATATTCTTTTGTTCTTCCATGATGCTAATTACAGGATTTGGCGTGTTAGAATCCATTTCTGTAGAGTTCGCATCAGCAATACCTAAAACATTTCTAGAAAATTCTATAACTGCCATTTGCATTCCTAAACAAATTCCTAAAAACGGAATATTATTTTCTCTTACATAACGTACAGCATCAATCTTACCTTCAATACCGCGTTCTCCAAATCCTGGAGCGACTAACACACCATTTAAATGTGCTAATTTTAATTTCGCGTTATCGGCATTAATATATTCTGAGTGAATTGGTTCTACGTTAACTTTAACTTCATTCTCTGCTCCTGCATGAATAAAAGCTTCTAAAATAGATTTATAAGAATCTTGTAACTCTACATATTTACCAATTAAACCAATAGTAATTTCGGTAGTAGGGTTTTTATGGCGTTGTAAAAATTCGTTCCAACGTGTTAAATCTGGAACACTACTATTTAAATTTAATTTTTTAAGAACAACCTTATCTAAACCTTCTTCTAACATTAAATTTGGCACATCGTAAATGGTAGACGCGTCTATAGATTGTATGATTGCTTCTTCGCGAACATTACAAAATAAGGCTAATTTTCTGCGTAAATCTTTAGGTAAATTATGCTCTGTTCTACACACTAAAATATCTGCTTGAACTCCGCTTTCCATTAAGGTTTTTACACTATGTTGCGTAGGTTTTGTTTTTAATTCGCCCGCTGCAGATAAATATGGAACTAATGTTAAATGAATAACAAGACCATTATTGTCGCCTAAATCCCAACGTAACTGTCTTACAGCTTCCACATAAGGTAACGACTCAATATCTCCTACAGTACCACCTATTTCGGTAATTACGATATCGTAATCGCCAGATTTTCCTAAAATTTGAATACGTTCTTTAATTTCGTCTGTAATATGAGGAATTACCTGAACTGTTTTACCTAGAAATTCACCACGACGTTCTTTTTCAATAACGCTCTGATAAATTCTACCTGTAGTAACGTTATTAGCCTGACTAGTAGGTGTGTTTAAAAAACGTTCGTAATGACCTAAATCTAAATCGGTTTCGGCACCATCATCGGTAACATAGCATTCTCCATGTTCGTATGGGTTTAACGTACCAGGGTCCACATTAATATATGGGTCTAATTTTTGAATTGTTACTCTGTAACCTTGAGATTGAAGTAATTTTGCTAATGATGCAGCAATAATTCCTTTTCCTAATGAAGATGTAACACCGCCGGTTACGAAAATATACTTTGTTGTAGTTGTCATGATGCGCTTTTAAACGCAGGCAAATTTACAAAGAACAATCGAGAATTAAGTATGCTTCTCTATTTTAATTCCGATTAAAACACTAACAATTTTTAAGGACGCTATAAATTGAACCAATACGCGTCAACATATTCGTTTTAAGCTAATTATTAAATATCAAATAAAAATAATTATTTTAAAAGTTGAAGTTGTAAACATTGCAGAATAGAATTCTAAGAAAAACTGTAGCCGATTAAATACTTTAATCTTCGTAATACGATTCCCTATTTAAACAGACAGAATTGAGAATTTTCAATAAAACTGAACATTAAAATAAATACAACAGAAGTATTAACGCGTTTTAGGGTTTGGATACTTTTGTTTTATATTACGAATAAGATCTTCAAGGCCATTCAATTTTAGTTCGTAAACCATACGCAATTGATCGCCTAGCTTACCTTTTGGAAAACCTTTATTATTATACCAAACCACATAGAACTCGGGTAAATCGATAAGAAATCGATCTTTATATTTACCATAGGGCATTTTGGTGTAAGCCAACTCAATTAAAACATCTCCATTAAGTTGTTCCATAATACCGTTTCTAATTTGTGTGTAAGACTTGTGTTGGCGTTAAACCGACCTCCAGTTAAACGTAATTACTTTTTCAATATCCGGATGCAAACTATAATGCACAGGACAAGTTTTTGCAGTATGTTCTAAAATTTTCCGTGTTTTATCATCTGTGCTGAAAGGAAAACTAAACACAACTTCAATTTTAGAAATTCGTCTAGGATCTGCAGACATTATTTTAGTCACTTCTGCTGTACTCCCTTTCATATCGACACCTAAACCATTGGCTTTAATACCCATCATGGTCATCATACAATTAGCAAAACCTGTTGCCACCGTATCGGTAGGAGAAAACGCTTCTCCTTTACCATTGTTATCTACAGGTGCATCTGTTACATATGTATTTCCAGATTGTAAATGTAAATTTTCGGTACGTAAATCGCCAAGATAAGTTACTTTAGAAGTCATCTGTTTTTAGTCTTTTACTTCAACAATTTTTAAATCATCGTATTGCAATAAGTACACTGTATCGTTATAAAACCCACCAAAAGGTGTCTTTTTATAGGCGAATTTATTTTCAATATACTCGGTTAATGGTGCATCGTTTACAGAAGCATAAAGGTCGGTAGATGTTACTAATCTTAGTACAACATCCATTGTAACATCAAACCCTCTTACGGCAATTTTGTTTGGTGTTAATCCGTATTCCTTTTTGTAAGCTTTTATAAAACCATTCTCTACATCGTCGTCGAACGATTTAGAAATGGATGCAAAATGAAATCTTAAATTAGATAAATGATGGTTTGAAATTTCACTACCTTCAAACGCACTATTCATATCTGTTGTAGCCAACACAATTTGAATATCTTCTGTATTTAATGAATTTAAAATACTGGTAACGTTAGAAGCAAACCCTGCAGTTTCAGTCTCTAAAAACACTACATTTTTACCTGGTTTTAAATATTTAGATACATCTGCAGGCTGAATATAATGTCCGTCTTTTCCTTTTTTATCTTTTCGAGAACGCACTATTGAAGCACCAACAAATGTAGATTTTAAATCGCCACTCTTTGGTTCACTTTCAGAATCGAAAATTAAAATGGTATTGGTTAAGCTATCACGCGCTTTAAAGTAATTTAAAACTTTACTTTTCAGTAGACCTTCTGCTGCACGAGATTGAAACGTGTTAGCTGTTACCTTAATTGTTTTAGTAATTGGTGATACTACTGGGATATTGAATTTACTTAATTTTTCTGCTGTATATTCTACACTTGTTTGAGTTAATGGTCCAATTACAGCGTCTAATTCTTCGAAATTATTATTTCGGATTAAATCACTAATGGTACTTGTCTTATTTTCGGTATCGTAAACATCTACTTTTGCTGAAACGCCTAACTTCCTTAACGAATCTAAAGCCATTAAAACTCCAGATTGAAACTCTAAAGAAAAGTTTAAATAACTATCTTTTTGAACATGATTCATTGTTCCCTGAATAGAATCTGAAGGGACATCTTTAAGTTTGAAAGGCAATAAAACTGCTAGGTGTTTAGTACCATAATTAAATTCTCTTTTTGTTAAATCTGACGCAACTAAAGTATGGTCTGATATCATTCCAGAAACATCATTATCTACATTTTTAGGCACTCTAAGCACCATTCCTGCTTTTAATCCTGATGCTTCTAACCCTGGATTTAATGTTTCAAGTTCTTCTTTTTCTAAACCTAATTTTACTTTTAATCGGTAAAAACCTTCTTTAGGTTGTACCTCGTAATAGTCGTATTTGTCTTCAACAGATTTTTCATGACTATCTGGAATATTTGGTACTTTAATCGTGTCTCCTACTTTTAAAACTTCAGCCATTTCTGGATTTAAAGCTTCTAAGTCTTCAACAGTCATTCCAAATTTATAAGCAACACGCCATTTCCCTTCTTTTGGCAACACCACATAAGGTTTTGTCATATCTACCACAGTAGCGACTTCTTCTAGAACTTGCTTCGTGCTATAAACCGGTATTCTTATTTTTGTTCCTTTTCTTAACGGTTCTGAGTATAAAAAAACATTGGCTTTTTTAATATCATCCTCGGTTACTTTATACGCTTTAGCAATACTATACAGCGTTTCTTTACGTTTAACGCGGTGTTGCTCGTAACTTGTAATTTCACGAACCGTATTAAGTTCTGCTTGAACTGTTGTTTTAGGAATAATTAAAACCATATTAGGTCTTAGTCCATTTTTAGCATCAGGATTTAATGTAAATATATCGTCGACCGTTACCATATATACTTTGGCAATATCCTCTATTTTTTCATTTTGTTTTACTTTATGAGTCTTATAGCTCTGCGCAAAGACATGGCTACTCACCATTAAAAGCATGACAAAAACGACTAAAAACTTTTTCATTCAATATGGTTTAATTCGAAAAAAATTGATTTAAGCTATAATTTATTCCCACTCTATAGTTGCAGGTGGCTTCGAGCTAATATCGTACACTACTCTATTAACGCCTTTTACTTTATTTATTATATCGTTAGATGTTTTTTGTAAAAACGCATATGGTAAATTTACCCAGTCTGCTGTCATACCATCGGTACTTTCTACAGCTCTAAGCGCTACACATTTTTCATATGTACGCTCGTCTCCCATTACACCAACGCTATTTACAGGTAACAACATTGCACCAGCTTGCCATACTTTATCGTATAGGCCCCATTCTTTTAATCCGTTTATAAAGATGGCATCTACTTCTTGTAAAATACGCACTTTTTCTGCTGTAATATCTCCAAGAATACGAATTCCAAGTCCTGGTCCAGGGAATGGATGACGACCTAATAATTCTGGATCTATACCTAAAGTTGCTCCAACACGTCTTACTTCGTCTTTAAAAATTGCACGTAAAGGTTCAACAATTTTAAGTTTCATAAAGTCTGGTAATCCACCTACGTTATGATGACTTTTAATTGTTGCCGAAGGTCCTCCTGTTGCAGAAACACTCTCGATAACATCTGGATAAATGGTTCCTTGCGCTAACCATTTTACATCGGTTAATTTATGCGCTTCATCATCGAAAACTTCAATAAAAGAATTCCCAATAGCTTTACGTTTTAACTCAGGATCTTCTATACCTTCTAAAGCATCTAGAAAACGTTTTGAAGCGTCTACACCTTTTACATTAAGGCCCATACCTTCGTACTGTTTTAATACACTTTCGAATTCATTCTTACGAAGTAATCCGTTATTTACGAAAATACAATATAGGTTTTCACCAATGGCTTTATTTAATAATACAGCAGCTACAGTAGAATCTACTCCACCAGATAATCCTAAAACAACTTTATCTGAACCTACTTTTGCCTGTATTGCTTCAACCGTTTCTTCTACAAAAGAATCTGGTGTCCAATCTTGTTTAAGATCTGCTATTTTTACTAAGAAGTTTTCTAATAATTGTTTTCCATCTGTAGAGTGATATACTTCTGGGTGAAATTGAATAGCATAAGTTTCTTCACCTTCAATTTTATAAGCTGCATTTGCAACGTCTGTAGTACTTGCAATAAGCACGCCATTTGTTGGTAAAGATTTAATAGTATCACTATGACTCATCCAAACTTGGCTCCCTTTAGAAATGTTTTCAAAAAACACTTCATTCTCTTTAATGTAAGACAGGTTAGCGCGTCCGTACTCACGCGTACTAGATGGTGCCACTTCTCCACCTGAAAAATGAGCTAAATATTGTGCTCCATAACATACAGCCAACATGGGCTTTTTAGTACGTATTTCGCCTAATTCTGGATGTAAAGCGTCTGCTCCTCTAACAGAGTTTGGACTACCCGAAAGTATTACAGCCTTGTAGCTTTCTATGTCGGTTGGAATTTTGTTAAATGGTCGTATTTCGGAATAAATGTTGAGTTCTCGAACTCTACGGGCAATAAGTTGAGTGTATTGCGATCCGAAGTCTAAAATTAATACCTTGTCGTGTTGCATGCGCAAAATTAATATTTATATTTTATTTGAAAAGTTTGAAACCATTTTTATTCCATTGTTTTCAATATTTCTACAATGTCTTGTTCTGTGGTATCTGGATTTATAAAACAAAAACGAGAAACCGTTTCGTAAGTATCGCCAGATTTCCATTTAGTTGGTGTCACTAAAGCAAAGCCTTTTTCATGATTTTCGTATGTCCAGTGTGTATAATCTTCAGGTGTCCATCCTTTTCTTCTGTATAATACACAAGATAAACTTGGCTCCTGTACCAACTCTAAATCTGGATGTTCTGTAACTAATCGACCTGCAATTTGTGCCAATTCTAATCCGCGTTCTACCGCCTCCTTATAACGATCTGTTCCGTGAGTTGCTAAAGAAAACCATAAAGGCAACCCTCTTACACGACGTGTTAATTGTATTTGGTAATCTGTTGGATTAAATCCGTGAGCACCTTCATCTTTAAAAATATCTAAATAAGATCCATCTTGCGAATGAGCATTTTTTGCCAATTCGGGTTCTCTATATATTACAGCACCACAATCGTATGGCGAAAACATCCATTTATGAGGGTCTATAGTAATACTATCGGCATTTTCAATTCCATTAAATAAATGTCTTACAGAATCGGCTACCAAAGCACCACCACCATAAGCGGCATCTACATGCAACCATAAACCTTCAGATTTACATATTGCAGATATGCCCATTAAATCATCTATAATCCCTGCATTAGTTGTTCCACCCGTTGCCACAACTGCAAACAAGCGCTCGCGTTGATCTGCTGTTAAATTATCGATAGTGTCTTGTAAAGCAGCACCTTCTAAACGTGCTTCAGTATCAACTAATAGGACATCTAAATCGGCTACTTTTGCCATGGCTTTAATAGAAGAATGCGCTCCGATAGAGGTTATAATTAACCCTTTTTCATTTTTATGAGCATCTTTAAGACTTCTCCAATATTCTCTTGCCGTTACAATAGCAGAAAGATTTGCCGCTGTACCACCACTAGTAAACACACCAAAAGCACCTTCTGGCATTCCGGTTAAAGATACAATCCATTTCATTGCTTCATTTTCACAGAATATTCCACCTGCTCCTTCCATCCAATATGCACCGTGTATACTAGATGCCGATGTTACTAAATCGAACATAATTGCTGCACGTGTTGGTGCTGCGGGTACAAAAGCAAGGTTTCTAGGGTGATCTACAGGTACATTCGTTTTCACTAAATGTTTTTTCCACAAATTAAAAGCGACTTCTCCACCAATACCATCTGCGGTAATTGTTTCTCCAACTAAGGCTTTTAATTCTTCTGCTTTTTTAGGCTTTCCAATTTTTCGTTCTGTAGTAGAAATTCTTTCAATGGCGTATTTCATGACATCCAATGTCATTTCTACCAAATCAAAATCTACTTTATGCATGCTATTTTTCACAAATTGAGTATTAAAAATTCTTGTTTCAGTGGCTGCAAATCTAACACTAACTGTTCGATTAATTGGTGTCTGAACTCAAGATATAATTCAGAAAAATTAGTAGCACGTTCTTGTAAACTCTGATTTGGGAATAATTGATTTTGTAAATCAGTCATTCTAGACACCTGATCGGCTAATTTCTTTTTTTGTGCTTTTAATAAACGCTTTTCTAAATGTTCTAAGCCTTTAATTTGCTTATGCTCTTGAGCCTTTACCGCTCCTAAAAAAGACGCATCTGTTTGTTCGGCTAAAGCATACATATCTTCGAACTGTTTTTTAAGATGTGCTTTTTGTGAAGAAAAATCGATATCGATATTCGAAATTTTTCTCACCTTTTTATTGATGAAAGTATCTCGCTTCTGAAACAAATCGCGATTACTTATATGTAATTTTTCTAATTTTTTAGTTTGTTGTTGTGTTTTTACTAAGACAGAATTTCTTAATAATAACATAGGAAAGGGCAATTTTACAGCCTCGAAATAATCTTTTAACTGTAGCCAATATGCCAATTCTCCACCGCCACCAATATAACATAAGTTAGGTAAAATGACTTCTTGATATAACGGACGCATAATGACATTTGGAGAAAAACGTTCTGGAAATTCATGAATCTCTTTTAGAATCTCTGCTTCCGAAAACGTCATTTTAGTATTTAAAACGCTGTATACATCGTCTTCAAAAACAATACGTTCGCGACTATTTTTAGATAAATAAAATAAATTTATTGCTCTAGGATTAACTTGAATATTGTAATCTGTATCTGGAACATTTGCTAATAACTCACTCGTTTTAGAAACTTCTTGCGATGAAATTTGTGATAAAATATCTTGTTCTATATACGGAATAAAAGCACGTTTTAAATCTTTCTGATTGGCATCAATAATTACCAATCCTAAATCTGAAAATAAAGCGTTGGCTAAGTATCTTGTAGCATCTGCCAGATTATCGTGTTTTAAATACGCTTCAGAAAATAATGTTCTTAATTCGTCTGCTGCTTTTCCAACACCTAATTCTTTGGTATATAATTCGAAAACATCCTCTAAACCTTCTGTAGAGAATTCACCAACAGCACCACCATCTTCACGATTCCATTGGATTTTTTTACCTTTAAAATTGAAGTAATTTATTTCGTCGAAATCATGATCTTCTGTAGCCATCCAATATATAGGTACAAAATGTTGATTAGGATACGTCGTCTTTAACTCTTTGGTTAAATTAATGGTCGACACAATTTTATATAAGAAATACAACGGCCCAGTAAATAAATTTAGCTGATGTCCTGTTGTTACAGTAAATGTATTTGATTCTTTTAACAGAGATATATTTAACTGTGTGGCTTCCGAAGTCTTTACATTAGCATACTGCGCTTCTAAAACCGTAGCTAAAACCTGTCGATGTGATTTAGACATACCACTAAACTTCGATTTTTCGGTAATCTGAGCTTCAAAATTTTCAAGCTTTGGAAACCGATTGTAAAATGGTTTTAATTCAGGTTTTTCTTCTAAATAATCACAAATTAATGACGAAAAATATTGGGTATCTCTAAACGGAATACAGTCAGTTGGCATAAATAATTAAAATTTAATGTAAATATACAGTTATTAGAATTTTCTATTCTAAAAAAATAGTTAAGGTTATTGTACAAATAATAATAGCTATTTAAACGAAAAAAGGTGTCTTAACTTACATTAAAACACCTTCTTTATTATATTTATTTACTTCTTATTTTACAACTTCTGCATACAAATCGAAATCTTCTGCTTCAATAACTTTAACACGAGTAAACTCACCCGTTTTTAAATAGGTTTCTGTAGCATCAATTAACACTTCGTTATCTACATCTGGCGAATCGAATTCTGTACGACCAACAAAGTAGTTTCCTTCTTTTCTATCGATTACCACTTTAAATTCTTGTCCGATTTTAGCTTGATTCAATTCCCAAGAAATTTGCGATTGAATTTCCATAATCTCGTTAGCACGTTGCATTTTTACATCTTCAGGAACATCGTCTTCTAAATTATATGCATGTGTATTTTCTTCGTGAGAATAGGTAAAACATCCTAAACGTTCAAAACGCATATCTTTAACCCATTGTTTTAAAGTCTGGTAATCTTCTTCTGTTTCACCTGGATATCCAACAATAAGTGTTGTACGAATAGTCATTCCCGGAACGGCTTTTCTAAACTCCTTTAAAAGTTTAGTTGTTTTTTCCTGAGTGGTTCCACGACGCATACTTTTAAGAATAGCATCTGAAATATGTTGTAACGGAATATCTATATAATTACAGATTTTAGGCTCACGGTTCATGATATCTAATACATCCATTGGGAATCCGGTTGGGAATGCATAATGTAAACGAATCCACTCTACACCATCTACTTTTACTAAAGCTTCAAGTAGTTCGGCTAGATTACGTTTTTTATAAATATCTAATCCGTAGTACGTTAAATCTTGAGCGATAAGAATTAATTCTTTAACGCCTTTTGCTGCTAATTTTTCAGCTTCAATAACAATATCTTCAATTGGAGTAGACTTGTGTTTTCCACGCATAATTGGAATCGCACAAAAACTGCATGGTCTATCGCAACCTTCAGCAATTTTTAAATAGGCATAGTTTTTTGGTGTTGTTGTTAAACGTTCTCCAATTAACTCATGTTTATAATCTGCACCTAAAGCTTTTAGTAAACCGGGTAATTCTGTAGTTCCAAAATATTCATCTACATTCGGAATTTCTTTTTGCAAGTCTGGCTTATAACGTTCAGACAAACATCCTGTAACAAACACTTTATCGACATCTCCATCTTCTTTTTTCTGCATGAATTCTAAAATAGTATTCACACTTTCTTCCTTTGCATTATTGATAAAACCACAGGTATTAATTACCACAATATTACCTTCTTCTTCATGCACAACATCTTTTCCGCTTGCTTTAAGCTGTCCCATTAACACTTCGCTGTCGTAAACATTTTTACTACAACCAAGAGTTACTACGTTGATTTTATTCTTTTTAAGTGTTTTAGTTCTCATATCAAAAATTCAGAGTGCAAAGATACGTAATGATTTAGGATTAAAGAATTGAAAGTATCTTAATAAAAACAAAAAAGCCACGATAAAATAGATTTATCGTGGCTTTGAAATTATTATTTTTTAATTCTTACTTAAAAAAAGAATCTACGAATTCGTATTTATTAAAAACTTGTAAGTCGTTTATACCTTCTCCAACTCCAATGTATTTTACTGGAATTTTAAATTGGTCGCTTATTCCGATAACTACACCACCTTTTGCTGTACCATCTAATTTAGTTACCGCAAGCGATGTAACTTCTGTAGCTGCAGTAAACTGTTTAGCTTGTTCGAATGCATTCTGCCCGGTTGAACCGTCTAAGACTAACAACACATCGTGAGGGGCATCTCCAACAACTTTTTGCATAACACGTTTCACCTTAGTTAATTCGTTCATTAAATTAATCTTGTTGTGTAAACGTCCGGCGGTATCAATTATAATAACATCTGCATTTTGAGACACTCCAGATTCTAGAGCATCGAATGCTACAGATGCAGGATCACTTCCCATCTCTTGCTTTACAATAGGAACATCTACACGATCTGCCCAAACTTGTAACTGATCGATAGCTGCAGCTCTAAAGGTATCTGCTGCGCCTAAAACGACATTAAGACCTTGTTTTTTAAACTGATAAGCTAGCTTTCCAATAGTGGTTGTTTTACCAGCACCATTAACACCAACCACCATAATTACGTATGGTTTTTTGTTTTCAGGAATTTTAAATTCAGTATCTTCTCCAGAGTTTGTTTCAGAGAGTAAACCTGCAATTTCTTCTCGAAGAATTTTATTAAGTTCGGCTGTCCCTAAATATTTATCCTTTTCAACACGCTCTTCAATACGTGTAATGATTTTTAAAGTCGTGTTTACACCAACATCACTAGAAACTAAAATTTCTTCCAGATTATCTAATACGTCATCATCAACTTTAGATTTTCCAGCAACTGCTTTACTTAATTTATCAAAAAAATTAGTTTTAGATTTTTCTAAACCTTTGTCTAAAGTTTCCTTTTTTTCTGAAGAAAATATTTTTTTAAAAAAGCTCATTGGTTATCATTTAGAATTTATTAATCAAGTATGGTTATACTATCCTATTACGGTTAGTCACTTTTAAAACTCTTAATACAAAATGCCTGCCTAATTTACAAAACAGAAATTTTGTCATTATTTCAAATGTAAATATAAAACAAAAGCTGCTTTCTATTAAGAAAGCAGCTTAAATATCTTTTCTGATAAAAAATATAATTATTTTTTATTCAAGAAGTCTGTTACTTGTTCAGGAGCCATGATAGCTTCTACAAAAGTGTAAGCGCCTGTTTTATCAGACTTTACCATTTTTATAGCTTTCGTTAATCTTTTAGATCCTGTTTGTAATGTTGCTACTGATTTCTTTGCCATGACTCAATTATTTTATTTCTTTATGAACAGTCATTTTCTTCAAGATAGGGTTGAATTTTTTAATTTCCATTCTATCCGGAGTATTCTTTTTGTTCTTTGTAGTAATATATCTAGAAGTTCCTGCCACCCCAGATTCTTTGTGCTCTGTGCACTCTAATATTACTTGGACTCTGTTACCTTTCTTTGCCATTGTTCTATTATTTTATAAGAGGCTTATTTTAAAAACCCTTTAGATTTAGCTTCTTTTATAGCAGCTGAAATTCCTATTTTATTGATGGTTTTCAATGCTGATGTAGATACTTTTAAAGTTACCCACTTATCTTCCTCAGGAATGTAAAAACGCTTCTTAACTAAATTCGCATCAAATCTGCGCTTAGTTTTGTTCATAGCGTGAGATACATTGTTCCCTACCATTGCCTTCTTACCTGTAAGTTCACAAACTCTTGACATTCTTTCTAAACTTTAATATTGTTATTTCAAAACGAGGTGCAAATATACGAATTGTTTGTGTTATAACAACTTAATTAACATCTATTTTTTAAAATTTCTTTTTGTAACATATCTAAAGCCTTGTCTACCGCCTTATTAACTACTTTTATTCGTAAATTTCCAAGGTTAAATTTCTCTGAATAGACTCCTGTTTTTGAAGCAATTGCTATAAAAACAGTTCCCAACTCTTCTTTATCGGTCGCTTTTGTAGGACCAGCATTACCAGTTGTAGCAATTGCATAATCAGATTTAAAAAGTTTTAAAGCACTTTCTGCCATGGCTTCTGCAACTGCTGCACTAACAACAGTATGTTCTGTAATAAGCGATTCTGAAATATTTAAAACATCTATTTTTGCTTGTGTAGCATAACTTACCACACTTCCTTTAAAAAATTCTGACGCACCAGGATGAGACGTTATTTGTTCTGCTATTCTTCCTCCTGTACAACTTTCGGCAGTGGCTAAGGTTTGACCTAAAACGGTTAGCGTTTTACCAATTTGCTCTTCCATAGTTTCCTCAAAACCTTCAATCCCCACAAATATATCTTTAATTTGAGGCATTAAAAGTTTCTCTTGTCTATCCATTTCCGACATTATAAACGTTTTATCTAATCCTTTGGCTGATAATCTTAAACGGACTTTACCAATATTTGGTAAGTACGCCAATTTAATTTCTTTAGGTAACGCATCTTCCCAAGCTTCTATACGCTCTGCCAATGCACTTTCTCCTAAACCATAAGTCATGTACGTTTTATGCATGATAAACGGACATTTAAACTTCTTCTGTATCCGCGGAATTACATCAGAATCGATTAATCCTTTCATCTCGAACGGGACACCTGGAAGCGACACGAATATTTTTGAATTATGCTCGATCCACATCCCTGGAGCGGTACCATATTCGTTATGTAAAACCGATGCTTTAGTTGGAACTAGAGCCTGATTTACATTTAATTGCGACATTGGATTCGGTGAATATTTAGCAAAAATTCCTTTAACATGATTTAAAACGGCATCGTCAATCTTAAGGGTATCGTTAAAATACTCGGCTAATGTATGCTTAGTAATATCATCTTTTGTTGGACCTAATCCTCCTGTAATAATAATGATATCTGCATTTTCTTCAGCCTCTTTTAAAGATTTTAAAATATGCGTTTTATCGTCTTGTACCGAGGTAATTTGATATACAGACACACCTATTTTATTAAGTGCTTTTGCTATATATGCGGAATTTGTATCAAGAATTTGACCGATGAGAATTTCATCGCCAATAGTAATTATTTCTGCTTGCATTATGAAATATCGAAATCTGATTTAATTTCTGAAACTGCCAATTCTATTGCAGTAACTACATGATTAAATGTAGAGGTTATATCTTTATCTGTTTGCTCAAACTTACCCCAATCTTGTACAACAATAACATCGTCTAGAACTCCTAGTTCAAACAAATCTACTGTTGGTTTCAGTTTATGAGCTATTTGATACGTCGTGTAATAATTTTTATCCTGAACAGCTTGCTTTAGCACCTCTAAATCTTCAGGAACTTCCTCTGTAAAAGTTAAAGCTAATGCTTGGATAAAATCCTCGTCGTTATCTGCCAATTCCCTTACTCTAAATAATTTGTAATGCTGTTCCATATTTATTTTACAGTTATTGAAAATAGCTCTCTATCTTCTATAAATCCTTTTAATACATCGTTTGGAGCAACGGGGCCTACTCCAGAAGGTGTTCCAGTAAAGATAACATCTCCAATCTTTAAAGTGAAATATTTTGAAACACATTCTATTAACTCATCGATTTTCCAGAGCATGTGACTCGTATTTCCGTTTTGGACAGTATTTTCGTTCTTTTTTAACGAAAAACTCAACTGATTTAAGTCTGAAAATTCACTTTTAGGCAACCACTTACCAATTACTGCAGCACCATCAAATGCTTTTGCTTTTTCCCAAGGTAATCCTTTAGCCTTTAATTTAGCTTGTAGATCTCTAGCTGTAAAATCGATTCCTAAGCCAACCTCATCATAATATTTATGAGCAAACTTTTTATCGATATACTTTCCTACTTTATTGATTTTGACTAAAACCTCAACTTCATAATGTACATCGTCAGAAAAATCTGGAATAAAAAACGGTTGCTTTTTTAAAAGAATTGCCGTGTCTGGTTTTAAAAACACAACAGGATCTGTTGGCTTTTCATTTTCTAACTCTTCTATATGTTCTGTGTAGTTTCTACCGATACAAATAAGTTTCATACTTGAAAGGATCTAAAAATTAATTCAACTTATTATTAAAACTTCTTAACTTAATTGCCGTTAATACCTTTTTTGTATACAACGGAAAATCTGCATTTAACAACCAGCCAAAATATCCTGGTTCGTCGTTTAGTACATCTAATACCCTCTTGTTTTTATGTTTCCCAAAAGAAAAACACTCCTCGCCTGCTTTATTAAAGACTAAAAATCCTGCAAAATCTGCAAACTGTTTTCTACTACTAAATTCTGAAAGAAACTTAGTGTTATTTTCTAGCTCTTCGTATTTTTCAACTTGAGCCTTTAATACTTCGTAAGTTGCAAATGTATCTGCAGCTGCGCTATGGGCATTTTCTAAATCTTTTCCACAATAAAACTTATACGCCGCACTTAAAGTACGCTGTTCCATTTTATGAAAAATGGTTTGTACATCTACAGCTAAAGTGCTTTTCATATCAAAATCTATATCTGCACGTAACATTTCTTCTGCTAAAAGCGGAATATCGAACCGATTAGAATTAAAACCACCTAAATCCGAGTCCTTAATCAAGGTATAAATTTCCTTTGCCAACTCTTTAAAAGTTGGAGCGTCTGCTACATCGGCATCAGATATACCATGAATTTCGGTAACTTCTGCTGGAATAGGCATTTCAGGATTAACAAGCCACGTTTTAGAGTCTTCTTTACCGTCTGGAAACACTTTTAAAATAGCAATTTCTACTATTCTGTCTTTTGATATATTGATACCTGTTGTTTCTAGATCGAAAAAACAAATGGGTTTTTTAAGATTGAGATTCATTAAAATAAATTTTATTAAGATGTAAATTTAGTAAATGTTATCTGTGTATTATAAAAAAACCCAACTGTTTTCAGTTAGGTTTAATTTATAACGTTTTCTTTTTTTCTTTAAATTTCCTGATTCACATCCCAAGCTTCTAAATAATCTTTAACTGCTTTAATAAACAATCCTCCTTGCGCTCCGTTTACTACACGGTGATCATAAGAATGAGTTAAAAACATTTTATAACGTATACCAATAAAATCGCCTTGTGGTGTTTCAATTACTGCAGGCACCTTTCTAATTGCTCCTAAAGCTAAAATTGCAACTTGCGGCTGATTAATAATTGGTGTTCCCATTACACTTCCAAAAGCTCCTACATTGGTAACTGTATACGTACCACCTTGAATTTCGTCTGGTTTTAATTTATTAGCTCTTGCACGTTTTGCTAAATCATTTACATTTTTAGTCATACCAATTAGGTTTAACTGATCCGCATTTTTAATAACGGGTACAATTAAGTTACCATCTGGTAGCGCCGCTGCCATACCTAAATTGATATCTTTCTTTTTAATTATCTGATCATCTTTAAACGAAATATTTATCATTGGAAACTCACGTAAAGATTTCGCTACAGCTTCCATAAATATTGGAGTGAAAGTTAAATTTTCGCCTTCACGCTTAGCAAATCCATCTTTAACTCGTTTTCTCCAATTCCAGATATTAGTAACATCAACTTCTATAAAACTTTGTACATGTACAGACGTATTAGCAGACTCAACCATATGTTTCGCTACTAATTTTCCCATTCTGGACATTTCAATTATTTCGTCTTCACCAGATGCAATAACAGGTGTCTCTACAGCAGGTTTACTACTAACTACAGGTGCTGGTGACGACACATTTTGTGCCTGATTATTATTTACAGGCTCAGCTGGTGCTGTAACTGCTGCTGGTTTAGTACCTCTAGTTTCAATATAATTAAGAATGTCGGTTTTAGTGACACGACCTTCAAGTCCTGATCCAGAAATACAATCTAATTCAGATTGATCTAAACCTTCTGCTTTTGCAATATTTCTTACTAATGGAGAATAAAAACGATTTTCGCTAGACACTACGTTACTAGCTACAGTTTCTTGAGCAACGCTAACTGTTTTTTCTAAAGCTTCTACAACTTTAGGTTCTGGAACAGTTTCTTCTATATCATCTGAAGCATCTGAATCGGATGTATCTTCTCCAGAAATTTCAATTATAGCAATTGTTTGTCCTACTTGAACAACATCATCAACTTCAAATAATTTTTCTATTAAAACCCCCTCTACATCACTCGGGACTTCACTATCAACTTTATCGGTTGCTATTTCAAGAACAGCCTCATCGGCCTCGATAGTTTCCCCAACCTCCTTTAACCATGAAGTAATCGTTGCCTCTGCAACACTTTCTCCCATTTTAGGTAATTTCAGTTCAAATTTTGCCATATTAATAATGTAAAGCTATTTTTTAAAATTATAATTGCGAAATTAACATATAAATACATTTTTAGCCTAAAAAAACGCAGTTAATTCTCAATGTTTTTTAATTCAGCAAAGGTACTAAAAATGAATAACATTACCTCTAGATACAGCATTATCACTGCCTAAAACAAAGTTACTGCCTTTAGGAAGAATGCGAAATGTAACCATACGAACCTTGCAAAAGCTCTCCATAATGGTTATAATCTGCCTAAAAGTCAACACATTATTATCTAGAATTATTTGCTGAGCATCTTCTACCGCTTCAATATTAGATTTTAAATTCAACTTAAAAGCCATCTTAGATTCAAGCAATTTATTATCTTGATTAGAAACCAAAACAATAGATTTCACCTCTCTGTTCTCTATTGAAGGCTGAATATTTAATAGTGTTAATCCCTTTACTCCAAGAGCCACCAGGACTTCAAAAAGTGTATTTTTTTTGAAATGTTTCTTATAAAAAATCTGCATTGCACCATTAAATCGATTGGCATAATTTTTATTACGCAAGGTACTTTCTCCTTTGTAATGTATTACCGTTGTTTCTCCGAAATAATAGTTATGAAATCCAGATTTCAACGTTTTATATGATAGATCGACATCTTCTCCATACATAAAATAATCTTCGTCAAAACCTCCGACTAGGTGATACACATCCCGCTTAATAAGCATAAATGCGCCAACCAAAATATCGACTTTGCCTATATTATTTTCTCTTAAATGGTTTGCGTAATACGAATATGAGTCTCCTAGAATTTTTTTAAGTGCAACTTCAGGTGTTGGCACATTACGTTTACTTTCTTGTAAAAATGCTCCAGTGCCATCTATTAACTTACACCCAACAATTCCGAGATGAGATTCCTTTTCTGCAAATTCTAAAATCTTTATAAACGTATCTTCAGAAACTACTGTATCAGGATTTAAAATACAGACATATTCACCTTTCGCTTCTGCAACACCAATATTATTCCCTTTAGAAAACCCATAATTAACTGTGTTTTCTATTAATTTAACTTCAGGAAAGTTTGTTTTTAACATATTACAACTATCGTCTGTAGACTGATTATCTACCACAATAATTTCTGCATCTATTTTAGAAGTCGCTGCAACGACACTTTTTAGACAGAGCTCTAAAAAATAGCGCACATTATAATTTAAAATAACTACAGAGAGCTTCAACTTGATTTAAGATTTTAGTGAACCTTCAAAAGGAATTCGGTTCAGGATACTTCGCCCTAGCGTAACCTCATCGGCATATTCTAATTCGTCGCCAACAGAAATACCACGGGCAATAGTAGATGTAACAACGTCTAAATCTTGAATTTGTTTAAAAATATAGAAGTTAGTCGTATCGCCCTCCATTGTAGGACTTAATGCAAAGATTAGTTCTTTTACCCGTCCTTCTTTTATTTTATTGACTAAAGGAGTAATATTTAAATCGTGAGGACCAATGCCATCCATAGGAGAAATTTTCCCACCTAACACATGATACAAGCCTTTAAAAGAACTCGTATTTTCTATAGCCATAACATCCCGAATATCTTCTACCACACAAATTATGTCTTCTTGTCTTCGTGGATTAGAACATATTTCGCATAACACGTTATCGCTAATGTTATTGCATGATTTACAAAACTTAATCTCGGTTCGCATATTTAGTAATGCCTGTGCCAATTGTACAGTTTGAGATTCTGGCTGTCTTAATAAATGCAAAACCAATCGTAATGCAGTACGTTTTCCTACACCCGGTAATTGAGACATCTCGTTAACTGCCTTTTCAAGTAATTTTGAAGAAAATTCCATAAGGGTCAAATTTACAATTTTAGTTTTAAGATTTGTTCTAATACCATCGGATATTTGTATTTTGGTCTACGAAAACAATTTTATGAGCGCTAACCAGATTATTTTACTTATCGCCGCCTATTTTGGCGTGCTGATTTTAATTTCTTACCTAACAGGAAAAAAAACCGATAACAACGCTTTTTTTAAAGGCAACAAACAATCGCCTTGGTATGTTGTAGCCTTTGGAATGATTGGCGCTTCGCTGTCTGGTGTAACTTTTATATCGGTACCTGGTTGGATAGAAGCCTCTCAGTTTAGCTATATGCAAGTGGTTTTTGGTTACATAGTGGGTTATTTAGTTATTGGTACCGTACTTTTACCTTTATATTACAAACTCAATTTAACTTCAATTTACACCTATTTAGAAGAGCGATTTGGTAATTACTCGTATAAAACCGGAGCATCTTTCTTTTTAATTTCTCGTATAGTCGGCGCCAGTTTCAGACTCTTCTTAGTAGCTAATGTGTTACAAATTATTTTGTTCGACGATTTAGGAATTCAATTTTGGCAAACCGTTACCATTACAGTTTTACTAATTTGGTTATACACGTTTAAATCGGGTATTAAAACTATTGTTTGGACAGATACTTTACAGACACTTTTTATGTTAATTGCTGTTGGAGTTGCAATTTACTCTGTAAGCCAAGACCTTAATCTTGATGGTAAATCGGCCTTAAGTTTTGTATTAGATAGCGACTTATCTAAAATGTTCTTTTTTGATGATATTAAAACAGCCAACTACTTTTGGAAACAATTTATTTCCGGCGCTTTTATAGCTATTGTTATGACGGGGTTAGATCAAGATATGATGCAAAAAAACCTAACCTGTAAAACACTTAAAGACGCTCAGAAAAACATGTTCTGGTTTACCATAGTATTAACCATTACCAACTTTGTATTTTTAAGTTTAGGACTTCTGCTTACAGTTTATGCACAGCAAAATGGAATAGATGCCCATAAAGATGACTTATTTCCAATATTAGCAAAAAACCATTTAGGAACTGGTGTATTTGTATTCTTCTTACTAGGTTTAATTGCCGCAGCTTATAGTAGCGCAGACAGTGCCCTAACATCTTTAACCACTTCGTTTAGTATAGATATTTTAGATATTGAAAAAAAATACGATAAGCCAAAACAAATTGCTATTAGAAAACGTATTCACGTCTTAATCTCTATTCTATTAATACTTGTAATTGTTACATTTAAATATGTAATTAAAGACGAAAGTGTTATTGCAAAACTATTTGTATTTGCAGGTTATACCTACGGGCCTTTGTTAGGGTTATATAGTTTTGGTTTATTCACAACATGGCAAGTAAAAGATAAATTCGTTCCCGTTGTTGCTATATTATCACCAATATTATCTTATATAATAAGTGTAAATAGTTTAAAGTGGTTCGGATTTGAATTCGGATTTTTTATCTTAATTCTAAATGGTTTATTAACCTTTTTAGGATTAGTACTGATTCGTAGACAGCAGAACTAACGTACAAGCTTCATCAAAATCGATTCCATTTTCTTTTAAAAGCTTATAAAACTCAGGGTTTTCTGTGCCTGGGTTAAAGACAACACGTTTAGGTTGCAAACCAATGATATAATCGTAATACTGTGCTTGACGTTTTGGATTAAGATATAAAGTCACCGTATCGATATCTTGATATTGCACCAAATCAGTATCAATAGATACTCCTGAAACTGTTCCTTTTTTTAATCCGAAGGCAACAGTTTCTTGATTTGCACCAACCAATCGTTTTATTGCCATATTAGAATATCTAGACGGATTTAATGACGCTCCAATAACTAGTGTTTTCTTATTCATAATTTTTTATTTGATTTGATTTTATTCAAAAATAGCATACCATCATCCTAAGAACATCAAAAATAAATTCATGTAATTCATTGGGACGAGTTGCTTACCATTAATAAGATATGAAACAAAAATAAAACTAACTCTTAATTTCTATTGTTCTAATTACTAATAAAAATGACTCGATTAAGAATTAACACGTTTAAATTTACTAAAAATAAAAATGTCTTAAATCCCCTTACATCTTAAAGTTATTCCCAATAAAGAATGAATTCAAGACTAAATTCACTTTAAAATTCCAAATATTGTGTTAATTCTGTTAAATTTTTCAAAAACACTAGAAATCAAAGCAATAGATGCCTTTATTTTGCGTTATATAAAAATAGAACAAGCATAACGAATTGTTTTTTTACTTTTGAATTAGTCTTCTTATCAAAATCATTATTCGTAAACCATGTTAGTTTTTAGATTTGATTTTTAGCAAAACATTAAAAAAGCCGAAACTTTCGTTTCGGCTTTTTCTATATCTAAACTTATTCGTCTTTACCACTTTATTATAGCACTTCCCCAAGTAAAACCACTTCCAAAAGCAGCTAACACAACGGTATCTCCTTCTTTAATTTTTCCTTGTTCCCAAGCTTCAGTTAAAGCAATAGGTATTGAAGCAGCTGTAGTGTTACCATACTTCATAATATTATTAAACACCTGATCGTCGGTTAATTTAAATTTCTTCTGAATAAATTGAGAAATTCTTAAATTGGCTTGATGCGGGATCAACATATCTATAGCATCTGGACCTAATTTATTCGTACTTAAACCTTCCATAATAACTTCACTAAAACGCACTACTGCATTTTTAAAGACAAACTGCCCGTTCATATGCGGATAGTAACTTTCATCGTTAGGGTCGTTATCTTTTAAAATATCATTAACCCAACGTGTTCCCATTCCTGGAGCTGTTAAAGCTAACTCTTCTGCATGCTCACCTTCGGAATGTAAATGTGTAGATAAAATTCCTTTTGAGTTATCTTCTGTTCGGCTTAAAATAGCAGCACCTGCTCCATCACCAAAAATAACAGAAACACCTCTTCCTCTAGTAGTTAAATCTAACCCTTTAGAATGAATTTCACTTCCAATTACCAACACGTTTTTATACATGCCTGTTTTAATAAACTGATCGGCTACAGAAAGTCCGTAAATAAAACCAGAACATTGGTTTCTTATATCTATTGCTCCTACAGTTTTTATGTCTAATGCTTTTTGAACTTGAACTCCTGGTCCAGGAAAATAAAAATCTGGACTTAGTGTTGCAAACACAATTAAATCAATATCGTCTTTATCAATACCAGCACGCTCAATCGCCACTTTCGCAGCTTTAACTCCCATTACAGATGTTGTGTCTTCCGACCCGGGTTTAACCCACCTACGTTCTTTAATACCTGTACGCTCTTGAATCCAAGCATCATTAGTGTCCATTAATTTAGACAAATCGTCGTTGGTTACTACATTGTCTGGAACGTAATATCCAAGACCAGTTATTTTAGAATTATACATATTCATAATTTTATAGCCTGCAATTTAATCAATTTATATGTAATTAAATCTAAACACTTTTTTTATCTCTATGCTTGCATAATAACTGTAGGCACTGCACCTACACCTATTCACTTAATTTTATTTATTATCTTCATCAGCTTAATTACATTTATAAACACACATTAAATTGCCCATGAAACATTTTTTTACTCTTTTCCTGCTCTGTTTTGCATTAACAGGTTATACTCAAGAAAACTTAACATACCAAAAACCACATAAGAATATTTTAGAGTTAGCCGAAGCGCCGCTTGCTCCAAGTATTCGAATGGATAATAAAGGTGAACATATTGTACTATTATACCGAAGTAGCTACAAAACGATTGAAGAACTTTCTGAAACCGAATTGCGTCTAGGAGGTTTACGTATTAACCCTGTTACCAATATTGGCAGTCGTACACGTTATTATACAAATATAAAATTAAGCACTAAAAAAGACGGTACTCCAAAACCTGTAACAGGTTTAACACCAGATGGTCGATATGCTAACTTTTCTTGGTCTCCTAACCAAGACTATATGACCTTTACTAAAACACTTAGTACCGGAGTAGAATTATGGTTACTAGACATAAAAAACAGTACTGCTAAAAAAATAAGTGAAG
Organism: Formosa agariphila KMM 3901; assembly: GCF_000723205.1. Classification (NCBI taxonomy): domain Bacteria; kingdom Pseudomonadati; phylum Bacteroidota; class Flavobacteriia; order Flavobacteriales; family Flavobacteriaceae; genus Formosa; species Formosa agariphila. Next base: position 940,315 of record NZ_HG315671.1, on the reverse strand, counting down.
CTAACCTGAATGCCAACATGGGAAATCCGGTTACTTGGTTTAAAGATAGCGAAGCGGTTTTAGTAAAAAGACTACCAGAAAACAGAGCTGCTTTAATTAACACTAGCGAAGCGGTTCCTACAGGTCCAACTATTTCTGTAAGTGAAGCTGGCGTAAAAGCACAAAACAGAACATATCAAGATTTATTAAAAAATAAAAATGATGAGCATAATTTTGAACAATTAGCGCAATCGGAATTATACAAAATTACATTAGATGGAAAAGCCTCGTTATGGAAGTCTACAAATATGTATCGCGGCATTTCATTTTCACCAGACGGTAACAATGTAATGATTACAACCATTAACAAACCGTTTTCTTATTTGGTGCCTTATTATAGATTTCCTTCAGAATCTGTTGTGTACACCTCTAATGGCGATTTAGTAAAATCTATTTTACAAGTCCCTTTAATAGAAGATTTACCAAAAGGTTTTATGGCAGAGCGTACAGGAAAAAGAGATTTAGACTGGCGTAGCGATAAACCAGCAACTTTATATTGGGCAGAAGCTTTAGATGGTGGAGATCCTGCCAACGAAGTTCCGTTTAGAGATGAAGTGTTTCAACAAGATGCTCCTTTTGATGGCGCAATAACATCTGTGATAAAAACAAAAGACCGTTTTAGAGGTATTACTTGGGGTGACGACCATACCGCAATTGCTTACGATATGTGGTGGAATACTCGTAATACAAGAACCTATGTATTCGACCCTTCTAACGCGAGTAAAGCCCCTAAAGTATTATTTGATCGCAATTACCAAGATCGTTATAGTGATCCAGGAGAATTTGTTTACACTAAAAACGATTTTAATGAATATGTTTTAGATTTACATAACAACACGGCCTATTTAATTGGAGACGGCTATAGTGAGGCTGGAAAATTCCCATTTGTAGACGAATTAAACTTAAACACTACAAAAACAAAACGTTTATACCAATCTAAATTAACAGATAAGGTTGAAAGTATTTCAAGCGCATTAGACGCTAAGTCTGGAGAATACATTGTAAGTATAGAATCTAAAAACGAATATCCAAACTATTACATTCGAAATATTAAAAAACGCAAGGGTTTAACACCTTTAACTCATTTTGAAAATCCGTTTAAAAGTATTCAAGATGTTAAAAAAGAGGTTATTTCTTATAAACGCGCAGACGGTTTAGATTTATCTGGAACCTTATATTTACCAACAGACTACGAAGCTGGTAAAAAATACCCAATGATAATGTGGGCTTATCCACGTGAATATAAAGACAAAAACAGTGCAGCACAAAGTACTTCTAGTTCTAACGAGTTCACGTATCCCTATTATGGTTCTCCTATTTATTGGGTAACTAGAGGTTATGTAGTATTAGACGATGCTGCTTTTCCTATTATTGGTGAAGGGGACGAACAACCTAACGATACCTTTAGAGAGCAGTTAGTTGCTAATGCAAAAGCAGCTATAGATGCTGTAGATAATTTAGGATACATAGATAGAGAGCGTGTAGCTGTTGGTGGGCATAGTTATGGTGCTTTTATGACAGCCAATTTATTAGCACATTCTAATTTATTCGCTGCTGGTATTGCACGTTCTGGAGCATACAACAGAACTTTAACTCCATTTGGGTTCCAAAGTGAAGAACGTAATTACTGGGAAGCTCCAGAAATTTACAACAGTATGTCACCTTTTATGCATGCCGATAAAATGAAAACACCATTATTACTTATTCATGGAGAAGCAGACAACAATTCTGGAACTTACCCTTTACAGAGCGAACGCTATTTTAATGCTTTAAAAGGACTAGGTGCTCCTGTAAGATTAGTAATGTTACCACGTGAAAGCCATGGGTATTCTGCCAAAGAATCTATTTTACATATGCTTTGGGAACAAGACCAATGGTTAGAAGACCATGTAAAAAACAAAGGAAAAACAAAACCTGCAAAATAAGATTCACAAATCACATCTGCTTTTAAATTACAAAAATGCCATTCCAATCGAATGGCATTTTTTCATTTATCAATGCCACTTTGTCATTTTTTAATACTTGGTATTTTTTTTGACTATTAGAAACTCAGAATTAAATCAATTTAAAAACATATATATTATGGCAAAAGGAAGCATTAATGTTTCGGTAGAAAATATCTTTCCATTAATTAAGAAGTTCCTATATAGTGATCACGAAATCTTTTTACGTGAATTAATTAGTAACGGAACCGATGCAACTTTAAAACTTAAGCACCTTACAAGTATTGGTGAAGCTAGTGTAGAGTACGGAAACCCAAAACTTGAAGTGAAAATTGATAAAGAAGGTAAAAAACTTCATATTATCGATCAAGGTTTAGGTATGACCGCAGAAGAAGTGGAAAAATACATTAACCAAGTTGCCTTTTCTGGAGCTGAAGAATTTTTAGATAAATATAAAGATTCTGCCAAAGACTCTGGAATTATCGGACATTTTGGTTTAGGATTTTACTCTGCGTTTATGGTAGCAGATAAAGTAGAAATTATTACAAAATCGTTTAAAGACGAACCTGCTGCACATTGGACTTGCGATGGATCTCCAGAATTTACTTTAGAGGCTTCAGACAAAACAGAAAGAGGAACAGAAATTATTCTTCATATTGCTGAAGATTCTACAGAATTTTTAGAAGAGGCACGTATTAGTAGCTTACTTTCTAAATATAACAAGTTTATGCCAATTCCAATTAAATTTGGAACTAAGGAAATTAACGATCCTGAGCATGAGCCTGCAACCATTACAGATAAGGACGGAAAGGAGACAAAAGAACCTCAACGTAAAATTACTGTAGACAACATTATAAACAACCCTGATCCAGCTTGGACAAAACAACCTGCAGATTTAGAAACTGAAGATTATCAGAATTTCTATCGCGAGTTATACCCAATGCAATTCGAGGAGCCTTTATTCCACATTCACTTAAACGTAGATTATCCGTTTAATCTTACTGGAGTTTTATACTTCCCTAAGATGACTAACGATATGGGATCACAAAAGGATAAAATCCAATTGTACCAAAACCAAGTTTTCGTTACCGATAATGTTGAAGGTATTGTACCTGAATTCTTAACCATGTTAAGAGGTGTTATCGATTCTCCAGACATTCCGCTAAACGTATCTCGTAGTTACTTACAAGCAGACGGTGCTGTTAAGAAAATTTCGTCTTACATTACTAGAAAAGTAGCAGATAAATTAAAATCGTTATTCAACAATAACCGTGAAGATTTTGAAGCAAAATGGAACGATATTAAAATTGTTATTGAATACGGAATGCTTTCTGAAGATAAATTCTTCGACAAAGCAGAAGCGTTCGCTTTATACCCAACTGTAGATAACACTTACTATACTTACGAAGAACTTTTTAATATAATAAAAGCAAACCAAACAGACAAAGATGGTAAGCTAGTTATTTTATATGCTTCAGATAAAGATGCACAACACAGCTATATTGAAGATGCAAAAGCAAAAGGTTACGAAGTATTGCTATTAGACTCTCCTATTATTTCGCATTTAATGCAAAAATTAGAAGGTTCTAAAGAAAACATTACATTCTCTAGAGTTGATGCAGACCATATTAATAACTTAATTAAGAAAGAAGACACTCAGATTTCTAAATTAAGCGACGATGAGAAAAAGAAACTTGAAGAGGTTCTAAAAGCAGCTATTCCTGCAGATAAATTTACTGTTCAATTAGAAACTTCTGACAGCGATGCCTCTCCGTTTATTATTACACAACCAGAATTTATGCGTCGTATGAAAGAGATGCAACAAACTGGTGGTGGCGGAATGAACATGTTTGGTAATATGCCAGAAATGTACAATTTAGTTGTAAATACAAACGCGCCATTAGTATCTGAAATTTTAAATACAGAAGCTGAAGACGACCAAAAACGTTTAATTACGCAAAGTTTAGATTTAGCACGTTTATCTCAAGGATTATTAAAAGGAGAAGAACTAACTAAGTTTATAAAACGTAGTTATAGTATGATTAAGTAAATCATCTAAACATTATATTTACAGAAAATGCTACAGTTTTAATACGCTGTAGCATTTTTTATTGTCTTTAATTTAAATACTTTTTTTTAAATAATTATTTATCTCAGAGTAGTTAAATAATGGTTAGAAATAGTTTTGAGTAAATTAATTATCTTAAATTTGAGCCTTAAATAAATCAACCTTTTTGAAATGAAAAAAACGTTATCTCTCGTAATTCTTGGCCTTGCAATATTAACCGCTGCCTATATGGCCTTTATTTATTACGTGCCTTATAGTACTGGAACGCGTGCTGGTGAACTTATTAAAGTAAGTCAGAAGGGAAAAATATTTAAAACTTGGGAAGGCGAAATAAGTCAAGGTATTAGTGGTGCTCAAATTTTTTCGTTTTCTGTAATGGATGATGACCAGGAGGTTATAGAACAGCTAAATGAATTACAAGGTCAGTATGTAAAACTTGAATATATAGAACGCTATAAAACTTTCTTTATTTGGGGAGACAGCAATCATTTTGTTACCAAAGTTACACCAGAAAAATCACCACATATCGACAAAAGATAATTGATTAAAAACAATCTAAAACTGAATTAAAATTCTTTAGGCTATCCGTCTTATTTTTCATAACTTTAAAACAATCAGTAGTTTAAAATTATGAAAACAATAATACAGAAATTAAAATTCCATAAGCACAACGAAATCCTTGTGCTGAATGAACCTGATGAATTTTCTTCACTCGTTACACGATTAGATTGTCATGTTATTAGCTCCTTAATAAAAACATCTAGTGTGTCTTGTGCGCTATTATTTATTACCTCAAAAAAAGAGTTAATAAACCAAATGCTTACACTATCGCCTAAGCTTACAGACGATTCTGTGCTTTGGATTGCATTCCCAAAAAAAACTTCTAAAGCCTACATTGTAGAATTATATAATGATAAAGCTTGGGATGAAATTATGGATTACCGCTTACAACCAATTCGCCAAATTGAATTGAATGATGAGTGGAATGCACTTCGATTTCGTAAAATAGAATATATAAAACACTAACTTAAATTTTACCTGATTAAGACTTTTAGATTATCTTTACCATGGACAACTGCTCATGATAAAAGACAATTTAAAATCTATAGAATTATTCTTTAAAGGCTCTCACTTTTACCGTGGAATCATATTAACGACTTCCATATTAATTCCTTTAATTCTTTTCTACGCTATAGATTTATTTATCTACGCACCTTCTATTGCTATAGGTGTATTTTTAAATGCTCCGAGTGATGTTCCTGGAAGTTTAAGGCGTAAAATTAATGGTACACTTTTAAGTATCATCATTACAGCATTAACCACATGTGTTATCCTTTTTGCTAAGCCCTATTTATACGTACTCGTATTTCTAATTCCAATTTTAACCTTTCTCATTTCTTTAATATCTGCTTACGGATTTCGGGGTTCTTTAATTGCATTCTCAGGCTTATTGGCTATGGTAATTGCCTTAGGGATTACTAAAGAGACTCCAACACAAATATTTACACATACTATATTAATAGCCTGTGGTGGACTTTGGTATTTACTTTACACCTTATTTGTAAATCGGATTATCCCAAAAAAAGATGAAGACCAAGTGCTCTCTAAAACCTTACTTTTAACAGGGAAATATCTTAAAATTAGAGCAAAATTAATTACTAAAAAAAATAACCGAACAGAGTTACAAAAAGAACTCTTCTTACTCCAAAGTCAGATTACCGAAAACCATGAAACGTTAAGAGAAATGTTACTTACAGAACGTAAGCGTTCTGGACGTTCTCATTTTGATGAAAAACGACTATTGATTTTTATTTCTTTAGTCGATATTTTTGAACTGGCTTTAGCAAACAACCTCGATTACACCAAAATTGACAGTCATTTTAGTGAACGTAAACAACATTTAAAACCTTTTAAAAATTTAAATGTAGTAATGGGAAATCATTTAATTATGCTTTCCGAGTCTATTATAAAAGGGAATAAAATTCCAACCAAAGACAAACTGCTTAAAGCCTTAAAAAAAGCATCTAAAGGTATTAAACATTATGTAGACGACGTCCAATTGCCAAAAGCAAGAGAAGGTGCAATGATGCTTCATAATTTATACGATTATCAAGAAAAACTGTTATACGAAATCCGTTCTATAAGACGTGTTATGGCGAATGTTAAAAGTGCCTCAAGTTTAAAATTACAGGACACCGAAGCCGTTCAGTTTATTACACATCAGGAATATTCTACGTCTATTTTCTTTGAAAATATCAGTTTTAAATCTCCTATTTTTCGTCATTCATTACGATTAATGATTTCTATGCTAGTCGCGTTTATATTCGGTGAAGTCTTCGAAATTAGAAATGCGTATTGGATTATGCTTACCGTAATCGTAATTATGCGCCCAAATTACGGATTGACTAAAGAGCGTACAAAAAACAGAATTTTAGGTACTTTAATTGGAGCAGCATTCGCTATTGCAATTATTATGCTAACCACAAACACTATTGTTTATGCTGTGCTTGCCGCATTATCTTTAACGTTTGCCTTTTCATTAATTCAGCAAAACTATAGAGTTGGTGCTACCTTTATTACCACCTACATTATATTCGTTTATGCATTATTAGACCCTAATGCAATGACGGTAATAAAGTTTAGAGTTTTTGATACCATTATTGGTGCAACCATATCACTTTGTGCTACCTATTTTTTATGGCCGAATTGGGAATATAAAAATTTAAACGATGTCATGCAATCTGTTATTAAAAATAGTACCATTTACTTATTAGCCACACAAAATTTATTTCATAGTAAAAACACAGATACTATAGAGTATAAAGTTCCAAGAAAGGAAGCATTTTTGGCGGTTGGAAATTTAAATGCGGCATTTCAGCGCATGACTCAAGATCCAAAATCGAAACAAATAGAACTGGATTTAATTTATAAAATCGTAACGTTAAACCATACGTTTTTAGCTGCAATTGCATCCTTAGGAAGTTTTATTCAGCATCATAAAACAACAGAAGATTCTGAGCAATTTGATATTTTCATCAATTTCATTAAAAATAATTTAGACTATACGTATGCTTTACTTCACAAGGACGAGTTAGTTTCATTAAATAATGAATCGGATATATCTGTAGCTGAAGACAAGCTCCTTCTTAACTTTGAAAAGCTTTCTAAAAAAAGAAACAAGGAAATCGAAAAAGGTATAACTGTTATCGACAAAGGCTTGCTTAACGATTTACAAGAAGCGCATTTAATATACAATCAGTTACTTTGGCTAAAAGGGCTTTCGGAAAACTTAAAGAAATCGACTCAAAAATACGTTAAGACGTTTAATTAAACCCCGGTTTACAGGCTAAACACACAAAGTCACGGTTTCTCTAAGCTTTTACACTATCTTTGCAATACTATTACTTATTTATATGATGTCGTTTAAAGACTTACACCTTAACAGACCACTTTTACGCGCTATTGCGGAATCTGGATATAACGAACCTACTTTGGTTCAAGAACAAACCATTCCCTTTGTATTAGAAGGCAAAGATGTTATTGCTTCTGCACAAACCGGTACAGGAAAAACTGCGGCTTTTGCATTACCTATACTTCAATTATTGTTCGATAATCAGGACGCTCCAAAACGCGGAAAAAAGATTAAAGCTTTAATTGTAAGTCCTACACGCGAATTAGCAATTCAGATTGAAGAGAACTTTAAAAATTACAGCAAGTATACAAATCTTACAAGCACAGTGGTTTTTGGAGGCGCTTCTATAGAACCTCAGATAGACGTATTAAAAAAAGGAATCGATATTCTTATCGCTACTCCTGGGCGTTTATTAGATTTACATAAACAAGATGTTGTTAATTTAGATTTTATTGAAACTCTAGTTTTAGATGAAGCCGATTTAATGTTAGACATGGGCTTTATAGACGATGTTAAAAAAATTGAACGTCTGTGTTCTAAAGAAAAACAAATTTTATTGTTCTCTGCAACCATGCCTTTTAAAGTAGAGCAGTTAGCAAATACCATATTAAAATCGCCAGAACGAGTAGAAGTATCTCCAACTTCTTCGGCTGCAAAAAGTGTTTCTCAATTATTATTTTATGTTCCTAAACCTAAGAAAATAGAATTGTGTTTACATCTATTACGAAATACGATTAAAGGAAACATGCTTATTTTTAGACGCACAAAATTTGGTGTAGATAAATTAGAACAAACCTTAATAAAAAATGGTTATAAAGTTGAAAGCTTTCATGGCGATAAAACGCAAAACGATAGACAAGATGCCTTAACTCGATTTAAAAACGGAGATGCAAATATTTTAATTGCAACAGATGTTGCTGCGCGTGGTATTGATATAGACAACTTAGACGCCGTTATTAATTTCGATATTCCCAATATACCCGAAACGTATGTACACCGTATAGGACGTACAGGACGTGCCGGTAATTCTGGTATGTCGTATTCATTTTGTTCGGCAGACGAAAAATTATATATTAAAACCATTCAACAGTTAATTCAAAAAGAAATTGCTATTGAAAGCGAGCATCCTTATCCACTAGACCCTAAAGCAAAACCTGAGGTTCATAAAAAACAAGGAGGTAGCAAACATAAAAAAGGTAGAAAGTCTGAAGCTTCTAAAAAGAAAAAGAAACGTTGGTATTAATCCATAATCAAGTATGAAAAAACTACTTGTAATTTTTATTCTTATTTCTCAATATGCCCTAGTAGCGCAAACAAAAATCGCTGTAGGCGACTACAAATACGAAGCAAAACTTACAGATGGTAACGCCTTAACGCATGAGGTTACGTTACACCCGAACGGAACATATGCATATACCTATTATAGATTTATTGAAGCAGGTATCCCACAAAAAGAACACAAATCGGATGGTGGGACTTGGAAGATTACAAATAAACTCATTTCGTTTACATCCAATAATAAAAATCAATCTAAAGAAGAAACAATCGATTTAAGTCATTCTAAAGCGCGATTAGATTATAAATCTCCACGTAATACATCTTCAGAAAACAGTCCAACTACAATTCAATTTCATGAATCTGATATCCCTTGGATAAAAAGTTATACACTAACTAAAGCGTAGTTTTATTCCACCGGAAAATTAAAATACTGATTTTTAAAAGGCTCATTTCGTAAGGTAAAATGCCACCATTCTTTGCTATAACTTCTAAAGCCATGCTTTTGCATAACTCTTTGCAATAACATTCTATTGGCTTTTTGCTCCTGACTTAACTTAGTATACGCCACCCAAGATGGCTCTCCAAAAAAGTCGAATGGAGACCCCATATCTAAAGTTTCACCAGTATCTGCGTTTACAATGGTTAAATCGACTGTACTCCCGCTACTATGTCTAGATTTAGAAGATATATATCCATCTCTAAACAAATAGCGTTTATTCACATCTGGATAAAAATGAGGTTTCATTAACGTGTCGTTTACATGTTTCGCCCAATCTATAAAATGATTTACCGCTTCTTGAGGTCTATACGAATCGTATATTTTAAGAGATAAATTTTGAGTTGCTAACTCCTGCTGAACAGCATGTAAAGCATTGGCTGTTTCTTTAGTTACAATACACACAGCCTCATGATATCCATAAATAGGTGTACCAACAAAATTATAATCTGTACAATACCGCATTTCTAAAGCTATTGTAGGAGATATATCGGTTAGATACACAAACCCTTTTGGTAACTGCGAAAACGCATATGTACTAATAAGAAAACAGAAAAAGGCAAATTTAAATTTCATAGCATCGACATTAAAGGCTAATTTAGAAAAAATTAATTTTACTTATGTTGTATCCTTGGCATTTATATTTCATGGCTTTTCTTTACATCGTCGCTGGCATTTTACATTTTGTTAATCCAAAGACGTATTTACGGATTATGCCAGATTACCTTCCTAATCATAAATTATTAGTGGCTTTAAGTGGTATTTTTGAAATTGCATTAGGAATTTCAATTTGTATTCCTGCTTTAAAATCGGTTGCTATTTATGGCTTAATAGCCATGTTAGCTGTATTTTTATTAGTCCATGTTTATATGCTTAAAGATGAAAAAACTGGCTCTGGACTTCCAAAATGGATATTAATATCTCGCATTCCACTTCAGTTTGTATTAATGTATTGGGCCTACTCTTATATAAATTTATAATGACATTATTTAAATCTGACCCCATAGTATTGAATATGAAAGATGCAGAAGTGATTTATTATCCTTCATTTTTCGCACGTTCTGAAGCCAACGCCTATTTCAATGTACTATTAGAGACTATAGCCTGGCAGCTAGACGACATCACGATTTTCGGAAAAACAGTACCTCAACCTCGGCTTACCGCATTATATGCAAACAATTCAAAGTCATATTCGTATTCAGGAATACACATGCAACCGCATCCGTTTACAAAGTCATTAGAAGCTATTAAAGCTAAGGTTGAACTTGAATTACAACATCGTTTTACTACATACTTATGTAATTTATATCGCGACGGACAAGATAGTAATGGTTGGCATACCGATAACGAGAAAGCATTGGGACAACGTCCTTTAATTGCATCGATATCTTTTGGAGCTGAACGTATATTTCATTTTAAACATAAAGAAGATTCTAATTTAAAACAGAAATTAATACTAAATCATGGAAGTTTATTAATTATGAAAGGTGGCACACAAGACTACTGGTTACACCAACTGCCTAAAACAAAAAAGAAGATAGGAAAACGAATTAATCTAACCTTTAGAACAGTATATTAAAAATAAATAAACCGAGGTCCCTCAACCTCGGTTTATTATTTTTTGCATTTTTATAATGAAGTAAGATTTGGGAATCCGGTATCAACTACATGATGCAAAATTTAATTAATTAATCCATTAACTAAAAAATATTTAGTAATACTCAAATATAAAATTAAGATTGATAAAAGCAGGGAAAAAGACGTTTAATTTATAAACATTTAAACAATTTTAACATAATCAAAGAAAATTCTTGTAAAAACGACAAAAAAACAGATATACACGACAAAATGTAAAAGGCTCTCCCTTTTATATAACTATAGCTACAATAATTTTATTGGAATCTTACTAAAAAAGGAAATAATTGAATAGTTATTAACCGTTTTCATTACAATAACAGCTATAAAAAAACACTTAATTACAGCTAACTTACAACCTTAACGAGTAAACTATGTAGTGATTTATTTTAAATTTTCAATATAATAGAGCACAAAAAAAGCATCCTCTAGGGATGCTTTTTCACTAACTAACCAACCAATATGAAAAAATTATTACTCGAAATATTAAAGTAACCACACTCTAATATCGGTCATCATAATAATTGAAAACTAAAATGCAATCATCATGCCAAACTTTAAACAAAACCACTTTTTTTTAAGGCCTTAAATTGCTATTTTGCGACTTTAACAAAATTTTATGGAAAACACGCCCCTATTCACTAACGACGCTATTGTTTTTGGTATTCTAATGATTTCACTTGCATTTGTATTTTATACAGAATCTAAAAAAACTAAATTCTGGACTACATTTTATAAATACATTCCTGGCTTATTAATGTGCTACTTGATTCCCGCTATTTTTAATTCTTTAGGAATCATTTCTGCAGACACCTCTCAAACTTATTTTATAGCCAGTCGCTACCTATTACCTGCGGCTTTAGTATTAATGACTATTAGTATAGATTTAAAAGCCGTTTTTAACTTAGGATGGAAAGCCTTAGTAATGTTCTTTACAGGAACCATTGGTATTGTAATTGGAGGACCTATCGCTATTTTAATAATTTCTACTTTTTCACCCGAAACTGTTGGTGGCGCTGGATTCGATGCCGTATGGCGCGGACTGTCTACTCTAGCTGGAAGTTGGATTGGTGGAGGTGCTAACCAAGCCGCGATGTTAGAAATCTACGAATATAATCAGGAATTGTATGGAGGAATGGTACTTGTAGACATTGTAGTAGCCAACATCTGGATGGCCATCATTTTATTAGGAATAGGAAAACGTAAGAAGATTGATAATTGGCTTAAAGCAGACAATTCAGCTATCGAAGAATTACAAGCAAAAGTTCAAAGTTTTAGCGATAAAATTACAAGAATTCCTACGTTAACAGATTATATGATGATTCTTGGATTTGCCTTTGTTGCTGTTGGCATAGCACATTATGGTTCAGAGATTATTTCAACTTACTTAACAACGAATTTCACAGCAGTTAGCGACCCTAAAAGTCCGTTATCATCGTTTGGAAGTAGTTTCTTTTGGTTAATTACTATTGCCACAGTAATTGGTATTTTATTATCCTTTACAAAAGCAAAAACGTATGAAGGCGCTGGGGCCAGTAAAATTGGAAGTATTTTTATTTACATTTTAGTTGCTACTATTGGTATGAAAATGGACCTGACTAAAATATTTGAAAACCCAGGTCTAATATTAATCGGTATTGTTTGGATGACTATTCATGCCATATTATTAATTATTGTAGCTAAGCTTATAAAGGCACCCTATTTTTTCTTAGCTGTAGGAAGTCAAGCCAATGTTGGTGGTGCTGCCTCTGCCCCTGTTGTAGCCGCAGCATTTCATCCCTCTTTAGCCACTGTAGGTGCGCTTCTAGCCGTGTTTGGTTATGTTGTTGGAACCTATGGTGCAATTCTTTGTACCGAGCTTATGAAAATCGTTGCAACCAACTAGTATTTATTAAATAATTATGAGATATTTGCGCTCCAAAAATTCAATTATACAAATGAAAAATTTATCTATTTTACTCCTTTTATTAATCGTTATATCTTGTGGTAAAGACCAAGGAAATTTAACTGTAAACGCTCATGTTAAAGGCTTGAAAAAAGGAACGGTGTATCTTCAAAAAATAGATGACTCCCTATTAGTGACTTTAGATTCCTTAAGAATTAACGGTAATGAAACTTTTGAATTACATGGAGAGGTAGATACTCCAGAAATTTTTTATTTAGTATTAAATAAACACGATAAATCTTACGAGCGTATTCCGTTCTTTGCCGAGGCTGGACGTATTAACATTAACACTACGCTTAAAAACTTTGTAACAGATGCTAAAATATCTGGCTCGAAAAACCAAGCGCTTTTAGATGAATATAATGTTATGAATGTTAAAATGAGTAACGCACGTTTAGATTTAATTCAAGCAAAATTCGAGGCTATTCAAGCAAAGGACTCTATTAAAATAGATAGTATTATTAAACTGGATGAAGGTTTAATTAAACGTAAGTATTTATTCACTGTTAATTATGCTATTAATCATAAAGATTCTGAAATTGCGCCTTACCTAGCATTATCAGAAATTTACGATGCTAATGTAAAATGGTTAGACACCATTAATTCCTCTTTAACTCCAGAAATTAAATCGTCTAAATACGGTACGCAATTACAACGTTATTTAGAAGACATCAAAAAATAAATAGTTTATCATTTACCTATAAAAAAGCTCCATAAATTTAATTATGGAGCTTTTTTTATATAGAATAATCTGGCCAAAATTCACTTAAAAGTCTATCCAAATCCCTAGAAAAGCGATAATATATGGCGCTAAAAATGCTGTAAAAACACCGTTCACAATTAACCCTATACTTGATAATGCACCAAAATTCCCACTAATTTCCATGGATTTTGATGCGCCTAAAACGTGAGCTGCTGTTCCCATAGAAATCCCTTGAGAGATTGTGCTTTTTATTCGTGAAATCTTCATTATTTCATACCCAAAAATAGAACCTAAGATTCCAAATAGTACCACTACAGAAGCGGTAAGGGGTGGTATTCCACCTAAAGTTTTAGAGACTTCCATTGCGATAGGTGTTGTCACTGATTTAGGAGCGATAGAAAAAATAATTTCTTTAGGAGCTCCCATCGCTTTAGCAATTAAAACAACCGATACCACACCTGCAATACAGCCTACTAATTGAGATACGATTATAGGAATGGCTTGTTTTTTTATTTTACCCAACTGCTGATACAATGGCACACCCAATGCCACAATCGCTGGTTTTAGTAAAAACTCTATCATACGGCTACCTTCTGCATAAGATTCAAAATCTATTTTAAAAATAACCAATACTGCAATTATTAAAATAATAGCAACTAAAACCGGATTAAGAAAAATTATTTTTGTCTTTCTCTGAATATTTTGAGCTAGAAAATATGCAACAAATGTTAAGGTAAGAATAAAAATCTCTGAATTTAAAATAGCATTCATAAGTCTAACTGTTTTTATTCTTTTTAAATGTATTCTTATGTCTCATAAATAATTGATGAGTCCAACCCGTACAGGCAAAAACAATTATAGTTCCTAAAGTAGAGGCTACAATAATAGGCCAAAACGAAGCTTGAATGAGATCTAAATACAACATAATAGCCACACCTGGAGGCACAAAAAAGAATGCCATATTCTTGGTTAAAAAATCACTTAATCCTTTTACCCAATCTAATTTTATCCATCCCAATTCTAATGAAACGGTTAACAACAACATACCTATAATACTCGATGGCATTTTAATTCCAGTGAGATAAACGAATACTTCACCAAAAAGTAAGCATCCCATAATTATTACAACTTGTCTCATATATTATAGTCTTTAAAATCGTATTTAAAACCAACTAAATAGTCGCGTATTTATTAATTTTTCTGAAAACAAAAATAATCATTAACAGTCTAAAAACGCCTTGAAACCCATTTGATTTGTTGTTTTAAAAGGTTTTATGCCAATTAAAAAGTTCTTTTCAAAGAATTGATGGAATTCTAAAAACCAAACACAATCTAGTAAAATGATTTAAGATATTTATAATTGTAAAAAAGTTACATTTTAATTCATTTCAAAATATCTTTGTAATACAGTTATAGACTAAAATCGTTTTTCTAAAACGATGCACTCAAACTTTAAACTTATTATATGGGAATATTTAATAAAATTCTAGGTAATGCTTCTGAAATATCTGCAGAACATTTAAACGAAAAATACGGCAGATTACTTATAGATGGTGAACATGTAGAATTAGGATTTAAGCTTTTGCGTGATACTTTTATGTTTACCAACAAACGCTTAATTTTAATAGATGTACAAGGTTTTACAGGAAGTAAACAAGAATACAGATCGATGCCTTATAAAAGTATTTCGAGATTTTCTTTAGAAACTGCTGGCACATTCGATTTAGATGCCGAATTAAAAATCTGGATATCTAGCGAAAACTTACCTTCTGTAAGCAAAAAATTTAACAAGAGTATAAATGTCTACGAAGTTCAGAAGTATCTAGCTCAAAAAGTGATGTAATGCTTTAGTAGATATATTTAATAGTAAATAAAAAAACGCTTCAGAACGTAAATTCTGAAGCGTTTTCTACTATAATAATTGAGTAAAGTGTTATTCTGTTAAGCTTAAATCTGCTACGCCTTTTACTTCGGTAGATAATTCACCTAACCATCCCATGTTAGCTTGAATACCTGTTTGGATTTTAATAAAATCGATTCCAGATAAAGAAACTGCTTCGCCGTCTGCATTAATAGCATCTGCAATATCTATAGCATCACCACCTCCAGTATTATCGGCATAACCATATTCGAATGGTGCGCTTGTGATGAATGATGTATTACTCATATCAATATTTTCACTCGATAAAAGTGTTCCTGTTAACGTGTAAGAATCTTCAGTAATCCATTCTGGATAATACGCTTGTTGGTGAAATGCATTTTTAGCCACTACACCTGTTGCGCCTTCGCTATCTTCCCATGCAATGTCATCGGCTTCTGAAGCTGGCTTAAAATAAGTTAAACTGTAGTTTCGAATTGTGCCTTCTAAATCGTGAGCACTTCCTTTAATTTCATACCATGTATCATCGGCAATTCCGTTTGCATTTTCATCTTGCATGACCCATATAACTCCGGGTTCGGCAAAAGAAGGTAACGGATTTCCGTATACAACAAAATCATTGTCGTCTGTAGCATTTAAAACGGTATGGTCGAATGCTAAAGTTATAGAACCACCCCAAGCGCCTAAAGAGACAAAACCACTTTTAGTATTTAAGATGCCTTCTGCACTTTCTAAATTCCCTAAGTTTTTGTTTAGGTATTGTCCTGGTGCTGGTAAATATTCAATTAATTCTGTAACATAAGGTGTGCTGTTTGCAGTAACTGGACGTATAAAAGCATCTACCGTAATATTATAGTTAAAAGTAAACTCGCCACTAATATTATATGCTCGGTAAGATAACTCATATTCTCCCGATGTTTCTGGAGTAAAATTGTAAGTATCTGTCGTTGATACCAAACTGTCTCCAAGAGTCCATTCGGTAGTGTAGATATCTTCATTTAAATTTGAAGCTTCAAAAGTTTTCGAATCTTTCATGGTCATTGACACGGCTTGATCGACTACAGAAAGTTCTATTTCCGGAGCTAAAATAGGGTCTTCGTCATCGCTAGAACATGCAAAAAATAAGGCACTGCATCCAAATAATAATGCGACTTTGTTTTGTTTTAAAACATTTAATCTTTTCATTTTTCTTTTTTATTATAATTATTCTGGTTGATATACAAATTGAATTTTTGATGGAATGTCTCCCATTTCTACTTTCCATTTAAACTCGCCATCCGAATCGAAACAGTACAAATCGCCTGGTGAAAAATAATCTTTGGCATCTGTAATATAAATGTCTTCATTCTCTGGATTTATGGCTATTCCGTATGGTGTCTGTATAAGATCTTCGTTACCTTCTGCTATAAAAGATGCATCTAAAACAGTTTCTGTTTTGGTATCTAACATATTATAAGAAATAACAAAGCTTCCTGTAAAGTAGCTGAACTCGGTACTGTAGATATATGCTATATCATTATGAATTGTAAAATTACTTACAGCCAAATCGAACGTTTTCTTGACTTCGTCTGTTTTAGTATCTACAACAAAAAAATTGGATGGCGTTTCAAAATAATCCCCTCTTGAAGACACATATAAATCGCCTTCACTATCTATTTTTAAACGATGTAAATTCTTAGCCACTTCAATACGTTTCGTTTCTGTAAAGCTTGGAATATCGATTACAGAAATGGTCGATTCGTATTCTGGTGGACTATAGCCTCCGGAATTTGCTACATAAATTTTATTATCGTAGGCCACCAATTCTTCTGGCTGTCGCCCAACATCTACTTTACGTGTTATGGCTAAACTTGTGGTATCAATTTCGTTAACTTGTCCTAACGGAGCATTTGGATCACCTATGGTTCCTAAGTAAGTGCTTAAATAGGCTTTACCTTCGTAAAACGTGATGTATCGGCAATTATCTACATTAATCTGTTTTAATCTAACACCTGTTTTTACATCTAAAACCTCAACTTTATTCGACGCATTAACTACGATATACATTTTAGAACCATAAATTCCTATATCGTTTGCCACATCTCCTAATCCTCCAACTTCTGTTGGATTATTAGCTCTAAAACGTTCATGCTTATACTCTCCTGTTTCAAAATCCATGTAATCTAAAGACGCTTTGTTCATAGACATGTTCCCTTCGTTTATAACATAAAAGCCTTTTAAAACGTTGTTTACATCAGGCACTTCGGGTGTTTGAGAGTTGTCTTCTTCGAACATATCATCGTCATTCCGACAGGAAAACACAGATATAATAAGAACAAAAAATAGTAGGTACTTTTTCATAGTTTAAAATTTAATTTTTAAAGTTTATAATTAAGTGTGAAGCGATACGAACGCCCAGGCATTGGGAAATTCTTAACCACATCATATTGTTGATCAAAGACATTATTTACCTCGACACCTAGTTTCATAGGATTATGGAAACATTCAAATGTATAATTCGCAGATAAATCATGAGTGTACCAAGGTTGTAAGTAATTAGATTTTATATTCGCAGTTTGGCTATAGCGCTCGCCTGTATAAATAAAACTATAGTTCAGTTGAAATGCTCTGTAAGCCCCCATTAAAGTTGCACTACCACTATGTAACGGCAAATACGGAATCTGATCGCCGTAGGTGTTGCTTCCCGGAGTAGCATCTACCGCTTCTTGATACGCATAATTTACCATACCCGTAACATCTACATCCTGATAGAATTTTACTGTCGATTTTAATCCAACTTCCACACCTGTTGTTTCCACTCGACCGAGGTTTAGCATAGTCCATCGAAATAAATTAGCTCCTGGAACAGCTACAATTTTATCGGTTACCCAAACCTTATAGACATCGGCTTGGACTTCAAAAAACGAATTTTGTTTTGTATGTTGATACGATAAGCCGAAATCGATTTGCTCGGAATATTCTGGACTTAAAAACGTGTTCCCTACAAATGTGTAATACAAATCATTAAAGGTTGGCATCCTGAAAATATTTTTATAAAATGCACGTAATCTGAATTCTGAATTCTGAAAAGGTTGCACATTAACAAGCACTGAAGGTGTGAATTTTTGAAGATCATCGGCCGAATCGTAAGCTTCAACGGTTTCATTTACAGTTGTGCTTAATACACTTAGCTGAACATTGAAACGTTTAAAATGAAAGTTACTAGCTAGTGCATTTAACATAGAAAACCGTTTAGGATATGCAAAACGATAGAGGTTTGCATCGAGGGTGCTTTCTTCAAAATCTGATGCGAGCGACACTTCCCAAAACGGCTTCAGTTTAACCGTATTTATAATAGAAGTATAATATTTTTTCTGATGATACCTGTTGTCTAATACACCTTCTAGAGATACAATTTCGGGATTGACATAACGTGTGTGATCATCTGCATATTTACCTCTAACAACAAAGAAGTAAGAATCGTTAACCTGATGTTTAAACTCGCCTTGAATAAAATTACTTTGATCCCACAAACGCTGCGACCTATTGAATCGATTGGCTACAATGGCACCTGGCAAGCCACGTTCAGAATCGAAATGATAGTATTTTACATGCCAACTCGTTTTATCAGACGGATTTCCATATAGCGTCGTTTCTACACGATACGAAGTTATATCTGCATTTTGTCTAACCGCTGTCGTATCGTAACTCCCATTACTGTATCTAAATTTATATTCGCCATCTGCAGACACCATTTCGGCACTTACTCGAGCAGCAATTTTATCGGATAATTTATAATCGAAAGCAAACGAAGGATTAACCAATCCGAAAGAACCTGTTTTGAACGTCACATCTGCTTCGTACTTTTTTTCAGGACTAAAATCTGGAGTTTTAGATTTTAAATAAATACTATTTGCAGACGCATAAGCATTTGCCGATTGGTCTAAATCTGTACGTTGCCCTTGGTACAAGCTTACTTGTTCCATGTTGCTTAAAGAATATTTACCCAAATCGACTTGACCATTTTGAGCATTTCCAAGACGGACGCCGTCGTAAAACACGCCAGTATGTTGCGATCCCATACTACGAATATTTACGGTTTTAATACCACCAACACCGCCATAATCTTTAAGTTGTACACCACTAAAAAACCGAATGGCATCGGCAACATTTAAGCTGTTTAATCGGGTTAAAGTTTCTCCATCTAAAGTTTGTACTGGTGCAGGAGATTCATGTTTTTTATGCTGTGTAATATTATATTTTAACACAACTTCTTTCAGCGAAGTTGCAGCAACACTATCTTGTTCTTGTGCAAAAACAGATACCGAACTTAAACACGTGATACACGTAATTAAAATAAAATTATATAACGATTTTGAAAACCTCACCTCAATTAATTTATTGCAGTCGAGGGTAGACTAACCACATTAAAACATGGCTACTCCTAAAGAGAAGAATGATAAGATTCTAATCCCAGCTTTTATCCCCGAAAGCTATTTGAATTAATAAAAAATGGCAGGTCTTCTGACTTACTCCTTTCACCTGGCCTTCCCCTTCTATTGAAAAGTGACCATAAATTAGGTTTCCGTTATGAGCTTACAGCTGCGGGACAGTTTCGGATTCACACCGAATTCTCTTTTAATGTTAGTGTTAAAAAAACACAACAACCATTTCCCTTTATACTTTTAAAAGCGCAAATTTAGTTAAATAATTAAAACTTAACGCATCTATATTTGTGCTTCATATTATTAAAATTATTCCTAAACTAACTTTCTATCATTTATTTTTTAATGAAAGATTTCCTTTAAAAGCAGAGCAAAATTAAGTTGAATCCATATAATAAAAGATGACTAAAATCATATCTCATTATAAAAACCTATCTTAAATTCTTTTCACCTATTTATTAGCCTTTACAGATGGAAAAGTGGATATGTTTTACACTAAAATTACGAAGATTGAATCTGGTATGCATACCATTGCAGGAGTTGTATTTATAATAACAGGTGTATATTATGTTTCTATTTGTATAAGTAGTATATAAATTTGTAGCGCAGAAAACACTAATTAAAAGTTTGAATTATTCTGTAAAAACGAGCTTCGAAATTCGCCCTTTTCCTGCAGCATAGGCAATAGAATCATTTAAAAAACGAATAGTGTAGAAAGATTCCTCACTAATTTGTTTCCAAGATTCTCCATGGTCATTCGACATTGAAATACCATTAAAACCAACTGCAACTAAACTTTCAGCATTACGATTCGGCATATATTGCACGCAACTCTTGTAACCTGGCTCTTCACCGTCTGCAACCAGCAGCCATGTTTTTCCACCATCGACAGTTTTCATTTTATTGTTGGTATTTACATCGGGTTTGGTGTAATCTCCACCAATAGCAAAGCCATTTAATTCATCGTAAAAATCGATAGAATAAACACCTTGAGTTGCTTCTGTGTTCTGCATTGGCGTTTCAATTGTAATCCAAGTTTCACCTTTATTTTCAGAATAATAAATAGTTCCGCTAGTAGTTGCAATCCATGCTTTATCTTCTAACACTTTAATATTGGTGTTACTCGCAGCAAACGCGCCTTCACCTTCGATGGCTTTAGGTAAGTTCTCGCAAGGTAACTTCGCCCAGGTTTCGCCGCCGTCTCGAGTAATAATTATAGACAAACAACCATTAACACTATCGCCTACCGCAATACCTTCTTTATCGTTCCAAAACGTCATAGCGTCGTAAAACACCTCTTCGCCTTCTTCTTTATAAACGCGTTTCATGCTTCCATCGTCTCCTGTTTTATATAATAATGCAGGACTTTCAATACTCAACATAAAAAAATCGGTAGATGTATGTGCAACGGCTCTAAAATGTAACGGCACAGAATCGTGAAGTTGCTTTGATGTTGCCACTTGCTCCTTTTTTGGAAAATATAATCCGTAAGTTCCTTTATCTGCAGCAAAAGCTAGGGTGCCATCGCCCATAAGTTCAATGGCACGTATGCTTAAAGAGTCATTATAAACATCCTGAATTTCAACAGATTTGTAAATTTTTGAAGGTTTTTGAACATCTTGTTTACAAGAACTGATTAAAACAAAAAGTAAAAGGCTCGCTATTAGTCGCATTTATTAAAATTTTGGCTAAAAATAATTAATTAAACTTACCTTTGTGGCCTTAAATACACAAAATGCGATTACATAGAAATTTATGCTTTGCGGTAGTAGACGGATTAATGCTCATTTTTAATGAAGGAGTTTATGCCGACAAAGTTGTTCAACAATTATTAAAACGCGACAAACGCTGGGGAAGTCGTGACCGTGGCTTTGTAGCCGAAACAACTTACGAGATTGTTCGCTGGAAACGCCTATATGCTGAAATAGCAGAAGTAAAAGAGCCTTACGATAGAGATAATATTTGGAGAATATTTGCCGTATGGGCAACACTGAAAGGTATTAAGTTACCAGACTGGTCTTATTTTGAAAAAACACCGACACGTAAAATTAAAGGACGTTTTGATGAATTGTCTAAAATTAGAAAATTCAAAGAATCGATTCCCGATTGGATGGACGAAATTGGTGCTAAAGAATTAGGTGAGGAACTTTGGACTAAAGAGATTGCTGCTTTAAACCAACAAGCCGATGTTGTGCTTAGAACAAACACCTTAAAAATAACTAAAGACAAGTTACAAGCCGACCTTTTTGATGTCGACATCGAAACGGAATTTATTAAAGGCTATCCTGATGCGCTTAAATTAAAAGAGCGTGCCAATGTTTTTACAACAGAATCTTTTAAAAACGGTCATTTTGAAGTGCAAGATGCATCGTCTCAATTGGTTGCTAAATATTTAGAGGTTGAACCTGGAATGCGTGTTATAGACACTTGTGCTGGTGCAGGTGGAAAAACATTACACTTGGCATCTTTAATGGAAAACAAAGGACAAATTATTGCTTTAGATATTTATGCGCATAAATTGCATGAATTAAAACGTCGTGCAAAACGCGATGGTGCTCATAATATTGAACAACGTCCTATAGAATCGACTAAAGTTATTAAGAAATTATACGATAAAGCCGACCGTGTGCTAATTGATGCACCATGTTCAGGCCTTGGGGTTTTAAGAAGAAATCCGGATGCTAAATGGAAATTACAACCTGAATTTTTAGATAGAATTCGCGAAACACAACAAGAGATTCTTCAGACGTATTCTAGAATGGTTAAATCTGGCGGACAAATGGTATATGCTACCTGCTCCGTTTTACCTTCTGAAAACAGACAACAAGTTGACACTTTCTTAACATCGGAGTTCGGAAAAGATTTTACCTTAGTGCGCGACGAAAATATTTATGCTCACAAAACAGGATTCGACGGATTTTATATGGCTTTACTTAAAAGAAAGTAAAAAACACATAGTATAATCCTCGGTAAAAGCTAGTAAAGATTCGTCTTTACTAGCTTTTTTATTTTGTAAATTGGGCACAAATTAAAAACAACTTAAATAATACCCTATGAAGCACTTTTACTTATCAGTATGCTTAACCTTTTCAACATTATTTGGCTTTGCTCAAATAAACCCACCTGAAGACTTACAAGCATATTACAACACCGTAAACTTTTCTAAAACCGGCGTAGAACTTAAAGAAGACTTAAGCGCCGTTACAATTGCAAAACATGTTAAAGAATTGACGTACACTCCAGAAGTATGGGAAGCGTTAAAAGTTACAGATCTTGATCCCGACAATAGTAACAACGTACTTTTAATGTATGGTTATGACGATATGGACAACAATATTTCTACAGACAGAAGTAGAGATAAAAACAAAAATGGAGGAAATCAAGGCGAATGGAATCGTGAGCATATCTATGCAAAATCTTTAGGAACTCCAAATTTAGGAACAGAAGGTCCTGGATCTGATGCACAAATGCTACGTCCGAGTGACATTGGTAGAAATGCAGACCGTAACAATTTAAAATTTGCAGATGGTAGTGGTAATTCAAACTTTTCAAACAATGGCTGGTATCCTGGCGACGAGTGGAAAGGCGACTGTGCTCGTATCGTGATGTACATGTACATTAGATATGGTGAGCGTTGTTTACCAACTAATGTAGGTTTTGGAGATTCTGCTCAAACGCCTGACGACATGATTGATTTATTCTTAGAATGGAATATTGAAGATCCTGTTTCAGAATTCGAAAAACAAAGAAACACCTACCACGGAAACACATCTAATACGTACGCCCAAGGTAACAGAAACCCATTTATCGATAATCCATATTTAGCAACTGCTATTTGGGGAGGTGCAGATGCACAAAATTTATGGGATGGTAACAGTAGTGTTACAGATACAGAAGCGCCAACAGTACCTACAGCTCTTGCTTCAAGCGATATTACAGCGTCTAGCATTAAATTAACATGGACTGCTTCTACAGACAATATTGCTGTTGCCTCTTACAATGTATACATGGATGGAACGTTCTTAACAAAAGCGTATACAAATACAATTACAATTTCAGATTTAGATGCAGATACAACCTATGCATTTACAATAACTGCCGAAGATGCTTCTAATAATGTTTCTGCAGTATCAGAATCGATTTCAGCAACCACGTCTGGAGAAATTGTAATGGATTATTGTACGTCTGAAAGTTTTGAAAACCTATCATCAACTATAGACGTAAATGACAGCTCATATGCAGAACGCACTTGGACTGGAGATAATGGTTTAGAATGGACTGCAACGGGTGCTAGAATAGACCAAAATATTGATGGATCAAAAGCCGTAGCAATCGACAAAAACAATTCTGGATCTTTAACTGCTCCAACGACTAGTAATGGTATAGGTGCTTTAACAGTAACAACACTACGCGTTTTTGGTGGTGGATCTGGAACTCTAGATTTAGTTGTTAATGGTGAGGTTGTAGGCCAAATTCCTTACAATGAATTTGAACAAACTACAACTATTGAAAACATTAATATTGCGGGTAACGTAACTGTGGAATTAAATAATATTACTTCAGATAATCGTGACCGTATCGTTATCGATAATCTGGCTTGGACATGTTACGAAAACACAAATTCTGATTACTGTACAGAAGAAACATTTACAAATCTTACACCTATTCAAGATTTAAACGACAGCCAGTACGGAGATAGAACATGGACTGGAGATAATGGTTTAGTATGGACTGCTACAGATGCTAGAATAGATCAGAATATCGAATTAAGTAAAGTTATCACCATTAGAAATGGTGTCTTAACTGCGCCTAAAACAACTGGAGGTATCGGAACTTTAACGGTAACGACACAACGTGTATTTGGTGGTGGTTCTGGAACTTTTGATGTTGTAGTAAACGGAAATGTAGTTGGGCAAATTGCTTATAGCGACGTGGTACAAACTATAACTGTTGAAAATATTAATATTGAAGGTGAGGTTGCGTTAGAATTAAATAACAAATCAACATCATCAGACCGTGTTATTATTGAAAACCTTGCTTGGACCTGTTACGATGCATCTTTAAGTATTGAAGACGACAGTCTAAATGCTGTTAAAATCTATCCTAACCCAATGGAAGATTTACTAAACATTGCAATGCCAAACGGAGAAGCATCTCAGGTTGACATTTACAATATGTTAGGAAAATTAGTACTTTCTAAAACCATACAAAACAGCACTAGTATTAGCACTCAAAACTTACAATCGGGTGTTTATATTTTAAGAATGACTCAAAACAACA
The DNA here is from genome assembly GCF_000723205.1 of Formosa agariphila KMM 3901. NCBI lineage: Bacteria > Pseudomonadati > Bacteroidota > Flavobacteriia > Flavobacteriales > Flavobacteriaceae > Formosa > Formosa agariphila. The sequence goes on along the minus strand of NZ_HG315671.1, from coordinate 915,213 downwards.
AAACGATTAGCAAAAAATTAGTTAAGAATTAATTTCTTGAAAATTCATTTTGAAAAGCGACCCAATTGGGTCGCTTTTTTTATGAAACAAATTCTGCTGTAGCCCTGAAAAAAGACTCTATCTTTTTTTGAAAAAATATCGCTAAAAAACACTAATTTTGTCCTTTCTTAAAAAATAATACAAACCTCATTATATGATTCATTTCTTTGGAAACGTAAACGGCAAATTATTTGCTGTACAAACAGTTAAAGAATTATCGACTGAAACTATTTCAAAATTATCGTGGCTTTTTGGCAACCAGCCTAAGTTAGAACAAGCATCAATCGATGCTTTTTTTGTTGGTCCTCGTGCCGCTATGATTACACCTTGGAGTACAAATGCTGTTGAAATTACTCAAAATATGGGTATCACAGACATTATTAGAATTGAAGAATTTGAAGCTGTCGCTGAAGATTTTTCAGATTTCGATCCGATGATTTCTCAAAAATTCAACGAATTAAATCAAGAGTCATTTACAATTGATATTAAACCAGAACCGGTTTTAAATATTGAAGACATTGCCGCTTACAATGCACAAGAAGGATTGTCTTTAAGCGACGAAGAAGTGACGTATCTAGAAGGTGTTGCTAAGAAAATTGGGCGTCCGTTAACAGATTCTGAAGTCTTCGGATTTTCGCAAGTCAATTCAGAGCACTGTCGTCATAAAATTTTCAACGGAACATTTGTTATCGATGGTGAAGAAAAAGAGGTGTCATTATTTAAAATGATTCGTGAAACATCAAACAAAAATCCTAACGATATTGTTTCAGCTTATAAAGATAATGTCGCGTTTGTAAAAGGCCCTATTGTAGAACAATTTGCTCCTAAAACGGCAGATAAGCCAGATTTTTACGAAACGAAAAATTACGAATCTGTAATTTCATTAAAAGCAGAAACTCACAACTTCCCAACCACCGTAGAGCCTTTTAATGGTGCTGCAACTGGTTCTGGAGGAGAGATTCGCGATAGACTTGCAGGAGGAAAAGGCTCTTTACCTCTAGCAGGAACAGCAGTTTATATGACGTCGTATTCGCGTTTAGAAGAAAACCGTCCGTGGGAACAAAAAACGCAAGCACGTCCTTGGTTATACCAAACACCAATGGATATTTTAATAAAAGCCAGTAATGGTGCATCTGACTTTGGAAACAAATTCGGACAACCGTTAATTACAGGTTCTGTACTTACATTCGAACACGACGAGAATGCTTCGTCTAGTACAGCAAACCCTAGAAAATTAGGTTTTGATAAAGTTATTATGCAAGCTGGTGGTATTGGTTACGGTAAAGCCGACCAAGCCTTAAAGGATACGCCTAAAGAAGGCGATAAAATTGTTATTCTTGGTGGTGAAAACTACCGTATTGGAATGGGTGGTGCCGCAGTGTCTTCTGCAGATACTGGAGAATTCGAATCGGGTATCGAGTTAAATGCGGTACAACGTTCTAATCCAGAAATGCAAAAACGTGCTGCTAACGCCGTGCGTGGTATGGTAGAAAGTGACGAAAACTTTATTGTATCTATCCACGACCATGGAGCTGGAGGACATTTAAATTGTCTTTCAGAATTGGTAGAAGATACAGGAGGGAAAATCAATTTAGACAGTTTACCTGTTGGAGACCCTACCCTATCGGCTAAAGAAATTATTGGTAACGAATCTCAAGAACGTATGGGATTAGTTATTGCAGAAAAACATTTAGAAACGCTTCATAAAATTGCAGATAGAGAACGTTCTCCTATTTACGATGTTGGAGAAGTTACAGGAAACGACCGCTTTACTTTCGAGTCTAAAACAACTGGTGAAAAGCCAATGGATTTAGCATTAGAAGATATGTTTGGAAGTTCCCCTAAAACCATAATGACAGACAATACCATTGTCAGAAAATATAAAAATCCGCGTTACAAATCTAAAAACTTAAAAATCTATTTAGAGCAAGTGTTGCAGTTAGAAGCTGTGGCTTGTAAAGATTGGTTAACTAACAAAGTCGATAGATGTGTTGGTGGTAAAGTAGCCAAACAACAATGTGTTGGACCATTACAAATTCCGTTAAACAATGTTGGTGTTATGGCACTAGATTATAATGGAAAAGAAGGAATTGCTACGTCTATTGGGCACGCGCCTATTTCGGCTTTAATACACCCAGATGCTGGAAGTAGAAATGCCATTACAGAATCGCTTACCAATATTGTTTGGGCTCCTTTAAAAGATAATTTAAAGAGTGTATCCTTATCTGCAAACTGGATGTGGCCTTGTAAAAATGAAGGTGAAGACGCGAGATTATACAAAGCTGTTCAAGCCGTTTCAGAATTTGCAATCGACTTAGGAATTAACGTACCAACAGGAAAAGATTCGCTTTCTATGAAGCAAAAATATCCTAACGAAGACGTTATTGCTCCAGGAACTGTAATTATTTCTGCTGCAGGAAATTGTTCTGAAATTTCTAAAGTTGTAGAACCACTTTTAAAAGCTGATGGTGGAAATATTTACTACATCAACATCTCTCAAGACGACTTTAAATTGGGTGGTAGTTCATTCTTCCAAGCATTAAATGCTATTGGAAACGACACCCCAGATGTTAAGAATACAGACTTTGTTAAGAATGCGTTTAATGCGATTCAGGACTTAATTAAAGCGGATAAAATTGAGGCTGGACACGATGTTGCTTCAGGTGGGTTAATCACAACTCTATTAGAATTGTGTTTTGCTGATGTAAACTTGGGAGCCGATTATGATTTCACAGCTTTAAATGAAGAAGATTCACTTAAGATATTATTCTCTGAAAATGCAGGACTTGTTTTTCAAGCAGATGCTTCAGTAGAATCTATTTTAGCTGAAAACAATATTGAAGTATTCAAAATTGGAACAGCTAATGCTTCTGGTAAAATAAACATTAAAAACAACGAAGATGTATTTGCTTTTGATGTTGCCGAATTAAGAGATGTGTGGTACAAAACATCGTATTTATTAGATAAAAAGCAAACGGCAAATAACGCTGCAGACGCGCGTTACGAAAACTATAAAAATCAGCCACTTCAATATACTTTCCCTAAACATTTTACAGGTAAGCGTCCTACCATAGATGCTAGTCAGCCTAAACCAAAAGCGGCTATTATTCGTGAAAAGGGAAGTAATTCTGAACGTGAAATGGCTAACGCGATGTATTTAGCTGGTTTTGATGTGAAAGATGTACACATGACCGATTTAATTTCTGGTCGTGAAACACTTGAAGATATTCAGTTTATTGGTGCTGTTGGTGGATTCTCAAACTCGGATGTTTTAGGCTCTGCTAAAGGTTGGGCTGGTGCTTTTATGTATAATGAAAAAGCAAAAACAGCATTAGAAAACTTCTTTAAAAGAGAAGACACACTGTCCGTTGGAATCTGTAACGGATGCCAGTTATGGATGGAGTTAGAATTAATCAACCCAGAACACGATGTTCATGGAAAAATGTTACATAACGACTCGCATAAACACGAGAGTTCATTTACTTCTGTGAAAATTCAGAAAAACAATTCGGTAATGTTATCGAGTTTAGAAGGCAGCACACTTGGAGTTTGGATTTCGCACGGAGAAGGAAAATTTAACCTTCCTAAAGAAGAAAGCCAATACAACATTGTAGCGAAATACGGTTACGAAGGGTATCCAGCAAATCCTAATGGTTCCGACTTTAACACGGCCATGATGTGTGACGCCTCAGGAAGACACTTAGTCACGATGCCACATATAGAACGTTCTACCTTTCAATGGAACTGGGCGAACTATCCAGAAGGCAGAAAAGACGAAGTTTCTCCGTGGTTAGAAGCATTTGAAAATGCTAAAAAATGGATTGATAATAAATAAGTATTCAAATTTAAATGATAAAAGAAAGCTTCTACAACTGTAGAGGCTTTTTTTGTTAGCATAAATATCAATTATGGTTCCGAATGTTTAATTTAGATATAAACAAAACTATTTTCAGCATCCACACATCGATTACATTTCATAATTTTATGATGCACTTTCTTATAAGTTAACTCATGAAACCATTTGCTTTTATATCATTTATAGTTCTTATTACAAGTATGATTTATACTGTATATGCTCAAGAATTAAAACCTTCTAATTTATTTAGCAACCATATGGTTTTACAATCTGGAATGGAAGTACCTGTTTGGGGCGATGCCAAACCCAACGAAAAAATAACAGTCACATTTGCCAATCAAGAAAAATCTACCATAACAGATGCAAAAGGTAAATGGATGGTTAAATTAGAGCCTTTAGGGGTTTCTAAAATTGGACGTAGCATGTCTATTTCTGGTCATTCCAAAATTACCTTATCAGATATTTTAGTTGGAGAAGTTTGGATTTGCTCTGGGCAATCTAATATGGAATTCAAAGTAGATAATGTTCCTGAAATAAAATCTTTAAAACCTATTCCTAATCATATTCGCAGTTTTGAAGTGAAACATACTGTTTCTTTTGAAGAAGCCCAAGATGTAAATGGACATTGGTCTACCTCACCTTCCACTAGCGCTGTAGCATTCGGATTTGCATTTTTCTTAGAAACCCTTGGTGATGTCCCTGTAGGCATAATTAACACCTCTTGGGGCAGCACATCTATTGAGGCCTGGATGCCACGAGACATGACCGAACAATTACCTTATTTTAAAACAATTATGTCTGAATTTGATTCGGATACATTAACTCAAAATAAAATACAAAAAGCACTAGATGCTTCCAATGGCTGGAGTAAAGAAGAAGATGTGTTTTTAAGAAGACAACCAAACATTGTTTACAATGCTATGATGAGTCCATTGGCTCCTTATGCCTGCAAAGGTTTAGTTTGGTATCAAGGCGAACGCAATACACGTTATCTATCTGGAATGCCAGAAGTGACAGAAACCAATTGGTTTCATCGTGTTGCAGGAATGAAAGAATATGGAGATATCCTTAAATTTTGGGTAGAACGTTACAGAACACAATGGAATAACGAATACATGCATTTTTCTATTGTAATGTTACCAGGTTATGGGAAAGGAACTTACAACTCCCCAGAAATTGATTCAAAAAGTCCAACGGCTCCGTCTTGGGCTTGGATGCGAGAATCGCAATTAAAAATTTTAGAACTTCCCTACACTACTGTTGTAAATACAATTGATTTAGGTGACGAAAAAAACATTCACCCTACAGACAAATTACCTATTGCACAACGACTTGCCCTTAAAGCTGCCAAATACACCTTAAATAAAGATGTTATAGCCGAAGGCCCAACCTTTAAAACCTTAAAAAAAGAAAATAATGTTATGGTCGTTAAATTTAATCAGGCAAAAGGTTTAAAAACTAAAGATAATAAAGCACCAACAGGCTTCTGGATTGCCGACGAATCGCTGCAATGGAAACCTGCAATAGCCAAAATTCAAGATGAAACGATACTACTTTCTCACGATAAAATTACACAACCAAAATATGTGAGATATGCCTTTTCAGGAAAACCAGATGTAAATTTAGTTAACGGTGAGAATCTTCCCGCCTATCCATTCCGGACAGACTCAGATTACAGTACTAAATAAAAGAATGCTAATAAACACTTAAAACAAATTACTGATTGTTTTTATAAAAGTGTTCCACTATGTCATCGTAACTTTTAATCGTACTTTTTATCCAATCCATACGTTTTTCCAATTGCTCTTGTTCAGACAATCTCCAATCGATATCTGTACGCTTCAGTTTGGTAGTTACATGCTGTAAAATAATAGCTGCCGACACCGAAATATTTAAACTCTCGGTAAAACCAACCATAGGAATTTTTAAAAAGGAATCGGCTTCATCTAAAACCGCCTGCGATAAACCTTCCGTTTCTCTTCCGAAGAAAAAACAAGACGGTTTAGAAACATCAAAATCATGTAATTCACAATCGTTTTCATGAGGTGTTGTAGCAACAATTTGATAGCCTTTCTGTTTTAAATCTGCTATACAATCTTTAACATGATTATAGCGATTTAAGTCCACCCATTTTTGCGCTCCCATAGCAATTTCCCTATCAATGCGTTTTGAGTTTTTCTCTTCAATAATATTCACCTCTTGTATACCAAAAACATCACAACTTCTTATCACTGCGCTGGTGTTGTGTAACTGATACACATCTTCTGTAGCCACTGTAAAATACTTCGTTCGTTGAGGTAAAACTGTATCAAATCGTGCTTTACGTTCTGGTGTAATTATGTTTTCTAAATGTTCAAGAAGTTTTAAATCAATCATTAAATTCGTTTGCTAGTTAGAATCTTCGAATTTATAAAAATGATTTCTTATTTTTAACTAATGAAACATATAGTTGTACTTAGTGGTGCTGGAATAAGTGCCGAAAGTGGATTAAAAACTTTTAGAGATAGCGATGGCCTGTGGGAAGGTCATGATGTTATGGAAGTAGCCACACCCGAAGGTTTTGCTAAAAATCCTGAATTAGTTTTAGAATTTTATAATCAGCGTCGAAGACAATTAAAAGCCGTAGAACCTAATAGTGCACATTTTGATTTAGCAAGTTTAGAGCAGGATTATAAAGTAACTATTATCACTCAAAATGTAGACGACTTACACGAACGCGCAGGAAGTACAAGAGTAATTCACTTACACGGAGAATTAAATAAAGCGAAAAGTGTTAATAATGAAGAAATTTTATCGTGGCCTAACGATATAAACATCGGCGACATATGTAAGGATGGATATCAAATTAGACCCCATATTGTTTGGTTTGGAGAAGCAGTCCCTATGATAGACTTAGCTGTAAAAGAATGCGAAACTGCCGATATTCTTATCATTATTGGCACGTCTATGCAAGTATATCCCGCTGCTGGATTAATGCATTATGTTAAGGATAAAACGCCGATCTATTACATAGACCCTAATCCTGCACACATGAATGCAAAACATGTAAAAATCATTCGCGAAAATGGAACTTCTGGCATGAAAACTGTTTTAGAAACCCTATCTTTAAAATAATAACACTTATACAATTTACTGTAACCAAAAAACAGTAAAACTATTGTAATTTAATATTCTTTATACTACTTTTAGTTTTATGACAGATGCCGAAATAGAACACGAAAACGCAACCATTGCGAGAGCCTACAAAGACCTGCTACAGGTTAGCTACCGAACGCTTACAGAAGACGACAAAAAACTTATTCGTAAAGCTTTCGAAATAGCTGTAGATGCTCATAAAGACCAACGTCGTAAATCTGGTGAAGCGTATATTTTTCATCCCATTGCTGTAGCGCGCTTAGTCGCTCAAGAAATAGGATTAGATGCCACGTGTATTGCAGCGGCCTTACTTCATGATGTTGTAGAAGATTGCCCGAGATACGATATTAACGATATTCGAGAACTTTTTGGAGAAACCGTAGCTTTAATTGTTGAAGGTTTAACCAAGATTTCGTCTATGTCTAAAGACATGGAAGACGTATCGCTACAAGCTGAGAATTTCAGAAAAATGTTGCTGACTTTAAATGATGATGTTCGCGTTATCATCATTAAAATTGCCGACCGTTTGCACAATATGCAAACCATGGATTCTATGCGTCCAGATAAACAAATTAAAATTGCTAGCGAAACCTTATACATATACGCCCCTTTAGCACACCGTATTGGTCTTTATAATATTAAAAACGAATTAGAAGATTTAAGTTTAAAGTATACAGAGCCAGATGTGTATTTCGATATCCTAAATAAAATAAAGGATAGCAAAGAAGGTCAAGACGAATATATTAGAGAATTTAATGAATTAATAAAAAAATCGCTTGATAGAGAGGGCCTACATTACACAATAAAAGGACGACCAAAATCCATTTTTTCTATCCGTAGAAAGATGATGAAACAAGGCGTTTCTTTTGATGAAGTTTACGACAAATTCGCTGTAAGAATTATTTATAAAAGTGACACTGCTAATGAGAAGTTTCTAGCTTGGAAAATTTATTCTATAGTTACAGATCATTTCCGCCCTAATCCCATCCGACTAAGAGACTGGATTTCCTCTCCAAAATCTACGGGTTACGAAGCCCTTCATATTACCGTAATGGGCCCAAAAGGACGTTGGGTAGAAGTTCAAATTCGTAGTGAGCGTATGAATGAGATTGCTGAAAAAGGATATGCAGCGCACTACAAATACAAACAAGACACAGAAAAAGAAGATAGTTTAGATTCTTGGGTTGCAAAACTTCAAGAAGCCTTAGAAAGTAACGAAACGAATGCCGTAGATTTTGTCGAACAATTTAAACTGAACCTCTACTCTAAAGAAATTTATGTCTTTACACCTAAAGGCGATTTAAAATCATTGCCTAAAGATGCAACACCTTTAGATTTTGCATTTAATATACATACCGAAGTGGGTATGCGTACGCGAGGTGCCAAAGTAAACGGAAAATTAGTACCGCTTAGTTACAAACTACATAGTGGTGATCAAGTCGATATTTTAACTTCAGACAGTGCTAAACCCAATTCTAATTGGTTAGATTATGCAACTACTGCAAAAGCAAGAGGTAAAATTAAATCGGCTTTAAAAGAAGACAAAAAGCTTATAGGTGAAGAAGGTAAAGAAATTTTAAGACGAAAATTAAAACAGCTTAAAATAAATCTAGACGAAAAATCTATAAACGATTTGGTACACTATTTTAAACTAAAAACAAGTTTAGATTTATTTTATCGTATAGGAATTGGTGCAATAGACAACACCATGCTAAAGGCATTTGCAGCGTCTAGAAGCAATGCCCTAGTGAGTTTCTTTAAAAATAAAATTAATAGACGTGCAAACGTATCTAAAGAAGATCTTGAAAAAGAAGAAGTCTTTGCTAAATACGATTTATTAGTTTTTGGTAAAGAAGAAGAGAAATTAGATTACAAACTCTCTAATTGCTGTAATCCTATTCCTGGTGATCAAGTGTTTGGTTTTATTACCGTAAATGAAGGTATAAAAGTACACAAGAAAAACTGTCCAAATGCCGTATCTTTACAATCCAATTATGCGTACAGAATAATTCAAGCCAAATGGATCGACTCCTCTCAGCAAGAATATTCTGCACAACTCACATTATCGGGTATAGACAATTTAGGTATAGTTAATCAAATTACTAAAATCATTTCCTCCAACATGCATGTAAATATTAAAAGCATGAGTTTTGAAACCGATGACGGTCTGTTTTCGGGGAAATTAAACGTAATTGTTAAGAATAATTCAATGCTGAATAAATTAGTTGCGAATCTTAAAAAAATTAATGGTATAGATAAAGTGTCTAGAGTCTAAAAATATATGTAAATTTGCGGTTGAAATTATGAGTTTAAAATCAGATACAAAAAACCAGGACATTGTAAAGAATGTCTTCACTAAATTCTTAGAGGATAACGGGCACAGGAAAACACCAGAACGTTACGCTATTCTTCAAGAAATTTACGATAGTGAAGTACACTTCGATATAGAATCTCTATATCTTAACATGAAAAACAAAAAATATCGTGTTAGTCGTGCTACCCTTTACAATACTATAGAGCTTCTTTTAGATTGCGGCTTAGTAAGAAAACATCAGTTTGGTCAAAACCAAGCACATTACGAAAAATCGTATTTCGATAAACAACACGATCATGTTATCCTTACAGATACAGGTGAAGTTATCGAGTTTTGCGATCCACGAATTCAATCCATAAAGAAAACTATTGAAGAAGTTTTTGATATTGAAATTAAAAATCATTCGCTATATTTTTATGGCAACAGAAAAACAACAACCAAATAACATATTTTTATAATGGCAGTAGATTTACTACTAGGGTTACAATGGGGTGACGAAGGCAAAGGAAAAATTGTTGATGTACTAACCTCGAAATACAATATCATTGCACGTTTTCAAGGCGGTCCAAATGCAGGACACACACTAGTTTTTAACGGCAAAAAACACGTTTTACACACCATTCCTTCTGGAATTTTTCACGACGATGCCATGAACTTAGTAGGTAACGGCGTTGTTATAGATCCAGTAATTTTTAAAAAAGAATTAGATAAGCTAGAAGAGCAAGACGTCGATTACAGAAAATCACTTCTTATTTCTCGTAAAGCTCATATTATTTTACCAACGCACCGTTTATTAGATGCAGCTAGTGAAGCGTCTAAAGGTAAAGCCAAAATTGGTTCTACTTTAAAAGGTATTGGTCCAACTTATATGGACAAAACTGGCCGTAACGGTATGCGTGTTGGAGATTTAGAATTAAGCGATTGGAAAGAACGTTATAGAGCTCTTGCAGATAAGCACGAGGCTATGATTGGATTTTACAACGTAGAAATTCAATATAACTTAGCAGAACTTGAAACTGAATTTTTTGAAGCTGTAAAAGTTTTAAAATCTTTAAAATTCATCGATTCTGAAGAGTATGTGTATCAAGCACAAAAAGCTGGAAAAACAATTCTTGCAGAAGGTGCTCAAGGTTCACTTTTAGATATTGACTTCGGAACATATCCATTTGTAACATCAAGTAACACCACTGCTGCTGGGGCTTGTACAGGTTTAGGAGTTGCTCCTAACCAAATTGGTGAAGTATTCGGAATATTTAAAGCTTACACAACACGTGTAGGTTCAGGACCATTCCCTACCGAATTATTTGATGAAGATGGTGCAACTATGGCTAAAGTAGGGCACGAATTTGGAGCAACAACAGGACGTGCACGTCGTTGTGGTTGGTTAGATCTTGTGGCTTTAAAATATGCTTGCCAGGTTAACGGTGTAACACAACTTATGATGATGAAAGCAGATGTATTATCTGGTTTTAAAACACTAAAAGTGTGTACAGCTTATAAATATAAAGGTGAAGTTATTGAGCATTTCCCTTATAACATCGAACCAGAAAATGTAGAGCCAATTTATACAGATTTTGAAGGTTGGAGTGAAGATTTAACTAAAATGTCTGAAGACTCTCAGCTTCCTAAATCATTAAATGCCTATATCGAATTTTTAGAAAAAGCCCTTGAAACACCTATTACTATTGTTTCTGTAGGTCCAGATAGAAAAGAAACTATTTTTAGATAATAAATATAGTTTTAATACTTTTTAAAAACCCGTTTAAATCTAATTTAAGCGGGTTTTTTATCTTAAATCTTTTACAATTCAGTAACGCAAATCATTTATATCCTTATTTTTGTTGCAAATATTTTAATTTGAAAACAGCTCAACTACACTATATATTTCTGTTATTCCTCTTCGTTTCATTTACACAATTGTACGCGCAACAACAAAAACGAATTGAAATTCAATATTCAGGATTCTTGACTTTCGATGAAGCTAAATATCCAGGTGCAAAAGTACTAACGCGTGACGATTCCGGACAAATACACATTATTCACGAAGGTGTTAATATGTGGTGCGACCAAGCAATTCATTACGGAAAAGAAGATTTTATAGAAGCTTATGGTCATGTAAAAATGAAACAAGGCGACACCATAAATATGGATGCTAAATATGTAGAATATAGTGGAAAAACAAAATTAGCCTTTGCTAGTGGCGATGTTGTTCTAACCGAACCTAGCTCAGTACTATCTACAGACACGTTGTATTTTGACCGTGCTAAACAACAAGCATTTTATAGAACAGGAGGAACAGTGGTAAGAGATTCTTCAGGCACAATAACAAGTAGGATTGGCCGGTATTATATGGATGTGAAAAAATATCAATTTGTAGGCGATGTAAACTTAGTAAATCCAGAATACGTTTTAAATACTGAACAGTTAGATTACTATACAGAAAATGCTTTAGCCTATATGTATGGCCCTAGTACCATTACTGGAGACGCTTCAAAAATATACTGTGAGCGTGGTTTTTACGACACCACTAACGATATTGGTTATTTTATTAAAAACTCACGTATCGATTACGACAACAGAACTATTGAAGGCGATAGTTTGTACTTTAATAGAAATGACAGTTTTGCCTCTGCTACCAACAATATTACAGTTACCGACACCTTAAATAATAGTGTAATTAAAGGACATTATGCTGAAGTGTATCGAGCTAAAGATTCTGTTTTTATTACCAAACGTGCCTTAGCAATTTCCGTACAAGAGCAAGATTCGCTCTATATTCATGGAGATACTTTAATGGTTACCGGAAAACCAGAACACCGTATTACTCGAGCATTCAGAAATGTAAAAATGTATAAGTCGGATATGAGTGGAAAAGCAGATTCTATTCACGTTGATCAAACTTCAGGACTTACACAACTCATTAATTTATCACGTTTATCGCCCAAAGATAATTTTGCAGTAAAACGAAGACCTATTATTTGGAACTTTAAAAACCAAATGACAGGAGATACAATTCATATAAAATCGAATACTAAAGAAGAAAAATTAGATTCGCTTATTGTTTTCGACAATGCCTTTATAATAAGTAAAGACACCATTGGCAACGGTTACAATCAGATATCTGGCAGGAAATTATATGGTTTATTTAATGATGCAAATCAGTTACGCCAAATTGATATCATTAGAAATGCTGAATCCATTTACTATGCGAGAAACGATAAACAAGAATTAATTGGAATTGAAAAATCGAAATCGGCAAGTATTTCTATGTTTTTTGAAGGCAATGAAATTAACATCATTCAGAAAATAAATGAAGTCGATGGCACACTATATCCTGAATCAAAATATCCTGCCAACGCTAAAAAATTAAGAGGATTTGACTGGAGGGAGGATGAACGGCCAATTAGTGTTGAAGATTTATTTCGAGACGACCCACCGCTTGAATTACCCGTTATAAAAGGATTAGATCCATATGTTCCACAAGATGAATTTTTCGATGAAACATTAATCAAACGGGCAGAAGATTTAGAAGAAAGTAATAAAGCTAATAATGTTGAAGATCCGTCTAAAGCATCTCGACATTTACCAGACAAAGATTCCGTTTCAACTTTAAATCAGCCTGTAAAGGATTCAATTCAACCACCTACAACCCTAAAAAAATCACCTTAATTATGAAGGACGAATTTTTTAAATATCAAGCACAGACCTCTCCATTCCCTTTAGCAATGGAAATTTCTCACGCCAAAGGATCTTACATTTACGATACTAATAATAAAGCCTATTTAGATTTCGTAGCAGGAGTTTCGGCTTGTAGTTTAGGGCATAGTCACCCAAAGGTGGTAAATGCTATAAAGGATCAGTTAGACAAATACATGCACGTTATGGTGTATGGGGAATACATTCAGAAACCGGCTGTAGAACTAGCACAGTTTTTTGCAGAGCACACACCAGAGCCCTTAGAACAGACCTATTTAGTAAACTCTGGGACAGAAGCTATAGAAGGTGCTTTAAAATTAGCTAAACGTGCAACAGGACGCAGTGAAATCATAGCTGCTAAACATGCATATCATGGCAATACTATGGGATCTATGAGTGTTATGGGATATGAAGAACGCAAACAGGCATACAGACCATTAGTACCTGGCATAAAATTTATTAGCTTCAATAATATTGACGATTTACAAAGTATAACCTCTAACACTGCAGCTGTAATATTAGAAACCATTCAAGGTGGCGCGGGATTCTTAGAACCACGAGATGGATATTTAACAAAAGTAAAAGCCAGGTGTGAAGCTGTTGGAGCCCTTTTAATCTTAGATGAAATTCAACCGGGAATAGGTAGAACTGGTAAACTATTCGGTTTTGAAAACTACAATTGCACACCAGATATACTGGTTACTGGTAAAGGTTTGGGAGGCGGTATGCCAATTGGAGCATTTACTGCTTCTACTAAATTAATGGAACAATTAAAAGAGGAGCCAAAAATGGGGCACATTACCACCTTTGGAGGACATCCCGTAATTGCTGCTGCTGCTTTGGCTACTCTAAAAGAGATTACCGAAACCGATTTAATGACAAAAGCATTAGAAAAAGAACAGCTTTTTAAACGCTTATTGCAACACCCATTAATAACCGAAATTCGGGGAAAAGGATTAATGCTTGCGGCTTTAACACCTAGCGCAGACATTACAAATCAAGTTATTATAAAAGCCCAAGAAGAAGGTTTAATTGCGTTTTGGTTACTTTTTGAGCCAAGAGCCATTAGAATTACACCGCCATTAACCATTTCTAATGAAGAGATAGAGAAAGGCTGCAAGATTATTATCAACATCTTAAACAGCATAGTTCATTAAAAAACAGTGTTTTAACACATAATTAGCACTTAATTTTCTTACACTGTTGATTACTTTGTTGAAAACATTCAATTGGCTTTTTAATAATGCGTAAATTTGATCATTATATTTAATAATATAAGAAACCATATAAAATCGCCTATGGAGTTCAGTCCTAACAACAACGAATTATCTTTAACTAAATTTGAATCAATGCTTAAAACGAATCACGTTTTATTCTTTGATTCAGAAGAGTTTGAGAATATTATTCATTATTATTTAGATTTAGGTAAAATTGCGTTAGCAAAAAAAGCTATAAAATTAGGTCTTAACCAACACCCTTCCTCCACCAATTTAAAACTTTTTAAAATTGAAGTTTTTGTTTTCGAGAATAAATTAGAGCAAGCAGATTTAATGCTTAACGATTTATACACTTTAGAACCTCAAAACGAAGAAATTTACATTCAGAAAGCTAATATATTATCTAAAAGAGATCAACACGAAGAGGCCATAGATGTGTTAAAAAAAGCCGTTAAGCTCTCTGAAGAAACTGCAGATTTACATTCCTTAATAGGTATGGAATATTTATTCCTAGATAAATTTGAAGAAGCAAAAAATAGCTTTATTAAGTGCTTAGAAGAGGATCTTGAAGATTATTCTGCATTGTATAATATGATTTATTGTTTCGAATTTATGGAGCAATATCAAGAAGCAATAGAATACCTTAATACATACTTAGACAAAAATCCATATAGTGAAGTTGCATGGCACCAACTAGGTAAACAGTATTTTGCTTTAAAAAAATACAAGAAAGCCATAGCCGCTTACGATTTTGCAATTATTTCTGACGATACCTTTGTAGGCGCATATATTGAAAAAGGAAAAGTTTTAGAGAAATTGAAACGTTTTGAAGATGCTATAGAAAGCTACACAACGTCTTTAACTTTAGAGGACCCTACATCTTTTGCATTATTACGAATTGGACATTGTTACGAGAAATTAGGTAAAAACGATTTAGCCGTTCAATATTTTTATAAAACGGTACACGAAGACCCTTTGTTAGATAAAGGTTGGGTGTCTATTACACGTTTCTACACAAAACAAAAAAATTACCAGAAAGCATTGTATTACATTAATAAAGCTATAAATATTGATGGCGATAATGTAAAGTACTGGAAATTATACGCACAAATTAATCACCGATTAAATTTCTTAGAAGAAGCTGAATCAGGATACAAAAAAGCAATCGAGTTAGGTAATTACGAATTAAACACGTGGTTATCGCGTTGCGATATTTTAATTAAAATAGGCGAACCTGAAGCTGCTATTTACAACCTCTTACAAGCTGCAGAATTCTACCCTGAAAACGCAGAAATAGAATACCGATTAGCCGGCTTATATTTTAAAGGAAATGAGGTTGAAAAAGCATCTTTTCACTTAAAAAACGGATTACATTTTAATCCTGAATATGTATTTATAATTGAAGAGCTTTTTCCTGAAACATACAAGTCTAAACTTGTAAAAAAAGCACTTAAAGCAAAAGAATAGTTCAGTCTGTCTAGCTAAAATTCATACCTTTGGGTTTCAAATTTAAAACCTAAAAATGCATCGTAATTTAAAAGACTATCTCGTTATTTCGCTTAAAGGTATGGCTATGGGTGCTGCAGATGCTGTTCCTGGAGTGTCTGGAGGAACAATCGCTTTTATTTCTGGAATATACGAAGAACTTATATCTACCATTAGTGGTATAAATCTATCTCTATTTAAAACCTTAAAAAACGAAGGCTTTGCATCGTTTTGGAAACAATTAAACGGAAGCTTTCTGGTGGCACTACTTACAGGTATTATTGTAAGTTTTGTATCTTTTATGCGAGTTGCCAAATATTTATTAGAACATCATCCAGTATTAATTTGGTCGTTCTTCTTCGGGTTAATAATTGCTAGTATTTTCTTTGTTGGAAAACAAATTAACAAATGGAATATTGCCACAATTATTAGCCTTATACTAGGAGCCGCATTAGCTTTTTACATTACGACCCTACCCTCTTTAAACAGTAATAATAGTCCTTGGTTTTTATTTTTTGCAGGAGCAATTGCCATTTGTGCTATGATATTACCAGGAATATCCGGATCATTTATACTCGTTATTCTTGGAGCCTATAAAACATTAAGTGACGCTTTTCATGATTTCGATTTTAAGAAAATTGCCTTATTTGCTGTAGGTGCTTTAGTTGGATTATTAAGCTTTAGTCACTTATTAAAATGGTTATTTAAAAACTTCCACAATACAACACTTGCTGTATTAACTGGATTTATATTTGGATCTTTAAATAAAGTCTGGCCTTGGAAACTAACCGCAACTATTCTAGAAAAAGAAACTGGGCATATTATACCTTTCTCCGACGTGTCTAACTTAGGAACATTAGCGATTTACGAAAAGCAAACTCAAATTACCGAAGTTTATAAAACCGTTACAGAACTAAGTACAATGCCTGCTGTTTATGCTAAAATGAATCAGGTCGACTCTCATGTAATTTCGGCAATAGCTCTTATGATTTTTGGATTTTTTACTATCTTTATTTTAGAGAAATTAGGAACTAAAAAAAGTTAATGGAAAGCACCAGAACATTATCAGATAAATTTTTCTTAGTCCTAAAAGGGTTAGGTATGGGAGCTGCGAATAAGGTTCCTGGTATTTCTGGTGGTGTTGTAGCTTTTGTGTCTGGATTTTATGAAGAGTTTATTTATTCACTTCAGAAATTTAATGGCAAAGCGTTTAAACTTCTTATAAACGGAAGATTTAAAAGTCTGTATCAATATATAAATGGTAAATTCTTAAGTCTACTATTCTTAGGAATGATTATTAGTTACTTCAGTATTTCTAAAATTTTAGATTACTTAATTAGACATTACGAACTATTTGTATGGAGTGTCTTTTTCGGAATGATTGTAGGCTCAATTTATTACATTAGTAAAGATTTTGAAGATTGGAATTACAGAACTATAATCGCTCTAATTATTGGCACCGCAATTGGAGTTAGTATTAGCTTTTTAGATCCTGCAAAAGAAAACGATAATCTATGGTTTGTTTTTTTCTGCGGAATTATTAGTGTTTCCGGAATGACACTTCCCGGATTCTCAGGTTCATTTATCCTTATCTTATTAGGAAATTACGTCTTGCTACTTGTAGATTCTGTGAATGCATTGTACGACACGGTTGCCGATATTGTAAGCTGGAATTTCGAATTCATTAATAACTCGAATAGAATCCGACTACTAAAAGTATTAGCCGTATTCACTCTGGGTTCATTTACAGGCTTAGTTACATTTTCGCACTTATTAAGTTACATTTTAAAACATTATAAAAGTATTACAATGGCCTCTATTATTGGGTTTATTGTAGGTTCTTTGGGCGTAGTTTGGCCTTGGAAACATACCATTTATAAAACATTAGAATCTGGCGAACTGGCTTTAGATTCTACCGGATCTAAAGTTGTTACCAATTATATACGCTACATTCCCGAATTAAATACCGAAACTTACATCGCCACTTTTTTAATTGCTGTAGGTATTGGCATTGTATTATGGTTAGGCGTTTACGGCGAAAAAACACGAACAATTTCATGAATAAACTAGGCTTAGTAGGAAAGCAAATTTCATATTCGTTTTCCAATACATATTTCAAAGAAAAATTTGAAAAACTAAATATTACAGACACTACGTATCAGAATTTTGATTTAGACAATATTTCAGAATTCCCATCTATATTTAAAAATCATCCTGAAGTTAAAGGGCTAAATGTTACTATTCCTTATAAAGAACAAGTCATCCCTTTTTTAGACAGTTTAAATGAAGACGCAGCAAATATTGGCGCGGTTAACACTATAAAACTAACAAAAGAAGGCACATTAGTTGGGTACAATACAGATTACTACGGATTTCAGAAATCTATAGAAAATGATTTAAAACCACACCATACTCATGCTTTAATTTTAGGAACTGGTGGAGCCAGTAAAGCCATTGCTTTTGCGCTTAGCAGACTAAACATAGAATTTAAGTATGTGTCTAGATCACCTAAAAACGAAAAGACGATAAGTTATACCGCCTTGACTGTTGAAGTAATGGACAAGTATACCTTAATAATCAACTGCTCTCCTGTAGGTACATTTCCTAATGTAAATGATTGTCCAGATATACCTTACGAGGCCTTAACAGATAAACATTTACTTTTCGATTTAATTTACAATCCGAGTGAGACCACTTTTTTAAGAAAAGGTCGCGAGCAAAATACAACCATTTTAAACGGTTTAAAAATGCTAGAATACCAAGCAGAAAAAGCTTGGGATATCTGGAATTTATAATACAAAAACACGGTCCTATTAAAATTATACAACACTTTGTAATTATGTGAGTTGTTAGTATCTTTAGAGACTTATATTAATGAACAAAAACATTTTTTAAAATGTCAGAGCAAGATAACCTACAACCTGTAGACGGAAACGAAGAAAAAAAACCGATAGCAGTACAATCAGAAGAAACACCAATTACTGAGACAACCTCATCTACAGAGGATGCTGCAAAAAATGAAGATGTTGTATTTGAGGAAATAGAAGCTTCAAACGCCGAGGATGCCGAAGATGAAGGTAATAACGAGCGTCACACTATTCCGTTTAAAGAATACGACACCATGTCGTTAGAAGCATTGGTTATCGAACTTGAGAAATTGGTTTCTACAGAAAAAGTTCAAGCCATTAAAGAACATGTCGATGGTATTAAAAACGAATTCAATTCTAAATTTAATTCGTTAATAGACGAAAAGAAAGAAGATTTTTTAAATGAAGGCGGTAACGAGATAGATTTCTACTACTCTAGCCCAGTTCAGAAACGTTTTAAAACTGCATATAAAGATTACAAAGGCCAATTACATTCTCATTATAAAAAAATTGAAACAAATTTAAAAGGGAACCTTGAAAATAGACTTCGAATTATTGAAGACATAAAAGGGTTAATTGGCGTTGAAGAAAACATCAATACCACTTATAAGCATTTTAAAGACTTACAAGACCAATGGCGTAATGCAGGTCCTATACCAAGAGATAAATACAATAATGCTTGGAATAGTTACCATCATCATG
The DNA here is from genome assembly GCF_000723205.1 of Formosa agariphila KMM 3901. NCBI lineage: Bacteria > Pseudomonadati > Bacteroidota > Flavobacteriia > Flavobacteriales > Flavobacteriaceae > Formosa > Formosa agariphila. The sequence continues at coordinate 895,902 of NZ_HG315671.1, read as the reverse complement.
TTGAAATGTTTTACGATTTTCTTCATTTAAATCGCGATTTAAGAGATTTAGATTTTAAACACAATCTCGATTTAAAATTAAAAATTATTGAACGCGCAGAAGAACTTGCTCAAGACGAAGACACCAATCGTTCTTTTAGAGAGTTGCAAGTGCTTCATAAAATGTGGAAAGAAGAATTAGGACCTGTTTCTAAAGAACACCGTGAGGAAATCTGGAATCGTTTTAAAGCTGCCACAAAAATTATACACAATAAGCGTCAAGCGTATTATGACGAGTTAGATAAAATTTACGAGGTAAATCTAGAAAAGAAAACCTTAATCATTCAAAAAATTGAAAGCTTAACTAACGAAGGTGCAAAATCTCATAATGGTTGGCAAGCAAAGATTAAGGAGATAGAACAACTAAGAGAAGCTTTTTTCGGAGCTGGAAAAGTGCCCCTTAAAGTAAACGAAGCAACTTGGTCTAAATTTAAAGAAGCTGTTAGAACCTTTAATAGAAAGAAAAATGTATTCTATAAGGATTTAAAAAAGGAACAGTTTGATAATCTTCAGAAAAAACTAGAGTTAATAAAGATTGCTGAAGCAAACAAAGACAGCGAAGATAGTGAGACCACTACGCCTTTAATGAAAAAAATACAGAACGATTGGAAAAAAATCGGTCACGTGCCACGTAAGGACAGTGATAAAATCTGGAAACAGTTTAAGGCTGCTTGTAATGCGTATTTCGACAACTTACATTCTAAAAAGAATGCTGAAAACGAAGTAGAAATAGCTGCATTTAAAGCAAAGACAGAATTATTAGATGATTTAAAAACCATAGAATTCTCTGATAACAAAGAAGAGGGTTTACAAGTTATTAAAGATAAAATCTCTGAATGGAAAGCTATTGGTCGTGTACCAAGTAATAAGCGTTTTATAGAAGGTAAATTTAATAAGGCTTTAGACGAACTTTTTAAACAAGTAAAAGTAAGTAAAAATGAAGCTGAGTTAATTAAATTTGAAAATAAATTAGACGAACTTAGCAATGCAGACGACTCAAGACACTTAGACAATGAGCGTTTATTTATTAGAAAAAAGATAGACGAAGTTAAAGCTGAAATTAACCAACTAGAAAATAATTTACAGTTTTTTACAAATGTAAAAGACGACAATCCATTGGTTAAGGAGGTACATGCAAGTATTGGCAGACACAAAGATTCTTTAAAACTTTGGAAAACAAAACTGAGCAAGATAAAAGCATTGTACTAAATACAATAACACACATTATTTAAGGCCATTCTAATTTATTTTGAATGGCTTTTTTTTATGCTTGGAACTTAAAAATGAAGTAAAAACCTACTTATAGAAATAAGTTTACATTCGAAAACGATTGCGAAAAATCTAATCCTTTAGTTACTGTTTTATTAGAAAAAACCACATTATCTTTGGTGTTAATACATCCAAATCAAACCTTATTACTATGGAAAATAAGAAAACAATTGTTGTTGTTGGTGGTGGTTTTGCAGGCTTAGAATTTATTAATCAAATGAATCATGCACACCAATTTAATGTAATACTAGTCGACTTAAATAATTACAATTTTTTCCCGCCTTTATTATATCAAGTTGCTGCAGGTTTTATGGAACCGTCTGCAATTAGTTATCCGTTCAGAAAAATTTTAAGAAAGCATGATAATGTAAAATTTAGAATGGGCGAATTACAAAGAGTTATTCCAGAAGAGAATAAAATTATTCTAAGTAATGGGGAATTACATTACGATATTTTAGTGATGGCTTCAGGAGCAGAAACTAATTTCTTTGGTAATAAAAACATTGAAGAGTTAAGTTTACCTATGAAAACCATTTCGGATTCATTAGCATTACGTAATCTTGTTTTTACACGTCTAGAACGCGCAACACGAATTGAAGACCCCAACACCCGTAAAAAATTACTATCCTTTGTAATTGCAGGTGCTGGTCCTACAGGTGTAGAACTTTCTGGTTTGTTCTCTGAAATGCGATTACATATTTTAGAAAAAGATTATCCAGAACTAAATCCAAAAGATTTAGGAAACATATACCTAATAGACGGTCAAGACGCTGTTCTTGCTGCAATGTCTAAACGAACTCAAGATTATACATACGAGAAATTAAAAGAATATGGTGTTATTATAAAATTAAACACTTTTGTTAAAGATTTTAAAGATGATGTAGTTTCACTTTCCGACGGTACAGAAATTGAATCTAGAAACTTAATTTGGGCAGCAGGAATTTCTGCTAGAACTTTTGATGGTTTTAAGGAAGAAAATTTTGGTAGAGGAAAACGATTAAAAACAAACAGTCATAATTTAGTTGAGGGGTATACTAATATTTATGCTTTAGGAGATACAGCCATTATAATTGGAGATAAGGATTACCCTAACGGACATCCGCAATTGGCTCAAGTAGCTATTCAGCAAGCCAAAAATTTAGGTAAAAACTTAAAATCTAATGCTTGGGAACCTTTTAATTATTCAGACAAAGGGTCTATGGCTATTATTGGAAGTAATAAAGCCGTAACAGATGGTCCAGACCAAAAATTCTTCCTAAAAGGTTTTATTGCATGGTGCGTATGGATTTTTGTACATATCATGTCTTTAGTAAGTTTTAGAAACAGAATGCGTGCCTTTTACGATTGGATGGGATACTACATTAATAAAGATCAATCATTTAGAATGATTATTAGACCTAAAGAGAAAAAATCTGAGTAAACATAAAACCATAAAAAAACTCAATCCTACCCGAAATAAATTATCGTGAGGATAATTTTCAAGTAGGATTGAGTTACTAACTAACTAAACCGCTATTCCCTAACCTATATAGAAATAACTTATTTTGAATGACATAGCTTAAATGTAAGGATTATGCTATTAATCTTAATCTATGAAGAATTATGTCATCCTTATTATTATATACGCAAGAATACTTGTCTTGGATTACATGATTTATAAAAAATTATATTTTTTTTGCTTCTTCCCAAAACACATCCATTTCTGCAAGTGTCATATCTTTTAAAGATTTCCCCAATAGCTTAGCTTTCGACTCTAAATATTCAAATCTCTTTTTAAATTTTTTATTAGTACGTTCTAATGCATTTTCTGGATTTATGTTTAAAAATCTAGCATAATTTACAAGAGAAAACAAAACGTCTCCAAATTCATCTTCCATAGCATCCTGATTTCCAGTCGCAATTTCAGCTTTAAATTCTTCAAGTTCTTCCTCTACTTTTTCCCAGACTTGATGTGGTTCTTCCCAATCGAATCCTACTCCTGCTACTTTTTCCTGAATTCGGCTAGCTTTTACTAATGCCGGTAAACTATTAGGAACGCCTTGTAAAACACTTTTATTACCTTCCTTTAATTTTAAATTTTCCCAATTGCGTTTAACATCTTCTTCATTCTCAACTTTTACATCGCCATAAATATGCGGGTGTCTACTTATCAATTTATCACAAATACTGTTACATACATCGGCAATATCAAAATCCTTGGTTTCGCTTCCTATCTTAGAATAAAACACGATATGAAGTAATACATCACCTAATTCCTTTTTAATTTCTTGTAAATCATTATCTAAAATGGCATCCCCAAGTTCGTAAGTTTCTTCAATAGTTAAATGACGTAAGGTTTCCATGGTTTGCTTTTTATCCCACGGACATTGCTCGCGCAATTCATCCATAATAGTTAATAATCTATCGAAAGCCTGAAGTTGTTCTGCACGTGTATTCATAAAATATGTTTAATAAAGGTGATATTTTTAATTAATTTAAAGGTAATAAAAACAAAAGTCCGACTCGAGGCCGGACTTTAATATGTTTGTTTGCTGTTTGAATTTATTCTTTTTCAGAAACAGTAGATTCGCTTGCTTCTTCAGACTCTAATGCTTCAGATTCACTTTCAAAATCTAATAAATCATTTTTTTGAAGTAAGTTATACCACTGAATTACTTTTTTAATATCACTTGGATACACACGATCCTCGTCGTATTCTGGTAAAATTTCGAAGAAATACTCTTCTAATTTATCTTTACTGTCTTTATGACTAATACTTGAAGGTTCGTTATTTTCTTTTGTTGCAATAGTTTGAAGAACCACTTTTAAAGGTACTTCTTCTGTTAGCGTATAAATAGCAATTTCGCTTAACACGCTTACGTTATGATTCATTGTTACAGAAAGTCTTTTATTATCTAATAAAGATTCTGCAATAAATCCGTTACGCGTTTGCATGATTAACTTGTATAATCCTGGTTTTCCTGAAATAGCTAATACTTTATCTAAGCTCATAAATTAATTTTTAAAAAGATGGCAAATATCTAGTGTTTGTATGTGTAATACAAATATTATCGTTTCTTTTTTTGTTTTGGAAATCTCATTTTGTAGTCCACGTTTACTTTCCCCTTAGAGATGTTCTCTAAACGACCTTTTATTAAACGCTTTTTTAGAGAAGATAATTTTTCTGTGAATAAAATTCCGTCTATATGGTCATATTCATGCTGAATAACACGTGCCACAAGACCTTCGTACGTATCGACATGCGACTCGAAGTTTTCGTCTAGATATTCAATTGTAATTTTAGATTTTCTAAACACGTCCTCACGAACATCAGGAATACTTAAGCAGCCTTCATTAAATGCCCATTCGTCACCTTCTTCAGAAGTGATTTTTGCATTTATAAATACTTTTTTAAATCCGATTAATTCTTTTTGTTCTTCTTCAGACAAATCTTCGTCTTCAGCAAATGGAGCGGCATCAATAACAAATAAACGAATTGGCAAACCTATTTGTGGAGCTGCAAGTCCTACACCATATGCATTATACATGGTTTCGAACATATTATCCAAAAGTTCATCTAATTTCGGATAATCTGGATCTATATCCTGTCCAACTTTTTTTAATACGGGATCGCCATACGCGACTATTGGTAATATCATTATCGTACGTTGTAAAAATTAAAGTGCAAAAGTACAATACTTACCGGTAATAGCCTATAATATTAAAACACCTTTAATAAAGAGTTTAAAATTTTAAGAATTTTTTAGCTTTTAACACGCTGCCCTATCGTTAGTAATGGTAAATAAATCTAGAGTACATCTAATTTTAGATTCCACTAAGGCGTTTATTAAATCGCGATGCCTATTTACGATTTTTAAATCATTTAATTTTACAGAAGGTAGTTCTACTAAAACAGGTTTAGCTTCAATTATTTCTGTGGCGAAAAAGGGTTGACTTTTTTCTGTATCTTCCTGCTGTGCTTTAAGCTGAATAGTACTTAAACCCAACACAAGGATAAAAAACATTAATTTATTATAGTTCATAGCATTAACTAATTTGCAACAAATATATGTGCTAAGTCTTATTATGAAATATAATTTAGCCGAAGACTATATAATTATCGTTAATTAGCTAAATGTTAGGAAAATTCCTTAAAAGCAGTCAATTACTTCGAGTATAAATAACTCTGTAGTATTAACGTAGCGCTAATCTCATCGATTAAAGCTTTATTTTTACGTTGATTTTTTTTCAATCCACCATCAATCATGGTCTGAAAAGCCATTTTAGAGGTAAAGCGTTCATCGACGCGAGTCACAGGAATTTGAGGAATAGCTTTAGTTAATTTTTCAAGAAACGGAATTATTAAAGCTTCACTCTCGGAAGCTGTAGCGTCCATCTGTTTAGGCTCTCCAACAACAAAAAGTTCTACGTTTTCTTTAGCAACATAATCTTTTAAAAACGGAATAAGTTCTTTAGTATTTACTGTAGTAAGTCCAGAGGCTATAATTTGAAGTTCATCGGTTATTGCTAATCCTGTTCTTACCTTTCCAAAATCGATTGCTAAAATTCGAGCCATTTTTATTTTTTCACAAAGTTACTATAACAACCCAAATTAGTATAGATTTTACTGATAAAGAATTAGATAAATTTATGATTTCAATTTTAAGGTGATGAATTATAAAAGTATATTTGGAAAAATTTAAAATTTACAATGAAAGAATTACAATCTATCATAGAACAAGCTTGGGAAAACAGAGCTTTGTTATCAGAAAAAAGCACAATTGATGCGATAAGAAAAGTAGTTGCTCTTCTAGATGCTGGAGAATTACGTGTTGCCGAACCAACCGAAAACGGATGGCAAGTAAACGAATGGGTAAAAAAAGGTGTTGTACTATATTTCCCTATCCAAAAAATGGAAACTATAGAATGTGGTCCGTTAGAATTTCATGATAAAATTCCATTAAAAACAGGTTATGCAGAAAAAGGTATCCGTGTAGTACCTCATGCTGTAGCGCGTCATGGTGCATACATTTCTTCTGGTGTAATTTTAATGCCGAGTTATGTAAACATAGGTGCTTATGTAGACGAAGGCACTATGGTAGATACTTGGGCAACTGTTGGTAGCTGTGCTCAAATTGGTAAAAATGTTCACCTTTCTGGTGGTGTTGGTATTGGTGGTGTTTTAGAACCTTTACAAGCTGCTCCGGTAATTATAGAAGACAATGTTTTTGTTGGATCGCGTTGTATTGTTGTAGAAGGTGTTCACGTAGAAACTGAAGCTGTTCTTGGTGCTAATGTTGTACTTACAATGAGTACTAAAATTATAGATGTAACTGGAGATACTCCTGTAGAAACTAAAGGACGTATTCCTGCACGTTCTGTAGTAATTCCTGGAAGTTATACTAAAAAATTCCCTGCTGGAGAGTTTCAAGTACCTTGTGCTTTAATTATTGGAAAACGTAAAGAAAGTACAGATAAGAAAACCTCTTTAAATGATGCGCTTCGTGATAACAACGTAGCTGTATAAATGAAGATATTAGTTGTACAACAGAAAATGATTGGGGATGTGCTTACAAGTAGTATTCTGTTTGAAGCATTAAAAAAAGAATACCCTAATGCGACCTTGCATTACCTTATTAATGGGAATACATTTTCTGTTGTAGAACATAATCCATATATAGATAATATTGTTTTATTCCCTAGTGAAGCGGAAAAAAACACCAAAGCGCTAATCACTTTTGCGAAAGCATTAAGTACTGAAAATTTTGATGTGATTATCGATGTCTACTCAAAACTTTCTAGTAACATTATAAGTTATTATTCTAAAGCAAAAACCAAAATATCGTATCATAAATGGTATTCTAATTGGATATACTCTAAGACCATAAAGCGTACAACTAAAGCCAACACTGAAGCTGGCTTAGCCATAGAAAACAGATTACAGCTTTTAAAACCTTTAATTAAGGATGTTCCTGAAGTTATTAAGCCAAAAATTTATTTAACAGCTTCAGAAATTGAACACAGCAAACAATTTCTTTTAACTAACGGATTGAATCTAGAGAAACCTATTTTTATGATAGGTGTTTTAGGAAGTGGCGAATCTAAATCCTACCCATTAACCTATATGTCTGCTGTTATCGATACGATTGTTCAGATCACCAACGCTCAAATTTTATTCAATTATATTCCTCCACAGTTAGACTTAGCACAACAAATTTTTGATGCTTGTAAACCTGAAACTCAAAAACATATTTTCTTTACTGTCTATGGCAAAAGTCTGCGAAGTTTTTTAGGTATTTTATCTCAATGTCAAGCTATTATTGGTAATGAAGGTGGCGCTATTAATATGGCAAAGGCTTTAAACATTAAAACGTTCACTATTTTTTCACCTTGGATAGATAAAGAAACTTGGAGCATTTTTGAGGATAAGACCACGAACGTCTCTGTTCATTTAAAAGATTACTTACCAGAAATTTACAAATCTAAACCCGAAAAATATCTTAAAAAAGACAGTCTAGAATTATATAAAAAATTCACTCCAGAGTACTTTAAAAATACTTTAATCGATTTTTTAAATCCATATAAATCCTAATAGACTCGCATGACTAAAATTACTGCTATTATTCCTACTGGGAATGAAATACATAATATTGAAGCTGTGATAGAGTCGGTTAAATTTGCTGATGAAATTTTAGTTGTGGACAGTTTTAGTACAGATGGTACTTACGAAAAAGCATTGCCTTTGGCCACTAAAGTCATTCGTAGAGAATTTGACTATTTTGCATCTCAAAAAAACTGGGCTATTCCGCAAGCCAAGCACGAATGGATTTTACTTGTAGATGCCGATGAACGTGTTACACCAGAGTTACAAACAGAAATTATTGAAATTCTAAAAAATCCAGACCCTAATATAGTAGCGTATTGGATTGGAAGATTAAATCATTTTATGGGAGAACGCGTACATTATAGTGGATGGAGAAATGATAAAGTTATTCGCTTATTTAAACGTGATTTTTGTGTTTATGAAGATAAATTCGTACACGAAGAAATTGAAGCCAATGGAAACGTTGGACATTTAAAAAATAAACTTTACCACAATACTTATACGACTTTCGATAAGTATTTAGAAAAGATGAATCGGTATGCGTGGTTGCAGGCTAAAGATTACGATAAGAAAACAGGAAAACTCACTCCTTATCATTTTGTTTTAAAACCTTTTTGGGGATTCTTTAAACACTATATCATTCAAAGTGGATTTAGAGATGGTGTAATTGGACTAACCATAGGTTACATTCAAGGGTATGTTATTTTTATGCGCTATGTAAAACTGTGGTTATTGCGTAAAGGCAGAAAATAAGAACCTATTTTTTCCAAAATTTTAATTTCTTTTTTAGTCGTTGTTTGCGTTGAAAACGCGCTTGAAAAGCTTCTGTATATTGCCACATTGCCTGAAACACTTTTTCAGAATCATCTCCGGAACATTTTGCATATTCGTCACTCATAATTTGTATCATAGATTTATGAGTTGTTAAACGTCCGAAATTCTTCATACGGGTTTCAAAATCCATAGGACCAAACTCCATTCTATTTAAATCTACTAAGTAATACTTATAATCTGAGCCTGCTTTTTTTATCAAAGTATTTCCAGGAGAGTGATCTAAAAAATTAATATGCTTCTCATGTAGTTCAAAAGTGAATCTAGTAAACCCACGTAAAATGACTTCATGATTTGGGTAATTTAAATCATGACACAATTCACGATAAGTTAATTCGCAATCTAATTGTTCACTTATATAATAACTGTTTTTAAATGCAAAAGGCGTACTAAATTCATAATAAGCAATTGGCTGCGGTGTACCTATCCCCTTTTCCTTCAATATATTTGCATATTCAAAAGAACGTTGCGCTTTACTTTTTCTGAAGAACTTATATGCTATCTGATTAACTAGATTAGGGACTTTAAAAGATTTTACATTAATGGTCTGCTCCTCTAATTTGAAAAGCTTTAGAGAGTTCCGATCTTGGTTACCAAAATCTTCTCCTAAATCATCAAAATTCAGAATAAATTTATCTAATAATTCTGCTTGCTTTTTTGATGTTCCCTCTATATATTGTTTTTTATTCAAGTTATTTAGATTATAAATTCAAAAGATAATCAATGATTGTTTTAGAGTCATTATTTTAATTACAGTCGTAAACAAAACTTTTTAATCGAATTTTCAATTGGAAAAGTCATTCAAAATTGGACAGTAGTACTAGTAAAAGAATCTTAGCTAAACTCTAAAACACACCTGATAGTCTACTATAAATGCGACTACGACAAATATAGGTAATCTGCATAAGAAAAACAGATGAAAACAAACTTCGGACACTCTTTTATACAGAAATCTTTCCTATTTTTGTTAGCTAAATATTCCAATATATGTATCAAGTAGCTGTAATTTTAATAAATTATAACTCATCGGGTTTTACTATAAATGCAGTTAAATCTCTAATAGAACACACTTCAAATACATTAAATTGGCAGCTTATCGTAATTGATAACGCATCTCATTACGACGATTATGAAGTTTTAAAGAAGGGGCTTCCTAAAATGGAGCATCTTACCCTTTTTAGAAGCAGGGTTAATACAGGCTTTGGAGGAGGAAACATGCTCGGCGTTCAATTTGCAAAATCAAAGTATTATGCCTTTGTAAACAACGATACTTTAGTAAAAAACGACTGTTTATCTAATTTATCTATGTTTTTAGAAAACCACTCGAATGTTGCTCTATGTGCTCCTCAAGGGTTCGATGAAAATAATAAGGTTTTAAAATCTTTCGATCACTTTTTAACTTTAAAACGAGAATTATTTGGACGAAAAATCCTTGAAAAACTAAGTCCAGAAAGATATCCAAAAAGAAATATACAATATAATACTCCTTTAAAGGTAGATGCTATTCCAGGTTCTTTTATGTTTATTGATGCTAAGGCATTCGATATGGTTGGTGGTTTCGATACAAATATTTTTCTGTATTATGAAGAAACAGACCTTGCTTATAGAATAAGTAAACTGAAAGATAGAAAGGATTGCTACTTGGTTCCTGATTCACAATACATTCACTTTAGAGGCAAAAGCACGTCGCTAAATATAAAAATTAAACAAGAGTTAAAGTTATCCTTACTATATGTTATAAAAAAGAATTCTGGATATCTTAGCTATATCATTCTTAAAACTTTAATGTCTGTTAAGTACATTTTCAAATCTTTAGTAAAACCAAAATACTTTAGTTTTGTAAACTTATTAGTGTTTCATGGTGCTTCACTAAGTAAATCTTTAAAACAGTCACAAAAAATATTAGAAAAATAAATGGTTATTTTACATGTTTCTGGAGTATCTAATTGGGGTGGTGGCGAAAATCACATTGAGAATTTATATTACGAATTAGAACAGGCTAACCTAGATGTTAAGCAATATATTTTTTGTGTACAAGATTCTGTTTTTCATAAAAGATTGATTCAGAAAAACTACGCATGTATTCCTGCACCTTTAGATTTTAAAATTGACCCAAGATATATTTTTAAACTTATAAGAACCTGTCGTTCTAAAAATATCGATTTAATCCATCTACACGACCCTACAGCCCTAACATTATCTGTTATAGCCGATAGAATAAGTAATTCATTACCGCCCTTTATTTTTAGTAAAAAAACCGTTTTCGAAATTAAACAAAGGAAATCTACGCTCTTTAAATACAACTATAAAAAAATTGAAAAATACATCTGTGTATCTAAAGCTGTTGCAGAAGTGACCGCTAAAAACATAGAAGACACATCAAAAATAATGACTATTTATAACGGTATCCGTTTTAGTAATAAAACCGATGTTACAGATTTTAAGTTAAGAGAGCAGTACCTGATTCCGGAAAACAAAATCATTGTAGGAAACATAGGGAATCATATTCGTGCAAAAAACTTACTTACATTCTTAAATGTAATTGACGATATCGTTAACACAAAAAAACTCCCCCATTTTCATTTTGTTCAAATAGGTAACTTCACCAAGAAAACAGATGAATACGTTGAGAAAGTTAAAGAGTTAAAATTAGAAGATTATATAACATTTACAGGTTTTATAGATAATGCATCTAACTATATTCCGCAGTTCGATGTGTTTATGTTAACCTCACAGTCTGAAGGATTACCACAAGTAATTAATGAAGCCTTTTATTTCAAAATACCTGTTATATCTACTAATCCAGGTGGAATTCCTGAAATTATAGAGCATGGTGTTAATGGTTTTTTGTCTCAAGTAAACGATTATAAAACTCTTTCAGATAATTTGGTCAATTTAACTACAGACGAGGAATTAAAACATCAGTTTATTGAAAAATCTCACGCCCAAATTATTAATGGTTTTTCTTCAGAAATTATGGCACAAAAAACATTTGATGTTTATAAAACAATTTTAGACAAAAAATAAAAGTTATTCATGCAAAAAGAAATCACAAATGCCTTAAAAGTTTTAAAAGAAGGCGGACTCATACTCTACCCTACAGACACGGTTTGGGGAATTGGTTGCGATGCCACTAACGAAGAGGCTGTAAAAAAAATATTTAAACTAAAACAACGCGAAGATAGTAAAGCTTTAATTTGCTTGGTGGCAGACGATAGGATGCTAAAGAAATATGTGAAGAAAATCCCGGAAGCAGCATTTAGTATTTTCGATATTTCTGAAGCACCAATTACAATTATTTACGACGAGCCTCAAAATTTAGCTACGAACTTAATTGCCGAAGACAATACAATTGCTATTCGTATTCCTGACGATGATTTTTGCTTTCAATTATTACGCCGTTTTAATGGTGCCATTGTCTCTACCTCTGCAAATATTAGTGGGCAACCAACTCCAAAATCCTACAAAGAAATCGCTCCCGATATTTTAAAAGGTGTAGACTATGTCGTAAATTTGCACCACGAAAAAAAGAACGCAAAACCATCATCTATAATTAAGTTAAGTAATAGTGGTGTTGTGAAAGTTATACGAGAGTAACCTCTTAAATTTCAAGCACTAAATTCCAAACTACAATTACTGGGATTTGGAATTTGAAAATTGGAATTTGACAAATGAATTACAAAGAAGCATTACAGAACCCTATTTTTAAAATTATTTCGCAATCGGCAAACGAACTACATTTAGACAGTTATGTAATTGGTGGCTTTGTTCGAGATTTTATTTTAAACCGTGGTTCTGCCAAAGATATCGATGTTGTTGCAATAGGTAGCGGAATTGCGCTTGCAAAACAAGTCGCAAAAAACTTACCTAACAAACCTAAAGTTCAAGTTTTTAAAACATATGGTACTGCCATGTTACGTTATAACGACATTGAAATTGAATTTGTTGGCGCTAGAAAAGAATCTTATAACGAAGACAGCAGAAATCCAGTTGTTGAAGATGGCACTTTAGAAGACGATCAAAACCGTCGTGATTTTACAATAAATGCCCTGGCTCTCGATTTAAACGAAAACCGTTTTGGAAATTTGTTAGATCCTTTTGGAGGGATTCAAGATTTAGAAAATAAAATTATTCGCACCCCTTTAAATCCAGATATTACTTATAGTGACGATCCTTTACGTATGATGCGCGCCATTCGATTCGCGACGCAATTAAATTTTGTTATTGAAGACGAATCTCTAAATGCCATTACTAGAAATAATAGTCGTTTAGAAATTATTACTAAGGAACGTATTATAGTCGAACTCAATAAAATTCTAGAAAGTAAAGTACCGTCTATCGGATTTCTTTTACTAGAAAAAACAGGGCTTCTAAACTATATTTTACCAGAATTAACCGCTTTAAAAGGAATAGACGAGGTTGAAGGCCAACGCCATAAAGACAATTTTTATCACACTTTAGAAGTTGTAGACAATATTGCCGAAAACACAGATAATCTCTGGTTACGTTGGGCAGCCTTACTCCACGATATAGGTAAAGCACCAACCAAAAGATTTAGTAAAAAAGTAGGTTGGACGTTTCACGGACACGAATTTGAGGGGTCTAAAATGACATATCACTTATTTAAACGCTTAAAATTACCATTGAATGATAAAATGAAATTTGTTCAGAAAATGGTGTTTATGAGCTCTCGCCCTATAGTATTGGCACAGGATATTGTTACAGATTCTGCCGTAAGACGATTGGTTTTTGACGCTGGAGATGCAGTAGAAGATTTAATGACTTTATGTGAGGCTGATATCACGACAAAAAATCCGAAGAAATTCAAAAAATACCATAACAATTTTAAGATCGTAAGAGATAAGATTGTAGAAGTTGAAGCTCGAGATCATGTGCGTAATTTTCAGCCACCTATTTCAGGAGAGGAAATTATGGAGACGTTTAGTTTAAAACCTTCAAAAGAAATTGGACAGATTAAAGATGTAATTAAAGAAGCAATTCTTGAAGGAGAAATTCCAAACGAACACGAAGCTGCTTTTCAGTTAATGTTAAAAGCTGGAAAAAAATTAGGGTTAACGGTAGCAAAATAGCAAAACATTGCAGAGTTGCAGAGTTGCTGACAAAAACTTGAAAACTCATATTAAAATTCAAACACAATTACAAATTACTTCAAATTTGGGCTTTTTTAATTTTTGAAGAACTGTATAACGATTCATGTGAAATTAAAACTATGCATCTCGTTTAATTATTAAAATTAAAAAACCACAGACACTCTGAAACACTGAAAGAAATGAAAACAAAAGACAATAAAAACGTAATTTACTGGTTATTTACCGGTTGTTTTTTAATTTTTATTATGGTTATTGTTGGCGGTATTACACGCCTTACAGATTCTGGACTTTCTATTTCTAATTACAAATTAATAACAGGAACTATTCCGCCAATTGGCGATGTAGAATGGCAAGAAGCATTCGATTTATATCAGCAACATCCAGAGTTTAAACACTACAATTCTCATTTTACTATAGACGATTTTAAAAGTATTTACTTTTGGGAATGGTTTCATCGCTTAATTGGTCGCGTAATTGGTTTGGTCTTCTTTTTTCCATTTGTATATTTTATTATCACAAAACAACTTACTAAATCTACTATTAAAAAGTGTATTGTTTTACTATGCCTTGGAGGATTTCAAGGATTCCTAGGTTGGTATATGGTAAAAAGTGGCTTGGTAGATATGCCAGATGTAAGTCATTTTAGGTTGGCTGCCCACCTCACGGCCGCCTTTTTAACGTTCGCGGCAACACTTTGGGTGGCATTAGATTTAATATATCCAAATAAGAACATTGTAAACACAAAATACAGAAACCTTATTATTGTTACTTATATTGTATTACTCATTCAAATTATCTATGGTGCATTTATCGCTGGCTTAAAGGCTGGTTTACTGCATAATCATTGGCCTTTAATGAACGAAGGCAAATTTATACACCACACCGTTTATGTACTTGAACCCTTTTATAAAAACCTGATTGAAAACCCAAGCGGGATTCAATTTGTACACCGCATGATTGCTTATATTGTAGTGGGTTTAATTGTCATGCTATGGTATAAATCAAAGAAAATACAATTAACAAACAGCCAAAGAATAGCTATAAACGCCTTATTAATACTCGTTTTTCTTCAGTTTTCTTTAGGTGTATTCACCCTACTTTTACACGTACCGGTTTGGCTAGGCGTATTGCATCAAGTTGGTGCATTTTTCTTATTATCTGGAATGACATTTATGTTACATCGTTTTAGCAAATAATCATAAAAATAGTATCTTTACCCCTTAATTTTTTAGTATGATTTATAGATTTAGAGTAATCTTAGACAACGACACCGACGAGGATGTATTTCGCGATTTAGAAATTCGTAAAACAGATACCTTAGAAGACTTGCACAACATTATCACTCAAGCTTTTGGTTTTGATGGTGCCGAAATGGCATCATTTTACAAGAGTGACGACGAGTGGAATCAAGGTGAAGAATATTCTCTATTCGATTTAAGCGACGGACAAGAATCTGTGAGTTTAATGAATGAAAATATACTAGAGAATATTCTAAATAGCGAGCAAACAAAATTAATTTACGTTTACGATTTCTTCAACATGTGGACGTTCTTTGTAGAACTAGGAGAAATATCTAATGAAGTTGACGGCGTAGATTATCCAAATTTAATGTTCGTACATGGTCAAATTCCTGCTGAAGTACCAGAGCGTAATTTTGAAGCCGATGATGATTTCGACGACTTTGATGAGTTTGAAGACGATATGGACTTCGACGATTATGATGGTTTAGATTTCGACGAAAACTGGAATTAATTACGACAATTTTTTCATATTAACATCTTCGTAATTACGTTTTACAAAAGCCAAGGCATGTTTTAAAATTGCGCCCATAGTTTCGCTATGTCTAAAGTTCATGTCTAAAGTGTAATCGTAAATTACAGATCTTAAGTGCTCGATATTTTCGTCTGTAGAAATTTTATCGTTTTCCATACAATGGATTAGCTTTGTTAAACGCTTTTTATAACTAATTACACGTTTTGCAATAATAGACCGCTCTTCAATTTTATATTGATCTATAGATGCATCGGTAATTTTTTCCTTAACAAGCTTAACCATTTCGTAGTTTTCTTTAAAAAACTGCGGACGATAAATATTTAATTTCCCTTCGTAACATTGCTGATCAAAATCTATTGCACGAACTTTATATACAATTTGATCAAAATCGTGAGTTGGAATTACCACATAGTTATAAGAACGCATGTCTCCTAATAAACGAATCATACAGCGCTCGTTAAACTTTACAAACTCTTTAGCAATCTGTGCTTTTTCTGGCGATGTACAACTTGGCAAAATATCTTTTATAAAGACATCACCAGGTATACCTGCAATATGTTCTTCAATTAACGTGTCTTTATACACCAAAAAGTTAAGACTATTTGGAGACAGCATATGCTCTAATTCTAAACCATAAACACGAGATGCATCGGCACGTTTTACGTAAAAATGCGTGTAGTTATCGTTTAAAATATTTCGGACTTTTATTCGGAACGGTTGAGAATTTCCAAAGGTGCAGAAGTCTATACAATCTACATTTAGAAAGTCGAAAATCTTCTCATTACCATCAGAAACCAAATTAGAATATACGCGTTTTAAAGCTAAATCAATTTCCTCCCGGTCGTATTCATTATAATATACACGAAGCCAAAGCGTATCTTCATCATCCTTATCAAAAACACTTATAGCGCCTTGATAACGTAACAAATCATCGTAAAAAATAGGAAGCTTAAAATTTCTATTATATTCAGAAAGATATTGATCTAATTTTTCACTAATTGGATATGAAGGCTTCTTTTTTGATATTTTTAAATCGTCCATAGTTACAAATTTACTCAATTTTAAGCTTTTATTTATTAGCTTGTAACAAATTTTATTGATATTCGTCTTACTAACATAACCACAAAACCATCCACTTTGGCAGGCATACTCACAATTAATAATCTTACAAAAAAATTCGGACCACTTACCGCAGTTAACAATTTGTCTTTCACTATTAACAAAGGCAATGTCTATGGTATTTTGGGACCAAACGGAAGCGGAAAATCGACAACCTTAGGAATTGTTTTAAATGTTGTTAATAAAACTTCTGGAAGTTTTAGTTGGTTCGGCGGCACCATTTCTACGCATGATGCTTTAAAAAAAGTAGGTGCAATTATAGAGCGTCCTAATTTTTATCCATACATGACGGCATACCAAAATTTAAAATTGGTTTGCAAAATTAAAGGAATCGATTTTAGTAAAATTGAAGAAAAGCTAGATGTTGTTGGTTTGTTAGATAGAAAACATGGAAAATTTCAAACCTTCTCTCTAGGTATGAAACAGCGCTTAGCCATTGCCTCTGCCCTATTAAACGATCCTGAAATTTTAATTTTAGATGAACCTACAAACGGATTAGACCCACAAGGTATACATCAAATTAGAGAAATTATAAAACAAATTGCACAAAACGGAACCACCATTTTATTGGCATCTCATTTATTAGATGAAGTAGAAAAAGTGTGTTCGCATGTGGTTGTGCTTAGAAAAGGTGTGAAATTATACTCTGGTCGTGTAGACGAAATGATTGCCAGTCACGGATACTTTGAATTAAAAGCCGAAGACAATAACGCTTTAAGAACGGTCTTAGAAAGCAATCCTGCTTTCGGAAAAATCTCTGAAGACAACCAAATTCTAAAGGTGTTTTTAAACGAACCTTTAGAAGCCTTAGAATTTAATAAACTAATGTTTGAAAGAGGAATTGTTTTATCGCATTTGGTAAAACGTAAACAAAGTTTAGAAGAGCAATTTTTACAATTAACAGACCACCAATAAGCCATAAAAATCACACCTATGTTACGACTTTTAAATTTAGAATTACAAAAACTTCTACTTAATCGCGCCAGTAAAGTATTGATTTTTATTTCATTTATTTTACCGTTTACCGTATTAATACTTTCATCTATTAAAATAAACTTCTTTGGATTATTCACCTTAGAATTAGGAGAATTAGGCATATTTAATTTCCCTGTAATTTGGCATATTACAACATTTTTCGCCTCTCAGTTTAAGTTTTTCTTCGCCATAGTTGTGGTGAGTATGATTGGTAACGAATACAGCAACAAAACCATTAAACAAAATCTTATTGATGGATTAAGTAAAAAAGAATTCATCTTATCTAAATTCTATACCATCGTATTTTTCTCTGCCATTGCAACCATTTTAATTGGGTTAGCTACATTTGCTATAGGGATGTACTACTCGAGCTATACCGAAGCCAGTATTATTTTTAGAGAAACTAACTTTCTACTCGCTTATTTTGTTAAGCTTGTTGGCTTTTTTAGTTTGTGTTTATTTTTAGCCATGTTGGTTAAACGCTCTGCATTTGCGCTAGGCGGTCTATTTGTATTATTTATTGTTGAATGGATTGGATTCGGCATTATAGCATGGCAAACCAGCAGTGAACTTGCTGAAAAAGTTCAGAGATTCTTTCCGCTTAAATCGATGTACAATTTAATTAAGCAACCGTTTCAGCGTGTAATCATGACAAAATTCCCAGAGAAATCAGAAATGTTTTACGATTATGCTGTACATCCTACAGATATATTTATTGTAATAATTTGGACAGCAATTTTTGTTTTCTTTTCTTACAAATTATTAGAACGAAGAGATTTATAATATATTCAAGCTTTATTAAGCTAGTTATTTTTAATTTATAGCATTGTAATAACTGTAATTGTGCGCTTTATACACACGAGCTATATGTACAATACAAGGCGCAAATTGATATTTAAGTGAACATTGTGGAATGAATATTAAACCTAACATCCATACTGTTACTCCGCTTTTAAATAGTAGACTAAACATAAAATAAGGTTCTTGTTCAATATCAGTTACTGACGGCAATTTGCTATTTTATACCGATGATATCACTGCATACAACAAGTATCATGATAATAGGGACAATGACTACTGTTTGGGTGGTAATCCTTGGGATAAAATATATAACAGCTTCCTGAAAGTGATTATTGGTTTACGGCAACATTCTCTGATGGAAGAACTTTTAACTTTCATTTTACTTTAAAACGTTAATCTTCAAAACCACACACAATGAAATGCGTATTTTACCGTTGAAATACGACACTAAACTTAAAATAATAGATATTTACTTATTCAAATTTCGAAACAAGTGATTCTTCTATTATCTTAACAGCATCAAACGGACTTTTAGCTACTTATGAGAATCTCCTCACTCTATACAACCATTATTCTATTATTGCTTTGCTGCAGCGTATTTGGACAGAAAATTTCAGTAACTCCTTCCAACAATGTTGACAACTTAATTAATACCCATTTAATTTCGGGAAATGCTATACAAATTTTTAACCCGCAATCTCCTAAAAATTCCAATGTCTCTGGAGAATCTTTTTCAAGTTTTGGTTCATTTCAAGGAAACACTAATAATTTCCCTTTCGAAAATGGTATTTTTTTAACTACAGGAAATGCTAATGAGGCTGGTAATACGGATGTAGCAGACCTAAACTCCGGATCCACATCTTGGGAAGGAGATTCAGACTTAGAAGCAGAACTGGGTATTTCAAATACATATAATGCTACCGTTTTAGAATTCGATTTTGTTGCGCTTACAGAAACTATTGCTTTCGATTATGTATTAGCCTCACACGAGTATGAAAAAAACACCATTTGCGACTACGCCGACGGTTTTGCTATTTTAATTCAAGAGCAAGGATCAACTACTTTTGATAATATTGCTGTTACTCCCGATTTAAATAATCTAGGAACGACGATTCCCGTTAATACTCAAGAAATTAATGGGAATGTTTGCGCAGGAAAAAATATAGAATATTATGAAAATGAAGTCTCTCAATTAAGCAGTACTAATTTTTTCGGGCGTACAAAAGCACTTACAGTAACTTATAACATAACACCTTATAAAAAATATAAAATCAAATTTATAGTTGCAGACCAAAACGATGTCAATTTCGATACCGCTGTATTTATAAAACAAAGTGAAGTTAATATTGATGTAAATTTAGGAAACGATATCAGTACATGTACAGACACCGAATTAATCCCTGAGCTTCAATCAGACTTTGGTGTAGATAAAAATAAAATCAATCCCATGGCTTACACATGGTATAAAGATGGTAATCCGGCACCTGTTTCTAATGCTGCAACATATACAGCTACAACTGCGGGGATTTATAGTGTAGAACTTCAAATTTATGAACCAGACTGTTTAGACAATACTAATAACCCATTTACTATTACTGATGATATAGAAATCGATATTATACCTAACGACCCGATACCACTAATCCCCGATGATATTGATGCAGCGCGTTGTAGTTCTACAACAGAAACATTTAAGTTAACAGATTACAACGACTATGTAAAAAATCAAATTCCCAATAATGGGAACTCATATACTGTATCCTATTCTAATGCTGCAGGGAATACTATTTCCGAAGTAAATATTGCTCCTGGAAATTCTGAAACCATAACTGCTACCGCAACACAACCAGGAACCGCTTGTGCCTATACATTCGAATTTCCTTTATCCGTTAACCAACAACCTGCCCCGACGCCTCAAGTTGTAGACCGTTGCGATAACGACTTAGAGTTTAGTCTTGATTTTTACAACGACTTATTTATTACAGGTGATCTAGCCAACTTTACGGTAACTTATCACTATACAGAATATCAAGCAATAGAAAATACGCACGACATACTATCTCCATATTTAGAAGATTTTACAGAATTACACGTTAGAGTTGAAAACAACGACACTGGCTGCTTTGGAACAACAACACTCAGTATAACTGATATTGAAAGTCCAAAGCTAAATGATTCAAGTTCAACAGTTTCAGGATGTTCTACTGGAACTTCTAACGACTTACAAATGGAATTGGACGATGCCCTAAATGCCTTATTGGTAGACACAAGCATCACGTATATCATTACCTATTTTAATGATGAAGATTATACTACTCAAATTTTAGACATTACTGCTTACCTAGATACTGATCCCTCTGTAATTTATGTTCGTGTAGAATCTGATATCAATAATGATAGTATTGGTGATGGCTGTCCGGCTTTTGCAGAAATAGACATTTACCCAAGCATCATTACAGATTTCCCTGTAATAGAAGATTATGCTATTTGCGGTGGAGATACATTTAACCTTGTTCAAATAGCTGAAGACATAAAAAATGGAGTATCCAGTCTTGTTGTTACGTTTTACGATAGTGATTCAAATGTAATACCGCAGGTAACAGATTATACAATTCCTGATTTAGATGGTGACGGCACACCCGATAATTCCCAAACCATTCATGTTAAAGTAGAAGATCCTGGTTGTGGGAATTATGAAACAGTTTTCGATATCTTTAAAGCTCCTGCTATAGACTACAAAGAGCGTCCTTTTATTCCAACCATATGTTCAAGTGACCGAATTATAGACCTAAACACCTATAAAGGTTTAATTGTTGAAAGCACAAGTAATGTTACGATACAATATTATTTATCCGCAGAAGACCGCGATTTAGATCAAAACAGACTCCCTCAGTATTTAGATTATACAACTATTATTGACAATACATTATATGCAAGAGTTATGCAAAGGGTTATTAATGGAACTTTAGAAGGATCTTGTTATGATGCTATAGAGTTTACCGTAGACATACTCGAAATGCCTCAAGTTAATTTAGAATACACATACTTTCAATACTGTGTCACGAATTCTGCTTTAGAAGTGACCTTCGATACAAGCGGGGCTCTAGACACCTTTAATCTAGATGCAGAGTTAATGACTATTATTGCAGATAATCCTAACAATTCGCATATTTCGGAGGATGATATTGATATAAAATTTTATGAAACCCTAGCCGATGCTGAAGCAGGAAATTCAAATTTTATCGACACCAATGGGTATACAACTACATCAAAGACCATTTATAGCCGGGTAACAAATAAACAGAACACCACAATATGTTCTGTTATAGACCCAATTAATATTGAAGTATTTCTTGAGCCAGAGTTTAATAAAACTGATTTTTTCGCCTGTGATGTAGAAGTTTTTCCTTTAAATTCGATAGCATTAGACGACTTATTAGTGAATTATGTTGACACTGAAATTGAAGTTAACTATTACGATGAAAAAGGGGCTTTATACCTTTCTAACGCCTCTATTGACGTGCCTTATGGTACAACCGTAACGATTTATGCGACTGCTATAAATATAAATAACTCGAAATGTAGTAACATAGATTCAGACGGTAATCCTATCCGTCAGCCCATAACTCTAGAAACAGCAGAGACTCCTGACCCTGTTCCTTTTGATTTACCTGTATGTGTTGTTTCTGGACAAGAAAATACAGAAATTGATTTATCAATGGTTGCCGATAACATCGAAAACGTTGCAGGTGTACCTTTAGAAATCTCATTTTATCAGAATAAAGCTGATGCAGAAGCATCTCAATATAACTTTATTGATACAAGTGTTCCGTATTCTATTTCAACGTCACAAACACTACAAAACTTATTTGTTCAGATTAAAAATCCGGGTACTGAGTGCTTTATAGTACAAACCATGTTAATCAAAATAAATGACATTCCAGATTTCACAAAAGCAACTATTGCACCCTCTTGTGCTACAGATTACATCGGGGATAATATACTATTTGATTTATCGGAATCTATATTAGATATTAATGTAAAAACGGGTTATAAATATCCTATCATTTATTATTTCGAAGATGAAAATGATGCGAACACATTAAATCTTTCAAATCAAATTACGAATTCATTAGAGACTGATCAAACTTACATAAAACCCATTACTATTAATACTATTTATGTAGTCGCCCAAGATCCAGATAACGATTGTTACGAAATACAACCCTTAGAACTTCTTGTAAATTATCCACCACCTACAAAAGACATCTCAGAATTTCAATTCTGCGAGGATGGTACAGGTATTCTAGACTTAAGTGTAATAGATAACCAATTGGTATACGATTTAAATGCCAGTACAATTACATATCATAAAACCTCTGCAGATGCTTATGCAGGAAGTAATCCATTAAAAAATATTTACGATTATGTCACTAATGGTTTAAACGTTTTTCCCAGAGTGCAAGATAATATCAACGGTTGTTTTATTGTAAAGCCCATAACATTAATTCCAAATCCTAATGCAGTTGCATTAAATGTTACGGCTACGGCTACATTTTTTCAAAATTCAAACACAATCACGGTTACAGCTAGCGGTGGAGCAGGTAATTATTGGTACAGTTTAGATAATGGTCAATTTCAAACCTCTAATATTTTCGAAAATGCAACTATTGGTGAGCGCGCAATTTCGGTTAAAGATGAAAGTGGTTGTGGCGAAGGTTATACAACTGTCGTGGTTATCGATATTCCTAAGTTCTTCACACCAAACCAAGATGGCTTCCACGACACCTGGCACATTATCGGGATTGAATCTTTAGATCAAGTAGAAATTAAAATTTTCGACCGGTATGGTAAATTACTTAAAATACTAAATAGAAATAACAACCCAACTTTTGAAACCGGCTGGGATGGCACTTATAACGGTGCGCCCATGCCAACCAACGACTATTGGTATACAGCCAGTATAAACCATAATGGAAGATATTTTAAACGCAAGGGACACTTCACTTTAAAACGATAACAAAACAGCGCGTTACTTTTATTTTTCTCCATTCAAAATGTTTAAATTTGTGATATGCGATTTAAAATAAAATCAGAATTCGAGCCTACCGGAGATCAGCCTACAGCGATTAAAAAATTAACGCAAGGGATTAACTCCGATGAAAAATTTCAAACATTATTAGGAGTTACTGGTTCAGGAAAAACCTTTACTGTTGCTAATGTTATTCAGGAAGTACAACGCCCTACCCTAGTTTTAGCTCATAATAAAACATTGGCTGCGCAACTGTATTCAGAATTTAAGCAATTTTTTCCAGATAATGCTGTAGAGTACTTTGTGTCTTACTACGATTATTATCAGCCGGAAGCTTACATTCCTGTTTCTGGAACCTATATAGAAAAGGATTTATCTATAAACGAAGAAATTGAAAAACTACGATTAAGCACCACCTCATCTTTACTTTCTGGTCGTCGCGATGTATTAGTGGTTGCTTCGGTATCT
The DNA here is from genome assembly GCF_000723205.1 of Formosa agariphila KMM 3901. Taxonomy (NCBI): domain Bacteria; kingdom Pseudomonadati; phylum Bacteroidota; class Flavobacteriia; order Flavobacteriales; family Flavobacteriaceae; genus Formosa; species Formosa agariphila. The sequence goes on along the minus strand of NZ_HG315671.1, from coordinate 871,902 downwards.
TGTTTATACGGAATTGGAAACCCTGTAGAATTCCAGAAAAATGTAATTACTTTAGAGCGTGATCAAGTTATTTCTAGAACTAAATTATTGCACAGCTTAGTACAGAGTTTATATTCGAGAACAGAAGCCGAATTTAATCATGGAAGTTTCAGAATTAAAGGAGATACTGTAGATATTTTTCCAAGTTATGCTGATGATGCTTATAGAATTCACTTTTTCGGAGATGAAATTGAAGAAATTGAAGTGTTCGATGTGCAAACCAACGAAGTCATAGAAAAGTACGACCGTCTAACCATCTATCCCGCAAACATGTTTGTAACGTCTCCAGATGTCCTACAAAATGCGATTAAAGATATTCAGGATGATTTGGTAAAACAACACGATTATTTTAAAGATATTGGAAAACATTTAGAAGCAAAACGATTAAAAGAACGTACCGAATTCGATTTAGAAATGATTCGAGAACTAGGTTACTGTTCTGGTATCGAAAATTATTCAAGATATTTAGACGGCCGCCAACCGGGTACGCGCCCCTTCTGTTTGTTAGACTATTTCCCAGATGATTTTTTAATGGTAGTTGACGAAAGTCACGTCACGATTTCACAAGTTCATGCCATGTATGGTGGCGATAGAAGCAGAAAAGAAAACTTAGTAGATTACGGTTTTAGATTGCCAGCAGCAATGGATAACAGACCGCTTAAATTTGAAGAGTTTGAAGCACTTCAAAACCAAGTTATTTATGTAAGTGCGACGCCTGCAGATTATGAATTAGAAAAAAGTGACGGAGTTTATGTGGAACAAGTTATTCGCCCTACTGGACTTTTAGATCCTATAATTGAAGTTCGACCAAGTTTAAATCAGATTGATGATTTAATAGAAGAAATTCAACTTCGTATAGAACAAGATGAGCGGACTTTAGTAACGACGCTTACAAAGCGTATGGCAGAAGAATTAACGAAATACTTAGATCGCATTCAAATCCGTTGCCGATATATACATAGTGATGTGGACACCTTAGAGCGTGTAGAAATCATGCAAGATTTACGTAAAGGATTGTTCGATGTATTAGTGGGTGTAAACTTACTTCGTGAAGGATTAGATTTACCAGAAGTATCTCTAGTTGCCATTTTAGATGCAGATAAAGAAGGCTTTTTACGTTCGGCACGATCTTTAACACAAACGGTAGGTCGAGCAGCACGGAACCTAAATGGTAAGGCTATAATGTATGCAGATAAGATTACCAAAAGTATGCAGAAAACTATAGACGAAACCGAATACAGACGTGAGAAACAAATTAATTATAACACAGCTAATAATATGGTACCAAGAGCACTAAACAAAAGTTTAGACAGTGCCTTAGCTAAAAATTCTGTGAGTACTTACAGTTACGAGTTGGAGGCATTAAAAGCAGCAGAACCTGAAAGTGAGTATTTAACGAAACCTCAATTAGAACAAAATATTAGAGACAGAAGAAAATTAATGGAAGTAGCAGCCAAAGATTTAGACTTTATGCAAGCGGCTAAATTTCGCGATGAAATTAAACATTATCAAGACAAGCTTGAAAAATTAAAACACTAATTAATTATACTGAACTTTAAAAATATCGATTAATACCTCTGGCGGTACACATTTATTAGGAAACCCATCCATTAAATAAAGTACTCTGTTAATAGACTCATGACTTAAGCCCATTGTTAATCCGAAGTTATAAAGTTTTACAAGTTCCTTTTTGGTACGCTCGTTTTCTAAGTTCATTAATAATACTAAGCGGTGAAACTGAATAATCCGTTCGCTATAAGACTCGACATTCTTATAAGCGATTGGATGCTTCATAAGATATTCGAAATCTGACCTACAAATGTCTAGTTGTTGAGACACCCCAAGCAGAAACTTATATTTCTTACATTTAACTTCCGTATCTGTTTTAGCAAAAGCTATCATTTCGGAAAGCAGACTCAGTTTTTCAACGCGATTTATCATGTTAAGACACCCTTAATATTTATAACATAAAGTTAATTATAATAGATATTTTATAATCGTAGATAAAATGTAACTTGTCGAAAATATAAAAAACTTTAATCGACTAAACCTTACAGAAAAACGGAAATAGTATATTTAAAAGTTACTTTTACAGTGGTTTTTAGATTAAAATCGAACGTTTATAAACGAAAAAACAAATTCGTAATCGCTTAATTGACAGTAATTTAAACCAATTAATAATTACTAAAAATTTTATTTTTTTTATCCGTTTAAAACAATTTTATAACAAACTTCTAGTAAAGCAGATGTTTTCGAAATTTTAAAATATTTTTACAAAAAAATCCAAACAAGAAAAAAACAGCAATATGACTAATAATGATGTTCTTAAAAAGTTACGTGTTGCTCTTAAATTAAGAGACGACGATATCGTAAAGATTCTAGAATTAGTAGATTTTAGAATTAGTAAAAGTGAATTAGGTGCATTTTTCAGAAAGGAAGATCATCCAAAATACATGGAGTGTGGTGACCAAATTTTAAGAAATTTCTTAAACGGATTAGTTATTCATATGCGTGGGCCATTACCAAAGAAAATTGCCTCTAAAACTAAAGTAGCAGATAAATCTTCAGAAAAAAAGGTCTCGACAAAGAAACCTGATTATAAAAAATCGGAATCAATTAAACCAAAGTCAAATAAAAAAGCGTCTAACAAATAAGTTAGACGCTTTTTTTATAATGTATTCAGTGTTTTAGACTATGCTAAAACTTCTTGTACTTTATCTGCAGCTTCTTGGAATTGAGTAGCACTCATTACATCTAATCCAGAATTATCAATTAATTCTTTAGCAACATCTGCATTGGTACCTTGTAAACGTACAATAATTGGCACGTTAATGTTACCCATGTTTTTGTATGCATCTATTACTCCTTGTGCAACTCTGTCACAACGTACAATACCACCAAAAATGTTGATAAGGATTGCTTTTACGTTAGGGTCTTTTAAAATAATTTTAAAAGCAGCCTCTACACGAGCAGCATCAGCAGTACCTCCAACATCTAAAAAGTTAGCTGGTTCTCCACCTGCTTGCTTAATTAAATCCATAGTCGCCATAGCTAAACCAGCTCCGTTAACCATACAACCCACGTTTCCGTCTAGGTCTACATAGTTTAAACCAAGTTTACCAGCTTCTACTTCAATTGCACTTTCTTCACGTATATCACGTAAATCAAGATAGTTTTTATGTCTGTATAATGCATTGTCATCTATAGTAACTTTAGCATCTACAGCAAGAATTTTATTATCGCTAGTTTTTAAAACTGGGTTAATTTCAAATAAAGAAGAATCAGATTGTACGTAAGCTGTATACAGATTAGTAACAAACTTTGTCATTTCTTTAAAAGCATTTCCAGATAACCCTAAGTTAAACGCAACGCGTCTTGCTTGGAAAGGTAAAATACCTACAGCAGGGTCTATTTCTTCAGTAAAAATTAAATGCGGAGTTTCTTCAGCAACAGTTTCAATATCCATTCCACCTTCAGTAGAATACATAATCATATTGCGACCAGTAGAACGATTTAATAAAACAGATACGTAAAATTCTTCTGTTTCAGATTCTCCAGGGTAGTATACATCTTCAGCAACTAATACTTGGTGTACTCTTTTACCTTCTGCAGAAGTTTGTGGTGTTACTAGGTCCATCCCTATAATCTCACCAGAAATTTTCTCTACCTCTTGTAAATTCTTGGCTAATTTTACTCCGCCTCCTTTACCACGTCCACCTGCGTGAACTTGGGCTTTAACAACGTACCAGCTTGTTCCTGTTTCCGAAGTTAATTGTTTTGCAGCTACAACAGCATCTTGAGCACTTTTTGCTACGATACCGCGTTGTATACGTACGCCAAAACTATTTAAAATTTCTTTTCCTTGATATTCGTGTAAGTTCATTGGTATTTTAATTTATTGCCTCACAAATGTAAACAACCCTTAGGTTTTAACCAATATTTTTTACCATCTAATATTAGATATTATTAATTCTCTATTCTTTTCTTTATTTTTTTGACAAATAATAGGTATTAAACTGACAAAAACTTTATAGATTTGCGGCGAATTTAATTTATCATAAAATGAATAATAACACTTTATTAAAAATTGCAAACGACTTTGGAAGTCCGGTGTATGTGTACGACTCTGAAAAAATAGTGTCTCAGTATAAACGTTTAACATCTGCATTTAATAAGGTGAAACAGCTAAAAGTGAACTATGCCGTAAAAGCGTTATCTAATATTTCGATTTTGAAATTAATGAAAAACCTTGGTGCCGGATTAGATACTGTGTCTATTCAAGAAGTTCAATTGGGATTAAAAGCTGGGTTTTCTGCCGAACAAATTATCTTTACTCCAAATGGTGTGTCTTTAGAAGAAATAGAAGAGGCTTCTAAATTAGGCGTACAAATTAATATAGACAACTTATCTATTTTAGAGCAATTCGGTACAAAACATCCTAAAGTTCCTGTTTGTATTCGTATTAATCCGCATGTTATGGCTGGAGGAAATGCTAATATCTCTGTAGGACACATCGATTCTAAATTTGGAATCTCTGTACATCAAATTCCACATATTTTAAGAATTGTAGAAAATACAGGCATGCATATTAACGGAATACACATGCATACAGGTAGTGATATTTTAGATATCGATGTCTTTTTATATGCTAGTGAAATTTTATTCGATACAGCTAAACATTTTAAAGACTTAGACTTTTTAGATTTCGGTTCTGGTTTTAAAGTACCTTATTCTAAAGGGGATATTGAAACAAACATTGAAGAATTCGGAACTAAACTAACAAAGCGTTTTAACGAATTTTGTAAAGAATACGGAAAAGAATTAACCTTAGGTTTCGAGCCAGGAAAATTTTTAGTAAGTGAATCTGGAGTATTTTTAGCAAAAGTAAATGCTGTAAAGCAAACTACTTCTACTGTATTTGCGCAAATAGACTCTGGTTTTAACCATTTAATCCGTCCGATGCTTTACGGATCACAACACGTTATTACTAACATTTCTAACCCAAAAGGTCGCGAACGTTTTTACTCTGTTGTAGGTTATATTTGTGAAACAGACACTTTTGCAAACAACCGTAGAATTAATGAAATTACAGAAGGAGATATCCTTGGATTCCAAAATGCTGGTGCCTATTGTTATTCTATGGCTTCTAACTATAATTCACGTTTTCGTCCTGCCGAAGTACTTTGGCATAAAGACAAAGCCTTATTAATTAGAGAAAGAGAAACTTTCGAGGACATTATAAAAAATCAAATCGAAGTCACTTTATAAATTAGAAAGCGTTAACTTGTATAGTTAACGCTTTTTTTATAACCTGATTTAAATAGAATATCCTGCTAAAACAACTAAGTAAAACCTAGTACATTTTAGCAGGATATTTTTTTGAAAATTTTTATTGTTTATTCCGCTTCAATTAAATCGGAATTGTAAAAACCTCCCATATTTGTTTTTCGTTTTGCAGATTGCTCTACAATTAAATTTGCAATTGAATTTAAATTACGCAGTTCGCAAATCTGAACAGATAATTTAGACCCCACATACAAATCTTGTGTAGAATCTTCTACATAACGTAAATGTTTAGAAGCTTCTTTTAGCTTACTGTTTGTTCTGACTATGGCCACTAAATCGGACATAATATGCTGAATCGTATTTCTGTAATGCGTAATTAGAATTAGTTCTTTTGGTGTAGATGTTCCATCATCGTTCCAATCTGGAGCATTAACATTAACAGGCTTAACAAGATCAACATGTTCTATAATATGGTCGGCAATGTGGTTGGCATACACCAACGCTTCTAACAAAGAGTTCGAAGCCAAACGATTTGCACCATGTAAACCGGTACTCGTACATTCACCTGCGGCATATAAATCCTCTATAGTAGTTTCACCTTTAGTGTTTACCTCAACTCCTCCACATGCGTAATGGCAAGCAGGGACAACAGGAATCATATGTTTTCTAATATCTATTCCTATACCTAAGCATTTCTCGTTAATATTAGGAAAATGTTTAATAAAGGCATCATAATCCAGGTGCGTACAATCTAAATACACATGACGCTCACCTGTGGTATGAATTTCGTTATCTATGGCTCTTGCAACAATATCGCGCGGTGCTAATTCGGCACGCTCATCAATATCAAGCATAAAGCGTTCTCCTTTTTTATTTTTCAAATAAGCTCCAAATCCACGAACAGCTTCCGAAATTAAAAACGAAGGACTTTGTTCTGGCTCGAATAAAGCAGTAGGATGAAATTGTACAAACTCCATATCTTTTATTCTTGCTAAAGCACGGTATGCCATAGCAATTCCATCGCCTGTAGCGATTAACGGATTGGTTGTAGAAGCATACACCTGACCAATTCCTCCTGCACATAAAATAGTTTTATTCGCAATATAAGGTTCAATAGCATTGGTTTTTTGGTTCATTATATATGCACCATAACACCTAATATTATGTCCTTCTTCAAACTCTGAATCTTTTAACTGGTGATCTGTAATTAAATCGATGGCGAAATGATACGGTAAAACTTTTATATTTTCTAAACTAGCCACCTGATCTAAAAGTGTGCGCTCAATTTCTAAACCCGTAATGTCTTTATGATGAATAATACGATTTGCCGAATGTCCGCCTTCTTTTCCTAAGTCGAATTCTCCACCTACACCATAATCGAAATCGGCTCCCCAAGACATTAATTGCCTCATACAATCTGGTGCTTCTTCAATAACCATTTTTACAACTTCAGGATCGTTATGATACTCTCCTGCAATCATGGTATCTTTTATATGGTCTTCAAAAGAATCCAATTTATCCCAAACTACAGCAATACCACCTTGAGCATATTTGGTATTCGATTCACTTTTATTGGCTTTAGTAACAACTAAAATTTCTTTATTAGGCAAAGATTTAGCCAAACGAATGGCTGTTGTAAGACCAGCTACTCCCGATCCTAATATTAAGTAATCTGTATTATGTTGACTCATTCTTATTTTGAAGAAATTTCTAGCATACGCTGTATAGGAATTAATGCTTGTTTTTGAATAGCTTCGTCTACATGAATTTCTGGTAATTCATGCTTTATACACATGTATAATTTTTGAAGTGTATTCATTTTCATATAAGCACATTCGCTACACGCACACGTATTATTTTCCTTTGCTGGTGCCGGAATTAAAATTTTATTAGGGACTTCTTTTTGCATTTCATGTAAAATACCTGCTTCCGTAGCCACAATAAACTCGTTTGCTGGACTGGTTTTCACATAATTAATAAGTCCTGCTGTAGACCCTACATATTCGGCAATTTTTAATAAATGTGCTTCAGATTCTGGGTGAGCAATAATTTTTGCTTTCGGATTTTCTTTATGAACAGCTAATAGTTTATCCATAGAAAATGCCTCGTGAACAATACACGCACCATCCCATAACACCATATCACGACCTGTTTCTTTTTGAATCCAAGCTCCTAAATTTCTATCTGGCGCAAATATTATTGGTTGATTTAAAGGTACAGAGTCAACAATCTTTTTAGCGTTAGACGATGTACAAGTTAAATCGCTAATAGCTTTAACTTCTGCCGATGTATTGACATAAGTAATAACAATATGACCTGGATATTTTTTCTTGAATGTTGCTAAATCTTCAGCACTACAAGAATCTGCTAACGAACATCCTGCATATAAATCTGGTAAAACTACCTTTTTCTTCGGATTTAAAATCTTTGCTGTTTCGGCCATAAAATGAACCCCAGCAAACACAATTAAATCAGCATCGGTTTCTGCTGCTTTATAAGACAGTCCTAAACTGTCTCCCACATAATCTGCCAAATCTTGAATTGCTGGCTCTTGATAATAATGCGCTAAAATGACGGCATTCTTCTCCTTTTTTAGCTTTTTAATTTCTGCCACATAATCTATATTCTTTGCATCTTCCGATACTGGAATATATCCCAACTCCTTAATACTTTCTTTTACAGAATCCATAATCATTATTAAAATTGAATGGTAAAATTAATGAATTTTATAATGTTTATTTAATGTTTTAATATACTATTTCGTTTTTTGTAGTAGAAATACTTCAATATAAAGTTATTGTTAGGTGGTTTGTATTTTGAAAAAATAGAAAATTTGTAATCCACTATTTTAATACTAAGCACAATTAACACCAAAAACATGACGAAACAACAGAGGACAAACGCATAACAATCAGTTGTTTATTCTATAAAAACGAAGACAAATATGTTGAAATTAAATTCATAAAAATCTGAATTACATCAGCGTTAACCATGTATGGTTTACATCTATATTACCTATAAAAATGCACTTACAGACTACTTTTTAAAAACTCTGTTAACGATTTCGAGAATTGATTTAAAATAAACTTACATTCTTAAATTTTAAAACATAAAGCGCCCTTGAAAATAGTTTCAAGGGCGCTTTATGTATACGCGTGTTTAACGTTGTATTCTTTATACTAAAAATAGATTATTCTCTCACTGTTCCCATAAAATGATTTACATTAGAATTTAAAGGATTTCCTGTCACTCTTCTAAATGATGCTATCTGTCCACAGTGCCATACAGAATCTTCAATAGGACCGTTAATAGCATTCCAGAAAGGAACAGTTCTTACACCAGTTGGACTTTGAAAAATTAAACTATACTGTTCTAAATCTTTAGCTTCTTTAAACAAATCGGCAGCCGTTTTTAAATTCATTAAGGTTTGTGTTCTTAATTCTAAATAAGTTAATGGCTTTTTTAAAGTTTCTTTAATGTGAGGCACTTGTAAAGCGGCATCTCTAAGAATAGTTGAAAGGTCATGAATGTGAGTAATTGTTTCTAAAGTAGAACGTCCATCTTCATTCAATTTATATTCTAAATCTGTTGTAGTTAATCCTTCTGTAGCCCAATAGAATCGAAATCCTAGGGCATCTATAGAACGCCCCACCACAGTACCAGCGGTATAGGTTTCTGGATATTCCGGAATTTCGTAATATAGTAACTCTTGAGTTTGTTGTGCAGTAAGGGTCATGGTAAAAAATAACAAGCTAAGTGAAAAAAATATTTTCAATTTTTAAATGTATTTAGAGATTAGATTCCGTGTTTGTCGAACAAATAAACAAGTGAAGCCATAGATGCCGCACCTAATTCTAACTCTCTTTTATTTACGGCATCGAAAGTATCGCTAGCCGAATGATGATGATCAAAATAACGTTGAGAATCTGGTCGTAAACCTGCCGTTACATTGGTATCGTTTTTTAAAGGTCCTACATCTGCTCCAGACCCACCTTTTTCGAAATAATGAATTAAATATGGTTTAAATAAAGGCTTCCAACTTAATACCTTATTAAAAGTTGCATCACTACAATCGAAAGAAAATCCTCTTGGAGTAAATCCGCCAGAATCACTTTCTAAAGACATGATGTGATTTTCGCCATTCGTTGTTGCTACTTTTGCATATTCGGTTGCACCTCTTAAACCATTTTCTTCATTCATAAACATGACTACGCGAATACTGTGTTTTGGTTTAATTTTTAATGTTTTAAACAATCGGAGCACTTCCATAGATTGTACAATTCCTGCACCATCGTCGTGAGAACCATCTCCTAAATCCCAAGAATCTAAATGTCCACCTACAATAATGTAATCATTAGGAAATTGAGACCCCGTAATCTCACCTATAACATTGTAAGATTTAACATCTTTTAATTGTTTACAATTTTGCTTAAAATAAAACTCTAAGTTTTTATCTAAATGCAACATACTACTTAATAGATTGGCATCTTTGGTACTAATTGCTGCAGAAGGAATACGATCCGACACTTGTAAATCTCCATAAGTCATACTTCCTGCATGAGGCATATCGTCTAAACTTAACGTCATAGATCTTACAATAACACCTGCTGCTCCATATTTAGCTGCTTCTACAGCTCCCATATAACGTTGGTCAACACAACCACCATATGCCTCGAACGTATTTATTAAATCGGGTTGCATCGGACGGTTATAAAATACTATTTTACCTTTTACTTCGGCTTCCCCTAAACGCTTTAATTCTTCAAAATCTTTAACCTCTATAACTTTAGCAGTAAGTCCTAATGGATTAGTAGATACAGAACCTCCTAATGCACATATATTCACATTTGTAGTTTCTCCACTACTGGCTTTTATATACGCAAATTCTTTAGCACCTCTCACCCATTTTGGCACCATAACAGGTTGTAACCAAACCTTATCTAATCCTAAAGAATCTAATTCAGCTTTTCCCCATTCTACCGCACGTTCTGCATTTAATGATCCCGACAAGCGGCCGCCAATATCTATAGATAATGTTTCTAACCAAGAATAGCTTTTACCCTCTACTAAAGCCGATTTGTAAATTTGTTTTAATATATCTTCATCAGATTGAGCGAAGATGTGACTACCTAAACATAAGGCAATTAAGATAATTATGTTTTTCATAAATAATTTAAGGGGTATAATATTAATTAGCTCATAGAAAATACTACTCGCTTAGTAATTGTTTTTTATATGTTTCTATATGCGATTCTGTTTCTGCATCGAGTTCTGGTTCTTGAATATCATGATATTCTTTAAGCGTATTATAAAGAATAGTGGCTACAATTAAACGCGCTGCAGGTTTATTATCGGCAGGAATATTATACCAAGGTGCATTTGTGGTCGACGTTCTATTTATGGCATCTTCGTAGCAGGATTGATAACTATCCCATAAGGCACGTTCTTTTAAATCGTCTGATGAAAACTTCCAGTTTTTGCTTTTCTTGTCTAATCGACGAATTAATCTGTCGCGTTGTTCGTCTTTAGACAGGTTAAGAAAGAATTTAAAAATAATTGTCCCACTGTTAGAAATTGTACGCTCGAAATTATTAATTTCATTAAAACGGGTATCCCAAAACGTATCGTCTACATCTGAAATGTCATTCACTGTAGGGATGTTTTCGCTCAATATATAATTTGGATGGACTCGAGTAACTAACACATTCTCATAATGTGTTCTGTTGAAGATTCCAAATTTACCACGTGCTGGTAATCGTAAATAATGACGCCACAAATAATCATGTTTCAACTCTAAATCTGTTGGCGATTTAAAACTATGACAATCGATACCTCTAACATTAAAATCTTTAAACACTTCACGTATTAAGCTGTCTTTTCCGGCTGTATCCATACCTTGAAAACATGCCAAAACTGCATATTTACCATGTGCATACATGGTATTCTGAAGGTCGCCTAATTTCACTCTAATTTTTTCTAATTCCTTTTCTATCTTCTTTTCGGAAGCATCCAAATCAACCTTAGTATTTAGGTCTTTAATATTTATTTTAGAATCAATTTTAAAATCTTTAATGTGAATGTCTTTCATAATAAGAGTCTGCTTTAGAAATTTAATACTACTAAAAAACAAAAATGATTTTTATTAATGGCACATTTGATTTGTTTTGTTGATTTTTTAACGATTTTTTGAGCAATATCAATAGCTTTAAAGGGCAACCTAGGGTATCATCTATATATTTAAACCGTATTCTTAATTTTTAGGAACAAAAAAAAAGAGGCTCCAAGCATATTGCTAAGAGCCTCTTTCGATAAGCTACTAATGTCCTTATTTAGTAGCGTATAATTTTACATCGTTTTCTTCAACTGTAGCGCCACTTAAAATAATTAAACGTTCCACCACATTACGAAGTTCACGGATATTTCCAGACCAATCGTAAGACTTTAATAATGCTAAAGCATCTTCAGAAAAAGCCTTATTTGCCGTGCCTTGTTCGTTTGCAATTTTGTTTGAAAAATATTCGACTAATAACGGAATATCGTCACGTCTATCGTTTAAGGCCGGTACCTGAATTAAAATCACTGCTAACCTGTGGTATAAATCTTCTCTAAAACGCCCCTCTTCTATTTCCTTTTTAAGATCCTTATTTGTTGCAGCAATTACACGCACATCTACTTTTATATCTTTATCGCTACCTACACGTTGCACACGATTTTCTTGAAGCGCACGCAATACCTTTGCTTGAGCAGATAAACTCATGTCTCCTATTTCATCTAGAAAAATGGTTCCTCCATTAGCGGCTTCAAACTTTCCTGCACGGTCTTTATTCGCACTAGTAAAAGCCCCTTTAACATGACCAAACAATTCACTTTCTATTAATTCGCTTGGTATCGCAGCACAGTTAACTTCTATCATTGGACCGCCAGCACGTTCGCTTTTTTGATGTAACCAATGTGCTACAAGTTCTTTACCTGTACCATTAGCACCTGTAATTAATACACGAGCTTCTGTAGGTGCTACTTTTTCAATAATATCTTTAATATCTGCTATGGCTGGACTTTCACCAATCATTTGATAATTCTTGCTGATTTTAGTTTTAAGAATTTTATTTTGAACCACAAGTTCCTTTCGGTCTAAGGCATTTCTAACCGTATTTAATAATCGGTTTAAATCTGGTGGTTTCGATATATAATCAAAGGCACCTAAACGCATGGTTTGCACAGCTGTGTCTAAATCGCCATGACCAGAAATCATGACCATAGGTATTTCTGGTTTTAAAAGTTTTGTTGCTTCTAAAACTTCTACCCCATCCATTTTTGGCATTTTAATGTCACACAACACTAAATCATAATCCTCTTTTTTAATTTTTTCTATACCTACTAATCCATCTTCAGCTTCTTCCAACTCGTAGGTATCATTTTCTTCTGATAAAATTTTAACCAACACTCTACGGATGGCTGCTTCATCTTCAATAATTAAAATCTTTGGCATACATATTTTTTTTAACAGTGTCTATTAAAATGAATTCACACTACTATTATTCTAATTCTATAACTGTTGAACGTTATATTATTTACACGTTTATTTACGTTAAAAATTCTGAAATTATTTCACTCTAAACAATTAATATTTAATCCATTTAATCAACTCCTTATATGTTGGTTTCTTTCCGTACATTAAAATTCCAACACGATAAATTTTTGCGGCAAACCAAACAGTCAGTAAAAAAGATCCAATTAAAAGTAACAACGATAATAATTGTTGCCAGATTGGAACGCCAAATGGAATACGCATAAGCATAACCACTGGAGACGTTAATGGTATAAACGAAAAAATAGTTGAAATGGTTCCATGAGGATCTTCGATTACCGTAAAGAAACCAATATAAACCGATAACACTAATGGCATTAATATAGGAAATACAAATTGTTGGGTATCGGTTTCATTATCTACAGCGGCTCCAATAGCAGCATACATTGAACTATATAATAAGTAACCTGCAATGAAAAATAATAAGAAAGCAATAATTAAATTGGTTAACGGTAGATGATAAAATCCTGAAAGAATGGTTTCTATTTGTCCGTTTAATTGCTGATTTACTATAGATTGTTCGATGACTTGATTTTGTGGCGTCTGACTCATATCTATTCCAAAAATTATTCCAACCAATCCTGTTAACAAACCTCCTAAAATAATCCAAATAATAATTTGAGTGATTCCCGCTAGTGAAGTTCCAATAATTTTTCCCAACATGAGTTGCATAGGCTTTACCGACGAAATAATTACTTCGATAACACGACTGGTTTTTTCTTCGATAACACTACGCATAATCATATTACCATATATAATGATAAACATAAATAGCAAATAGCCGGCTGCACCACCAAACGCTAATTTGATAATACTTTCTACTTTAGATGTTTTCTCTCCTGAAAAATTTTCCTGAATGATACTAACATCTATTTTAGCCGATTCTATTTTATCTAAATCGACACCAACTTGCACTAATTTTACATCGGTTAACGATTTTTCTACTTTACTTTCTAAACTCGACACTATAGATAGAGACGGTGAATCTTCTGAATAAAATTTCACATGATTTTCTAAATAATTAATGTCGTCACTTTTTTCAATATGCAATAAACCGTAATCTTCTTGTGCATTAACCAGCACTTTAGCAGCTTCTAAATCTATATTTTTTAAAAACTTATACTTGGTAGTTTCTGTATCTTTAAATGCATTAGCAACCAAACCTGACTCGTCTAGAATAGCAATGGTTCGCACTTTATTATTACTAATTTGCGATAAATACGTCACTGTTGCAATTAGTGCAATTAACACTACAGGACTTAAAATAGTCATCACAATAAATGCTTTATTTTTAACTTTCGTTAAATACTCTCTTTTAATTATGAGTGGTAAATGATTCATGTTTAGCTATTATTCTGAATGGCTTTTATAAAAATATCGTTGGTACTTGGTAACAATTCAACAAAATGAGATACTTCTCCTTTTGTAGTTAAATACTTTAAAAATTCGTTAGGATTTCCGCTATCTCCTAATTTTACATTCACTTTTAATTGTTCGTCTATGGTTTTAAATTGTGCAGGCGACACATCAAATTTTTCGGTTAACTCTTTATGTAAAGCATCAATATTTGAAGTCTTCACTCCAATTTCGTACGAGTTATCTTTATTAGCTCTTTTAATTTCTGTTAACTTTCCGTCAAGAATTTTATTCGATTTATGTATTAATGCAATGTGGTCGCATAATTCTTCTACAGATTCCATACGGTGGGTGGAAAAAATTACGGTAGCTCCATTGTCTCTAAGGCGAAGAATTTCATCCTTAATAAGGTTAGCATTTATAGGGTCGAATCCAGAAAAAGGTTCATCGAAAATTAATAATTTAGGTTCGTGTAAAACAGTAACCACAAATTGAATTTTTTGAGCCATCCCTTTAGACAACTCTTGAATTTTTTTATTCCACCAATCTCCAATATCTAAACGGTCAAACCAATAATGTAGTCGCTTTTTAGCTTCTGCTTTACTTAACCCTTTTAACTGTGCCAAGTATAAAGCTTGCTCGCCAACTTTCATAGATTTATACAAACCACGCTCTTCTGGTAAATACCCGATATCTTGTATATGATGATTTTTTAAAGCTTCTCCGTCTAAAATTACATGTCCAGAATCTGGCATGGTAATTTGATTTATTATACGGATTAATGTGGTTTTTCCTGCACCATTTGGACCTAATAAGCCAAAAATACTGCCCTGAGGTACGTTTATGGAAACTTGATTAAGCGCTGTAAAATCTCCAAATTTTTTAGAAATATTATGCGCCTCTAAAATATTATGCATTCGTGCGTTTAGTTAATTGAGTGTGTAAATATATTAAATGTAAGACAACATGTTTAATAATAGTTACTAAAAACCCGTTATCTCTATAAACACAAAACCCACCCTTAAATAAACCTAAGGATGGGAAAAAAATTGCTATGAAAAAGAAAAATTTTACTAAACTAAATTAGTAATTACTCAAATATAATACTTTATATTACAAATCACATAATTTTTTAATATATATTTTACGAAATACACAAAACAAAAACATCCACCCTATAGAGGTGGATGTTTTAACATGTATAAAGCCTTATATATTTAAGAAAACATATCTTTTACTTTCTCAAAAAATGACTTATCTGAACTTTCTGGTTTTGGTGAAAAATGATCATCTTCACGCATGGTTTCAAAAAATTCTTTTTGTTGTTTATTTAATGTTTTAGGAGTCCATACATTAACATGCACTAATAAATCTCCTTTAGCGTAACCATTAATGTTAGGAATACCTTTTCCGCGTAAACGTAAAATTTTACCAGATTGTGTACCGGCTTCAATTTTAATACGGACTTTTCCTGTTACAGTTTCTATTTCTTTAGATGTTCCTAAAACAGCATCTGGAACACTTACATATAAATCAAAATGAAGATTATCGCCTTCACGTTGTAAATTTTCATGTACTTCTTCTTCGATAGCAACTAAAAGATCACCAGAAATACCCGTAGCACCAGGAGCTTCGTTACCTTTTCCTGTAACTTTAAGTTGCATACCATCTACAACTCCTGCTGGAATTTTAATAGAAACAGTTTCTTCTTTTACTATTAACCCTTGAGCATCTGCATCTTTAGGTTTTTTATCGATAGTTTGCCCTGATCCTCCACATGCTGTACAAGGTGCTGCAGTTTGCATACGACCTAAAATAGTATTAGCAATACGAGTAACTTGACCAGAACCTTGACACGTAGAACATGTGTTATAAGTAGTCCCTTCAGCTTGTACTTTACGTCTAACTTTAACTTTCTTTTCTACACCGTTAGCAATTTCTTCTAGCGTTAATTTTACACGAATTCTAAGGTTACTCCCTTTAACTCGGCGTTGACCACCGCCACCACCAAAGCCTGAAAATCCGCCGCCGCCGAAGCCACCGCCACCAAAAATATCACCGAACTGGCTAAAGATGTCGTCCATATTCATATGGCCGCTACCACCATAGCCTCCGCCACCACCTTCGAATGCCTGGTGACCGAATTGATCGTATCTTGCTTTTTTGTCTTGGTTACTTAAAATTTCGTAAGCTTCTGCTGCTTCCTTAAACTTGGTTTCAGCTTCTTTGTTATCTGGATTTTTATCTGGGTGGAACTCAATCGCTTTTTTTCTGTAAGCTTTTTTTATTTCAGCCCCAGTTGCACTTTTGCTAACTCCTAGAATTTCGTAATAATCTCTCTTCATTGTGTGTGTCACTTTCGACCGTTAATATTTTTTACACTATAATTTATAATGTGAATGTGTTATTGTCCTATTACCACTTTAGGAAACCGGATTACCTTTTCTCCCAATTTGTAACCTTTTTCAATAACATCTATAATTTTTCCTTTTAAGTCTGGTGTTGGAGAAGGAATTTGAGTAATTGCTTCATGGTGATCTGCATTAAAAGTATCTCCAGCAGCGACTTCTACAACTTCTAAACCTTTAGATTGAAGTACATTTCTAAACTTATTGTTTATTAACTCCACCCCTTTTAAAAGATCTTTTTCTTTTGTTTTTGAAATTTCGCTATAAGCACGGTCAAAATCATCTAAAACAGGTAATAACGCAACCATGACATCTTGGTTGGCAGTTTTAAATAATTCAATACGTTCTTTAGACGTTCGTTTTTTATAATTTTCGAACTCAGCAAATAATCTTAGAAATTTGTCTTTCTCTTCCTTCAATTTTATCTGTAATTCCTCTTCTACAGATACTTCTTGATTTTCAACGACTTGATCTTCTACCTGACCTTCTACTTGTTCTTCTATATTGTCGACTTCTACGTCTTTTTGATTCTCTTCTTTACTCATGTCTTTCTAATTTAAAATAAACACTATCCATTAAAGGCAAAAGTACTGCCATCTTTCAATATTTGCCAAAATGTCACAAATAAATTTTATGTTTTTTTCACTAGTCATTCCTTTTTAGTTATTTTTGAATTTAATCGTAAAAAGAAGTATTATGAAAAATAGATTATTAACACTACTATGTGTATTATCAATTGGAGTTTCTGTTACATCTTGTAAAGATAAAGCTAAAGAAGCCGGTACTACAGCAGCAGAACCTGTTGCTACAAGCGCAAATGCTTCTACCGAATACAAGATTAACACAGAAAAATCTACTATTGAGTGGAAAGGTTTTAAACCTACAGGCACACACAACGGAACCATTAACATTGAATCGGGTACTTTATCTGCCACAGATAACAGTATACAAAGCGGTACTGTTGTAATAGACATGAATAGTATAGTCGCTTTAGATGTTGACGGAGATAAAAAAGACAACCTTGAAGCGCACTTAAAAGGAACTGTTGAAGGTAAAGAAGGTGACTTTTTTAATGTAAACAAATATCCTACAGCAAGTTTTGTAGTTACAGGAGTTTCTAAAAATGACGCTGGTAAAACAATGCTTTCTGGTAACTTAAAGATGAAAGATATTGAGAAAAATGTATCTTTTCCAGTAACCGTTACTGTAGACGGAGAATCTTTAAGTTTGGTTAGCGAAACCTTTACAATTGATAGAACACTTTGGGGTGTAAACTTCGGGTCTAAATCTGTTTTCGATAATTTAGGTGATAAATTTATTAACGACGGAGTAGAATTAACTATTGAAATTAATGCTTCGAAATCTTAGCATTAAATTAATATTATGAAAACACGAAAAGACTATCTAAAAGGATAGTCTTTTTTTATGATAACAATTCTAAAAGTGCAGGTTGTAAGTTTGGATACTTAAAAACAAACCCTTCTTCTTCTATCTTTTTACTACTAACACGCTGACTAGAAAAAAGCAAATCGTGCATTTCGCCTAAAACCAACTTCATGACCACTCGAGGTATGTTTGGTAAAAACATAGGTTTATCCATAGTTTTGGCTATAGATTTTATTAATTCCGATTGAGTCACTGGGTTTGGAGCCACAGCGTTAAACGTGCCTTCTCCACAATATTTTAATAAATACATAAACACACGAACCACATCGTCTATATGAATCCAAGATTGCCATTGCTCCCCTTTACCAAAAACAGCTCCTAAGCCTAGCTCTGTAGGTTTTTTAAATTCTGGAAATGCACCACCATCATTAGACAGTACAAGTCCTATTCGTACTTTAGCAACTTTTATATTTAATCCGAAAAACGTATCGACTTCGGCTTCCCAAGCTTTTACAACATCACCTAAGAAGGAATCGTCTGTTTCAGTTTCACTTTCATTATAATATTTGGTTAGCGAATCTGGATAAATATTTATTCCGCTAGCCGAAATAATTTGTAACACATTATGATTAGGTAACGAGCGTATTCCGCGATGCAATACTCGTGTAGATATAACCCGACTATCTAAAATTTCTTTTTTGTTTGAAGGTGTCCAGCGTTTAG
This sequence comes from Formosa agariphila KMM 3901, assembly GCF_000723205.1. NCBI lineage: Bacteria > Pseudomonadati > Bacteroidota > Flavobacteriia > Flavobacteriales > Flavobacteriaceae > Formosa > Formosa agariphila. Next base: position 853,116 of record NZ_HG315671.1, on the reverse strand, counting down.
AAACTGTTCCTCCTGCTAAATGTATAATGACTTTTACATCTTTAAAGCAGTCTGTATCTATTTCGTTAGTTTCAGGATTCCAATAGTAACCTTTGTAATTCTTTTTACTAACAATTTTTTCTTTACTGGTGGTTAAATATTTTACACGCACATCCTTTTGAAGACAAAGCTCCACGATTCTAGTTCCTAAAAGTCCGGTTGCGCCAGTAATTAAAACACCCATATTCTATTTTTTATCAAAAATACCAAATACAATAGTCCTTAGCATAGTGATTAAGTAAGGTTTAACAGTAATCTGAGTAAATTTTAGTAAAATATTATAAACTCAATTAATCAATTTTAAGTTTATATTTCTGTAAGAGTCCTTCTAAATCTGAATTTGAAAACCTAGCTCCTTGCATTTTATTACGTTCTGGATCGATATTAAAATTATAAGCGGTTTGAAAATGAGCTCCTTCTAAATTAGCATCATCAAACAAGGTGTCTTGTAAATTACTTTCGTCGAAAACAGCTTGAGATAAATCGGTTCCATTAAAAGTTGCCTGTTGTAATTCGCAATTCACAAATAAGGTTTGTTTCAGTTTTAAAAAATCGAATTGAGTCATTTGTAAATTACAATTACTAAAACTAAATCGCATTAAAAATGTATTTATATGCTTAAATTCTAAGCCTAATAATTTACATCCAGAAAATGTAACATCGTTAAATGTGGTGTTTTTAATTGTGGTATTACTTAAATTACAATCTATAAACTCGCATTCGTTAAATACAATTCCTGATAGATTTCCGTTAGAAAAATCGCACTGTTCGAATGAACAATTGTCGTAGTCGGATATAGTTAACGGAGTTCTTCTATAATCTTCATTTTTAAACAACTCGTCTTCTATAATTGGCTTCATCTTTAAAATTTAAAAAGGTTTTCGGGCTCGTAACATTTCTCGTTTTCCTGGAGGTCCTGGAATGCGTTCTACTAAAAACCCTACAGCTTGCATAGCACGTCTGGCATTACCTTGTGCAGAATATGTAACTAATATACCACCTGGCTTTAAAGCCTTAATCATGATATTAAACACAGATTCTCCCCATAATTCTGGTTGCACTCGTGGTCCGAATGCATCAAAATAGATTAGATCATGTATAGCTTCATCTGTAATATCGGCAAAGGTTTTTTCTTGTTTTAATATTTTAAATCGACTGGTAATATCTTGCAGGATTTCCCAATCTACAGCATGAAGTTTCTTAAAAACAGATTCTTGAGTACCAGACGAAATTTCGTTGGCATAATTTATATGTTCTAAATCTGCTTGAGATACAGGGTAAGCCTCGACACCAGTATATGCTATATTACACTGTAACTCTTCGGCTTGCAAACAGGTTAAAAAGGCATTTAGTCCCGTTCCAAATCCAATTTCTAAAATATTAAGATGGTGTGATTCTGGATTTTTACTCAGCCAAAATTCTAATCCCGATTTAATAAACACATGTATAGCCTCTTGAATAGCACCGTGCCTAGAATGATAGGTTTCATCTAAATCTGGCAAATAAATGGTTGAAGAACCATCGGCTGTAGTAATAATTTTACGTTCCAATACACTATAAATTACGAAATATTCATTAAAATTTCAAATCTAATTGAAAGTAATACGAACTCGATTAGCAGTTAAAATAAGACGTAAATATACACGATTTTTAAAACACTTTTAAAATTTTTGTACTACTTTTATACTATAATTTAGAATACTGTTTAATTAAGTAAATTGTAATATTTTGACTAATTCAATTGAAATTACAAAAGCAAATACGAGCAAGATACAAGATGTTGATTTTGAAAATTTGTCTTTTGGAAAAGTGTTTACAGATCATATGTTTACATGTGATTTTAAAGATGGTGTATGGCAGAAGCCAGAAATTACACCTTATGCCCCATTAACTTTAGATCCTTCGGCACGTGTTTTTCATTACGGTCAAGCCGTTTTTGAAGGTATGAAAGCGTATAAAGATGATAATGACGACGTCTGGTTATTTAGACCGAAAGATAATTTGGCACGTATAAACAAATCTGCAGAACGTCTGGCTATGCCTGCATTCCCAGAAGATGTGTTTATGGATGGATTAAAAGCACTTATTAATTTAGATAAGGATTGGGTAAAGCCAGGTTTTGGAAATTCACTTTACATTAGACCATTTGTTATTGCTACAGAACCTGCTATTGCAGCATCACCTGCAGTAGAATACAAATTCTTAATTATTTGTTCTCCTGCACAGTCCTATTATTCTGGAGATGTTCGCGTTTTAGTAGCCGAACAGTTTAGTAGATCGGCTAACGGCGGTGTTGGTTATGCTAAAGCAGCAGGTAATTATGCGGCACAGTTTTATCCTACTAATCTTGCAAATCAAGAAGGTTTCCAGCAAATTATTTGGACAGATGCCGATAAACATGAGTACCTAGAAGAAGCGGGTACAATGAATGTGTTTTTTAGAATTAATGACACTCTAGTTACTGCTCCAACGAGCGAGCGTATTTTAGACGGAATTACTCGTAAAAGTATTATTCAAATTGCTCAGGATTCTGGTATTACTGTAGACGTTAGACCTGTAAAGGTTACCGAAATTGTTGAAGCGAGTAAAAATGGTTCTCTTAAAGAGATTTTTGGTTCTGGAACTGCTGCGGTTGTAAGTCCTATTTCTGCATTCTCTCATAAGGGAGAATTGTTCGAGATACCAAAACAAGACAAACGCTATTCCGATACTTTTAAAGAAAAATTAAACGGCATACAATATAATAAAACTGAAGACCCTTACGGTTGGAGAGAAAGTATATAATACCAAAAAGAGCGACTAAATTTAGTCGCTCTTTTTTTATTCCTCTAGAATAGAAGCTAAATCTGGCTCGAAAAAATTAGGCCCTTTTAATACTTTTCCGTCTGCTCTATAAATAGGTTCACCATTATCGTCTAACTTACTCATATTACTACGTTGTATTTCGTTAAATACAGCTTCAATTTTATGCTGTAAACCGTGCTCTATAATTGTTCCGCATAATATATATAGCATATCGCCTAGGGCATCTGCTACTTCTACAAGATCTTTATTATTTACAGCCTCTAGGTATTCTTCATTTTCTTCCTTCATTAAATTATAACGCAACTTGTTTTTGCTTTCCCCTAAATCGGCACGTTGAGTTTCGCTATATCCTAATTTAAAAGCAGTATGAAAAGCCTTTACTGATTCTATTTTATCCTTCATGTTATTAAAATATTGTTTTTTTGTTTACATTTACAAAGTTGAAAACTTTACAATGAAATCTTTGTTTTAGAGTGTAATTTCAACTTTTTACAATTTACGCGCCCAATTTATAATTAATTCGCACATTACCCCATGTTTACAAAAGGTCAAATGATTTTTGGAATCATATTTTTCATTGTTTTTGCTATCTCTATTTTTTATACCTACAAAAAAGATTTCGCACTACACAAGAAACATTATAGTGGTAGTATTTGGGTGTTAATTGGGTTTATTGCCTTCTTATTATTTATTATCTGTATAAAATTAATCTTTAAAGGTTAAAAATCAACGGAATTATAATTTATTTACCTGGCGCACACTACACAATCTTTTCTTTTTTCAACAACAAAATTAAGGTTACTATTTTACGTTATTCGATAAAGACAACTGTTTATTCTCTATCGTATCTTTTAAACAGCTTACACGGCTAAAGGCTATAACTTTATGCACGAAATATTTAAGGGGTATCTGCATTAAAGAACGAATACACTTTTAAAAAAAATGGAATAAAATTGATTATCTTTGATTCTATTCAACGTTACACAAATGAAATCCACCAAATATATTTTATTCATACTATTAATTGCGTTTATAGGTTCGGCAATTTATGTTGCTGTGCAACCAAACGATATTAGCTTTTCAAAAACAAAAACTTTTGATGCGCCGCAAGAAGTAGTCTATAATTACATTAACAACTTAAATAATTGGGGCACTTGGGTACCTTGGAAAAAAACAAGTACATCTGACTCCATTTTAAATACTAAAGACTACACCTGGTTACACGATAATGCTATTGGAAGAATAACAACTACCGAAGTATCGAAACCATCTCAAATTCATCAAAAAATTGTATTTCCTGAATATCCAGTATCTCAATTAAACTGGGAAATAGATTCAGTTTCTGCTAAAACATCTACAGTAACATTTGGAATGGCAAGCAAAAACATACCTTTTAAAAAGAAAGCCTATTATGCATTCTTTGGAACTCTTGAAGATGAACTTGCTCCAAAATTCGAAACCAGTTTAAATCAATTAGACTCTTTAATTTCTGCTAGCATGAAAGTGTATAGCATTACCATAAATGGAATTACAAACCATAGCGGAAGTTATTATTTATACAAAACCACTTCGTGTAAACTTGCTAACTTACAAGATAAAATACAAGCCATTAAACCAGAACTTACTGAGTATGTTATCGAAAACAACATTCCTATGGCTGGATTCCCTTTTGTACTTTACAATAAATTAGATACGGAAAATGATGCCGTAATATTTTCGTATTGTATACCTACAACAACGCAAGTAATAACAACCGAACCTGATATACTAACTGGATTATTACCTTCTTTTAGAACACTAAAAACGACTTTAAAAGGAGATTATGACCATTTAGATAAGGCATGGAAAAAAACTTTCGAGCATTTAGAAACGAATGGTATTGAAAAATCTAATGAAAATTTAATGTTAGAAACCTACGTTACTAATCCGAAATATAAAATTAATCCAGCAGATTGGATTACCGAAATCTATGTCGCAATAGGTAATGAAACCGACTCAATTCCTTTAGACTTACGAAACCTAAAATTGCCTTTGGAAGATGATAACGATACCTTGTAAATACATAAATACCGTTATGTAATTTTTCAATTTCAAGACCATAGCAACTAATGTGATAAAATGATGTTGCTAAATCTTAGAATTTCTATTCTTTAATAAAAGCCTTTACTCCTGCTTTAATTTCAGTATCAATAAAATTATCACGAGGTACAATTGGACAGGAATACTTTTCGTTATAAGCACAATATGGGTTAAACGCCGTGTTAAAATCTATAGTTATTATACTATCACGCACTTTATCATTTACTCGTAATTCAATATAACGTCCGCCACCATATGTAGAATCGCCATTTGTTAAGTCTAGAAAAGGCAGAAACAAATAATCTTCATAACCTTCTTTATCTAGTAAATCTTGACTTTCGTAAATTTTAAGCTCAAAATCTTCTCCTTTAATATTGAAACTTACAATTCCGAAAACACGTTCTTGAGCCATACGATTTGTTGTTGTTGGCATCGCAAAAAATGTAGTATTTGGTGTATGTTTTAATTTAGCTTTTACAATATAAGCTGAGTCTACTTTAAAAAAATCTAAACCTTTAAAGGTTTTTCTATCTTTCTTTTTTAATGGAGATGTGCTCGCATCTTTAAAACTGCTATTTAATGATTTCTGAAACGGTGTATCGCCAAGTAATGGTTCTTTGTTTTGAAAACAAGACGACAAACTAATAAACAAGCATATATAGAGTAGAAATTTCATTTAAATAAATTTTAAATTCAAAAATACAACTTATCATATTTTTATCTAGATTTGAACTTGAAAATATCTATTATGTTAATCAGAAAAATGCTTTATAAACTTACACGTGTATCTAAACCAAGATACTGGACTTTCTGTATATAACATTTTCGATATTATATAAAAAACGTCCAACCTTTTAAGTTGGACGTTTTTTTGTACTTAATCACACCAAAACCAATGAAAACTATTTTTTCTAATTACATAAACACTTTTAAAGGTCTTTCTACCGAAGTTTGGTGGTTAGCTTTAATTACACTTATAAACAGAGCAGGAACTATGGTAATTCCTTTTTTGTCGCTTTACCTTACTAAAAACTTGCATTTTACACTTACAGATGTTGGTTGGATTATGAGTGCATTTGGAGGAGGGTCTGTTGTTGGATCTTGGTTAGGCGGAAAACTAACCGATAAAATAGGCTATTATAAAGTAATGGTTTTTAGTCTTGTTCTCTCTGGATTTCTATTTATTGCTTTACAATTTTTAAAAACGTTTTTAGAAATTTCTATCGGTGTTTTTATACTTATGATTGTTGCAGATATGTTTAGACCTGCCATGTTTGTAGCATTGAGTGCATATAGTAAACCCGAAAACAAAGTAAGATCTGTAACCTTAATTAGACTAGCTATTAACTTAGGCTTCTCTGCAGGACCAGCTATTGGTGGATTAATAATAGTAACATTAAGTTACGGTGGATTATTCTGGGTAGATGGTATCACGTGCTTTTTAGCTGGTATATTATTATTGAATGTGCTACATCCTAAAAAAGCAAGAATTGCAGACGAAATCACTATAGAGAATCCAAAATCGGCTTATAAAGATAGTAACTATATCATCTTTCTGTTTGCCATGCTATTATTCGGAATTGCATTTTTACAATACTTTTCTACGATTCCATTATATTATAAAGAAGTGCATCATTTATCCGAATTTCAGATTGGTTTATTAATGGGTATGAACGGATTCTTAATTTTTGCACTTGAAATGCCAATAGTTAAGTATTTAGAAAAGTCTCTATATACCAAAACAGGATTAGTGGTTTTTGGCTCTATACTTACCGCTATAAGTTTTATGTTTTTAAACTTAAGTAATTGGGTAGGTGTATTAGTTATTGGTATGTTATTTATGACTATAGGAGAAATGATTGCATTCCCCTTTTCTAATGCATTTGCTTTACAACGTGCAAAAAAAGGAAATCAAGGTGAATATATGGCCTTATACAGTATAGCCTTTTCTATAGCACATATTATAGCTCATAACTCTGGTATGCAACTTATCTCTGCATATGGATATAGCATAACTTGGCACACAACTACAGTGGTTATGTTAATTTGTATTGGTTTGTTGTACTATTTAAAATGGAGAATGAATAGCCAAAAAGATAAACAGTAAATTATAATTTAACGCGTAGAATCACGAACAACAATATCTGTTTCTACTAGTTCTGTTGTAAAGGGCTTGTTTTCTTCTTTCTTCTGTTCTAATTTTTCAATTAATTTCTTAACAGCAGCAGCTCCCATTATTTCTCCATGTTGACTAACACAAGTTAGTTTAGGATTAGAATGACGAGCTAGTAAACCATTAGAAAATGAAATAACAGCTAAATCCGAAGGAATACTATAACCATTTTCGTTAGCTAATTTCATTGCTGAAACTGCCGAAGATTCGTTTGTAGATAATATGCCATCAATTTTATGATCGAATAACGGGCGAATCATATTGGCATATTTTTTATAATCGGCTTCAGATTCGTTTATAATTAAATCTGGATTAAACGGTAAATTATTTTGTTCCAATCCTTTTTTATAGCCTTCAAATCGTATACGTCCTTTACTTAATTTTTTTAATGGTGATACAAATGCAATACGTTTACAACCTTGATTTACTAAATAACTTACCGCATCTGCAGTAGCATTTAAATCATCATTTATAATTTTGTCACATTCAACTTGATCAGAAACACGATCAAACATCACTATTGGAAATCCAAATTTAACAGTATCTGTAAAATGACTGATTTCTCCATTCGCTTCAGTTTCCTTAGAAATAGCTAATAAAAAACCATCGATACTTCCTGTTGAAAGCATGTCGATAATTTCGACTTCCTTTTGATAGGACTCATTAGAGATACAGGTCATTATTCTGTAGCCATTTTTTGCAGCTTCTTTCTCTATACCTTGTAACACTTGCATATAGAAATAATTAAGCATATTAGGAATAATTACACCAATACTTTTAGTTCGTTTATTTTTTAAACTTAAAGCATTATAATTAGGTCTGTAGTTTTTTTCCTTAGCATAATTCTGAATTAAAATTCGAGTTTCCTCACTAATTTCTGGAATATCATGAAGGGCTTTAGATACTGTTGAAACGGATACATTTAGTGCTTTAGCAATATCTTTTAAAGTTGTTTTTTTCATGAGTTAGGCTATTAATGTAAATTAGTGATTTATACGTTTTACCGAAAAATATAAGTAGATAAAATTATAATAATTTTTTGAAACTAAAAAGTCTTAAATTTTATTAATTATTAAATAAATGATGGCTTTCAGTCAATTTAACAAACATTTCCACAATCAAATCCATGTTTTCCAAAACTTTATACAAATAATTAGTCTGCGCCTAACCTAAGGTATCACAATTATTAAAATAAGTATTAAATCTCAAATAAATATTTATAAACCGCTGTATTTATAGGTTATATTCATAGGAAGTATTGCCAGGGTATTATTAAAACAAGTTTTAATCGAAAAGAGATGTTAAACTTATAATTATAAAGCGAACTTAAATTTTTACTGAGTAATTTTGCACTAATTAGTAATATCATGTCACACGCAAGTAATTCTAAAATAAACGATTTAATTATCTATCAGAAATCTTTATATGTCTTCAAACTATCAAGACATATTGCTTCGTATATCACAAACGATAAGGATATGATGTCTATGCATAGGTCAGGTAATTATATCGATAAATTTGCTGATAAGTTAGTTATAGATGCGTTGGGTTTAGTTCCTAAAATTGTAGAGACTGAAAATGAAACAAATCAAATTCTAAAAATAAGATACGCGAAATCTCTACGCTTTTTTATAGATCGCCTATATTACAACAGTAAGCATCTAGAAATGAGTAAAACGAATAGCACTGATTTTATTAAACTATTACGTATTGAACTTAAAAAATTAAGAATAATACATAAGCAGTATGTGCGCTCGTTAATACAGTTGAATTGATTTTTATCATCACAGTTTTGTAAACTTTAATTAAAATTAATTCACAGAAATTATAATTCGACTATTAATTAGTCATCTTTAGAATTTAAGAGATTTAAAACAAGTCGAATTTCGGCATAACTATAAGTATCTGCTAACTGATTTTTTAAATCGGAAAGATTCTCAAATGTTTTTTCAGGAATACGTTTTAAGAGATCATCGTATGTCTCCTTAGACATTAAATCTGTAACTTTTATTTCGCCAGTAGGTATAAAACTAGCTAAATGGCCAAAAATAGTATTTTCATTAAGTTCCCGATCTAAAGCTATTGCCTCAATATTTTTACCCGCTTTAAATAATTCTAATGATTTAACTTTTGTATTAACTTTATCTCGCACTTTAGTTGGCTCCTCATCGAAAATAGTGTCTTCGCTATGAGTTTGTATATCATTTTCATCGCAATAATCACGAATCACATTTAATATAGCAGTTCCATATTTTTCAACTCGTGTAGCACCCATACCATTAATTTGTAAAAGTTCGTCTTTAGTTAAAGGTAGAACTTCGCACATTTCGTATAACGATTTTTGTGAAAAAACCTGAAAATGAACCAAATCATGCTCTGATGCAATTTCATTTCTAAGTACACGCAATAACTCAAATAAGTCTACATTAATTGTACCGTCTACAACAGATTTACGAGACTTTCGAGGTTTTTCTTTAGCTAAAAACACAGCTTTAGCCCGAGTTTTTAATAGTTTTTGAGTTGTAAAATCCTCAGATAATTCACTAAAATAAAACAACTTGGACTCATACAATTCCGCAATTGCATCCATATTTTTAGTAATATCTCCACCTACAGCCTGATTATCTGTAGTAAAACTAAAAGCTTTTATCGAATCACCTATATACTTTTCAATTTCAGATTTAAAATAAGTTATGGCTTTATTAAAACGAGACTGTATAACTTCACTCTCCTCTAATGACCCACTTTCCTCTAAAGAAAGCTGACTAAGTTGCGTATTAAATCCATTACTAACTTTTAATAAATTAGTAATTGCTGTTTTAACAACAAGCATAGGGGCTTCAAGATTCCCTTCTAGACTTGATCTGTTCTTATAGAAAATATCTAAAATTCGATTTATAGGATATAAAAAATCATAAAACCCGAAAACTTCAGCAATTAAATCTAATTGAAATCGTTTTTGAGAATGTTCCAAGACGTATTCATCAGGTTCATTTTCTTCAGATTTCTTATTGAAGCTAAGCACATTACTATCAGTAATTATTTGATTTGATGTTATTTTACTTTTCAAAACCAAACCTTCTAAGGATTTACAGCGACTTAATGCAACATAGGTTTGCCCATGTGCAAAAGCGCTTCCAGAGTCGATAATAGCTTTTTCAAAAGTTAATCCTTGACTTTTATGAATCGTTATAGACCATGCTAAACGTAAAGGAATTTGAGTAAATGCACCTATTTTATCTTCGGTTATGGCTTTAGTTTCCTTGTCTACTGTATAATTAATATTTTCCCAAACTTCTGCCTTAGTAACAATATTAAAATCGTCTCCGGGACAGCGTACAGTAACTTCATCATGATCTAAATCTACTATTTTACCAATCTTACCATTAAAATAACGTTTATCTTGGCCTGGATCATTCTTTATAAACATAACCTGAGCACCAGCTTTAAGTTCTAATATTTCACTATTAGGATATGAAAACTCAGGAAATTTACCTTCAACAATGGCTGTATATGTATACACTTTTGTATTCAGTTTTTCTAACTCTAACTTATTAGTTGCTTCTGCTTTATTATTATGTGTAGTAAGAGATATATAGCCCGAGTCAGGTTCTGGGGTAAAGTCAGATATAAATCTTTTATTCAACTCGGCTGCGCTAGATTCAGTAAGTCGATTATTCCTTATTTCATTAAGAATTTGAATAAAAGTGGGATTTTCTTGTCTATAAATGTGTTTAAGTTCAATACTGATTGGGTCGCACTGCTGATAAGCATGACTACTAAAAAAGAAACCATTATTATAAAATCGTTTTAGCAGATGCCATTCGTTCTCTTTAATAACAGGAGATAACTGCTGTAAGTCTCCAATCATTAATACCTGTACACCTCCAAAAACTTTATTTCTATTTTTAAAACGGCGTAATGTTTTATCTATTCCATCTAGTAAATCGGCACGCACCATACTAACTTCATCAATAACTAATAAATCCATGGATTTAATGATATTGATTTTAGTCTTATTAAACTTTCTATTAAAACCTGAAGGATTATTTAAATCTGAATCTGGTAAAATAGGACCAAACGGCAATTGAAAAAAGGAATGTATCGTTACACCTTTAGCATTTATAGCAGCAACACCTGTTGGGGCAACTACAACCATACGTTTTAGACTATTTACTTTTAACCGATGTAAAAAGGTGGTTTTTCCTGTCCCTGCTTTACCTGTTAAAAAAATAGAACGATTTGTATTGTTTACAAATTCCCAAGCTAATTCAAGTTCCTTATTAATCGTCATTAAACATTTAGTTTATTAAAGTTTGAAGATAATAAATAGAATAATTTTAGAGTGTGTTTTTATGAAAATAAACAGTAAGTCTGTTATATATGAAGAAAAGCAGAAACCCAGTATTTAAATGTGAGTTTCAAGTTGGATTTAAAGCAAAAAAATCCTCAACAAATAAATGTTGAGGATTTAGTATAAAAAAGGCGACGACCTACTCTCCCACAATGCAGTACCATCGGCGCTAATGGGCTTAACTTCTCTGTTCGGAATGGTAAGAGGTGAGCCCCATTGCAATAATCACCTTAAATTGTTGATTGTTAATTTCCACTTAGAAAACTAATCAACCGCGCTTTAGCGCAAATATCTTAACATATTGAAAAATACCCGA